>JAGAYN010000019.1 GCA_017940465.1 Bacteroidales bacterium | reverse complement strand
CGGCCTGCACGGCGTGGGCGTGAGCTGCGTCAATGCCCTCTCGGACCACATGACGGTGAACGTCTACCGCGACGGCAAAGCCTACCAGCAGGAATACTCCAAAGGCAAACCGCTCTACGCCGTGAAAGAGATCGGCACCACCGACAAGCGCGGCACCAAGGTGACCTTCCACCCGGACGACACCATCTTCACCGTCACCGAATACAAATACGACACCCTGCTGGACCGCATGCGCGAGCTGGCCTACCTCAACAAAGGCATTGAAATCAACATCTGCGACTGGCGCCTGCCCGCCGACGCCTCCATCGAGGATGCCGCCCATCTGGAAAAACCCTCCCGCGAGGACCACTTCTACAGCGAGCGCGGCCTGCGCGACTTCATCGCCTACCTCGACGAGAACCGCGAGAAGCTCATGCCCGAAGCCATCTACATCGAGGGCGAACGCAAGGGGATTCCCATTGAGATAGCCATGCAGTACACCACCGGCTACAGCGAGAACCTGCACTCCTACGTGAACAACATCAACACCCACGAGGGCGGCACCCACCTGTCGGGCTTCCGCAGCGGCCTGACACGTACCCTCAAAGCCTACGCCGACCGCAGCGGACTGCTCCAGAAAGCCAAGGTGGAAATCGCGGGCGACGACTTCCGCGAGGGTCTCACCGCCATCATCAGCGTCAAGGTGGCCGAACCGCAGTTCGAGGGACAGACCAAGACCAAGCTGGGCAACACCGAGGTGCGTGGCGCCGTGGACGAGGCCGTGAGCGAGATGTTGGAGAACTACCTCGAAGAGCATCCCAACGAGGCCCGCACCATAGTGGACAAAGTCATCCTCGCCGCCCGCGCCCGCCAGGCAGCCCTCAAGGCACGCCAGATGGTGCAGCGCAGCAGCGTCTTCTCCAGCGCCGGCATGCCGGGCAAGCTGGCCGACTGCCAGAGCAACGACCCGGCCGAGTGCGAAATCTTCTTCGTCGAGGGCGATTCGGCAGGTGGCTCCGCCAAGGACGGCCGCGACCGCCGCTACCAGGCCATCCTGCCCCTCAGGGGTAAGATTCTCAATGTCGAAAAAGTGATGCGCCACCGCGCCTTCGAGAGCGACGCCATCCGCGACATCTATACCGCCCTCGGCGTCACCGTCGGCACCCCGGACGACCCGCAGGCCCTCAACCTCAGCAAACTGCGCTACCACAAAGTCATCATCATGACCGATGCCGACGTGGACGGAGCCCATATCGACACCCTCATGCTCACCTTCTTCTTCCGCTACATGCCCGAACTGATCGAGAACGGATACGTCTACCTGGCCACGCCGCCCCTCTACATGATCAAGAAAGGCCAGAAGCAGGTCTACTGCTGGACCGAGGAGGAACGCGAACGCACCCTGGCCGAATTCGGCGACAAGGGTATCCACGTGCAGCGATACAAGGGTCTGGGCGAGATGAACCCCGACCAGCTGTGCGACACCACCATGAACCCGGCCAACAGGCAGTTGCGCCAGGTGACCATCGAGAACGCCGCCAGCGCCGACCGCATCTTCTCCCTCCTCATGGGCGACGACGTGCCGCCCCGCCGCGCGTTCATTGAGCAAAACGCCACCTATGCTACCATCGACGCTTAAGAAATAATTGAAAATTGAAAAATGTAGCCCTATGGATAAAAGAAATCTCCTGCTGATAAGCAACAGCACCATGCGTGGCGAGGCCTACCTCGGCTGGTGCAAGGATATGATCGCCGACTTCTGCCGTCGGCACAACGTCAAGAAAGTGCTCTTCGTGCCCTACGCCGGCGTCTCGCTGGCCGAAGGCGGACTCACCAAGAGCTACGACGCATACGAGAAGAAAGTGGCCGCCGTGTACAAGGAGTTCGGCGTGAAGCTCACCTCCGTGCACCACAAGGCGCTGCCCATCAACGCGGTGTATGATACCGACTGCGTAGCCGTGGGCGGTGGCAACACCTTCCACCTCGTCCGCGAGCTGCAGCGCACGGGCCTCATGCAGGCCATCCGCCAGCGCGCCTTCGACGGCATGCCCTACATGGGCTGGAGCGCCGGCAGCAACGTGGCAGGCCCCACCCTCTGCACCACCAACGACATGCCCATTGTCATGCCCGCCTCGTTCGACTGCATGGGCCTCGTCCCCTTCCAGATCAACCCGCACTACACCGACTTCTTCGACCCCAAGCACGGCGGCGAGACCCGCGACGACCGCCTGAAGGAATACATCATGGTCAACCCCAAGGCCACCGTCGCCGCCATCCGCGAAGCCACCGCCCTCCTGCTCGAGGACGGCAAACTCTCCCTCATCGGCAAGCCCAACAAGATGAAAGTCTTCAAGACCAACATCGCCAACACCCGCGAGCTGCCCCTCGACGCTGACCTCGGCTTCCTGCTGAGATAGTTGCAGATGGAGGAAAAATTGTCCCCCACTTGACACAATAATTACGGACAAGCGCCGTTATACACAATGAGTCCGGTATTCAAAAGAGAACGAGGCTATACGTTCAAAATATTCTCCAATGAGGAGGAGCGTATGCACATCCACGTGATGAGGGATGATTGCGAGGCGAAAGTATGGCTTGAACCGCAAGTGGAACTTGCCGAGAACGACGGATTCGCAAAACACGAGGTTAACGACATCATTAAAATGGTAAAGACTTATGCAGACGACCTTAGAGACCAGTACCAAAGACACATTGGCAAACGTATTGATGATTAACAGCCAAGGTGTGCTGTTGTCGGTTTGCGGACACGACTATTTCCTGTCGTACAACCGTGTGCCGTGGATGCGCGATGCCTCTATCAGCGAGGTGCTTGACGTGCGCATGAGTGGCCGCAATGCCATCGAGTGGCCGCTGCTTGATGTCGACCTTGAGATTGACAGCCTCCGTCATCCGGAACGCTATCCCCTGCTCATCCGCCGCAACGAATTCGACAGCGTGGTATAATACCAATACAGATTAAAGTAGACCCCGAGAAGGTCCGCAGGATTAATCCTTCGCTTAAAACCGTTGACGACATCCAACGACGGTTCCAAATGCTAGTGGACGAACATCTGGACGACATTTTCGCAGAAAACTATGATAAACTCCGGATGATGTTAGCCCAATAAGCACATTATGCATCAGCGCAACATAATCCCGCACCACTGCAAATGGAGTTTGCAACAATGCGGGATATGTTTTTTAGTGCGTGAAATGAGCCTCGCATATATGCAAGATGAAGAATCAGGCCAATCAATGTGTTCCGCATCAATGCGCGGTGAGATATATTTCCCCATATCAAGAAAAACACGTATCTTTGCATCCGAAAAAAAACATAATAATATTATGGAAGCATCAACAAATTACTGGGTTCAACAAATCTCACACAAAAGAAAGCCGTGGATAATCCGTAATTTCTGGTGGTTTATTCTTGGCATCGCGGTGATTCTTGCCACCATGCTTGTAACCAATCCAAAAGATGAGTTCAAGCACAATCGTGCTGTGCAACATTGTGTCGAAAACAGAATATATCCTCTGACCATTGAGACAATGAAGCAAGAAATACGCAATGACTCAAAAAGCAAGCCTTTGGATGACAAAGCAACCATGAACACCATATCCGTTCTTCTGTCTGGTTTTATGGAAAGCGATTTCATGTCCTACATTACTATTAATGGGTTGATTGAGGAACTTGCCGTTGACAGGATCGACAATCATTATCTGTATTCCATCGGATATAGCAACGGAAAGAAAATGACGATTGGCCTTTTCGGAAAAACGTGGATGTTTGCTGACTTCATGTCAGACAAAAAACTAATGGAACGTATCAGCGAATACCTAAACAACACGAGTTTATGAGCAAACCTATCGGGGCGCATGTGAGCGCCAGTGGGGGCGTGTGCAACGCCATCCTGAACGCCGAGGCCATTGGGGCCGATGCTTTTGCATTGTTCACTCGCAACCAGCGCAGCTGGGTGAGCAAGCCACTCGCCATGGACGAGATACATGCCTTCAAGGACCTGCTTGTCGAGCGGGGCTTCAGCCCGGACCATGTGCTGCCGCACGACAGTTACCTCATCAACCTCGGCTCGCCGGACGAGGAGACGCTGCAGAAGAGCCGCGCCGCTTTCCTCGACGAGATGCAGCGGGCTCAACAACTGGGCCTGCGGCTGATGAACTTCCACCCCGGCAGCCACCTCAACCGCATCAGCGAGGAAGAGTGCCTGGACCAGATAGCGCGCGAGGTGAACCTCGCCTTGAGCAAGACCGAGGGCGTAACAGCAGTGATAGAAAACACCGCCGGCCAGGGCACCAACCTCGGCTGGAAGTTCGAGCACATCGCCCGCATCATCGAGGGCGTGGAGGACAAGTCGAGAGTGGGCGTATGCATCGACACCTGCCACACGCTGGCGGCGGGCTACGACCTCACGACCGAAATGGGCTATCAATTCACAATGGATGAGTTCGAGCGCGTGGTGGGCTTCAAGTACCTGCGCGCCGTGCACCTCAACGACAGCAAGAAAGGCACCGGCAGCCATGTGGACCGCCACGAGGTGCTGGGCGAGGGCGCCATGGGCAAGGAGTTCTTCCGCCGCCTAATGCACGACCCGCGCTTCGACGACATGCCCATCATCCTCGAGACCCCCGACCCCACGCGCTGGGCCGACGAAATCAAATGGCTGCGCAGCCTATTAATGTAAGAGAGCGGGCACGGCTTTGCCGTGCCCGCTCTTGTTTTGTCCGGAAAGGATGCTTATTTCTCCTTGCAGACAACAGCAATTTCTTGGCCCATCGCAGCAGCGTTACTGACCATAGTCTGGTACTGATCAGGAAGGCTGGGTTTGTCGCAATCATCTTGATCCTTAAGTTCAAAATCCTGGTACTCGGCAGGCATGACGGATTCACCATTGACCTCCCAGTGGCAGTTGCAATCCTTGCTTTTGCTGCAGCTGGCCAGGCCAAACACCATGGCGACAGCGGCGACGAACATTACTTTTTTCATTTTCTTACGTTTTTTTAGGTTAGTAACTGGCTGCAAAGATATGTCATTTTTCCCACATACGAAAACATTTTTTTTGACCGGGGGGGGGGTATTTTGCTAATTATCAACACATTACACATGTATTTTTCTTCATCATGCCATAAAAAACGCCCCAAATACCCCACCGGACACAGTTGGTTTCACCATTTCTTCGTACCTTTGCACCCGGATAGATGCCAAAGTCCTATGAAAGAAACACTGACCCTGCTGCTCCTAACCGCCACGATGCTCCTCGCGGCACGCCCGGCATTGAAACAGTGCGGGGAGGGAGAAGATTCCGACCGAATAACTCCAATTATCAACCCCCAATCCCTATTTTCTTAATTTTCAATTCCCAATTTTCAATTCCATGACCCCACAACTGCACCCGGACACCCTGCCGTTCCTGCGCGAACTGGCGGAGAACAACAACCGCGAATGGTTCAACGCCCGCAAACCCCACTGGCTTGAAATCAAGGAATCCTTCGAGGCTTTCACCCAGGCACTTATAGAAGAGATGGAGCGTGTGGACGACACTCTCGTGGGCCTCACGGCCAAGAACAGCGTCTACCGCATCTACCGCGACACGCGCTTCTCGCAAGACAAGACGCCCTACAAGACGCATGTGGCCTGTTTCTTGAGCAGTTGGGGGCCGAAGAACAGCGGCGTGCCGGGCTACTACTTCCAGTTGGGCTGCGACGAGGCCTACGGCCTCAAAGGCACCTGCAACCTCGGCGGCGGCATCTTCATGCCCACCCCCGAGGGCCTCAACGCCATCCGCCAGGAGATTTTCTACTGTCCCGACGAGTTCCTCGCCATCATGGCCGAGCCTTCCTACAAGAACTATTTTGGCAACACGTTCTTCACCATGAAGAAACTGCAGCGAGTGCCCAAGGGCTACCCGGCCGACTGGGAGCATGCCGACCTGCTGAAATACAAGGACTACTGCACCTCCTACACCATGCCCGACCGCCTGCTCGGCAGCCCGAAGCTCTTCGACGAGGTGTTGCGCGTGTGGCATGCCAGCCTGCCCCTGAACCGGTTCATCCAGAGGGCGATGGAGGAGGTGCGCAACTGACCCCGGAGCCCCTGCCAAAAAAGCCCTTTTTGCGATGCACATTTTCCGCAAAAAGGGCATTTTTTGCATATTCGCAACAAGCTGGAAACCAGCCACCAAGAGGTATCATCTTCTTCCCCCCTTCTTCCCCTTATAATCCGCAAATCGAAATGTGCAAGTTTCCAAAACGAAATGTACAAGTTTTGAGGAAATTCCGACGAAATATAGACGTACAGAAACAAGGGCGTTGCAAACACATTGCAACGCCCTTTTCATATTATTTGGTTGTGGTTGAGTTGAGGTTTATGCAGCCTTTACAAGCATCATGTCGTCGTAGTTCAAGGCTTGGCCACTGACATGCTGACGATAGACCTTCGCGCCCTCGAATGGGTTGCCGTGGAAGTCGTTCCGTGCTATCCAGTCGGCCAGCTCGACGATGGTGGACTTGCTGCTGGTGAAATAGACGAAGCGCGTCCCTTGCAAGCATTTCAGCACGTCGAGGTAGTCGGACAGCCGCCAGTAACTTGTGTTGGTGTAGGTGCCGCTGTCGGTCGAGAGGTAGGGCGGGTCGAGGATAAAGACCACATCAGGAACGAGGCGGTACTGGTTGAACAGTAGGCGGTAGTCCATCGACACGACCTCGACACCCTCAAGGTAACCCTCGGCGTTGTAGTCGGCCAGCCGAATGCGGTTGTAGAGGGTCTCCTTGCGAAACTCCTCGAAGCCGTGGACGTAGTTCATGGTGAAGAGCAGGTTGCTCGACAGCGAGAACCAGTCCACATAGCCCGACCGTTGCCACCGATACACCTCCTCGATGACACGCGAGCGGATGGGTTCCTCGATACGCATCTTGTGTGGCACACTGGCCACGATGGGACGCAAGGCACGGAGCATTTCGTTGGTTCGCCCGATATGTTCCAGCCGCTCGCTGTAGTGGTCGAAGTCGTTGTAGATGACACGGCAGTCGGGCCGTGCCTGTTTGATGATGTGTCTCACGAGGCCGCTGCCGCCGAACAAATCAACGAATACAGCCCCTTTCTTCTGCTGCATGGCCATTTCCTCGATCTGCTTTACAAAGCGTCGTTTTTGCCCCTGAAATGGCAGAGGGGCGGTGATGTACTTCTTCATCTCTTTACTTGGTATTGGTTAGACATTCAGTTCAAAGCGCACACCCTCCTCACCAGTGAGCAGGGCACGTGTGCGGTCGATGTTGTTCTCGTAGATGTGGACGTTGCCGAGGAAGAGCGTGATGCTGTGCAGGGGCAAGTCCACCTGTCGGCTGATTAGATAGAGGTGGTAGATGTCCGAGGGCAAGCCCAGCGAGGCATCGCTTGAGCGTTGGTAGGCCGTCAGCAGCAGCCGTCCGTCCTCAATCTGGAACTGCACCAGCGAGAGGCAGGGGGCTTGGTTGCTCTCTGCCCCTGTCTCGCCGAGGAAGAGGACGTAGTTCTTGCTGTTGCGTTTCTCGCGGTTGATACGCTCCACCAGCCGGGGCAGCCGCTCAAAGTAGGTGGGATAACTGTTCACCAAAATAGGTCCGCAGTAGTCCCACCATGATATGCCTGCCTCGCGGTAGGCCTCGGTCTGCCGTTCGCCACGTTGGAACAGGTCCAGCTCGTTGCGGAGTTTCTTTCGGGCGATGTTGTGGCTTTCGAAGATGTCGAGCAGGTCGGCAGGGTCGATCCGCATCACCTCGTTGGTCAAATACCTGATGTTGCCCTTCTTGTTGTGCTGTTCGCGTCCGTTTTCGAGGACGTTGGCCAGCATTGCATAATACTTATTCATAATCGGTTATGGTTGGTTGTTAAAGGTTTTTCTCGCTAATTTCCAAAATATTCGTACTTTTGCACTCGCTTAACTCCGAAAAATACTATGCCCGAAGAGGCTGGAGGAATATCCCCAGTCGCCTCTTCGGGCTATAATGTATGATAAAGGAGTTAAGCGGCTTTTATTAACAGGCTGGGGATTTATTATGCCCAATCCCCACAGGGCTATAAAGGCCTCACTCCCTCAGATATGGCTCCACGTCGAAACCGTCCTTCTCCGTCCACCCCTCGTTGAGGCATTGGGCTATATGGTCGGAGATGGCCTTGTTGAAGGCCGCCAGTTCCTTCTGCGTGGTGAAGGTGTGATAAACCGCGTTGCCATCCTCGTCCTCGCCCAGCTTGAAGCGCACCGGCACGGAGGGGGTGCTGCGGAAGTTGAGCTGGTTTTCCTCGGAGAGCCACACGGCCTTGCCCTCGTAGGTGAAGCCCGTGAGGATGCTCTGCTGCACCCGCTCGTTCACCAGTTCCACGAAGAGGGCGCGTATCTCGGTGGCTGTGGGGCGGTGGTCGAAGTCCTCCTCATACCACTCCGCACCGAGCTCGGTGGGGGTGATGGCGAGGCGTACCCGCCACGTGTCGCGCCGTGGGTTGAGGCACACTATCGGTGCCACATCCTTGTTTCCTTCTGCATGTCTCATATCAACTGAATACGTATTTGGTTTTGCCCTTGCCAAAGGTCTCGGCCTTGATGGTGGTCTCGAAGGGGAGGCCGTCGGGCAACTCCCTAATCTGCTCGAGGATGTTGCGCATCTCTATCGAGGCGGTGAAGAACTTGTACGGCTCGCCGTTCTTCTCGATGGAGACCAACGTGCGGTCTTCGCCTTGGTCGGTCTTGATGCCCGTCTCGAAGTCGCGCACCACAATGGGTAGGTTGACCAGCTCGCGTATGCTGATGCTGGGGCCGGGGAAGCGTTTCTTCCCGTCGGCGGGGGCGTAACTCACGCCCAAGTCTTTGAAGCTTTTCATGCTTGTACCTGTTAATGTATAAAATAAGTGATTACAATCGGCGTGCTTGGCCATGCCGTAGAACGAAGCGGTCAGCACTGCCCTTCTTTTTCTGCTTTTCACGTCGTGCATCTTGCGAGCCATGTGCTGCTTGTTGCGCTTGCGCAGCTCCACATGGTCGGGTCCGTAGATGACGTAGCCGAGGAAGTCAATGCCCTCCTCGATGGGGAACACCCGCTCGTTGGTCTTGATTTGAAGGCCTACGCTCTCCACCAGCTCATGCACCTTGTCGCGCACCTGCCACAGCTCGCGTTTGTCGCCACCCAGCACCACGATGTCATCGCAGTAGCGGTAGAAGTAGCGCACCCCGAGGCCGTCCTTCAGGGGGTGGTCGAGGGTGAGCGAGAGTAAGAGGTTGGCCAGCCCCTGCGAGCTGCGCAGCCCCATCGAGAGGCCTTGCGGCAGCATGGTGACGAATTTCTCCAACAGCACCAACAACACAGGGTCTTTGAATACCCTGCGTACACAGTGCATCACCTCTTCCTGATGGATGCTCTCGTAGAACTTCCGCACATCGGCCTTGTAGCAGTAGCGTGTGCCTTCAGGGTCGCACCGCATGTCGTCGCAGATGTACTTCATCAGGTCGTGCATACCGCGCCCCTTGATGCTCGCTCCACTGGTGCGGATAAAGCGTTTCTTCAGGTGGGTGTCCACCACACGCATCACCGCGTTGATGCCAATACGTTTGTAGATGGGTAACACTTGCAGGTGGCGTTCCTTGCCTGCCTCTATGATGGTGCGCTCGCGGAAGCGGCCCAGCTCAAACGAGCCGTCCCCCAGTTCTGCCTGTAGGCGAACAATCACCTCGTCGCGGTGTTCCAGGATGTAGCGACCCACTCGGGTCTTTTTCCTTGCGGTGCCGCGCAGCACCTCGTCGATGGCTTGATAGAGGTTGCTGTAATCCACAATCTCCTCCATCACGTGTCCTTCACGTTTCATTGCCTTCCTTTCTCCGGGCCCGACCTCTTCGACTGCATAGCACCTACCAAGCTCTACCCGATTTACGTGGTTTTTCACTTTTCCACGGTGGCACCGTGCCACCATGCTTTTAGTGAGGCTCGTTCCCCTCGGCACACCATTCAAGGACACGTCCAGCATTGGAGTTGGCCGATTAGTCGGAGTATTCGGAGTTGTCTGAATAATCAGACTGTTCTCCGCTCTCCGTGGATGTTCAGACGCGAGCCGAGTGTCGCGTGCGCATTCGATGCATCGTTGTTCGCATTCGCATACGACACACCGCCGTTCGCATTCGCGTTGTTGTTCGAGCGATAGACCACGCGGCCCACCGGGGAATTCCGCCTGATGTCTCCTATAACGTTCTCGACCCATTTTTATTGCCTATCTTTGTCTTTTCCTTTCATTTGCGTTGCAATGCCCTTGCAACATGTCTTACGGCCAAAATCGGCCATTTTTTTTTCAAAATCGACCCGCTTACGCGGGATTGCAAGGGGGCTGTCGCCCCCTACGCTTTGACGCGCTTCGCGCTACGCTTTACGACACCTCGACTGCCGCCTTGTACGCGGCCACGCTCGCCGCCTTAACGAATTTGCCGCGGAAGGCCAGACGCGAGCCGAGTGCCGCGCGCGCATTCGATGCATCGTAGCTCGCATACGCATACGACACACCGCCGCCCGCATACGCGAGGTTGCTCGAGCGATAGACCACGCGGCCCACTGCGGCTGTGTAGTAGTGAATGTCGCAATAAAAAGTGGTCGAGGTGGCCCCGGGCGTCTGCGCCGCGATGATGTCCATGTACTTGCCGTGTACGATGCCCCTTATGTAGTTGCCGCTCGTCGTCGAGCCTTTCACCTTGCGCTGCGTCCCGTCTGGCATATCTATCACCCATTTGCCGTCCACCGTGCCGACGTTCACCGCCACGTTGTCCATGCACTCCGTCTTGTCGCCGAAGAAGTTCTGGTAGCCCATGCAGTTGACGGCGTTGATGCTCACCAGTTGCGGCGGGTCGGCTTCGTTCCACACCCACGCCCCTGTTGTCGCGCCATTCGGGTTCACCGTGTCTTTCATGCCGATGGCCGCCGTGCGGTTCTGCGGCTGGTTGTAGTTCGACTCGCCGTAGCCGCACTGCCCCTGGCTGTCCGTGTTGCCGTATTTCCCGTAGTAGAGGTTGGCCACGTCCTTGTGCAGCTCGTAGTCTATCTGCTGCATCCCCCTCTGCGCGCTGTAGTAGTGCAGGTCGCTCCATGGCAGGTTGGCCACACTCGTCCCGCTCGTCATCACGCTGCGCAGTTTGTTGCCCACGATGCTGCTCTCCGCCGCACCGCCCGCGCATTCGTCGTGCCACACCCAGTCGGGCTCCATGTCCTCTATCTTCTCGCTGTGGCTCAACACCACCTTGTCGAACTCCGCGCTCTTGAGGATGGTCCAGTAGAGCCGCTTCGCCCCCTCCGGCACGTCGGCTATCACGTACATGCCGGGCTCGAAGCCGCCGCTCAATGTCTCCACCATCACCTCTTTCACGATGGCGCCCTCGCCGTCCACGAAGGCCGCCCCCATGAAGTTGCTGCCCGCCACCGTCGGATACCGCACCCGCCGGTAGCCCTCCACGTCGACGTTGCAGACGGCATAGCTGCTGTCGCTGCTCTGCGCCGCCGCGAGGCTCCCCTTGCCGGTGAGCAGCTTGTAGTTGTTCCTCACGCCGCCCGCCGCCTGTATGTCGGCGTATTCAAGCACCGTGGCCGCCGGGCGTCTCGGCTCGTGCTCCCTGTCGCGGCTGCTCCAGCACCGGTAGAGTTTCTTGTTCAGGAAGTCGGTGATGCCTTTGTACCAGTAGCCGGGCTCCATCACCATCACGTCGCCCTCCGTGCCGTCGAGCTTGGCCGCCGTGCAGTTGGCCGTCTCCACCGCGTCGGCGTAGTAGTTGGAGTTGCTGTCGTGCAACGGGAAGTAGGTCATCTCCCCCTCGGCGGTGATCTTGCCCAGGAAGCGGAACCGCCGCGCCAGTATGGTCGTGATGTGGCCGCTCGGCACGTAGTCGGTGCCGTATTTGTAGCCCGTCTCGTTGTCGAGGTTGCTCATGCGCTTCGGGTCCTCGATGCTCTCGTCGCTCTCCTGCATGGTGTATTCGGGGTCGATGATCTCCAGCTCGGGATAGGCGGCTTTCACCTCGTCGGGGATAAACCTCGTCAGTTGGTACCGCCCCACCAGGGCGCAGTAGCCCACGTAGTTGCCCTGTGCGTCCACGCCCTGCAAATTCCGAGCGTACAGCCTCACCAAGTCCTGTCCGTCCCCCTCCATGTCGCCCAGCTCTACGCGTAGCCTCTGTAGGCTGCCGCACCGCCCCGCGAGGGTCTCCCACCCCAAGTTCGGGCAGCCGCTCACTATCAGCGTCTGCACGTTGTTGTAGTTCTCCACCGTCAGGCCGTCCATCGTCAGCCTCGGCAGGCTCTCTAAACGTAGGGTCTGCAGCGTGCCGGGCAGCACCAGCGTCTCCACAGGCGCTCCCATCGCCAACAGCACCCCCGTCACCTCCGTGCCGCCAAAGCGACCGACGGCGAGCCTCGTCTGGTTGCGCAGGTCGAGTTCCTTGCTGCCCGCGCTCGTGCTGGCTCCCTTCTGGTTCGTCAGGTCTATCTCCTCTATCAGCCGACAGCTGTCTATCTCCATAAACCAGCTGCCGCCTGCCGCCGTAGCCACCGCCATCGTCAGTTTCCGCAATTTCACGCACTTGTTGAAATTCCACGTGCCGGTCATCTTGCCCGCCATGCCGCTCAAGTCGAGTTCCCTGATACGGCTTGCGCCATATACCCTTATCGGGTCGTTGGCGGTCAGGGCCGCCGTCAAGGTCAGCGTCACCTGCTGCCCCTCGCCGGCCTCGATGCCGATTTGATACGTGTTGTTGTTCGTGCCCCAGCCGTAGTAGTAGGTCTCAAGGCTCGTAATCTTGATGCTATTGGCCGCATCGCTCGCACTCCTCGCCACGTAGGCGTCTATGTTGTCGCTCATGTACTGGCCGCACCGGTATTTGGCGTCCAGCAGGGCAAAGCGGTTCTCTATCGTGTAGTGGCGGTGCGCCTGCCCGTTGCCCTTCAGGCCGTACATGAAGTTGTACTTCGTCAGCTCGCCCTGCTTCAGCACCCCCTCCAGCTGGGGGATGATGTACTTGAACTCGCCGCTCTTGTTGTACAGCCGCTCGCACCAGTTGGCCTGTATCTCTTCGTCAAACATCCTGTGCACCCTCGCGTTGGTCATGATGCCTCGCATCGTGGTGGCTACCTCGCTCAGCTCCGTCTGCATGTTGGCCAGCACCAGGTTCCACAGCCACGACCCATGCCCCTCAAAGGCGTACTTGTTTCTGTCCGCATCCCACGTGGTGCGGGTCAGCAGGTAGTTGTAGGCAAGGTAGATGTCGTTTCTGTCGCCCAGCATCGTGTCGCCGTCCCAGAAGATAATCAGCCACCAGTGCACCCCGTCCCATGTGGCCATCATCATGTTCTTCGCCCGCTGATCCACGCTCATGAAGTAGTCGGTGTAGATGTACCATGCCAAGGGGTTCCTCTGCGGGAAGTAGTCCGCCAGCTGCTCCGCAAACTGGGGGCTCACCCAGGTCGAGAGCCTATCGTCCCCACTCTGTTCCTGCAGCCTCGTGGCTATCTCCGCCCCAGAGGGCTTCATGCTGCGTATCCACCCAAAGAGCCGCTTGATGGCGGTCTTCTGCTCGTCGGTGGCCGTAGCCCACACCGTGTCGTTCTCGGGGTAGCGGAACTCAAAGGCCTTGTCAAACTCGCTGTCCAACTGTGCGTCGAGGTTCTCATCAACCTGGAAGTTGCAGAGCTTTTCGCTATTGTTCAGGAACTCCAGGCAGCACACAGCCGCATCCAGTGCCAGCGTCCCGTCGGCGTTGTATATCGGGTCAAAGCCATACACCCGACCGCTGTCCTTTTTCTCGTTGTTCATCTGGTATTGGCCGTAATAGACGCTCTCCCCGTCGTCGCTCTCGCTGCTGAAGATGTCTATCGGTATGCCGTCGAAGCCTGTCCGTATGTTCGGGTTGATCTCCTGTGGCGGCGTCAGCAGCCCCATCTCCTTGAACACGTCGTTCATCAGCCGCGACGAACCCGTGTTGTGCGTCAGCGAGCTGTCCGAGAAGTCGCACTTGCAGACAAAGATGTTGATGGGTACCGCCCCGGGCCTCATGGCGTACAGGTTCTCCGTGTTGCCCCTGTCGGCCTCGCAGGTGCCTGTCCCAGGCGCGGCCATCTCCTTGTGCGCCTCGGCGCCTATGTAGAGCTTCGGGCCGTCGCCCGTCCCTTTGCTGAAGGTGATGCGATAGTTCTTCCTCGGATATTTGGTACTCGATGTGCCTTGTATCTGTACCAGCACATTCCGTGCCACAAAGTCGTATTCCTCGCCGTAGGGCGAATAAAAATAGACATCGGCGTAGAACTTGGCCTTCTTGTCGTTCGTGGCGTTCAGCTCCGCAAGGCCGCCAGTCCTCACTATCCTCAACACACCCTTCCTCTTCGCGCGCAGCTTGTCAATGTCCACCGAGTCGCCGTTCAGCACGTCGTTGTTGTCGTATATCTCGTATATCTCATCCCCTGTCAGGCGGTCTATCGTGTAGTTGCCGAACTCTTCGTCGTCGCTCAAGGCTCGCGTATAGACCCTCGTGATACGCAGTTCCACGTCCGCACTGCCGCTCTCCACCGTGATGCCCACCGGCACCAGCTGCAGGAAGCTGTCGCCGTTGCTGTATTCGTCCGCACAGCTCCGTACACCGTTTATGTACAGCTCCATCAGCCTGTTCCCCGTCCGCTTGCCTATCACAAAGGCCACCTTCACCCACTCGCCGCTGGCGTAGTTCCTGGTCAAGCCCACTGGCTTCTCGATGCTCTCCCCCGTGTCGTCGTCCACGATGCTCTTGGTCGAGCCTGTCAGCATGCTGATTTCTTCTGTCGTTATCTGAAAGCCTTTGTCCTCGCTGTAGCAGCTAATGACGTTGCCTGTCCTGTCGCTCGGGTTGTTCACGCGGAACTCAAACTCCACCGTCAACCCTGTCGCTCCGGGGTCGCTCGCAAAGGGCTTTATCCCTATCTCGGCTTTCGCTCCGTTTTTCAGCACCAGGCTCTCTCCGTCCCAGCCGCTCACGTTCCAGTCCACGTCCGTGAACTTCGTCTCGATGCCCTCGTAGCTCCACTGTGCGGGGGTCGCCTCGCCGTTGCTCCGCCCGCTCGCCTTCAGTTTCAATGCAAGGCTGCCCACCGCCTCGCTGATGTCTATCGTGCTTGCGCTGACCGCTATCGTCAAAGGGTACTCTGTCGCTCCGCAGGTCAGTTTTCTGTTCACCGTCCCGCTTTCGTTAAAGCGGTTGGCATACGTCTGCATCGTCCGCCCCACGCTCATCGTGTTCACCGTCGTCTCCCCCTCTTTCTCCTCCACCGTGGCCGTGCCGCTCGCTGGGTCGTAGGCAGCCCACTGGAACACCAGCTGCTCGTACTGTCCTGCCTTCAGGGTCGGGTACTGGGCTTCCGTCTCTATCTCGCCCTCATCGTCTGTCATCATCAGGCCTATGTAGGGGGTGTTGCTCCCTGCCTTCAATATGTCTATCCAGATGCTCTCGCTCTGGAGCGACCCCACCTCGGCCACTATCTGCAGCCAGTGCCGCCCCGCCCCAAGGCTCCGTGCCGCTATCAGGAACTCGCCGTTGGTGGTACCGCTCTTGGTCACCGTCTGCTGGCGGTTCAGGGCGTGCCCCTCGTCGCCGTCCACCACCAGCATCACCGTCTTGCTGCCGCTGCCTCGCACCGCCCACGGGATGGTGATGGTCTCGCTGTCTGTGTAGCCGCCATTGCTAAAGCCGTCCGCAAGGTCATAGCTCGTGGTCAACGCTATCTGCACCACGCTCACACTGACGTAGGCCTGCTTCGTCTGCTGCTTCGCCTCGCCCGTCTCTTCGTCCGTGATGTTACATACGGCCTGCACATACACGTCCATCGTGCCCGCCTGTAGGGCACTGCTGATGTCCATCGTATAGCTCCCTTTGGCCACGTCGTTCACCGTCCGCTGCAGCGTGATGGTCGAGCCGCGCCGCACCGTGATGGTGATGGTGGCCTTCACGCCGTCGCTCTCCCCATCGCCGTTCAGGTGGTCGTACTGGTAGCTCAGCGTTACCTTGCCCCCCTCTTTCACCTGTGCCTTGTCCACGCTCGCCCGCAGGCTGATGCGACTCAGGTTCTGGCTGCCGCCTCCACCTGTCCCCGCAGGGAGTTCCACGCTCAGGTCCGTGCCGTACTGCCGTCCCAGCACCAAGTTGTAGGTCGGGTTGCCATCGCTGTCCTCTCCCTGCTCCACCTCGGCACTCGTAATCATGCCTTGCTTCAGCTCGTTGAGGTTCTGCGTCACTACGTTGTTGGCTATCGCGTTGGTGCTATCTGCATCGAGGGTGTCGTCCACCTCCACCGTGTCTATCGCTACGTTGACCTTTCCCTGGCTGTCTTTCTCCAATTCCGTGCCGTTCACCTTCACCCCTGTTACCATGGTGAGGTTTACCTTGCCCTCGTCGTCCGGACTCACCGCCGTGCCGTTGACAGAGAGACCCGCCAACGAGCCGCCTCCGCCATAGTCTTTCCACAATGTCTCGTCCGCCCAGTCGTCGATGCTCCCGCCTGTGAACTGTTTGCTCTCCCACTTGCCGTCCGCTTCCCATGTTACGCAGAGGCCGGGCTTCCGTTTCTTTGGGTCCACGCTGGCTATCGCCGCCCCAAGGCTCTCCTTGCTGCCGCAGTTTATCGTGTTGCCGTCCGCACTCGCCTCGGCTGGTTTTACCTTGCCGTCCGTCCCCACGGTCAAGACCTTCCCCGACTGGCTCACCCCTTGGTCGATGGCTACCTTGCCGGCAATGTCGCTGTCCATCGCGTCGAGGGTCTCGGCCATGTCCTGTCGGTACTCGGCCATCTCCCTCAGGAATGCCGTCACGGTGCCCTGCAGTGTGGCAAGGTCGCTCTGCTCCGCTTTCTTGTCGAGCTTGGTGATAGCCTCGGACAGAAGTCCCATCTGTTTCGCAAGGCTCGAGTTGGTGGTGCTGATGCTCTCGGCCAGTTGGCGCAGCCTCGTGGCCACCACCTTGTTCTGCACCGGCTGCTCGCTGCCTTCGTCCAATGCGGCATCCACCTGCCACGCCTCGCCGTCGCCAAGGCTGATGCGTTCCAGCCGCTTCAGTGCGGCATCGAGTTCCGCCTTGTGGAAGAAGGAATCCATCAGGTCGCGGAAGTCCTGTTGCGTAGGTTTCATGCCGGTCAGAAACCGTGCCTGTAGTTGCTCTATCGTCTTTTGCATGGGTCTTTAATTGTCGTTTAATCGTTGTTTAACTGATGATGAACTGGCCGATGCGCCAGCCGCCGATGCCCTCGGTCAGCTCCGTGGCCGGGTGGGTGCCGTCCTGCGCGTAGCTCCGCAGCACGCGGCGGTTGCCTTTGGCCTCCACCTCCGCCGCCTCGCCGCCCTCTATCAGGTCCGTCAGCGAGCAGCCCGTGGCCACGGCGATGTCCCACGCCGTCTGCACACGTCCCGTCCGCTCCACGGCCACGTCGATAAGGGTCTGTCCTATTCCTGCCCGCATCTCGCTATGGGGTTACTATGGTTTTCAGATAGAGACCGTCGTCGTTGAAACTGGCCTTCAACGCGTATTTGTCCGATGCGTCGCTGATGGCCGCCGCCTTGGCTTGGTCGCTCTTCTCATCGACGTACACCTTGTCGGCCTTGCTGTCGAGGCTCGCCTGTATCTGCTGCCGGAAGGTGGTCCACGCCGCCTCGGTGGGCACGTCGACCGACTTCACACGCAGGCCTATCTGTTCGTTCAAGGCCTCCCGCGCCTCGTTGAAGTCCACCTTCAGCACGTAGCCCGCCATGTCGGGCAAGGCCGTCTTGAGGGCGTATTTTTCTATCTCCAACAAGGAGGGCAGGCTCTCTATCCTGGCGTATTTGTCCATGCCCAGCAGGTCGGACAGGTCCACCGTCTTGGGATATGGATCCAGGCGCTTGTCCACCTCCACCAAGATGTCGTCCGTCCGCTTGCGCAGCCGCTCGTCCACCTCCTCGTTCTTGGCGAGGGTGGAGAGCCGCTCGGTTACCCAATTCTTGAGGTATCTGTCGCGAGCCTCCAGCACCTGCGACAGGGCCTCCTGCGTAATGTATTCTTTCAGCAGCTCGGGCAGGTGCTTGGCCATGTAGTCCTCTATCATCTTGCCCATCACCTCGAGCAGCTCGTCGCGCAGCCCTTTCATCGCCTCGGCCACCTGTCCGCCCACTACGGGTCGCCCGTCGCCGTCGGACACCTGTCCCGTCTCGTTCTTGTGCCAATAGCTCTCCAACAGCTCGGAGAGTACCTCCGCATTCAGTATGTCGCCGTCCTCCAGACGGCTCCTCAGCCATTCTTTTGTCTTCATATCCTGTCCTTTCCTATCTCAAGTTCGCCTATCGGGATGCGGGTGCTGCGCCTCGGCTCGCCCTCGGTGGCGGGTCGGCTGCCGCCCATCGCGGCTACCGTGTCGCTGTCGCTTTCCACGGCGGACAGCTCGAGATCCATGCCGCCCACGCTGTCGGTGAGGCTTACCCCATTGCGTTCCGCGATGGCCCACGCAGCATCGGCCAGTCCCGTATGCTGCACCGCCATGTCTATCACCGTCTGCCCCTGTCCCGCTCGGCTCATCGGTCAAAGTATGTGTCTATCTTCAAGGTGTCGCCCACCTCGGCCTCCTGTGAGAGGAGCAGGCCGCCGTCGCTGTCGATGACAGCCGTCGAGGGGCTTCCGTTGTAGCGTATCGGTATCACGATGTCGCCGCTCGGACGGTAGCGCACCGGCAGCGTGAGAAGGTTGGAGCGGTACTCCAGCACCTGTGCCTTCCGCACCTCGCTGGCCACCGTCATGTCGCTGTAGCGCGCCGTGGCGGTGGTGGCGCGTACTACGCTGTCCACATTCACCGCCAACGCATAATCGGCAAAGTAGCTCTTGTCTATCAGGGCTTGGCTCACCCTGATGTAGGGGGCGTAGGTCAGCAGCCCCCGCAGGTGCACCCGTCCGCCCACGAAGCGAGCCGCCATCTGCAGCCCGCCGGTGGCCACGTACCAGTTTGTTCCGTTGGCACAGCCGGTGTAACCCTCCTCGTCCTGATGTGCCGCCTTCACCCACAGCCTCGGCAGGTCAGCGTAAGTCCAGCACATCTCGCCTTTCTCCATGCTCCATTTCAGGTAGCGTTCCTTGCGCACCGCCACATCCACGCCGCTCGTGTTCTTGGCGTAGATGGTCTCCTCAGTGAGGTTGAGGTAGAGGCTGCCCGTGGCTCCCGCATTCACCTCGATCACCTCGTAGACTGTGCCGCCGTTGCCGTCGCTCATCGCCACGCGCACATAGCCCGCCGTCCCTGCCGTCTCGCAGCCGCAGAGGATGCAGCTGCCCGATGGCAGCGCCTCGGCCAGTATCTTCATCGGCACCTGCAGGTCGGCCTGCATCTCGGCCATCCTTGTCTTGGACAGCGGAAACTGGGTCGCGCTGTCGTCGAATATCATTCTGTTCATGCTATATCTCGGTATAATAGGTTATCGTGTAATGGCTCGCCGCCATCTTCCAGCGGTCCAGCAGGGCGCGCACCTCGGCCTCGTTGTTGCTATAGGTGGCAGGTAGGCTGACGGTGAACTCGCGGTTCCAACACACCATGTCGTCAGCCCACAGCGGCACGGGGTCTGCCCCCAGCTTCACCGCCTTGCCCCATCCGTCGCTCGCCCTCGGCAGGTCTATCGTCTCGCGGTCGGCCACCTCGCCGAACCTGACCAGTCCTTTGTCTATGGCCAGGTGGTCGGCCACCGCCTGCCTCAGTTGCCCCACCGTGGGGCCGTACTGCCGCTCCGTCTCCTCTTTCTCCACATAGCGGCGCAACGCCGCATAGTTGCGCTTCAGGGGCACATACATCGAGGTAAGCAGGGCTTCCTGCAAAGCCCCGTGCCGCAGGGCATGTGGCATCAGGATGATGCGCAGCTTGTCGAAGTCGATGGTCATCATGTCAGCAGCCCCCTCTCATAGCGTTTGTAGACCACCGCGATGTCCTTGTCGGCCACGTTCCAGTAGCCGCTCTCCGCCTGTTCCTGCTCCCCAAAGTCGCGCCACAGGTTGTCGCTGTATCGCGTCTTGAGGCTGTCGATACGCACCATCTCCACGCCGCCCACCTCGCGCAGCGCATCGACGAGGCCGTTGCGGCTCAATAGGCCGTCGAAGTCCAGGTTGCTGACGTACTCCTTCAACGCCGTCTCCACCGGCTTGTCGCTCGGCGTGAGTTCCAGTGGGCTGTACCATACCGTCAGCGCCACAGCCATGTCGTCGCCCGCAAGGTTGACGATGTCTATCTTCAGCCCCGCGTCTTTCTCGTCGGCCATCCACCGCTCGAGGGCGGCCTGCTCCTCCGTCGTCAGCGGCTCCCGCTTGCCGGGGTCGCCCGTGGCCACCTTTATCTTCAGCCGCGCCCCTCGGTCGTCCACCGAGCAGTAGCGCACTCCCGCCACGCCGCATTCTAACACACGGTTTCGATACCACCGCGGTGTGTGCGGCGTGAGGTCGGCCAAGGCCGCGTCGACCTCGGCCTTGTGGCTGTCGAAGAGTTTCTCCATCACCCAGATGCCGAAAGCCACCACGTAGAACAGCAGCCCCTCGATGCTCACCTTCGAGAACTTGCCCTCGAAGGTGTCCGTCGCCGTCAGGCCGTACCGCTCCCGCACCGCGCTCTCACCCATGAAGGCGTCGGTCATCTCCTGTTTGATTGTCGCTATGTCTCGTGCCATTGCTTTATTTTTCTGATTAGTCTGATTATTCCGATTACTCCGAGTATTCCGAGCGCAGCCCCCACGCCCATGCCCCATAGGAAAGGCTTGCCCTTTTTCTGCTTCGCTGGGGGCTGCTCTACTGTCTTCTCGGCAGTTCGTTCCTCGCTCTGCGTGATGCTTTCGCTCGCCGTGTGACTTGCGCTTTCGGCCTCCCTGTCGCTGATGTGCTCGCGTTCACGCTCGGTCGTGCGGCTTTTCTCCTCACCCTCTTCGGTCTGGGTAATGGTGATAATCTCCCGCTCGCGAATGGTGTCGCACACGCGCACAGTCTGTGTAACAACCACCGTATCATGCAGCACCTCCCTCGTCATTGCCGCCGTTTCGGTCGTCGTCTGCCTGCTGCTTCTGCAGCTCGTCATACACAGGGCAATCGCCAGCGTGAGGGCAGTCTTGTATCTTCCCAATTGCATTGTTCAGTTTCTTTACCTCCCTTTTCAATTCCCTGACTTCTCGCCGCAGGGGGTCGGCTATCTCTTTGCGGAAGGATTCCACATAATCCTTTGACAGGTCGAGGTCTTTCTGCCGGTTGTCGGCCTTGATGCTCTCCACCTCCTGTTTGTGGCGGCGGCGGTCAAAGAGCCAGCCACCACCTGCTACCAAGGTAAGCACCGACAACACATAGTTCAGCCACTCGTTCATAGTCCTATATGCTTATTTGTTCGTATCTCTTTGAACCTTTCAGCAGCCGCAGTATTTGGCGGCGATTGGTGCCCACGCGCTTCCAGCTGACGTGTATCCACTCCGCCTCCGTACAGTCGGCGTTGCTGTACTCGAAGATGACCTGGTCATAGCTCCCCATCTGTACGATCAGCCGCCCCAGCCGTGCGGTCTCTTTCGGGTTCGCCGCGCAGATGTCCGCCGCCTCGCCCTTTAGGTGCTGGCTCGTGGCCACGCCGCCCACTATTCTGTTTAGCTCCGCACTCCTGTAGCCGCTCGTCACCGCGATGGGCTTCCCCCACCGCTCCCGCACCGGGTCCAGCACCGCCCCCACCAACGCTATCAGGTTGTCTTCCACCTCGCGCGTGGCTCCGTTCCATATCCTACGCTTCACAGCCGTGTCGCTGTGTATCAGCTCACTTATCGTAAAATGTTTCATCCTATGGTTGTATTTTAAGGTTTCCGTTCTTGTATTCCACTTTGCTTATCTTGATGCCCACTCTCGCCATGTTGTCTATTATCTCTCGCTTCCAGTAGCGAAGGTCTTCGTCCCCCACCATGTCCGCTATCCCTACCCCTATCGTGGGCCATTCTTTCCATTCCCCCTTGTGGCTCATCAGCACAAGGTATTCCTCCTGCCGCATGGTCTCGCCCACAGCCATAGTCCCGCTCTCTATCGCAATATCCACCGCTCCCTCGCTGTCCTGTATCAGTCGTATTCCTGTCATCTCAGTGTGTTATCGTTATGTCCTCTATACTGTTCGCTACGCTCTGTGTCCGTGGGTTGAACACTATCGCCGCTGGTGCACCGTTCCCCGCTATCGGGCTGCTCTGCAATAGGGTCTTCAGTGTCGCCAGGTCGCTCTCCACGTTTCCCATCCACTGCTTCAACTGCTCGATGTTCACCAAGCCGCCGTTCTGCCCACCGTTCAGCTCTATCTGCTCCACCGTCCCCTCAATCCGCTCCACCGCTGTGTAGCCATACATGATGCACTCCCGCAACTCTCCGCCGCTCAAGTCCGCCAGCAGCACCGTGCTGCCCACCGCAGGAATCACCTTCAGCTTCCCCTCCGATCCGTCGTTCACCGCCGTCAGCCGCACATCCGTCAGCTCCAAGCCGCCCACGTCCACCGTGCAGCTGTCGCCCTCCACGTCCGCCACCTCGCCCACGAGGTACATCCGTCCCCCGCCACCCCTTCCGCAGATGGCTCGTATAGCCTCTTTTATATCTTGTGTCTTGCTCATATTTATGATAGTCTCTTTCCAAGTGTTATCTTCCGCACCCCTCCGCTCTGGCTGTACTCCACTTCCACCGCCGTCACATAGTAGGTGCCGTCCTTGTATTCATAGTCGGGGTCCGTCAGCGTTACCTTGTACCCCGCATCGCACCACGGCCACAGCCACCCTTTGAAGCTCCCACTGTACCCAGTGTAGCACCGCTCCTCAAGTGCCTGCTCCGCCAATTTCTTCAGGCTCTTCTCATCCGTCGCACCAGGCACCTTCAGCGTCACCCTGTCGCCGCCCGTCGTCCCAGCCTCCGCCTTCACCTTCTTGCCGTCCCTCTTCTCGCCTTCCACCACCACCAGCACCCGACGGTCCTCTTTCCGCCGATACTCCAGCTCCGTCCCTCCTCGTTCAATGTTCTTGCTAAAGTCATATCGTGCCTCGCCAAATATCTCGGCATACTGCGGATGCACATGCAGGGTATTATTTTTGAGGTATATGTTCGGCTTCACCTCCTCCTGCACCTTCTTCAATACGTCGTAGCCCGTAGCGTTCCGCACCGTGAATTTCTCGTATTTGAACGCGTAGTCGCACGCCAGCCCGAAGCCCCCGCACTGCTCGCAGATGTCTTTCAGTATCGTCTTCACATCCGCCTCTTTATACTCTTTGTCCTTTACGGCTTTTCCAAACAGGTAGATGCCGTCCTCGCACTCCACTTTCAGGCCCCCGCCGTCCGTCCCTATCCGCTTCACATACCCCTCAAACTCCGTCCGCAGCCGCCCATTGTACCCCAGCTCTATCTTCACCCCATCGCCTACCTTGATTTTGTCCTCCACCTCTATCGCCACACCATGCACCATGCCAGGCAACACCACCTCCGCCGTGTCGGCCAACGCCTCCACGCTCCGCACTACCCTCACGCTCTCCAGCAGCACCAGCTTGTAGCTCCCTATCGTTATCTTATGGCTCATCTTATACATCGCCCCTACACCTCCTCCAATATGTTCACACTGCTGTCGCTGTACAGCTTCAGCGTATAGTTCTGGTTCTCCAAACCCTTCGTGTGCGGAAACTGGTAGCTCTCCACCACCACCTTCGTAATCCCATACCCATCCACCAACATATCACACTCCACACCCAGCGTCTCCTGTGCCTCGCACAGCTCCCGCAACGCTGCCACCATGCCGTTCAGTTCTTCGGCTGTGTCGCCCATCAGGATGCCCGACACGGTGATTTCGTAGTCGTCCTGCGAAAAGCTCTCCTTCACGCTCCCTTTCAACGCCCCTTTCGCCACATATCGCCGCACGATGATATTCTTCGAGCTGACGTTGATGATAGGGTCGATGGGGAACGCGTAGGCTGTGCCGTCTTCCCTGCGTAAGGTCAGAGGGGCTTGGCTCAACACTGCCGCCAATCCGCCCTCCTCCAACTCCGCCCTCTCGGCACCTGCCACAGTGGTCTCCTGTACGTATGGCACACCCATCGGCACTGCGTAGCCTTTGGCTCGCGTGGCCGTGAGGTTCAGCACCAAGCCTATATTGTCCTGTATGTTTCTCCCTGCTGCCATATCCGTTTATGCTGTGGCCGCCGCCATTGCCAGCGTCCTATATAGTATCTCTTGCACCTGACGCTCCAACTCTTGTGCGTTGTCGCCCAGCGTACCGTTGAAGATTATGTTCTCAATCATCTTGCCGAGGTTAATGTTGACGGTGGTGTTGCGTGTGCCTCCGGTGGCCGTTTCCTTGGCTCCCTTGGTAGCCTTCGCCATAGCTGCCGAACCCAGTCCGCCACCGCTCTCCATACCAGGCATCCCTGCTGGGGCGATACCTTTGTTCTCGCGTACCTTGGCAGCACCCTTTTCGTAGCCTACCTTGAACTTCTCGACATTGCCATTAGTGATTTTGTTCCAAAGGTCAATCAACTTGTTCAGTGGCTTGGCCATCCACTCGATGATTTTGTTTATACCTTCCTTGATTTTGCTGTAAAGGCTCTTGAACCAGTCCACCACAGGTTGCATCACCTTGGTGAACCACGCCCCCACCTTGGAGAGAATGCCTTTCACCCAGTCTATCACCATGCGGATGAAGTCCGCGATAGCCTGTATCCTGCCTTTGATAAAGCCGAACACCTTGGCGATGATAGGCTGCACCAGCCCCCAGATATTGCCGATAGTGTTCTTGATGACCTCCCACGCACCAGTAAGAAAGCCTCGGAAGGCTTCGCACTTGGTCCACAGCTGCTGCACCATTCCGATGATGATTGTGATGGCACCTGCTATCCAACCCACGATGGGGATGCTCGTGATGGCCGTGCTGACAGTGCGGCAGGCAGCCTTGGCCATCGCCCCAAAGGTGGTGAAGCTGCCACCACTCAAGAGGGCGGCTATCGAGGTGCCTTGCAGTTGCTTCCGTATCTTCGTAACGGCTATCACTACGGCGGTTGCTGCACCTATCCAGACTGGCCACCCCATCTGTACGATGTCGATTAGCTTATTGGCAATGGCTATGCAGCTGTCCATAACAGGGACAAGAAACGCCTCAATCTGTATGATAATAGCACCCACGCGTTCTTTGATGTCGCCTATAGCGTTCTTGACCTGTTGAATTTTCCCTTCAGGAGTGGCGGCAAGGGCTTCGTTCATGCCGCCTACACTTTGATTAATCACCTCCGCCAAAGTCGCCACCTTCTGCTCCTCCGTGCCATACTTCAGCAGCTTCTCCTGCGCCTTGTCGAACTTGTAGCCATATCGCGACAATGCGCCCACCTGTCCCTCCATCACCTTGCCCATCATCGAACCTATCTGCACCGCCTGCTCCTGGCTCGCATTCAGCCCATACTGCTGCGCCAACATGTCGTTCATCACGGGCATCAGCTTCTTCAGGCTGTCCGCCTTCTCCAAATAGGTCCCCAGTTCCTGAGCCCCCGCCAACTGCACCTCGTCGCCTATCACCCCCAACTGCTGCTGCGAGCTCGCCAGCTCCTTGATGGCGTTGATTTCCTCTGTCGAGGCGCCCATTGTGTTTTTCATCACCTGCGCCAGCTTCGCCTCAGCCTCCTGTTGCGCTTGGTTGGCATCTGTAAACTCTTTGGTCTTTGCTTTGAACTTCGAGTATATCTCCATGGCTTGGTTGAACACCACAAGAGCTCCCCCAATGCTCGCCAGCTTGCTCTTCGTACTCTTGGCAGCCTTGCCCAGTTCCTCGGTCTGCCCCGTGATTTCCTTCAATCGCTCCAGGGCATCCCCGATGACTTTTATCTCGTATTCAACTTTGTTGCTTGCCATGTCAGTTTTATTTCGTATCTTTGCAAAAAAATTTGAGCCGTGTTTTTACTCACTCTCATATCACTCGCGATAGCCTTCCTGCTCTTCAAAGCAGCCTGCTATCTCTTCGTCATCATTTGGAATTGGCTCTTTGAACACAATCGTTAGGCTATCTCGCCTTCCCCAACTCCATCTTCCGTATCTCTGCCAACTGCATGAATTTCTCCGCCCACTGTGCATCGGTGAGGGTGGAAGGGTCGATGTGCAGGTAGTACTCCAGCATCGTGTCGATGAAGCCTACCGGGTTGTGCCGCATCGACCCTCGGGCGGCGTTTAGGCTTCCCCCACCTCAACCTGTTTCACGGTCATCATGCGCTGCGTCAGCTCACCCATGCAGCCCAGCAGGTAGTCCACCTCCTCGTGCAACACACTGTCGCCACCGAGGAAGCACTGCTTCAGCAACATCTCGCTCATGTCAAGCGGCTGCTCTTGCAGCGTCATGGCATAGCTCAAGTCCTTACGCGTGGGCTTGCGGTAGTAGGCTGTCTTTCCGTCGGCTTTGGCCACGAAGACCTTGCCGTGTTCTTTCTTCCACTGCTCTATCTGGGCAGAGGTAATCTCTTTTTTGTCCATCGTTTAATTGCAGTTTAATTGTTACTTAAATAGGGTTGTTTGGTGGCAAGGCCTTTAGGTCTTGCACTATCCTTTCACCTTGCGCAGGAAGATAAACGGAAGCGTAATCTCCTCGTTCTTGTCGCCCTGGCTCATGCTGTTCTCTTCCTCGGTGAACTGGCACCCCAGCAGCTTGTCCGTAACCATCACGCCGCCCTTCGTGGGGTTTCCGTAGCTCACCACGATGTCAACCTGCATATCCAGCACCGTGCCACCGTCGCTGTTCGCAAGGGTCTCATACTCGCTGCGAAGCATCCCCACCTCGCCCTCGTAGCTCACGTTGCCGCTCTGTATGCTCACAGGCTCGTTGCCAGTGCCGTAGGTCAATTCCTTTTCTTTGCTACGCTTGTAGTTGACAGAGCGCAGACGGGTGAGGAGTCGCCCGCCTATCAGCACGCGTACATCCGCCCATTCGTATTCTCTACTATTAAACATATTCTATCGCGTTTAAGTGGTCTTGAAACCAAGTTTCACATCGATGTATTTGCTGTAGCCGTAGGGCTTCACCTTCAGGCTCGCCTCAAGGCGCGACGTGGCCAGTATGTCCTGGTCGGGGTCGATGTAGCACTGCACCCCAAGGTCGCTCGCGTCATCGGGGTCGTTCCCAAGGTTCCCCTCGCTGGTCATGCTGTTCACGATGGCACTCTCCACCGAGGTCTCCACCCCCTTGCAGTGGTACGCCGCCAACTTGCCCTCGGCGTTCACAGGCACCTCATCGGCTATCTCATCAACGAGGGTCTGGTAGGCTATGCGGTACGCCTTGTCAATGGTACGTCTGCGTGCTATCGTGCCGTAGTCGTCGCTGGCCGCCGTGGCGGTTCTGTCGTCACTCCAGTAGTAGCCGCTCTTGCCCACAAAGGTGCGTGGCACGATGTAGCCAAGGTCGTTCGCCACGTCGGGATCCCCGTTCTCGGCCACCACGCCGCCTATGTACATCTCCTCGCTCGCGATGGCTCCGTCGCGTACCCTCGCCAGGCTGCGCTGCACCGGCACACTCGCCAGCCGACCAGCCACCAGGCCGACGGCGGCCCCCTTGCTGCCGCTCACCGTGTCGCCCAGCACCACCGCCACGCGGTTGCACTCCTTCGTCGTCAGGTCGGGCAGGCTGCTGGCAGTGCCGCTATAGCTCAGTGCCTCCACCAGGCAGAGGAACGGGGCATACTTGCTCTCCGTCCAACTATCTGCAAGGGCTTGAAGGTTCACCACAGCGGTCGTGGTCTCTTTGTCCACGCTGCCGTCCATCGTGGGGGTGCCGCCAGGAACGGCTTTCACCATCAGAATATTGATGGCTCCTCGTGCCGCCTCAAGCAAAGGCTTGATGTTGTTTTTCGTCTTGTCCGTGATGTTGGCCACCGTGGTTGTCGAGGCCACGCCCATCACCCACAGCTTCGTCCCGTCGGGGGCTTCGCTGTAGAACTCTTTCACCGTCTTGTACAGCGAGGCGTTCACACCAGAGGCTTCACTGTCCACCCCCAGCTTCTCGAAAGCCTCCAACGAGGTGACCAGGTAGGGGGTGTTCAGCACAAAGGTCGTGCCTACCGCCGCCGCATGGCTCACCAGCCCCACCACTCCGTCCTCGCTCGGACTTACGCCCCCAAGGGCTCCGTTCTCAAAGGTTATCTTTACTCGTGGTAACATATCTCTTGCTCTTTGTTGCGAAAGTTCGGAGCATTCCGACTATTCAGAATACTCCGAACGCTCTGGGTTAATGATTAAGCGGGTGTGTCTTGGTGGATAAGGGCGATGCCTTTCTTGTCGCTGCGCATCACCGAACCACCGGCTCGTACGGCAAACGAGAAGATGTCGCCATAGTAGGTCGGGTCTTTCTCCTGCTCAAAAGCCACCACTTCGCCCAACGCACGGCACACGCTGTCGCGATGCCAGGCAAGGCCAGCGGCACAGTCCGTGGCAGCGGCATTCCCAGTCTTCAGCCCGCCACCTGCGGCGGTCTGCAACACCGAGCTGCGCATCATGAAGTCGAAGCCGAGGAACTTGCCCATCACGCCTCTCGTTACGTCGGCTCCCGCCAAGAAGCTGACGTTCTCGGCCTGCGTCAGGCTGTTCACGAGCTGATTGTACATGATGGCATCCAACAGGATTGTGCGACCCTCGGCAGGGATGTCCTGGCTGTCGAAGAGTTTCTTCACGTTCTCCACCTCCGTGCGCGTCATCGCCTTGCGGTTGCCCGTGGCGGTGGTGTGCACGTGGGCAGCCTCGGCATCGCCCGTGGTCTTGATGACCTCCACGCCGCTTGGCACCCATTTCTTCAGTATCTCCATGAAGACATACTCCTGCAGGGTGCGCTTGGCCTGCCCTATCATGCTCTGGCGTTTGTCGTAGCTCAGCTCCACCTCGCTCAGCTTGTGGGTGCGCAAAGGCTCCACGTCGTAGATGTCGAGGTCGTAGGTCAGCTCGCCGTCCGTTCTCGTCTTGATGGTGGCGGGGAACGAGGTGCGGTTCTTGGTGATGCTCGGACTATTCCCAGCCTGGGGGATGTGCACGCTGTGGTTGTTCACGTAGCTGCTGTGGTCCACGCTTCGGCTGATGAAGCTGTTGTCGGGCCAGAACTGCTCGATGATGGTTCTAATCCAAATCTCTGTGTTTAGTGCCATATTCTCTACTTGTTTGGGTTAATACTCTGCTTCCTTTCGCGGCTATTCCTGATAGTTCGCTCCAAAGGTCTCGCGATACAGGGCTTTGAAGCCTTCGGGGTCGTGGGCTTTGTAGGCACTCAGCTTGCCTGTGCGGTCCAGCTCCTCCCAGCTCTTGCCGGCATACTCGCCCTTACCCTGGTTCTGCTCCAGCACCTGGCTCAACGAGGTGCGTCCGTTGAGTTTCTCCAGTGCCGTCTTCGCACTCTCGAAGCTCACGCTCAGCATCTCTTTCCAGGCTGCCTTCTCGCTCTCGCCAATGCGTCCGTCCTTGACGGCGGCACTCAGCAGCCCCTCAATCTCCGTCTCGCGGGCTTTCTTCGCCTTCTCGCGCAGCTCATCACGCTCCTTGGTGAGGGTCTCGTTGTTTTTCGTCAGCTGCTGAACTTGGTTCTGCAGCTGCTCCATCTGTTGCTTCTCTTGTTCGGTCATACTGTTACTATTATTAGGGTTAATACTCGCTTCGTTCGTCTGGGTCAGCGTCATCCGCATGCCGGGCTTCACCGTCAGCGATGGGGTGCTGCCCTCTTCCGACAGCCGCATGGCGTTCCTGTTGGCTCCGAAGGTGCAGATGCTGCACTCTAATAGCTCCGCCTTGGTGACGGTCGGCCCTGTCTGTCCAGGCAGCTTCAGAGCCTCGCCTTCGTCCACCTCTATCACGTTGAAGCCTATCGAGCAGCAACGCAGCACGCCGGCATCCACCTTTCGCTGCACCTCTATCGCGAAGGCATCGCCTTCGTCAAACTTGGCATCGGCTACCAGCCGCCCATCCTCCTCGCGTACATCTTCCCACGTGCCTATCGGCATCAGGCCGTAGTCGTGGCTGTACAGCATCACGGGGTTCTTTAGGAACTGTGCCCTGTCTAAGCCGCCAGCAAGCACGCGGTAGCCATAGCTGTTCACGCTCTCATCGGTCAGCACAAATGTTCGTTTGTTCTCTTTCTTTGCCATATTAGTTGTTGCCGTCTATCGGCCGCTTGAAATTTTTTGCAAAATTACTGTGCCTCCGCCGAACAGACCCCAAAAAGTCTTACCCTTGATACACCTGTCATTACCCTTTGCACGCCGTCCCCACTCTTCCCCGAAGAGTGGGTACTTTTGCAAAAAATTCCACTGTATGGACACTCAAGAGAAGAAAAGCACAACCAAGAAACCCCGCAAGGGGCAACTCGACAAGGAACGCGAACTGGCTCGCCTATACTATTTCCAGGGCGAAGCACAGAAGAGCATAGCAGAACGCATCGGCGTCTCCGCCGTCACCATCAACCGTTGGGCCAAGGACGGCAACTGGGAGTCCCTCCGCGCCGCAAAGACCATCTCCCGAAAGGAACTGGTCGTGAAGATGCTCCAGAAGATTAACGAGCGCCTCGAAAGTTCCGACTGGACCGCTGATGAAATCATCAAGGCAGCCTCGGCTGTCGAAAAACTCGACAAGCAGACCAACATCGTCACCATGATGGAGGTCTTCGCCGCCTTCGGCAACTGGCTCGCCGCTCGTATGCAGATCGACCCCGAACTCACCCCCGAGACGGTCAATGTCATCACCAAGTATCAGGACATCTTCATCAACGAGCAGATGTCCACCACCAAAGTCAATTTCCTGTAGGCTATGGCGCAGGTGTCTAAAGAGGCTCTCGAACGCTGGCAGGCGCACGTGGACTATATCCAGTCCGCCACGCGTACCCTCGTATCCACCCACGAGACCAAGGGCGAGCAACTCAAACGTATCGACCACGCTCAAAAGGACTACGATTTCTTCGTCCGTACCTATTTTCCCCACTACTGCACCGACAAGGCCACCGGCCAGCCTATCCCCTGCGCCTCGTTCCATATCAAGGCCGCCCGCTTTATCCTCGACCACCCCGTGCTGATGGCTATATTCATGTGGCCGCGTGGCCACGCCAAGTCTACCCACATGGGCGTGTTTATCCCCATGTGGCTCAAGATTCAGAAGAAGCCCACCATCCACAGCCTCGTCCTCGCCGGCAAGTCCGAGGACAGTGCCATCCGTCTGCTCTCCGACCTTCAGGCCGAGCTGCAATACAACCAGCTATACGAGCATGACTTCGGCCAACAGTACAAGGCGGGCTATTGGTCAGAGGGCGAGTTCACCACACAGGACGGCACCGCCTTCCACGCCATCGGTCGCTCTCAGTCGCCTCGCGGCCTCCGCGACCGTCAGAACCGCCCCGACTATATCATCTGCGACGACCTCGATGATGACGAACTCTCGCGTAACCCCGCCCGCGTGGAGGCAGCCACCGAGTGGACGCGTGAGGCACTCATGGGTACCTTCGGTGCCGAGGGCGGTCGCTTCATCATGGTGGGCAACCTCATCTCCAAATGCTCTATCCTCGCCAATATCATGGAGACACCCGATGTGCATGTTTCGCGTGTCAACGTCTATGACAAGGATGGCAACCCCGCCTGGCCGCAGTATTGGACCAAGGAACGTATCGAACAAAAGCGTAAACAGGTCGGATTCCGCGCTTTCGAGAAGGAATATATGAACAACCCCATCACCCTCGGGGCTGTCTTCAAGGAGGAGAATATCGTATGGGGCGATATGCTGCCCCATCTCTCTTCCTATCGCCAGCTGATATGCTACACCGACCCCTCGTGGAAGGCTACCAAGCAGAACGACTACAAGGCTACTATGCTCGTGGGCAAGACCAAGACGGGCGAGTACCACCTGCTCAAGGCCTACGCCGCTCAGACCACCGTCACCGACATGATCGGCTGGCACTATGCCATCGCCCGCTATGTCGATGGCCGTGTGCCTGTCTATTATTATATGGAGGCGAACTTGCTCCAGGAACTCATGCTTCAGGAGTTCCGCAAGCAGGGGCAGGAGAAAGGCGACATCATCCCCGTCCGGGGCGACAACCGCCACAAACCCGACAAGTTCGCTCGTATCGAGGCTCTTGAGCCGCTCTTCGCCCAAAACCTCGTTATCTTCAACAAGGCCGAACGCGACTCCCCAGGCATGCAGGTACTCGTAGAGCAGCTGCTCGCCTTCGAGCGTGGCTCCAAGATGCACGACGACGCACCCGATGCCCTCGAGGGGGCTATCTGGATGATTGACCGCCGTTGGAGCCATAACGCCGACAACATCCAGTCCGTATTCCCTCAATCGTCTAACAGAAGGTATTGATTATGTTTGTATCCAAGGAAGAAATTAAGACCCACCTCTACGACTATCAGGTGGACCAGATAACCGACGGCGACGACACCATCGTCCTCTCCGCCATCGATACTGCCGTGGCCGAGGTGAAGTCCTACCTCGCCAACCGCTACGACACCGCCACCATCTTCGCCGCCGAAGGATCGGCCCGCTCCGCCCTCATCGTGGAGCATGTCAAGGTCTGTGCCGTGTGGCATCTGCTTATCCTCTGCAATGTGGACGCCATCTACGAACGCTACGAGAAAGCCTACGAACGCACCATAGAGTACCTCAAACAGGTGGCCGATGGGCTGCTCACCCCCGACCTGCCCTACCTACAGACCTCCGACGGCTCGCCTACTGGCACCATCCAGCTCAAGTCTAACAAGAAGTTTATCCATAGTTTTTAGTCATGGCAAAGAAGAAAAGACACCATACATATCAGCCCCAGCGGCAGCTCGCTGCCCAACGGCAGCATCGTTTCATTCAGGCCGTCCTTAAAAGCCGCGCCCCTATCATCCATCGCAAGGACATCTCCGACTGGCAGAACGCCAAACAGTCGGCTCTCCGCGTCGAGGGGGCTCGCTATCACTACCTGCAAGAACTCTACGACTATATCATGGACGATGCACACCTCACTTCGCAGGTGCTGTTACGCAAGTCCAAGGTGTTGCGCTCCGAGTTCGCACTGCTGCGTGAGGGGGGCGACATCGACGAAGAGGCTTCCGACCGCTTCGCCAATATGCCCGCTACCCGTGCTTTGGTCAACGCCATCATCGATGCCAAGCTCTACGGCTATTCCGTGGTGGAACTCAACCCTCAACCCGACCAGCCCGACCCGCTCGCACTCTCGGTCATCGACCGCCGCCATATCAACCCCAAGGAGGGTATCGTGCTGATAGACACCTCCGACACCAACGGTATCGAGTACCGCAAGCTCCGCGAGTATGGCACCTTTATCCTCGAGTTCCGTGGCGAAGGGCTCGGCCTGCTCGACAAGGCGGTGCCGCATGTACTCTTCAAACGCTTCGCACAAAGCTGCTGGTCCGAGTTCTGCGAGGTCTGCGGCATGCCCCCGCGTGTCATCAAGACCAACACCCAAGACCCCGAACTGCGTAACCAGTACCTCACCATGCTCTCCAACTACGGCACGGGGGCCAACGGCATCATCGACACCGACGACGAACTGGAGTTCGTGGCTACCAACGCCTCCAACGGCGAGGCCTACGAGAACCTCATCCGCGTCTGCTCTAACGAGCTCTCGCTGCTCATCAACGGGGCTGTCATCGGTCAGGATACCCGCTACGGCTCCAACTCAAAGGAACAGACCTCTACCGACCTCAACGACGAAATCGTCAACGCCGACCTCTACGATGTGGAGGTGGCTATGAATACCATCGTGCTGCCCGCCCTCATGGAACTGGGTTTCGTGCCGCAAGGGCTGCGTTTCCGCTTCCGCGAACAGGAGGACACCACACAGCTCTTCAACCAGACCATCCAAGCCGCACAATACTTCGACATCGACCCCAACTGGGTCAAGGAGAAGTTCGGCATCGAGGTCCTCGGCCCCCGTCAGATGGGGGGCTTGCTCCCCGACCCCTCGGATAACTCCGACAACTCCGATAACTCCGACAAAGAAGACAAAAAGAGACCCCAAAGCAAAGAGGACAACAGTTACTCCCCCGACTTCGACCCTTTCGTTTGAGGGCTGGTACACCCAGCCCTCGCTACACCACGGCCCTCGACCGCCTCTACGGTATCGACACCCCTGCCACTTTGCAAGCCTGTTTAATCGCCTTTCAAACGGCTGTTAAAGGCTCTTTCACGCTCGCCCGCAAGGATAGGGAAGAGGCTGTCATCAACGCCGTGATGGGCTCCGACAAGCCCATCAGCCAGGAACTCTTCGAGGCCTACGCCAACAACCTGCGCAAGGCAGTTTCTGCCGTGCCAGTGTCCGACGACCTCGCCGCTCAGTGGCAAGCCAACGTCAGCCGCTTTGCAGCCTACAAAGCCTACGATGCCACAGCCACCATCCGCCGCGTGGTGGGTGAGGATGGCGACATCGACCTCGGGCGTGCCGTGCTGCATACCTACAACCGCTACCAAGCTGCCGAGTATAACACCGCAGTGGCTCGTGCCCGCACAGGCAAGCAGTGGATCCAGTTCTCCGAAGGCGACAACGCACGTCTCTTCCCGAATATCAAGTGGCTACCCTCTCGCTCAGCAACCCCTCGCGAGGAACACATCCCCTTCTACAACCGCATTTGGCCAAAAAACGACCCCTTCTGGCTCACCAACCAGCCCGGCACCCTCTGGAACTGCAAATGCGACTGGGAGCAGACCGACGACGACCCCACCACCGACAACCCCACACGAGACATCGTCATGCCAGGCCTCGACCAAAACCCCGCCACATCAGGCCAAATCTTCACCGACACGGCTCCCTACTTCCGCAAGGCATCTTCCGACGTGGCCACCTACGCCATACGAACCCAGCGTGAGGCGTTCCGTGAGGCACACAAGGAGGACGAAATCATATTCAACACCGAAATAGGCAAAGTGCTGTACGATGGCATTACAGTAAAGGAAATCACCAAAGGAGCAAAGTCCGACACTTCGTACTTCTACAAGCTCGAAATTGCCCAACACTTTGATAAATACACCCACTTGCTAAAGCCACTCCCCGACGAAGCTATAGACCTTTCGCATAACAACCACAATAATATTTTCTATCGCCGTAAGGCTCAATTCACGAAGATGAAAGTGTATGAATTGACCATTAACGGTTATTCCTTTAGGGTAAAACTTGGAGAGTATGCTGACGGCTCATGCAACTTATACGCTATAACAGAACCATAAAAAAAAGAAATCGCAGGGTAAATAGAGGCTTACCACACACTCGATTTCGACTGCAAAGATACAACCTTTTTTGAAACTGACAAAATATTTTTTAGTTATGGACTTAAAATTCAAAATCACAGAACTTAAAGAAGAGGCTTTTTCCTCAAACGACACAATCAGTTCATCAGACCTCGACAAAAAAAGAACCGAACTCGAAAAGAAATACGATGGGCGTATCTCTTTTGCTAAAGTTGTCCTGTATGTCCCTATCTTATCAAAAGACGGCGACTAACGCCGCCGTCTCCTGCTCACTTGAAAAAATGATCAATCTGTCTCTTAATGTCATCTTCTACAAGTTTCCGTGCTTCCTCTTCAAGTATTTGCCGAAATCGTTCGCAGCAACACTCGATGTGGAAGCCGTCCAGCCTTGCTTCAACTTTAGGTGTTTTCCTATGCACAGGACACATCTTCTGTCGAAGTGCCAAAGCAATTAATTGTTTATCCATAGCTATATGTATTGATTAAACATTTTGCAAAGATACAGAATAAACTGAATATAAACACTGAAGAGTTCAAAAAATCATAGTTAGCAACATGGAACAAAATAGTGAAGAAATCTTGAAAGCTCTCATTGATGCCATCAAAGCCGAACTTGAAAAAAACGAAGAAGAGAACCTATTACCACCCATTATCTATATGCCGCAAGACGAACCTAAGTGGATAAAATGGCTCGAGTGGCTTGGCATAGGTGCATTTTCATTAGGGGTCTTTGCCGTGATTATGTTGTTCGTACTCGCGACAATATGTACATTTCGACAATTATAATCAACTATGACCATAGAAGAGTTCAATAAATACTTCGCCAACCTCACCATCCGCCTGCAGCGTGAGCTGGCTTCCGACATTCCCAAAAAGGTCGGCAACAAGGCCGTGCAACTCTTCAAAGACAACTTCCAAAAGGAAGGTTTCTTCGGCAAGGCGTGGAAAGAGGTGAAGCGTAGGCTGCACCCCTCAGGCAAGAACCGAGCTGCCGACACCCGTGCCATCCTCACAGGTCCCACTGGCAACCTCGGTCGCTCCATCCAGTATGTCGTGCGTGACGGCTCTGTGGTGGTCGAAAGCGACCTCCCATATTCCGCCGCCCACAACGAGGGCACTACCAACGCAGGACGTTCCCACAACGTCCACATCCCCCAACGCCAATTCATAGGCGACAGCCCCGAACTTCAACAGGCCATCGAAGACATAATCACCAAAGAAATGAATAAAGCACTCAAACAATGAAAAAGATATTCCTCGACATCCAAAAACACCTCTCTGACGAGGTGGCATCTCTCCGATATATCGACAAGAACTGGGGTCAACTCAACGAGCCTCAACCCCCTGTGCAGTTTCCCTGCGCCCTGCTCGACGTGGAGAATATCGACTACTCCCAACTCACCGACCGCGACCGCGTGGCAAACGCCACCCTCTCCGTTGTTATCGCCTCGCAGAACATGGTTCGCACCTCTGCTAAAGCCCCCTCCAAAGAGGAAGCCTACGCCGTGATCGACACCCTCGAGGCCGTCATGGAAGCCCTCGAAGGCTTCCGCATACCCGACACCACCCAAGCTCTCACCTGCACTCGCCTGCAGCGTTCCTATGTGGACAAGAACTACTCCGTCTATATCCTCACCTACACCACCGCATGGGTCGCCCAGATAAACAACGAGGGCGAAACTGTAAAAGCCTCGCCCTCGATAAAGGTTCGTATCCTTACGCCCGATTCAGAATAGCGTCATCTGGTCGGGGTTCTCCCACTTTCCATGCGCTTTCTCCTCTTCCTCCAACAGCCGTTCAAGGTTCGGCGTGGAGATGATCTTCATGTAGTGGCCATAGCTCACAGGGTACACCCCATAGACATATTTTCGCCACACCCCTTTGTACGTCGTTACGTCGGGGTCGTAGTATCGGTTCGTAATCTCTACGATTTTCTTGTATTGTCGCAGTTTGTTCACGCGGTTATATGCCATATCGTCTCTTTCGTTTTTCATCGTTCTATCAATCCCTGTGCCACTCCGCCGAGGTTCATCAGCATGGTCGTCACGTGGCTGTTCCGCTGCCGATCTATCTCGGCCAGTATAGTGTATCCCAAGCCCATCTCAAAGGGCTGGTAGAGGTGTACGCTCTCCCCGATGCAGTTGTATAGCACCAACGCCTCGAGGTCGGTCAAGGTCAGCGTGGCCTTGCTCTTCAGCGTGAGCATCTTCGCCGCCAGTTTCAGCTGCATCGCCATCAGGCAGTCCCTGTATTGCACGCTCTCGAAATCTACGCCACCAAGGGCATTGCAACAGTTTTCCACTATCGTTGCAACGCCCTTGTACTGGTTCCGCGTCAATTTGAGCCGTATCTTCACTCCTCAAGCGCGTTTTCGGGGTTCAGGTGCAGGTACATATCGTTCAGCGTGTGCCCCATCTCCACAATGCCGTGGGCGAAGAGAACGCTCAGCCGTTCTTTCATGTCGTCCATGACGCTTTCGTAGTAATCTTTCATCAGCACCGTGCTTGGTACCTTGCCAGCCTTTGCTCTTGCATCTTCCATTCTGTGCAGCTTGCGCAGCAGATAGGCTTCTAAATAATCATGTGTATTCATTCCTTTGTTTTTTTTGTTAGTTACTAAATTCATTCTCCCACCGCCGCTGGTCTATGTAGGTCTGCGGGTACGGCATGTCCGTCTTGTGGCTCTCCGAGTGCCTACGCTGCCGCTGTATGCCCTGCATCGCCAACAGACGGTCTTCCTCTTTCAGGGCTTCCCATTTCTTCTTTACCGTGGCTTTGTTGCCCACCTTGTAGCCATACACGTTCCAGAACCGCTCGAAGCTCAGATCCGTCACCGTGCATGCCTTCACCGTGCACCGCTGCTGGGTCAGGTTCCCAAACTCCACAGGCAGCCGACTGCCGATTATCTGTATCACGCTCGGCAGCCGCGTCAGCACGGGCTTCACGTAGTTGTAGTGCGACCGCTCGTTGAACGTCACGCTCCGCAACTGTGCCACCATCCGTCCCTCGCTGTCCGTCCACGGCAGCTCATACACCGCCACGCACACCTGTCCGGGATAGTTCGGGTGCTCCACCGTGTAGGTCGGCATGTTCGCTGTGTCTCTATTGTCTTTCATTTCTCGTTATCTTTTTGAAAAAAGGCCTCCGCCCGAGGGCGGAAGCCCATCAACAAACTAAAAACACATTACACTTCTCCTATGCCCAGCCCTATGTCCGTCCACTCTTTCTCGGGCTCTTTCACCGAGCAGCGGATAAACAGCTTGCTCCGCGTGGGACGGTAGGCCTCGCGGATGATCTTCATGCCCTCTTGGAACTCCTCGTTCCCGCTCTTCTCGGCCAACTGCCCCAACTGTATCACGCGGCTCGCCTTCAGGTTGCCCTTCTGGTCCCTCGCCAAGAGGCGTAGCACAAGGGCTATCAACTCCGCGCTCTGCTCATCCTTGGCGAGGCTCTCCAGATAGGCTTTCACCTTGGCAATGCCCTCTTCCACTTGGTCCAGGTAGTTGTCGCTCATGTTGTACCCGATGCGGATGCGTTGGGTGCCTGCCGTGTTGGTGAACATGTAGCTGTCTTGTTCTTTCTTGCCAGCCTCTTCGTTCACCTCTTTCCGCAGTTCCATCAGGGCCGAGAAGGTGGCTATCACCTTCTCCTTCGTGGCCTTCAGCTGCTCGTTGCACGCCATCAGCTCGGCCATCGCCTCGCCCATCACCTCATCGGTCATCTCTTGCAGCTGCTTGCGCTGCTCTTTCTTGGCTTCGGCTCGTTCCTTGCGTGCCTGCATCGCCTTGTAAGCCTCAAACTCGGCTTTCTCCTCTGGGGTCATCTCGACCATCGTTCGTTCTTTACTCATTGCTTTCTTTATTTAATGCGTTAATAATTCTCTTGAATATCTTCCGGTGCTGGCTCACGCTCACATGTGTCCCCTCGCACCGTGCCTCGCGTATCTTGAAGTCGCCAATATCCTCTATCCTGTGGAAGGTGCAGTTCTCGCACTCTGTGCTCCCCACCCTCCGTCTCCGTCCGTGGGGGCATGGTTTCTGCCGCTCTTTGGCTTTCCTATAGTCCTCTGTATTGAGCATCTTCTGCCTCCTTTTTGTCTATGTAGTTGATGTATAAAATATTCTTTCGTAGCAGCTGTGCCACCCTGTGTTCTATCCGTGCCCCTCGGCTCTCGTTCCAGTCGGGCAGCATCGCCACCCAGCCGCACCCAGCCAGCAGCCGCAGGCACCTCGCCATGCACCGCCACCAGCCCCACCCTTCAGGGCATGCCTTCACAGGATTCACAATGTCATTATACTCCCACCCCAAGCGTAGCAGGTGGATAACACCCGCCCTGAACTTCACCCTGTAGTCGGGGTCGCCTGTTATCTTCCCTGCAAGGTAGATACGCTCGTTCTTCATGCCACTGCCTCCTTTCCTCGCTGTGCCGTCTGCTTCTTGCAGAACTCGGCATACACCCTACGCAGGTCGCCCTCGGTCAGTTCATTGAAAAAGCTCTTGCCTGCCGCTCGGCATGCTACGGCCTTCACATACGTGCTGTCCACCGTCCGCCCCTGCTTCTCGAACCACGCGAAGATGCTCCGCATGCAGCCCTTGCGTAGCCTGTCCATCTTCTCGCTGTCACTCTTTGGGGTCTGATGTCCACTGGTCAGCGTGCTGTCCAACCAGGCTATCATGTCCCTCGCCTCGATAAAGGTCAGCTCCGCTGTGTGGCACGTCCGCCCTTGCGTGTAGTCGCTCACAAAGTCGGCTACCGCCTCTTTGTCGAAGCCTATCCGCCCAAACAGCCACCACAGCTTGCGGTTCTGCTCCTTGGTTCTTAATGTCTCGGTTGCTATCATATCTGTAAACTCTAAACTTTCAACTGTAAACTATTCTTTCAATCCCCAGTAGGCCGCAGCCTTCTCTTCGTTGATGTCGATGCTCGCCCCTCCGCCATACCGTCCCACAGGAAACCCCCTGAAGCCTTCCACACGGATGTACACGTTGGCATCTCGCCATATCTTCTGTGCCGTGCTGCCTTCGGGCTTGCCGCCCTCTACGTGGCTCACGTAGATGAACAACTTGTTCGGGAACCGCTCTTTCAACGCCTTGTATTCGCTCCATTTCAGCCCCATGAATTGCACGCTGTCCACCACTACTACATCCGGACTACGCCGCCTCGCCAGCCGCTCCGTCAGTTCCTCGGCGTTCTCTTTGTCCAACAGTATGAACCGTCGGCTTACCTCTGCCATCCCTGTCCGCTCTATGGCTGCCTTCATGCTCAACGATAGACCCTCTTCCACGCTGTCGTAGGCCACCGTGCAGAACTTGCACAGGTACTTCGCTATCTGCAACGCAAGGCTTGTCTTGCCGTTCTTCGGGGCTCCATACACCAGCCACGAGCCTCCCAGCTCTGGCGCACCCACAGCCTCAAGCCACTGCCCCTCGAAGGGCAGCGACCGAAACTTGGCGTCCATCACATTGCGTACACTGTAGGCCCTCTTCATATCCTATCTCCTTTCGGGTTGTTCGGCGGCACGGACTTCAGGCCGTGCTTTTCTCAACTCTTTGTATATCCTGCGTAGCGAGGGCATCCCATCCTCGCCCATCGTCTTCCTCAGCAGCCGTGCAGGGTCATCTGCCCCGTTCACCTTGGCTATCATCACCGCCGTGGCTTTCATCATCTCACGCCCCGCATCGCCCTCTTCTACCACTCGCCCATAGCGTTTGCCAAAGCGTGAGAATATCTCCGTGTAGCCCACTTTCTTGCAATCGATGCTCCGTTGTATCTTCGCCTTCAACCCGTCGGCTCCCATCATATACCATCCACAGGCTCCCTCGGTGGCGTTCCACAACGCTTTCACCTCCAGCCATGCCTCGTAGTGCAGGTCGCCCGCCTCATCGAGTATTATCAGTGGGGTCTCTAACTGTTTGAGGTAGTAGATTAGGTTCTGCTCCACATCGCCCAACCGTCCGCTGTTGTCCAAGCCGAACTCTTTGGCGATCTTTCGTATCAAAAGGGTCTTCCCTTTGGCCAACGAGCAGTCCACGTAGGCCACGTTCCTGTGGCTCTTGGCATACACCTTGGCGGTCCACGTCTTCCCGATGTCGCTCAGGTCGCACAACAGCGAACTCAACGCCTCGCTCTGGCATACTGCCAGCTGTGACGTGATGAACTCGTACACTGGGGTCTTCGCGGTCTTCCATTCGGGGGCGTTCCCAAGGCTCACCTCTAACTGCCGCGCTATGGCTATCCAGTTCGTGTCGCTCAACACCTGCTCCAGCTCGCCGTTCTTCACCCTGCTGTACTGGCTCCCACTGATGCCGAGCCATTTGGCAAACTTGGCATCGCTCCCACCAAACATCGGTCGAGCCTCCGCCATCGCCGCCACAATCTTTTGTTTCAATTCGTTTGTAATCATCTTTATATGTGTTTTTAATTCGTTTCTCTATTTGGTTGTTCGGTGGCACGGCCTTTAGGTCATGCCATCATAGACTCTCCAACGCCATTGCCGCGTAGTTCCCTGCTTCGTACTCAAATTCGTCCCCTTCGTAGTTCTCGGGCTGTGCCGTCTCCACCGTCTCCACGCTCGCCGCCATCGCAGCCCAGTCCACCACGCTCTTCTCTTTCCGCTCGGTAGTGCCACCCACATGAGGCAGCTGCTCCCTGCGTTCCCTAACCATCCTGTCGAACTTCGCCACCCGCTTTTGCTGGTGCAGCATGGCGGCCTCATCTTCCTCCGTCCGCTCTATCGCGAACTCGTTGTACCGCATGGCTTCCATGTTCACGGCCTCGCCGATGTAGCTGTCCCCTTGGTAGAGGTAGGCGGTCTCTATGCTGCCATCTGCCTTCGGCAACCAGTAGGCTTCCACCGTCCGCGTGTTGGCTTTCAGCCGTCCCAGGCTCTCGAAGTCCGCCAGCTCGAAGTTCTCGTGCTGTATCGTCAGGCGGTTGTTGTTCACGATGCTTGTCTGGGTCTTGTTGCCTATCCAGCGCAGCAGGTACCACGCCTCTATCGGCTTCAATGTGGGGTTCACCCTCGCCAGCAGCACCTCTCTCCGCGTCATGCCAGGGAACATCCGCTGGTTCGGGTGCAGCTCGTTGTTGTGGCGGTCTATGTCTTCCAAGTCGTCTGCTATGATGGTCTGCTTCTCTGCCACCGCCACGCTGTAGTTGCCGTCCGTCTTGATACGCATCCCTTTGTAGGCTTCGCTCCTGGCATACCAGCGTCCCACCGTGTGCCCTGCATCCTTGCTCGCACCGTATTTGAACTGCCGTATGTTGTGCTCCGCACGCTTCTCGGTGGCACTCGCACAGAACCGCACTATCGGGAACGCCTCGTTCAGCCACCCTATATTCTCCATCAGGTGGTGCTCAACCTCCAACTCACCGGGCATCGGCAACCCCAGCTCCATCAGCTCGCAGAACATATTCCTGAAACTCTCCATCACCAACCCTATGTCCGCAGCTCCTATGTGGTAGCTCGGGCGGAACCAGTAGCCGCTCAGCACGTCCACCGCGATGTATTTGTACACCCACTTGCCGTCTTTCGTCTTGCGGCTCAACGCCACGTCATCCATGCTTATCTTGCTTAGGCTATATTGTCCCACCCTCCGCACATGCTTCGGTCTCATCTTGTTCTGATAGTCGAAGTTGCCGTTCCTGTCGGCATACACCGCCGTCTGGTTGATGATGTTGTTGAGGTAGGCATATACCGTGGCCTTGCTCAAGTTCTGTCTCCGCCCTTTGTGGCGGAACTCCTCGGGCTTGAACACCTCGCCACTCTCCGCATCGTACAGTTCTCTGTCACCCTCTACGAACTCCACGTATAGTTCCCACACCCGCTCCTTGAACGGCTTGCCGTTGGTACGCCACAGGGCCACTAATAGGTTCTCTGTCTTCACGCTCACCACCCTCGCCGAGTCGTTGCCTATCCGCCCGCTGATAACGCTCTTGTAACCCTCCTTGCAAAACTGTTTATACACCCTTTCAAAGCTCCGCACGTTGCTTATCTCCGCACAGGGGTAGCCGTTCTCCCGCTGCTCGTTGTACCATCGCATCGCCATCACGTACCACTCCCCACTCTTCACCTTCTTGCCGGTCTTCGCTCGTTCCTGTTTCTGTATCTCCAAGCCCCGCTTCAAGGCTTCCAGCAGGCTCGCCCTGTTGGTGTACTGCTCTATCAGCTTTGCCTCCAGTGGCGACCCATCGGGCTTCCTGTAGCCGATATAGTAGGCTCGCGCCTCTTGGCTCACCACGGCCCTGTACACCGCCTTCTCCTCCCCTCCCTCTATCGGACCGTATGCAGCCTCTATCACCGCCAAACGCTCAGGGCGGCGAATGCTCCGCACGTCTATCAGCGTGTTGCCATGGGTGCCGCGCCTCGCGATAGTGAGGTAGCCGCGATGGCTATCGTGGTTAAATTGGTTCCACGATAGTCCGGCTGCTATCCAGTCGTTCACACTCAAGGTTAATATGCCATCCACTTGCTGATACATCACTCATGCCTCCTGTCTTATTTTCTCAACCTCCATCACTACGCCTCCCAGCTGCAACGCCCGCTGGCGTATCCTCATGCTCACCTTAGTGTTGCTCTCGCACCGCAGGGCTTTCCTAATGGTCGGCTGACTGCCGTACCCCTCAGCCTGCAGCTGCTTGCATATCCCGTAGTCTACTATTATTCGTTTCATCTTGTTTTCTTTTCTTCGTGGGCGGAGGGGGAGTCGAACCCCCTTCTCTGTTTCCCGGCTTCCAGCGCGTCCGCCTTCTGCCCGCGCGCGCAGCGGCTTAACCGTTAGCCCGTCCGCCCAAGTGCCCGTCTTTCCGGGCTGTCATCCGAAGCCTCAAGGTACTTTCTCTATTGTCTCTATTCGCTCTATTGTCTCTATAAAAAGCAGGGGAGTATTTGAAATGTAGGATAGATTTGTCTTCAAATCTGTTTCACTGTCGTTAATACTTGGTTTGTAAAGAACTCTCTCCCCTGCCTTTTGGGTTGTTTGGCGTGCGGCCTTCAGGCCGCCTCTCCTTTATGTGTGCCTTCTTTGTGGTCTCTATCCTCCTCCTTTATCTCCTTCACCTGCATCCACCCCAGCAGCCCGCACACCACCACCGTCCAGCAGTGCCACCAAGCTCCCATCATCACCCCCACCAAGGCCGCCACTCCCAGCACTACAAACGCCACCACAAAGCCCACCTCTATGGCTCTCTCTATGTTCATCATACCTCACCCCCTTCCTCATCATCCCATTCACCATAGCCACTATTCACTTTATACCCCAGCAGCTCCGTCAAGCACCCCACGAAGCCACGAAACGCAGCCCTCGTCTGTAGGATGTTCTTATCATCCCCACCGTCGCTGCAATAGCGTGTCGTCAGTGTGCCGTCGTTCATCAGCTCCGCCACGTTCCCTCTCCAGTCCTCAACCTCCACATACAGGCGGTCGGGTTCTTGCTTCCTCTGTCTCATGCCGCACCTCCTTCCATCACATTGGCTATGGCGGCCAGTTTACCCTCCGCTTTCTTCTTTTGCCGATAGATGTAGTCCAAGACACCACGAACCTTATCCAACTCTCGCTGGAGTCGAGCAACCTCTTGCTCCAAATCACTCACGCGCTCTGCCGTACTGATGGCATACTCGTCAAGGTTCATCTTTACAAACAGCTCGCAGAACTCCATCTTGCTCATGTTCTCGTTGCAGTTGTACATGGCCTCCACCTCTTGGTATTCGCGGCCATCCAACATCCGCCCTGTCAGGGTCTCAAATTCTTGCTTTGTCATTCTACGCCTCCTTTCTGTCCGTTCTCAGGTTCCACCCCATCCCAGTAATCAGGTCCTTGGCAAGGTTCGCCGCCTCCGTGTAGAAGTCGTCGCCAAACAGCCTGTGCCAAGCGTCGCAGTTGGCATTGTGTACCCTCTCCGTGCTGAACTCGGTGAAGCTCATTTTGTAGCTCGCCACAAGTTTCTCGGCAAGCATCTCGGTAGTGATTTTTACTTCCATCATTTTCGTGTTTTTATTTATATTTTATCAATCCAATTTTTATTCGTACTTTTGCACGGCTCTTTCATTTTGAAATTGCGATGCAAAGATACGGAGAATTATCCGACTGACAAAATTTTTTCGTGAAATTTATCCGAGATAAGAGATGGAGTTAATAGAAAGAATAAGAAAAATAATTGAATTTGAGCAGATTAGCGTAAGTGCATTTGAAAAAAAAATTTCTGCTTCAGATGGGGTAATACGGCGTGCAATCCGCAATAAAACGGATATTTATTCGCGTTTTCTTATAGAAATCTCGGATAAATATCCCGAAATATCCGCCGAATGGCTACTTCGAGAAGAGGGGGAAATGCTCCGAAGTCAGCAGGAAACAAAAACCGATATATCGGAAAATACTCACGATGGGGATGTCATAATTGAGCTTACACATCAAATAGCTGAACTTGCTCGAGAGAACGGGCAACTCCAAGCAGAAAACGTGGAATTGAAAAAAGAACTTGCTCGGACATAGGCGAAGATGGCTGCATCTGTCCTCACTGCCTAAACCGCCCCAAAATATTGCGCTTTTCTCCTACATTTCGTCGTAATATATTATAAATCAATATATAGAATATAGCAATATCATTCCAATACAATACATTAAAGGGGCTGTTTCGCAGCAAACCACCCCTATTTTTTAGCCATTTTAACCACACAAACAAGTGCATTCGGCATCCCTTTGGCGTTAATTGTGGCGTTAGTTTGGCGCTAACTCGGTATTTAGGGCGTGGAGAGGGTGATGTGGGTGGGTGGGTGGTGCTGATGGGCTGCCACTTGTCCCACTTCGTACCGTTGTCGGCCTCGCCCCTTGCCTTGCCTTTCGGACATAAAGAAAGGGCGCAAAAGCACGTAAAATCACGCCTCTACGCCCTCTTCGGCACCCAGCCAGTCATCCCATTAAACCCATCTTAACACCCCATTAAACCATAATGCAACAATAATTAAAAAGACGGAGCCCCAAACCCCGCCAAAATTAACACCAAATTAAACCAAATTAAAGCAACTTGCACATTTCGTTTTTTACTCAATACTTGTAACTCATTGATTTTTCGGGCAAAATATATTCTCTACTTGTACATTTAGATTTACCCCCCATACCCTCCAGGTATGCTGCAGGAGTGCCCCTGGCAGGTGCAAAAAAAGAAGCCCGCCCACGGGGGGCGGACTCCCAAATACAACCGAAAAAATAATTAGTCGTCGTAACGGATGAAGCTGCCGTTGGAGTTGAACTCGAGTTCGATGGTGGAGTTGAGTTCCACGTCGTAGCCCCGGCGGTCCTTGGAGATTTCCACCACGTACTGCCCCGGATGGCGGGCGGCGACATAGTCGAGGATGGCCGAGGGGACCACAGCCGCGGGCACTCCGTCGGCGTCGCGGTCCTCCACCTCGGTCCAGGCTCCCTTGTAGTTGAAATCGACGTTGGAGCCGTCGACGAAGATGACCTCGAAGTCCTTGTCGAACAGTTCATTGTCGCGGTAGACAATGGCCACCTGCTTGTCGGCGAAGTGGGTCTGGACGAAGGTCTGTGCCTGTTGGGGCAGGGCGGTGAAGTCAATGACCTGTTTTTCAGGCTTGCTGCATGCGCAGGAGGCAAATGCGGCGGCAGTCAGAAGGACTGCGGAAAGGGGTTGTTTCATTTCGTTTCGTGTTTGTTGTCATTCAATGGAGATGCAAAATTACACACATTCGCCGACAGCGGCCGAATCCCGACCGTTAAAACATGTTAAAACACAGAAAACTTAACAATCCCGTAACAGTGTCGTAACAATTCCGTAACAATCGCCAAAAAACAACAACCCGAGTCTGAAACAGACCCGGGTTGCCGAACTAATAAACTAAAATATGAAAAAAAGATTCTTACTTGATATTGGGCTCCTCGAGGCCGAGACCCTTCTTCTTGTCGACAGCCTTGAGGTAGATGCCGATGAGGAGGGCGGCGACGCCGAGGGCGGCCAGCATGACCAGTGCCCAGGTGTAGTCGAGTTCCGTAGCGGCGGTGCCATCGGGGTTGGTGCTGGTGAGCACCTTGCCGATGAGCAGCGGGAAGAGCCACAGGCCGATGTTCTGAATCCAGAAGATGAGGGCGTAGGCGGAGCCGATGATCTTCTCGTCCACCAGCTTGGGCACCGAGGGCCACAGGGCGGCGGGCACCAGCGAGAAGGAGGCGCCGAGGACGAGGATGGTGACATAGGCCACCACCGTGCCGCCGACGGCCGAGCCCTTGAACATGGGCAGGATGAAGGCGAAGGTCAGGTGGCAGAGCACCAGCAGGATGGAGCCGATCATGAGCATCGAGGCAGCCTTGCCCTTGTGGTCGACATAGTTGCCCAGGATGGGGGTGATGGCTACGGCCAGGAGCGGGAAGACGGCGAAGATGGTCTCGGCGGTGCCGCGCATGTAGCCCATATAGCAGTAGACCACCAGCGCCACCACGGCCAGGGCCATGAGGCCGTACCTGAGGCCCTTGTTCTGCTTCATGAAGTTGCTGGTGAACGAAGCCACGGCGACCACAAGCATCAGGATGTACTGCACCCAGGTGACCGACTCACCGCCCCAGAACGAGTTGGGGTCGGCCTCGGTCAGCGTGAGGTTGCACTGCAGCATATTGACGGCATACTTCTGGAAGGGGAAGATGGCGCTGTAGTAGAGCACGCAGAGCAGGGCGACGAGCCAGAAGCCCAGCGAGGAGAGGATCTTGCCGATGTCGCTGATTTTGAAGGGGTCGTCTTTCTCTTCGGCCTCGCCGGTCTGGGCGTCGAGCTTCTTGTCCATGAAGAAATAGACGATAAGCATCATCAATGCAATGCAGAGCAGCACCACGCCGAAGGCGACCGAGCGGGAGACATTGACCTCGCCGCCGAGCTTGGCAAAGTAGGGGCTGAAAATCATACAGGTGGCCACACCGAGGCGCGCCAGCGCCATCTCGGAGCCCATGGCCAGGGCGGTCTCGCGGCCTTTGAACCACTTGACGATACCGCGGCTCACCGTGATGCCCGCCATCTCGCAGCCGCAGCCGAAAATCATGAAGCCGACGGCGGCCAGCTTGGCCGAGGCGGGCATGCCGCGGTAGAAGGGCGAGACGCCGAGCTCGTCGAAGCCGGGGATGTAGTTGAGGTTGTTGGTGAACCAGGTCTCAAGGCCGCTGCCGTAGAAGCTGTCGCTGACGGCGTAGTACTTGACCAGTCCACCGCAGAGCATCACCGCGCCCGAGAGGACGGCCGTGAAGCGTACCCCCATCTTGTCTAGGATGATGCCGGCGAAGATGAGGAAGAAGACGAAGACGTTGAGGAACGTCTCGGCCCCCTGCATGGTGCCGAAAGCGAGGCTGTCCCAGCCGCGCGTCTCCTGCATGAGGTCCTTGATGGGGGACAGGATGTCCATGAAGATGTAGCTGCAGAACATGGCCAGGGCCAGGAGCAGCAGCGCGATCCAGCGCATGGCGGCGCTGTCGCGAAGGGTTGTTGTACCTGTTTGTGTCATACTATTTTATGTTTTTTTAACTTACAAACGAAAGTGCAAAGATACGAACTTTTTACAAATTACCGAAAAAACTTTTTCATCATGCACACATTTACTCCTGATAGTAGACTCTTTTCACGCGCGGCGAGACTGCCGTGAGCAACTCGTACGGTATGGTGCCGGCGGCATCGGCGTTGCGCTGGAGCAGATCGCCCTCGCCGAAGACAACCACCTGCTGCCCCTCCTCGCACGGGACCTCTGTCACGTCGACGAAACACATGTCCATACACACGCTGCCGATGACGGGAGCCTCCATGTCGCCCACAAGCACCCGCCCGCGCCCGTAGCCGAGTTGGCGACTGAACCCGTCGGCATAGCCAATCGGGATGATGGCGATGCGCGAAGGGCGTTGCGCCACCCATCGGCAGTTGTAGCCCACCGTGTCGCCCTGCGGAATGTCCTTCAGCTGAGATATCCGGGTCACCAAACGGCTCACCTGCCGCAACTGCCTCTGCACTTCCGCCTGCGGGGCAACGCCATACAGACCTATCCCCAGGCGCACCATGTCCAGCTGGGCCTCCGGGTAGCACACGATGCCCGACGAATTCAGGATATGGTGCAGAATCTTCCCCTCGCCACGCTTCTCGAGCAGTCCATCCAGACGGTCGGCCCACGCGACGAAACGGGAAAGCTGCCTCTTGGTGAAGTCGTCCATCGCTGGATCGTCGCTGCAGGCCAGGTGAGAGAAAATCGAACGCACAGAGAGTGCCTCCTGGCCGTTCACCCGCTGCGCCAACTCCTCGATATCCCCCTCTCCGAAGCCGAGACGGTGCATTCCCGTGTCCAACTCTATGTGCACCCCGATCCTGTCGCCTCCCGCCTCTGCCCGGCGCAGCAGGCTGTCGAAGATGCGGAAGGAATAGATATCGGGCTCCAGCCGGTACTTGATGATGTCGTCGAAGGCGGCCTCCTCGGGGTTCATGACCATGATGGGCACCGTGATGCCGTTGCGTCGCAATTCCACCCCCTCGTCGGCATAGGCCACAGTGAGGTAGTCCACCCCGTTGAACTGCAGCGTATTAGCCACCTCCACCTTCCCTGCACCATACGACGATGCCTTCACCATCGCCATCAGCTTGGTGGTGGGTTTGAGCCTGGAGCGGAAGAAATTGAGGTTATGCACCATGGCGTCCAGATTCACCTCCATCACGGTTTCATGCGTCTTCCGCTGGAGGCGCCTGGCTATGGCCTCGAACCCGAAGGAGCGCGCCCCCTTGAGAAGGATGGTCTCATTCTGGAAGCTGTTGAAGTCGAACGACTGTATAAAGTCGTGCGTGGTGGGGAAGTAAGTGGCGTCAAGCCGTTCAAAGCAGGCTCGTTGCCTGCCCAGGGCCTGACCGATGGCGACAAGCCGGGTGACCCCGCGCTGCTCCAGCAGCGATGCCACCTGGGAATAGAGTTCACTGTCGAGCATCCCCGTCTGGAAGAAGTCGCTGAGGATGACGGTCTTGTTATAGTGGCGGTGGTCGTGCTGGAGGAAGTCGAGGGCTATGGCGAGGGAGTTGAGATCAAGCGAATAACTGTCGTTGATGAGCAGGCAGTTGCCTATGGCATCTATCATCTCCAGGCGCATCTCCACTGGGGTGAGCCTTGGGGTACGCTCCGAAATCTCCCGCCCGTCGTATCCAAGGTATACCATGAGGGCAATGCAGTGCATGGCATTCTCGATGGAAGCCTGATCGGTGAACGGGATGCAGGCGGCCCCCACGCCACCGGCATTATAAGCAAGGGTGGTACTGCGGTCATTGACCTGCACATCCACCAACTGCACATCGTTGTCCGGCGAACTCCCCCAGGTGAACCGCCGGATATTGCGGAAGCCCTCGATACTGCTGACCGCGTTGTGTATCTCCTTATGGTCGGTACAATATATAAGGGTATCACAATGGGTGAAGAGCTTCAGCTTTTCTGCAATCTTCTGCTGGCGGGTAAGGAAATGCTCATCGTGAGCCTGCCCGATATTGGTGATGATGCCGATGGTAGGGTTGATTACGGTGCGGAGGCGGTCCATTTCGCCCGATTCGGAAATACCCGCTTCAAAGACAGCCATATCGGCCTCCTGCGAGAGTTGCCATACCGACAGGGGGACGCCGATCTGCGAGTTGTAGCTCTTGGGGCTGGAGACTATACGCCGGTCCTTGGACAGAAGCTGCACAATCCAGTCCTTGACCACAGTCTTCCCGTTGCTCCCGGTGATTCCTATCACCGGAATACCAAATTGCGCACGATGCGCGGTGGCAAGCATCTGCAATGCCGTCACCACATCGGCCACATACCATATATTTGCATCCGGAAGCACCAGGTCACTGTCTTCCGGCACAACGAAATTCCGCACCCCGGACGTATGCAGCTCATCGACATATCGGCAGCCGGAGTTACGTTTGGTCGGAATAGCGAAGAAGACCACTCCCTGAGGGTCTGCCAGCTTGCGGCTGTCGGTGAGCAGGTGGGCCACCTCCTCCTCGGGAAGGGCCACCGATGAACGTTTGGCTTTCAGGATGCTTGCCAGTGCTGATGCTTTCATGAGATATGTTTTATCACGTAGTGTCCTATGCGGCAGTCGAGGCAATGCCTGCCGGCACAATAGTGGTTTTTCAGTTGCAACAGGGCCTGTGACTGTGCCGCATTCTCGGCCTCCACCCCCACCGCTTTCCATTGGCGCACCACAGCGTTGTTCTCTGCCTCAAGCTGGTGCAGCAGGTCCAGCGCCTGTTCCTTGTAGTCCTGGTTGCCCAATGTCTCGCCATACACAAACAGCAGGGGCACCCACGCATTGACAATCAGCACGTCCGCCTGGGCTTTCCCGAGGCGTTTTGTACAGCTGCGCTCCGTGGCCTTGTCCAGCTGGTAGTGGTTGTCCCAATAGGGCGATGCCGGGCAGTTGAACAGATTCTCGATCTCCCGGGCCTCCTTCATCGTGAGCAGCGAGGAGAACAGGGAGGTACGGCTGGACATCAGGTGGGCGAACTGGCTGAGGCGTATGGTGGGGAATGCCGAAGGCCGGATACGGAAATACCTCCACAGGAAGCCGTCGATCGGCACCAATCCGGCGCCGCTGCGGAGGGCCTCATAGTCGGTCTGCAGCTGGCGGGGGTACTCATCGCTGAAATATCCCTCCAGCATCCCGGCCTGCCCCATGAGCAGCGCTTCCACCCGGGCCGGGTTGTCGCGCCACCGTGCCAGGAGCCCCGGGGGCGTCGCCTTGGCCGTAAGCTCGAACGGCAGGGCGTTCACCTTGCCACCGAAGTAGTGCGCCAACAGCCAGTAGCAGGTCTGTTCCCAGCCCCCACGGCTCTCCTCGAGCAGCCGCCTCACCACCGCCGACTTGGCCTCTATGCGTTCCACCACAAGGCGGTCCATATAGGAATGGAGTATCATTGCCGGCACCTGGGCGACGCGCCGGGCACAGGGGATGGATTCCTCGGCAGCCGGAGCCATAAGCGCATCGTAGTTGGCCACGATGGCAGGGTGCAGGAAACGGCTCAACTCCAGTGTGGGCGGGGTGGTGCCATCCTCCAGCCGTATGTCCGCGTCGTGTTCGTAGACGACATGGAGGACGACACTGTTGTAGGTCTTGTCTGTCGAATGGCGGTGTGCGTTCCAATCGGAGGCTCGCAGGTGAACCTCTATGTTGCCGGCCCATTCCACGCCGCCAATCGTCAGGCGGGCATTGAAGAAGTCCGGCCCCGCATCGCGGTTGAGTTCCCCTGGGCGCATCACACTGACAGGGCGCCCGTCAGTGGTGGTCAGCCCCTGGTCGAGCATCTGATTCTGCCAGAGATAATGTAGGAACGCCTCGGTCATCAACTGAACATCTCTTTCATCTTGTCGAAGAATCCGCGCTCCTGTTTGGTGGGATTGGGCTGGAAGTTAGGGTGTTTGCCCAGCTCCTCGAGCATCTTCTTCTCCTCTTTGGTGAGGTCCTTCGGGACCCATACGTTGAGGCTCACCAGCAAATCGCCGCGACCGTAGCCGTTGACCACAGGCAACCCCTTGCCTCGCAACCTGACCACGCGCCCCGACGGAGTGCCGGCATCTATCTTTATCTTCACCTTCCCGCCGAGGGTGGGTATCTCCACCGAGGCACCCATGGCCGCTTCGGCGAAGGTGATGAAGGCGTTGTAGTAGAGGTTGGCGTCCTGACGTTCAAAGAGGTCGTGCTCGATTTCCTCCACCAGCACAATGAGGTCGCCGGGGATGCCGCCGCGCGGTGCGGCGTTGCCTTGGCCCTGCATGGCCAGCTGCATACCGTCCTGCACGCCGGCCGGGATGTTGATGGTGATGATTTCGTCGCTCTTCACGATGCCGTCGCCATGGCAGTCGTGGCATTTGTCCTTGACTATCCGGCCCTCGCCGCCGCAATGCGGGCAGGCACTCTGGGTCTGCATCATGCCGAGCATGGTGCGTTTGGTCTCGGTGACGACGCCCGTGCCGTGGCAATGGGGGCAGTTCTCGAGCTTGCCGTCGCGCGAGCCGCTTCCGCCACAGGTCTTGCAGGGGACGTATTTGCTGACCTTGATCTTCTTCTCGCATCCGCGGTCGATCTCTTCCAGGGTGAGTTTCACCTTGATGCGGAGATTGCTTCCGCGCATGACACGACGCTGTGCGCCGCCGCCTCCGAAGCCGCTGAACCCACGGAATCCACCGCCTCCAAAGAGGTCGCCGAAAATGCTTCCGAACTGCGAGAAGATGTCGTTCATGTCCATTCCGCCCTGCCCGTAGGCACCGTCGACGCCGGCATGGCCGAACTGGTCGTAGCGCGCCTTCTTGTCGGGATTGCTCAGCACGTCGTATGCCTCGGCGGCTTCCTTGAACTTCTCCTCGGCCTCCTTGTCGCCGGGGTTGCGGTCGGGGTGGTATTGGAGGGCCAGCTTGCGGTAGGCCTTCTTCATTTCGTCGGGGGTGGCGTTCTTCCCCACCCCGAGCACTTCATAGTAGTCTCTCTTTGCCATTCAGTCCTCCTTTCAGCATGCCACCACCACCTTGGCGTAGCGCAGCACCTTGCCGTTGAGGTAGTAGCCTTTCTCGACCACATCGATCACCAGCCCCTTCTGATCCTCGGCGGGGGCGGGCACCTGGGTGACGGCCTCGTGCAGGTTCTCGTCGAACTTCTCGCCCTTCACCTCCATGGCTTTGAGACCCTTCTGGTCGAGGATTTTCATCATTTTGTTGTATATCAGCAGCACTCCCTCTTCGTCGCCGAGGGCGGAGAGGGCGCGCTCGAAGTCGTCGATGACGGGCAGGATAGCCTTCATCATGTCGCGACTGCCGTTGAGCAGCAGGTCGGCCTTCTCCTGGCTGGTGCGCTTGCGGTAGTTTTCGTATTCGGAATAGAGGCGCAGGTACTTGTCGTTCATCTCGGCCAGTTTCTCGCCCATCTCCTGCAGCTTGTCCGTTCCCTGCGGCTCGCTCTCTGCGGCCTCGGGGGCCTGGCCCTCGTTCACGGCCGGTTCCTCGACCGGCTCTGCCTCTTTCTGGTGTTTTTCTTTGTTGCTCATATGTTGTTTCCTTTTCTTTTTTTGTTCGTTTTTTGTACCGACCCTCTAAGTATCCTCTAGGTATCCCCTAGGTATTTACTTCGACTGAGAACCGATATGACCCGTTATGAACCACTTGTCGTTTTCACCCCATGCAAAAAGGCTGCCAAAGACAGCCAGCATGACATTTTGTCACCATGTGAAAACATCCTCCGGTTTTCTTGGGCGCCGGTCGGAGAGCCAACGGAAGTCCTTCAGCCGCTGCCACTCCTCTGGCACCTGGGCCGGGGGGTAGGTGTGCATGTCGGGCTTGTCGTAGGTCACCACCCGCGCAGGCTCGCGCTTGCTGTTGAAATAGATTCTGATGTCGGTCCCCATGCCGGCGTTGGCGCCCACCAAAGCGGTGCCGCCCGCAGCGCTCTCCTCGGTGATGTAGTAGACCATCTGGGCATTGCCCTTGACGTCGGCATACAGCGGGTTGCCCTCCCGGAAGTAGGCCTCGCCCTGGCGACCCTTGAGCTGGTTGAACTTCTCGCGGTCCACCTGCTGCACGGCGAAGCAGTTGGTGCGGAAGTAGGCGCGCCGCACGCCCGTCGAGTCGTGCAGCACCTCGATGGTGTCGGCCGTGCACTGGTAGTGTTCGTACCACAGCACGGGCTCCTTGAAAAGCAAGAGGGTGGAATCGGCGGCGCTGTAGAAGGCCGAGTCGCACATGGCCTGCGCGTCGCGGCGGTAGACCTTGACCCTGCGGTGGGCCCGCACGGTGTGCAGGGCGTCGCCCTCGGTGGTGACATGGACGGTGTCGGCATGGAGGAAAAGCGAGTCGCCGTTGTCGTCCACATAGAGCACCAGGGCGCTGTCGGTGACAAACGCCCGGTTCCGCAGCCGGTCGCTCTCGCCATAGCGGCCCGTGCAGGTAACCCCGCTGGCGGAGTCCACAATCAGCACATGCCCCCACGCGCGGCCGTACTGCGAGAGGTCGTCGTACCGGAGCGTGTCGCCCGCCACCCGGTAGCCCTGGCCGTCCACGCGCGAGGCGCGGTAGGAGGCGGCATAGCGCGTGCCGGTGTGGTAGTCGCCCAACTCACTGTAAATCACCGACGAATCGGTGTAGATATACGTAGGGCTCTCGAAATGGGCCACCTCGGTGACCGTGTTGTAGACCAGCGTGTCGGTGAAAAGCACCATCGACGTGTCGGAAAGCCGCACGTCATTATAAATAAAGAAAACCTTCTCGTCGGAATTGTACCACCCCTGGCGGCTGAAGAGCGTGCGGTCGCCGCTCACGCCGTGCCCCCAGGCGGTGTAGTAGGCCGTGGCCAGGTTGCGGTCATAGGTCATGTGGTCGGCCAGCAGCTGTGTGCGCCCGTCGACCAGCACCACCGTGTCGTCCCACACATCCGCCACACGGGTGTTCCCGTCGTACATGAGTGTGGAACCATAAATGAACGTAGTGTCCGTCAAAGTGACGACCACATTGCCGAAGGCGATGAAACTGTTCTCCTGCACATCGAAATGGGCCGAGTCGGAACGGAGCGTCATGCCCTCGTGGTGCGCCTTCACCCCGCGGTAGAGTATCCACACATTGGCATCCTGCGGGTCGCGCGAACCCATGCCGGCAGAGTACTCAATCAACTTCTGGGCGTCGCAGCACACTGCGACGCCCAGAAGCATTGCCAATATAGCAAATCCTTTTTTCAATACCGATGTCACTGAACGCGAGACCCAAGACGATCCATCGCGCAGCGGAAACCGATCCAAGAGGTGGACTTGTCCTGATCGTAGTAGCGGCGCGTGCTCGACTGCAGATAGTAGGCACGGTCTTTCCAGCTGCCGCCCTTGACCACACGGACCTTGTTGTTGACCAACGAAGTGGTGTGCTCGCCACGCGACTCGGGAGTGCGGCGGTACATCTTGTTCGTCCAGCCGTCCTCGCCGGTGAGCTGGGTGCCGTCGTCCTCGCCGTCCTCGTCTTCCTCGGCATACTCGCTCACGTCGTCACCCTCCTCGTCATCGTCGTCCGAGTTGGGCAGCCACGACTCGCGGTTGAGGTTCGAAGCCATGTCGCCGTCAAGATAGTTCACATTGTCAGCCTGGCGGTAGTTGCGGCGGTTCATCTGGTAGTCTTCCTCCTTGTAGCGGATCATGCCGTCGTCGCCAATCAGGACACCGTCTTCGTCGTCCAACTCAGGGGTGCGGTAGATATTGCCACGGAAAGGATCAGTGTCGTCGGCGCCGACGGGATTGACCGTCTTGCGGTACACGTCCATGCACCACTCGCTGACGTTGCCGGCCATGTTGTACAGGCCGTAGTCGTTCGGGAAGTACCACTTCACAGGGCAGGTGTAGTCCCAACCGTCGTTCAGGTTGCCCGCCACGCCCATGGCGTCGCCACGGGTGCGCTTGAAGTTGGCCAGGAACTGGCCGTAGTACTTCTTGTTGGAGGAACGCAGGCTCTGTCCGGCCCACGGATAAGTCTTGTGCTCGGTGACGCGCTCGTCATAGGTATTGCCGATATGGCCCAGCGCGGCGAACTCCCACTCGGCCTCGGTCGGCAGACGGTAGTGGGGATAGAGGATACCGTCGGATTTACGTACCTGACGCTCCTCGCCACCAGCGGCAGGATCGAGGTTGGTGATACCCTTCTTCACCTCGCCCTCGTAGAGACCGGCCAGATAGACATCGGTCTGGAAGGCGTTGGTACCTATGTTCTCCTGGTCGAGCATGATGACGCCCATATCCACCAGCAGTTTCTCATTGACGCGGTCGGTACGCCACACGCAGAAAGCCTGGGCCTGTTCCCAAGTGACACCCACCACAGGATAGTCCTGATAGGAGGGGCTCTGGAAGTAGTAGTCCACGAAACTCTCACGCCAGGCCAGCTTGTCGCGCCAGGTGGCGGTGTCGGGCATGATGGCGGTCACCTTCTCCGGATATTCGTCGCCATAGGCGCGGCGCATCCAGTAGACAAACTCGCCGTAGGCCATGTTGCTCACCTCGCACTCGTCCATGTAGAACGACGACACGGTGACGGTATGCGCCACGTTGTCCCACGTATAGCGGGTGTCCTCGGTGACGTGGCCCATGACGAAGGAGCCGCCCTCGATGAAGACCAGCCCCGGGGCGGTCTTCTGGTTGGTGCGGTCCGAAACATCATAGCCACCCCATTCGGTATCGTTGAGTTTCCATCCAGTGGTGGCAGACTTGCCGCTTCTGCTGCCGCAGGATGCCAAAAGCACTGTGGCGACCAAAGCCAGGCATGCGAATCTGAGTGTTTTCATATATACTAAATTTATGTATTATTCTTTATTAACGATTTTCTGCTGATTTTGTTTCATTTTTCCAGTGCCGTCAGAAGGAAGGACACTTGATGGCCTTGACTTTCTTCTTGTGTTCGGGCACAGGCAGGAGCACTCCCAGGGTCAACTCGTGGGCGCCGGCGCTGGCATTGGCCAGCTTCGAGACGGTGACGTCGTAGCTGTAGCCCACCTTGAAGCAGTCGTGCTGGAAGCCCATCTGGAAAATAAAGGCATCGGCATTCTCCAATCCGTTGCGGAACCACACGCCCACCAGGAAGGGTTGCCAGTCGAGGTAGAGGCCGTAGTTGAAGTAGTGGAAGCCCTTCTGGAACTGGTACACAATGTTGGGGGAGATAATCGGGGTGCCGAGTCCGAGGGAGGACTGGCGGCGGCTCTCTTCGGCCACATTGATAAGTCCGCCCGCATGGACGGTGAATTTCATGGGCATGGGGTCGTCGGAATAGAAGGCTTGGTTGGGCTGCGTGAGGTGCGCGGCGGCGAGACCGGCGTACCACTGCGAGCCGCTGACGAGCACACCTGCGTTGAAGTCGGGGCTCCACTTGGTGAGGTCGTCGGGTTTGCGGGCTCCGGTGTTGTAGGAATAGCCCATGATGGCGTCGATCTGGTCGGGGAAGCGGAGGTATTCGTTCCAGTTGAGGTGGGTGTTCACGATGGAAGCCTGAAGGGCGGCGCTGACATAGATGTCGCGGCCCACCTGGAAGCGGAAGGAGTACATGGCGCCGAACATGGAGGTGGTCAGGGCGCCGTGGTCGCCTTGGCGGTCGGTCAGCAGCAGGAATCCCAAGCCACCGTGCAGGTCGGGGAAGTATTGGTCGTAGGAGGCTGACACTGTGGTGAATGCACTCACTAGGCCAGGCCACTGGGCGCGGTAGGTAATCGATATGCGGGGCGCCACGGCCGACCCTGCGAAGGCGGGGTTGAGGTAGAGCGGATTGGCATAGAACTGGGAGAAGCCTATATCCTGTGCCCCTGCTGTGGCGGTGAGCATCAGCAAGGTCGTCGCGAGGATGCTTCGGAGCTTCTTTTCGAGTTGTTTTTTCAACATATTATAGGCCTATTTCAAAACGCAATATTACGAAGTTTTTTTGAACTGGCGCCAATTTTGAGAAAAATATTTTACAACTCGTTTGTTTCCAGTGGCTTATTTTTATACTTCAAAGCGGCTCCGAGGTCCAAATCAGGCTGTCTGGAGCGTCGTTTTTACGATTTTTCGGCTCTTGGAAAAGAGGGCATCCGTGGAAGGTGAGGGGGTCGCAGAGACGCTCGGCGGCCTCGGTCATGCGCACGCGGCGCAGCCCCTCGCACATGGCGAAGGCCGAGATGCCGATGCGCACCACCGCCGGCGGCAGCTCGAGGGTACGCAGCGAGCGGCAGTAGGCGAAAGCGCCCTCGCCCACCTCGCGAAGCGAAGAGGGCAAGTCGATGGCTTCCAGCGAGATGCACCCGTTGAACGCCTGGGCCCCAATGCGTACCACAGGGGGCAGGACCACCTGCCGGAGGCTGTCGCAACGGTAGAAGGCGTTGGAGCCCACCTCCACCACGCGGAAGCTGCGCCCCTGCCATTGCACCTCGGCCGGCACCGTGAGCACACCCTTCGGCTTGCCGGGGCCGTAGTAGGGCCACTCCCGTTCGGGATGCGTCAGGCGCACCGTGGCACTGTCGGCAAGTATCTGGAAACAAAGCATCTGTCCCTCCCGGCTTGCCGTGTAGAAATCGCCCTGCGCCCGCAGGACGCAGGCGAGCAGCAGCATCGCGGCCGCCAGGCTTTGTCGCAGCCACATGCCGATGTTCCGGCGGCGGCTTCCGGGGCGGTGCCTGGGGCACCTCATGGGGGTGGCAGGGAGGGTATGGGCCATGCGCTCGGGGTTTCCTCGGCTCCGCCTCGCTTCCGGGAGGTAATTCCGAGGTCTGTTCTTTAACTGTTCTATAACTGTTCTTTAATTGTTCTTTAACTGTTCTTTATCCCGCCGACGCCGCCGGCGGCCGGGCGCGGTGAAAAACGGTTTGCAAAGATACGAAGAAAAGCCGACATCAGCAAATATTTTTTTACACCCTGATTCCCACTCACTTGCACCTCCTGCGGTGTGCTTTTTGGGGGAGCGCGCGTGCTGATTGCGATTTTATTCGTATCTTTGCACACCGAACCGATGCCCCTCAAGGGGCCTAACATGCTATGATTGGCTGGATTATAGTCATATTCATCTTGTTCCTCCTGTTCATGATTCCTGTCGGGATAGGAGCCTCTGTGCTGTCGACCTACTACAACCGGCAGGACAAGCTGCTGCGCGACGAAGCCGAGGCGCACCGCAAAATCCTGGAGGGGACCTACGACCACATCTGGACCAACATCAAGCAGCGCGCCGGCCTGCGCGAAGAGCACCGGCGCTCATTCAACAACATCTACCCCGACCTGCTGGACAAATCGATTGACAACGAGGGCTTTATCAACTGGATTCTGGAGTGCAACATCGACTTCGACCCCCAGGAGTATGTGCCGCTGCTGGACATGGTCACCGTCTCGCGCGAGCGCTTCATCGACCACCAGTTGCGCATGGAAAGCCTGATGCACGAACACCGCCTGCTGCTCTCCAGCTGGCCCGCTCGCTGGTTCATCCGCGACCGCTCGGCCATCCACTACGTCCCCATGGACCTCGACTACTCCCGCTGGGGCCGCTCGCTGTAAAGCAGTAAAGAACCTGAAAACCAACGCACAACGGATGGACCGAAATCCATACACAGCACTCGTCCTCCTACTCCTGCTGCTCCCCCTCGGTGGTGGCGCACAGGAGTTGCCGCAGGACTACTTCCGCCCCCCAATGGAGGGCAACATCGCCCTTTCGGCCACCTTCGCCGAATTCCGCACCAACCACTTCCACGCCGGCATCGACATGCGCACCGGCGGCGCCACCGGCCGGCCCGTCTACGCCGTGGCCGACGGCTACGTGGCCTGCGTCCGCATCTCGCCCTGGGGCGGTGGCAAAATGCTGTATATCAACCACCCCAACGGCTACCAGTCGGTCTACATGCACCTCGACCGCTTCGCCCCCGAGCTGGCGAAGCGCGTCCTGGCAGAGCAGTACGGCCAACGCGCCTACGCCATCGTGAAGGAGTTCCCCGAAGGGCTCGTCCGCGTCCGCAAAGGGCAACTCGTGGCCTACAGCGGCAACAGCGGCAGCAGCGGCGGACCCCACCTCCACTTTGAACTACGACGCAACGGCCTCACCATCAACCCCCTGCGTTTCGGCCTCCCCTACACCGACAACATCAAACCCACCCTGCGCGGCCTGCGCATCTACCCCACTGACAGCCAGCCTATTGACGCCCTGAAGGCCGACGCCGTCACCGTGGCTGGACCCTTCCACCTCGGCATCTACGCCACCGACGCCGCCGAGGGCTCCACACTGAAGAACGGAGTGGACCGCGTGGAGGTGTATCTGGATGGGAACCTGTTCTTTAGGTACACCACAGAGTGCTTCCCGCTCGACAGCAGCCGCCTCGTGAACGCCCTCATCGACCACCCCCTCTTCCTGCGCACCCGCCAGCCCTACCTCCTCACCCGCGCCCTGCCAGGCGCCGAGGGCCCCTGGATCCCCTTCCGACAGGGCGACGGCATCGTCCGGCTGCAGCCTGGAAGCACCCACCGGATTGAAATCAAGGTATTTGACATCAAGAACAACTGCGCCTCCAAGTCCCTCGCTGTCACCGCCGCCCCCTCCCCCACCCCCGCCGCGGCCGACCCCGTCGACGGCACGCCCGTGAAACACGACGCCGAGGCCACCCTCCGCACCCCGCTGTACACCGTCGTGCTCCCGCCCCACACACTCTATGCCGACGACCGCATCGCCGCCACCCTCGCCTCCGCCCCGGACGCGGCGCTCCCCACCCTCGACATCGCCCCACTGCTCAACCCGCTACCGCCCGACAAGTGGTACACCCTCTCCCTCCGCGCCGAAAGCCCCAGACCCGACAAGACCGTAATCGTAAGGATTTCTGATTCAAAGCAATACGCCTACAGCACCCAACACACAGACGGCACCTACACCGCCCAGGTGCGCGATTTCGGACGCTTCTCGCTCGCCCTCGACACCATCCCCCCGACCGTGCGGCCACAGAATTTCACCGAAAGCAAACCACTGAAATCCAACGCCCTGCGAATCAAGATAGGCGACAATCTCAGCGGCGTGGACACCTACCATTGCTACCTCAACGGCAGCTGGATTCTGGCTGAATACGACGGCAAGTCCGCCACTCTCTCCATCGACGCCGCCCACGCCCTCCAGCCCGGCCGCAACACGCTCCGGGTGGAAGTCGCCGACGCCTGCCGCAACCGCACCACAGTGCAATGGACGCTCCTTAAACCGACTAAATAGGACAACAAATCGAGCCGCCCCATGGGGCGGCTCGATTGCTTTCCTGTCTCTGCCAGCGCTTACTTGTACTCGGCGATGATGCCGGGAACCATGTCGGGGGTGAGTCGGCCGTAGACCTTCTCGCCGATCATGGCCACAGGGGCCAGACCGCAGGCACCGACGCAACGCAGCGTGTTCAACGAGAACTTGCCGTCGGGGGTGCACTTGCCCACCTGGACATTCAACTCACGGGCGAAAGCGTCGAGCACCTTCTCGGCGCCACGCACATAGCAGGCCGTGCCGAGGCAGATGTCGATGGGATGCTCGCCCTTGGGTTCCATGGTGAAGAAGCTGTAGAACGAGACGATGCCGTAGACCTTGGCCACAGGCATGTTCAGCTCGTGGGCAATGACTTCCTGCACCTCGGCAGGCAGATAGCCGAACTTGCCCTGCACCTGGTGCAGCACGTTGATGACCTCACCGCTCTGGTTGCCAAAGCTCTTGCAAATATCCTTGATGATATTGACTTTTTCTTCGGATAACTTGATGTTTGCCATATTTTTCTCAATTCGTGTACGTGCCAGTGCGCCCCGGGCCAGTCGCAAATCCGCCGACGCATCTGCGCACTGACACATTCACATATTAAACTTTTATTTCGTTACTTCCAGTTTGTCGCTACGGTCGAAGTAGTGGGTGTGGAGCTGCTCGTGGCTGAGGTGGCCGCAGGGCTCTCCGTAGTACTCCTTGTAGATAGCGATGATGTCGGGATTCTCATGGCTCTTGCGGATGGGCTTGCCGGCGTCCTCACGGTAGATGGCCTCCATGCGGCGACGGATAATGTCGCTCTTGCCGTGGTGGTAGGGCTGGCCGGCGCCGCCGATGCAGCCGCCGGGGCAGGCCATGACCTCGATGAAGTGGTAGCCGTTGGGATTGCCTTCGCGCACCTCGTTCATCAGCTTGCGGGCGTTGGCCAGGCTGTAGGCCACGGCGATCTTCAGCGGGAAGCCGTCGAAGTCGATGGTAGCCTCCTTGATGCCCTGGAAGCCACGGGTCTCCTCGAAGTCGACACGCGGGAGGGTCTTGCCGGTATGCACCTCGTAGGCGGTACGGAGGGCAGCCTCCATGACGCCGCCAGTGGCGCCGAAGATGACGGCGGCACCCGTGGACTGGCCGAGGGGATTGTCGAAGTCCTCTTCGGGCAGCTGGTTGAGGTCGATGTTGCACTGCTTGAGCATGTGGGCCAGTTCGCGGGTGGTGAGGCTGAAGTCAACGTCGCGGTTGCCGTTCACGCCGAGCTCCTCGCGAGCCAACTCGCTCTTCTTGGCGAGGCAGGGCATGATGGAGACAACGACCATATCCTCGCGCTTCACACCCATCTTGGGAGCCAGGAAGTTCTTGGCGGCGGCGCCGAACATGCCCTGGGGCGACTTGGCGGTCGAGGGGTACTCCAGCAGGTCAGGGAAGTTCTTCTCGTAGAAAGCAACCCATGCGGGGCAGCAAGAGGTGAACATCGGCAGCTTGACCTCTTCGCCAGCAAGGGCTTTCTTGAGGCGGCCGAGGAGTTCGGTGCCTTCCTCCATGATGGTGAGGTCGGCGCTCCAGTCGGTGTCGAACACCTTGTCAAAGCCGAGACGACGAAGGCCGGCGGCCATCTTGCCGGTGACAATCTGGCCAGGTTCCATGCCGAACTCCTCGCCGAGAGCCACGCGGACGGCGGGAGCGGTCTGCACGACGACGGTCTTCGAGGGGTCGTTGAGGGCATTGAGGACGTTCTGGATATTGTCCACCAAGGTGAGGGCGCCGACGGGGCACACCTGGACGCACTGGCCGCAGTTGATGCAGCTGCTGTCGCCCAGCTTCTGCTGGAAAGCGGGGGCCACCACCGAGGGGAAGCCACGGTTCACGCCGCTCAAAGCACCGGCGCTCTGGAACTTGTTGCACATCGTCTCGCAGCGGCGGCAGTAGATGCACTTGTCCATCTCGCGGTAGACGCTCAGAGTGCTGTCGTTCTCATAGTGAGACTGTTCGCCAGTGTAAGGAATCTTGCGGATACCCATGCGGGCGGCCAGCGACTGGAGTTCGCAGTCGCCGCTCTTCTCGCACTGGAGGCAGTCGTTGGGATGGTCGCTGAGCATGAGCTCAAGGACGGTCTTGCGGGCGTTGAGGGCGCGGGGGGAGGCGGTAAGCACCTCCATGCCCTCCATCACGTCGGTGGCGCAGGCGGGAGCCAGGTTGCGGCGACCCTTCACTTCGACCATACAGACGCGGCATCCGCCAGGTTTATTTTCAAAATTCATTCCGTCGAGCTCAAAGTAGCAGAGCGTCGGGATGTCGATGCCGGCCATGCGGGCAGCCTTGAGGATAGTGGTGCCTTCGGGGACTTGTACCGGCTTGTTATCTATGGTGAGATTGATCATATTATTGTTACCTTTATATATTATTGAATAGAAATGGCACCGAACTTACAGTTGGTGTGGCAGGCGCCGCACTTGACGCACTTCGACTGCTCGATGCGGAACGAGGCCAGCTTGTGGCCAGGAGCGATATAGTCGGTGCGGAAGATGGTCTCGACAGGACAGTTCTTGGCGCACTTGCCACAGCCGATGCACTTCTCGGGGTCGATGACATACTGCATGAGTTTCTTGCAGACGCCGGCGCGGCACTTCTTGTCCACGACGTGCTCCACATACTCGTCCCAGAAGTTGTCCAGCGTGCTGAGCACGGGGTTGGGCGAGGTCTGTCCGAGGCCGCAGAGCGAGGCGTCCTTGATGACATTGGCCAGGTTGCGCAGGCTCTCGAGGTCCTCCATCGTGCCATTGCCGTTGGTGATCTTCTCCAGCAGTTCGCAAAGGCGCTTGTTGCCGACGCGGCAGGGGGTGCACTTACCACAGCTCTCCTCGCAGGTAAACTCGAGGTAGAACTTGGCGATGGCGGGCATGCAAGAGGTCTCGTCCATGACGACCATACCGCCGGAGCCCATCATCGAGCCGGCAGCCATGAGGCTTTCGTAGTCGATGGGGGTGTCGAGGTGCTTGGCCGTGAGGCAGCCGCCGGAGGGGCCGCCGGTCTGCACGGCCTTGAACTCGCGGCCGTCCTTGATGCCGCCGCCGATTTCGTAGATAATCTCGCGGAGGGTAATACCCATCGGAACCTCAATCAGACCCACGTTGTTAATCTGTCCGGCCAGGGCGAACACCTTGGTGCCCTTCGACTTCTCGGTACCGATGCCGGCGAACCACTCGGCGCCCTTGGTGATGATGACGGGCACGTTGGCGAAGGTCTCGACGTTGTTCACGTTGGAGGGCTTGCCCATGTAGCCGCTGACGGCGGGGAACGGGGGCTTCAGCGTGGGCTCGCCGCGCATACCTTCCATGGAGTGGATGAGGGCTGTCTCCTCGCCGCAGACGAAGGCGCCGGCACCGTAGCGGAGCTCGATGTCGAAATCGAAGCCACTGCCGAGGATGTCCTTGCCCAGCAGGCCGTATTCGCGAGCCTGCTCAATGGCTATCTTGAGGCGGTCGATGGCGAGGGGGTACTCGGCACGGATGTAGACCAAACCCTTGGTGGCACCGATGGCGTAGCCGCAGATGGCCATAGCCTCGACGATGCTGTTGGGGTCGCCCTCGAGGATGGAGCGGTCCATGAAGGCACCAGGGTCACCCTCGTCGGCGTTGCAGATGACGTATTTCTGGTCGGCCTGGTTCTTGGCGCAGAGTTCCCACTTCAGACCCGTGGGGAAACCGGCACCGCCACGGCCGCGGAGGCCGGAGGCTTTCATGACGTCGATGACCTGCTGGGGGGTCATCTCGGTGAGGCACTTGGCGAGGCCTTCATAGCCGCCGCGCGAGATGCTCTCCTCGATGTTCTCGGGATCAACGAAACCGCAGTTGCGCAGGGCGATGCGGATCTGCTTCTTGTAGAAGTCCATGTGGCGCGAGTCGGAGACGTGCTCCTTGTTCTCGGGGTTGGTGTAGAGCAGCTCGGGCACCTTGCGTCCTTTGATGATGTGCTCCTCGACGATGCGGAGGGCATCCTCGGGGGTGACGTTGGTGTAGAAGGTGTTGTCGGGCATGATCTTCACGATGGGGCCCTTCTCGCAGAAGCCGAAGCAGCCGGTCTTGATGACCTGCACATCGTCGGCCAAGCCTTTTTCGGCAAGGATTTTATGGAAATTGTCGATAATCTGGAGGCTGTTGCTGGACTTGCATCCGGTACCGCCGCAGATCAGGATATGCATTTTGTATTTTGCCATGATTGTCTGTCTGTCTTATTTGTCGATGGTTTCGTAGTTGACGGGGATGATACCCTCCACCAGTTCGCCGTTCTGGACATACTTGGTGAGGATTTCGTCGGCGCGGTTATTGTCCACATGGCCGAACACGATGGGATCCTTGCCCGGGACGCGCACCTCGAGGGTGGGCTCGGCGTGGCAGTAGCCCATGCAGCCCGTCTGCGTGAAGACGGCCGAGATGCCCAGTTCGTCGGCTTTCTGCATCATGTGTTCCATAACTTGCTTGGCACCGGCGGCGATACCACAGGTGGCCATAGCGACCTTGATCTGCACCAGCGACTCGGGATGTTCGGCCTTCTCGCGGACATCGAGGTTCGACTGGAGCTTTTCGCGCATGGCTTTCAGGTCAGCCAATGATTTAACTTTTGTCATAAGAGTCCTTTTGTTTAGGATTAATATTTTGTTTATTTAATTGATTTTCAAACCCATAAGAAGCATTCCACCTACAATATGGATGCTGCAAATATACAAAATAAAAACAATTCCCAACCACTTTTGAAAAAATTTTCTCACCATTTTTGGTGACCCCAGCCCGTTCCCCCTGGAAAATCCACGCAAGACACTGAATAAAAGCCTCTTGCACATCCTGTCCCCTCCACAGCCCCCCGAGACGCAGATTTCACAATTCATAATTCAATATTCAAAATTCCACCGCCTTATGGCAGGAACCCTCAAGGTATCTTCCAGGTATCCTATAGGTATTTACTTCGACTGTGAACCGATTTGGACGGATTTGGTCCATCGAGTCCTTACCGTTGAGGGGCGACAATGGCGTAACCGTCTGCCAATCAGAGCAGGTCCAGACATTGTTCGATGGGGATTCCGCGGCAGGGGTCGGAGAGGTGGCGGTTGCGCTCGATGAGGCGACTGACAATCTGCACGGTCTTGGCAGTGCTCTCCCGTAGCGGGAGCCCGTTCAGAAGGTGGCCTATGAGGAGGGCGCTGAAAATGTCGCCCGTACCGTGGAAGGCGACGGGGATTTCATCGTAGTCGATTTTGAACATAGCCTCATCCCCGGCATCTTTTTTCTCGGTCGGGGGGAGCACACCGATGACACAGGTGCGTCCATCGACGCAGGCACTGGTGACGAGGGCACTGCGGGCACCGAGGGAGAGCATGGCGTCCAGCAGGCGCCGTGCCTCGTCCCAGGTCATGCCGTCGGGGCGGAAGGGGGTGTCGGTCAGGTAGCAGGCTTCGGTGTAGTTGGGGAAGGTGAGGTCGGCCACGCCGACCATCTCGCGCATGAGTTCCACCTGGCGCTGCGTGATGCCGTTGTAGAGGCGTCCGCCGTCGCCCATGATGGGGTCGACGAAGACGGCGGTGCCCTCCCCACGCAGGCGTCGGCAGTAGCCGGCCACCAGGCGCGCCTGCTCCTCGCTGAACATCAGCCCGGTGCATACGGCATCGAAACGGAAGCCCAGTTCCTGCCACACGGGCAGCGTGCCGCGCATGTAGCCAGTGGTCTCCAATACGTTGAAGCGTCCGTAGTCCAACGTGTTGGAGACCAGGGCGGTGGGCAGGTTGTAGACCGCATGGCCCTGATGGGTAAGGATAGGCAGCATGGCCACCATGCCCACATGGCTGCAGCCCACGACGTCGTTGATGAGCAGTATCTGTTTCATTGCGCTAACCGGCTGCAAATTTACATAAAAATTTTTGATTTACACACAGACGCATAAAAATATTTTGCTACGCAGTCAGAATCAGGCAAAAGAAAAGCCGCCTGATTCGCGTTTTATATGCAAACGGGCTTGGTGTCCCAGTGATTTATT
>JAGAYN010000018.1 GCA_017940465.1 Bacteroidales bacterium | reverse complement strand
GAACTCGGTCTGTTCGCCGTAGTCGGTGTAGGAACCGTAGAATGGGATGTACCAATCTTGGTCTGTTCCGTTGGCGATGGTGACGGTCTGTTGCGACCATGCCGATCCCGGCAGCAGCCATAGGGCCGCCAGCAGGGCGAAGAAAGTAGCGGTTTTTCTCATGTTGATTAGTTTTTTTGGTTTGTAATAATGTTTTGAATATCTTCTAACTTGCTGACTTTCACCATCCTCCCTGAAACTACAGGGAATGGGGGCAATGGGAAAAAGATACTGACTTTATCGGAACGGTAAAGTTAAAAGATGTTAAATTGCGTATTCCAGGTGGATTCCTCGAGGGGGCTGGGGGGAGGTGAGGCCGGAGGGGATTGGAGGGTCGTTGGGGGTCATGTGGCTCATATCGGTCCATATCGGTTCTCAGTCGAAGTAAATACCTACAGGATACCTATGGGATACCTATAGGGTCCCTGCCGGATTCCTGGATGTTGAGCCGTTATGAGCCGAAAAAGCCTCCCTGGGGGGAGGCCTGGTGGTTGGGGTAAATGGTCCACAACGGACTACTTCATGTGCAGTTCGTGCCCCATGCGTTCCTGCTTGGTTTTGAGGTAGCGCAGGTTGTAGCGGTTGGGTTCGATGACGATGGGTACGATTTCGGTCACCTCCAACCCGTAGCCCTCGAGGCCGGTGCGCTTGACGGGGTTGTTGGTGATGAGGCGCATCTTGGTGACCTTCTCCTGGCGCAGGATCTGTGCGCCGATGCCGTAGTCGCGTTCGTCGGCCTTGAAGCCGAGTTTGAGGTTGGCTTCCACCGTGTCGAAGCCCTGCTCCTGGAGGTGGTAGGCTTTGAGTTTGTTCACCAGGCCGATGCCGCGCCCCTCCTGGCTCATGTAGGCGATGAGGCCCTTGCCTTCGCGATTGATCATTTCCATGGCGCGGTGCAGCTGGTCGCCGCAGTCGCACTTGCAGGATCCGAAGATGTCGCCCGTGGCGCAACTGCTGTGCACCCGCACCAGCACCGGCTCGCCCTCCTCCCATTCGCCTTTGCGGAGCACCATGTGTGTGCAGCCGTTGTCGAGCTGGGTGTAGGCGATGAGCTGGAAGTCGCCCCACTGTGTGGGCAGGAACACCTCCTGTTCGCGACGCACGAGCGTCTCGTGTGCCACGCGGTAGGCGATGAGGTCCTTGATGGTGACTATCTTGAGTCCGAACCGACGGGCCACTTCCTGCAGCTGCGGCATGCGGGCCATGGTGCCGTCGTCGTTGATGATTTCAATCAGAGCCCCTGCGGGCCTGAGGCCGGCCAGGCGGGCCAGGTCTACGGCCGCCTCGGTGTGTCCGGCACGAACCAGCACGCCGCCGTTGCGGGCGCGGAGGGGGTTGATGTGGCCCGGGCGCCCGAGTTGGTCGGGACGCGTGGCGGGGTCGGCCAATGCGCGGATGGTGCTCGCGCGGTCGTGCATGCTGACGCCCGTGGTGCAGCCGTCCTCCAGGTTGTCCACCGTCACCGTGAACGGGGTGCCCAGCAGCGAGGTGTTGTCGTGCACCTGCATGTCCAGGTTCAGTTCGTGGCAACGCTCCTCGGTGATCGGGGCGCAGAGCACGCCGCGGCCGTTCTTGAGCATGAAGTTGACATGCTCGGGGGTGATCTTCTCGGCGGCCATGATGAAGTCGCCCTCGTTCTCGCGGTCCTCGTCGTCGACCACAATGACGAACCTGCCCTCGCGGAAATCCTCGATGGCTTCCTCTATAGTGTTCAGTTTGAATTCCATGGGTTCTATTCCTTATATGTTATAACTGGTGCAAAGATATGAAAAAAAAACGTCTCGCCCTCACCTCCCCCTCTTGGCGGGCCGCAGCCGGTGGAAGAACTTCTTCCATGACGAAGCGTCGAAGAAGGAGGAGTCGGTGGTGGCCTGCAGGGTGAGCATTATGCCGATGGGCAGCATGACAAGCGAGGAGATCCACATGCCTTCGGGGCCGAGGGCCGACTCGCGGACGGCCTTCTCGCTGATCATGCCTATCACATAATAGAGCACAAAGAAGCCCACCGAGGCCACCAGCGGCAGGCCCAGGCCGCCCTTGCGCACAATGGAACCGAAGGGGGCCCCGACCAAAAAGAGCAGCAGGCAGGCGATGGAGAGGGTGAACTTGCGGTGCCACTCGATGCGGTGGCGATTGACATACTCCTGATCCGACTGCTGCATGTCGCCGTACATCTTGATATCGCGCGAAGCAGCCACGGCGGCGTTGCGGGCATAGTCCTGCACCCTGCTGCGGCGTTCGCCGGGCAGACTGTCCAGCAACGCCCCCAATACGGCCACACCTGCCGGCGAGACCGCACTGTCGGCCCATTGGCACCACGCATGCATGGCCGAAAGTATCTCGCCGCGGCACTGCGCGTTGCGCCTCACCTGCGACGAGTCCAGCCTCCGGATAGCCGTGTCGAGCTGGGCAAGGTTCATCATCTGGTAGCTCCCCTTGAAGATATCCTCCCCGCTGCGGTTGAAGGCAAAGGAGGAGATGTCGAAATTGATAGTCTGCTCCTTGAAGCCGATGGCCGTGAACGGGCGTCGCACCGCGCTCTCGCCGGCCATCTTTTCGGTGTAGGTGTAGCCGTCGTGGAGGGTGAACTGCAGGAATCGGTTGTCGGGAGTGGACTCCATGGTGCCGCTTTGCGCCACGGTGACGCCCACCTCGCCGCTGCCGTGGGAGTGGTCGTAGATGATGACATCCTCCAGCACACGCCCGTCCTTGCCCTTGCTTCCCACCCGGATGACGTAGCCTTCCAGCTCGTCATAGTACTCGCCGGGGGTGATGTTCACGGCGGGCTTCTTGCGCGTGATGTCGTAGAGGGTCATGCGGTACTTGAGCATGGCGCTGGGCATGACATTGTTGGAAAAGTAGAAAGCCAGGCCGGTGAGCAGCAGGGCCACCAGGGCCATCGGCATCATGGCACGGCGCACACTGACGCCTCCGGCCTTCATGGCTACCAGTTCGTACTTCTCGCCGAAGTTGCCCATGGTCATAATGGAGGCAAAGAGCACAGCAATGGGCAGGGCCATGGGGACGAAGGTGGCGGATGCGTACATCAGCAACTCGGCGATGACCGAGAATTCAAGCCCTTTACCCACCAGATCGTCCACATACTTCCACACGAACTGCATCAGCAGCACCAGCACCGAGAGGGTGAAGGTGAGCACCAGCGGCCCGAGGAAGGAGCGGAGGATGAGGCGGTCGAGCTTCTTCATGCGGCACAGGGTGTCAGAACTTGCTTGAGAGCCAACGCCACAGGTCGTTGCCATTGGCGAATATCATGAGCGCCAGCAACAGGAACATGCCGACATTCTGGGCATAGGAAAGGAAGTTGTCTGAGGGTTTCTTGCGGGTGATGATCTCCCACAGGGTGAAGAGGATATGGCCGCCGTCGAGCCCGGGGATAGGGATGATGTTCATGAATGCCAGGATGAGCGCCAGCAAGGCCGTCAGTTCCCAGAAAGCCTGCCAGTCCCAATGGTCGGGGAAAAGGCTGGCCATGGCGCCGAAGCCGCCGAGGTTCTGGGCTCCGCCCGGGGCGAAAAGCATCTTGAGGCCCGAGACATAGGTCACCAGCGTCTCCCATCCGTGGCTGATGCCAGCAGCGATGGCTTGGGGAATGGTGTAGTCGATGTGGCGTATATCGGGGAAAAGCCTCGCTATATCGGTCTCGCACTGCACACCAAGTTTCCCGGAGCTGCTGACCTCCACCTCCAGCGAGGCAGTCATGCGGTCGCGGTAGAAACCGATGGTGACGGTCTCCCCCTTGTGCTCGGCCAAAGCTTCAGTGATATCGTTAAAGGCGGCGATGCGCTCGCCATTGATGCTCACCACACTGTCGCCAGGCAGCATACCGGCGCGCTCAGCGGTGGAGCCAGCAACAAAAGACTTGACTACAAAGGGAATTCGCGGTGTCATCAGATGTTTGACACGCTCTGTGTTCACCCGTTCCACCAGGCGGCCACTCATGTCAATGGTGACCATCGTGTCGTCGCGGCGCACGGTGACCTGCCGGGCATCTCCCAGAAGGAGCATCTTGTTCGCCTCCACATAGTCGTCCACCTCCTGCCCGTCTATGGCACAGATGAGGTCGCCGTTGTGGAAGCCTTCGTCGAGCATCACTTGATGGTACTGGAAGCCGAGGGTGGCGCTGTGCATCGGAAGCTCGTCCTTGCCCCAATGGGAGAAGATAGCACCATAGAGCAGCAAGGCGGTGACGAAGTTCACCAGCACCCCGCCGCTGATGATGCAGAGGCGCTGCCATGCCGGCTTGATGCGATACTCCCAGGGCTGGGGCTCCGCCTCCAGGTCCGACACATCCTTTGTCTCGTCGATCATGCCTGCAATGTCGCAATAGCCGCCCAGCGGAATCCAGCCGAGGCCCCAGAGGGTGTTGTTCTGGTCCTCGGGCTTCAGGTTCTTTTCTTCCCAGCTTTCGGGCGTGGTGGCGTTGAACCACAGGAAATGCCACTTGCCGTCGAACCGTTTGGCTTTGAGGATAGAGAACTTCCAGTTGAAGAAAATATAGTACCTACGCACGCGCGTATGGAATAGCTTGGCGAAGGCAAGGTGCCCCAACTCATGGGTGGCCACGAGGATAGTGAGGCTCAATATGAGGGCTAACCAGTTCATAGTGTTCTGATATTACGGTCGGTTTCTAATAGGTCGTCCAGCGTGGGGCTGGCCATATAGGGGGCATCCTCCATGACCTGCTCCACAAAATCAGCAATGTCAAGGAAGCCGATGCGGCCATCGATGAAGCGTTGCACCGCCACCTCGTTGGCTGCATTCATGGCACAGGGGGCGTTTCCGCCGCGGGAAAGGGCACGGTAGGCCAGGTCGAGGCAGCGGAAGGTCTGGCGGTCGGGAGGCTCGAAGGTGAGCGTAGGGTGCTGCAGGAAGTCGAAACGGGGCAGATGGCTCTCGATACGCTGCGGGAATGACAGGGCATACTGTATGGGGGTCTCCATCGTGGCGGTGCCCATCTGGGCTTTGATGCTGCCGTCGCAGTACTGCACCATGGAGTGGACCACCGACTGTGGGTGGACCAGCACCTCTATGTCCCCGGCCTCGATTCCGAAGAGCCACTTGGCCTCGATAACCTCCAGCCCCTTGTTCATCAAGGTGGCGCTGTCGATAGTCACCTTGCGGCCCATGCTCCAGTTGGGGTGTTTCAGCGCCTGTTCAAGGGTAACATGCTCCAGCTCGGCACGGCTTTTGCCGCGGAACGGGCCGCCACTGGCGGTAAGTATCAGCTTGTCCACCCCGTTCCCTTCCCCTACCAGGCATTGGAAGATGGCCGAATGCTCGCTGTCCACCGGCAGGATAGGCACCCTGTGGCGGCGGGCGGCGGCGGTGACCAGGCTGCCGGCTACCACAAGGGTCTCCTTGTTGGCCAGCGCCACCGGCTTGCCGCTCTCTATGGCCCGCAGCGTGGGCTTGAGGCCGGCAAAGCCTACGATGGCGGCTACCACCATGTCGATGCTCCCCATCTCCATCACCTCCTCCATGGCGGCCGGGCCGGCATAGACCTTGATGTCGTGCGGCTGCAGGGCATCGCGCACCTGTTCATACTTGCTCTCGTCGGCAATCACTACGGCATTGGGGTTGAATTCCAGGGCCTGCGCCGTCAGCAGCGCTGCGTTGCTGCCGCCACAAAGCACCTCCACCTCGAAGAGGTCGCGGTGGCGGCGGACCACATTGAGGGTCTGGACCCCGATGGAACCCGTGCTTCCCAGTATGGCTATTCGTTTCGTGGCGTGGGTGTTATTGAGGATGATACATATTGCTCCACCTCTTGGCGGAGAAGACTGTCTTCATGGGAACGGAGATACTCCTTGGTCAGTGCCTGAAGGCCGTGGCCGGAAGCAGCGGTGTCGTGGACCTCCAGCGGCATCTCACCGCTGAGGGCGGCCCGCATGGCGAGCACCATCCACTCCTGCTCGGCGAGGCGATGCTCCAACGAGTCCATCCGCCGCGCGTTCTCGTAGGTCTGTTCCACTGCCCGGGCATCGGTGTAGCCCGGAATCCATTCGCGCAACGGCGTGAAGGCAATGAGGACCGTGGTGAGGACGATGAGCACGATGACGGTGATGCCGACGGTCACAAAGAGGTTGGTTCCCGACAGCTGGAAGGAGTATTTCTCCTTGAAAGTGTCGGTATCCATCACCACAAACTTGTGTTTGCGCTTGATGAAATCCGTTACGGGCTTGCTTCTAAGCCGTGCCCACCATCCCTTGAGGTCGATACCGGACTAGAAGAACTTGTTGCGTTGGTCGGTGATGTCGGCGCTCATGCGGAGGGCCTGCGTGAGGAAGCGTGCTTTGTTGCGGTAGGACTGCTCAAGCTGCATCTTGACTGCATCGGGGGTCGGGGCGTCGTGGGGCACCTTCCCGTCCACCTGGATCACATACACACCGCTGGAGCCCTTCACGGGGCCGGCCACACCGCTCTTGGTGGCGGCGATAGCCGACTGCACCTTGGGCTCCATACCGTAGCGGCCCAGGTAGTAGTCGTTGAAGGAGACGCTGTCGAGCGTGTCGACCGCAACGCCCAACTTGGTAGCCACGGTGTTGATGTCCTTGCCTATCTTGAGGGCGTCGTTGGCGCGGGCCATCAGCACATCGGCCTTCTTCTGGTTGCGCACCTGCTGCTCTATCATCGGACGCACCTGGTCGAGCGAGGCGTAGCCTTTCTTGAACACATCCTTGAGGGCGGCGACGACGAACGCGCCGTTGCACTCATACACCTGGTCGGCCACGGTGCCGGTCTGGGTCTTCTCGTCAAACGCCCACTGGACCACCTGGCGGGCGCCCTGGACGCCGGCGAGGGTCTCGGTCATCAAGTTCACACGGGCATTGCGCACCTGCAGGTTCTCCTGTTGGGCCGAAGCCTCGAAGGAGGCCAGGGTGCGGTTGGCGGCGGCGAACTTGTGGGCGGCGGCGAAGGCAGCGTCGTTGGTGGCCTTGGAGGCTTCTATCTCACGGGTGATGAGGGCCACACGGTATTTCTTGGAGGCGGCGGTCTTGTCGGTCACCTTGACCACAAAGTAACCCACGCCCTGCGGATGCTCCACCACAAAGTGTCCCCCCACGGGGGTATTGACAATCTGCTCGTTGAGGAAGCCGAACCCGCCATCGGGCTGCCACTGCAAGTCGCCCTTGGTCTCGCCCTTCTGGGGGTCGTCGCTGAACTGTTCGACAGCCTCCTCGAAGGTCATCTGGCGGCCATTGAGGAGATTCAGCACACTGTCGGCCAGGCGCTTGGCCTGTTCGTTGGAGCGGGTGGTGATGCTGGAGCCGGCATTGCTGTTGAAGATGTAGATGGCGCTGGCGCGGAGGGAGTCGGGGCGGACGGCGGTCTTGAGCACCTTGGCCATCATCCACTCGTTGCCGATGATGGCAGGCTCCACGAAGCTGCCGGCCTCGGCGGCGGCAATCTGTTCGCTCATGGGGGCGCGGAAGTCGGAGGGTTTCAGGTAGGCGGAGTCGTAGCTGCGGTGGCTTTCCCCATTGACGAAGAAGGGCACCTCGGCATCCTCGACGGTCTGAAACTCGTCCCACACCTTGCGCACCTCACTCTCGATGGCGGCCAGGTCTTGAGGGGTGGGGGTGACGGGGAAGACGATGAAGTCAAGGTCGCGCATCTCTTCCATCACGCGGAACTCGGAGCGGTGCTCGTCGTAGTAGGCCTTATAGTCGGCGTCGGCGAGGGTCACCTCGTCGTCGGCCACGGTCTGGAAGGGGAGCGACACCAGGCGCACGTTGGAAGCCTCGGCGCTGTAGGAGGCCAGCGTGGCGGCCAGTGCCTTGGGCATGTAGAAGCCGGAGGAGATCATGCCGGAATACTTCTGCTGCTGGCGGTCCTTCTTGACGGTCCGCTCGAGCTCCACCCACTGCAGGCGCTGCGCGGTGTCGAGCTGGTCGAAGTTCTCGATGATACGGTTCACGTAGGCATAGTCGTACTGGCCCGTCTGCGGATTGGTGAAGTTCTGGCGCATATAGGGGTGGAGGAACTGGCCAGTGTACATATCGCTCACCTCGGCGGGCGTCACCTTCAGGCCGAGCTTGGAGGTCTGGCCCTCGAGGAGGGTCTCGTCCACAAAGTTCTGCCACACCTGTTCGCGGATCTGGTTCTGCATCTCGGACGGCACCTGGGCGGTCTGATACTGCATCTTGTAGTTGTTCTCCATCTGCGACACCAGGTCGTCGAAGCGCTGGCGGCTCATCACCGAACCGTCCACCTTGCCCATGTCAGGGATGGCATTGTTGTTTTTCGTCAGGTCGCCGATGATGAAGGCAACGATGGCGATGCCCACGATAGCCACGGCTATCCACGAATGCTTTCTGATGTTTCCAATAATTCCCATGGTTGTAGTGTTGTTTGTGCTGGTTTTTATTTATTTTATTATTATTTATTCTACACAATTAAGTGTGCAAAGGTACGAAGAAAAACCGTAGTGGCGAAATTTTTTTTCCGCCCGGGATGCATGTTTTGTCGTAAACGACAGGCTTCCAGCGACATACTTGCGCCCATTTTCTGGCCCCACGGGGAGCCGTGCGCGGCGCAAAGGGGTGCGCGGCGGGGCGCCGGCGGACAAAATTGGGACCAGCCCGTCAGGCGAGGCCGAAGGAGAAGGGGAGCAGGCTGGCCACGGAGGGGAAGGCACGGACGGCGCCGTCGCCGAGGTAACAGAGGAGGCGCAGGGGGTGGCCTTGCGCCTGCTCGTACTCGAGCAGGGCCTGGCGGCAAGCGCCGCAGGGGGAGGCCTCGCAGAGGGTGCCGGCGGGGGTGCGCCCCACGATGGCGAGGCAGTCGTAGTCGCGACGGTCGGGATAACGGGCGGCAGCGGCGAAGATGGCGGTGCGTTCGGCGCAGAGGCCCGAGGGGTAGGCGGCGTTCTCCTGGTTGGCGCCGGGCACCACGGTGCCGTCTGCGAGGCGCAGGGCCGCTCCGACGCGGAAGTGCGAGTAGGGGGCATAGGCTCCCTCGGCGGCCTCGATGGCGCGAAGCATCAGCCCGCGGTCGGCCACAGGCAGGGCGTCGACGGAGGCATACTCCTGATAATCAATGGTGATACTCTTGTTCATGACAGTCGGTTTTGCGGTGCAAAGATATAAAAATTTTGCCATGTTGACCAAGTTTCGTACCTTTGCAACCATGAAAAGAGCCGCCTGGACGCTTATCTTGCTGAGTGTCACCGCCTGTTTTGCCCCGGTTGCGGGGCAGAAGTATCCGTTCATACGCTACGACGGGAACCGCCTGGAGTATGCCCGCCAGTCGCCCTCGCTGGGGCTTTTCCTCTCCCGTTGGCGCCAGCTGGAGGCCACAGGGCAGGGCAACCTGAACATCGTCCACATCGGCGGCTCGCATGTGCAGGCCGGCACGATGAGCAACGCCATACGCCAGCACCTGATGCACGCCTACCCGGCGCTGGTCTCCGGCCGCGGCATGCTGTTCCCCTATTCGGCGGCGGCGCGGTGCAACAACCCGGCCGACTACGCGGTGCACTGCCCGCAGAAGGTGGTGCTGACGCGCAACGTGTACCAGGACCACCCGCAGCCACTGGGCCTGTGCGGCATCAGCGTGACGGCGGCCGACTCGCTGACCGAGGTGGGCATCGTGCTACGCGACACGACGGTGGACTATGCCACCACGCGCATCGTGGCCATCGGCCGCTCCGACCAGGGGGTGACGCCCATGCTGAGCCTCGACGGGCGACTGGTGTTCCCCTCCTATGTCGACCCCCGCACCGACCGTTTTGTGTTCAACCTCGCGGCGGCCGTCGACTCGTTCACCCTCGTGCTCCCCTGCCGCGCGGGGGAGAGCTTCACCCTCACGGGCCTCTACCTCGGCAACCGCAGGCCGGGATTCTCGTTCCACTCGGTGGGCGCCAACGGGGCGTCGGTACCCGACTACCTGCGCTGCCCACACCTGGCCCGCGACCTGCGCCTGCTGCATCCCGACATGGTGCTCTTCGGCCTCGGCATCAACGACGCCTCGAAGGCGGGCTTCGACACGGCGGAGTTCCGGCGCCACTACCTGGAACTCATCGACTCCGTGCGCGCCGTGAACCCCGACTGCGCCCTGGTCTTCATCACCAACAACGACAGCTTCAAGCGCCTCAGGCGCAACCGCTACGAGGTGAATGCCAACGGTGCGCTGGCGCGCGAGGTGTTCCACCGGCTGGCGCGCGAGACGGGCGGCGTGGTGTGGGACCAGTTCGCCATCATGGGCGGCCTCCGGTCGATGGACCGCTGGCGCCAGGCCGGCCTGGCCCAGACCGACCGCGTGCACTTCACCCGTGCCGGATACCAGCTCCTGGGCGACCTCTTCTGGGAAGCCCTCCTCGATGCCTACCGCAAACACAACCCCGCCCCCAGCCGCAAAACGCCATGACCCTGCCCTTCCTCCACGACCGCTGCCTCGTCGGCCTGTCGCCCATGGACGACATCACCGACCTCCCCTTCCGCCAACTCTGCAAAGAGTTCGGCGCCGACCTGCTGGTGACCGAGTTCATCGCCAGCGAAGCCCTCAACCGCGACGCCGGGAAGAGCCTCCGCAAGATGCGCTTCTCCGAAGGCCAGCGCCCGATAGGGATACAGATATTCGGCGCCGACGAGGCGGAGCTGTTGCAATGCCTGGAGGTGGTGGAGCAGGCGCGGCCCGACTTCATCGACATCAACTGGGGCTGCCCCGTGCGCAAGGTGGCGGGCCGCGGCGCCGGCAGCGGCATCCTGCAGGACATCCCGCGCATGCTCCGCATTACCGCAGCCCTCGTGCGCCGCGCCTCGCTGCCCGTCACCGTCAAGACACGCCTCGCCTACAGCGCCGACACGATGCCGGTCACCGACTTCGCCGAGGCCCTCCAGGACACCGGCATCGCAGCCCTCGCCATCCACGGACGCACCAAAAGCCAGATGTACAGCGGCACCGCCGACTGGGAACCCATCGGCCAGGTGAAGGCCAATCCCCGCATCGTCATCCCCATCCTCGGCAACGGCGACCTGGCCTCGGCCGACGACGCGCTGGACCGCCGCCGGCGCTACGGCCTCGACGGGCTGCTCATCGGACGCGCCGCCGTCGGCAACCCCTGGATCTTCGAGCAGTGCCGCCGCGCCTTCGACGGCCTGCCGCCCAGGCCCGTCCCCGTGGCCGAGCGCGTCGACGTCTGCCGCCGACACCTCCTGGCCGCGGCCGATTTCTACGGCGAACGCACCGCCCTCTTCAGCCTCCGCCGCCATTTCGGCAACTACTTCAAGGGGCTCTACAACTTCAAGCCCCTGCGGCTGGCGCTGGCCGACGCGCCCGACGTGCCGACGACACTGGACGTGCTGGACCGCATCGACGACACCTACCCCCCGCAACCCTGACCCCGGAGGAAAAAAAAATTTGGCCGTATGGCGGATTATGCTTATCTTTGCAGCAAGGTCCGTCCCCGTCCGCCACGCCACAACACCGTGCTGCCCAGCACCTTGCACCGCTACAGCGACGCCCGTTCCACGTCATTTCCACGCTTTAAAAGCGGAGAACGAGCGGAGAAATACCGTAGAAATAGCGGAGAACGAGCGGAGAACTGTCGGAACGGCCACGGACCCCGGCACCGACGTATCACCGGCGGCCCCGCGCCGCCACAAAACCATAGGAGACCCACATCATGGCCAAACAAAACACCACAGGCCTGCTGCTCAACGGCAGGCTGAAAACCAGCGGCATCACGTTCTACCAGCGCTCCGGCGCCACGGTGGTGCGCGCCGCCACCTCGGCACAGCCGCGCCGCAACTCGCGCGCACAGTTCGAGACGCGCCAGCGCATGCGCCACACCACCGCCCTCTGGCAGTCGCTGCGCCACTGCCAGCCCATGTTCACCGGCGGCAAGAGCGCCTACGCCCGCTTCGCCTCCCTCGCCAACCGGCTGCCCGCCGTCTACCTGCCCGGCAGGGAGAGGGTGCGCGCCTCGGTGCTCATGCCGGACATACCGGTGTCCGACGGCACCCTCATGCCCGTCAAACAACGCCTCGGCGAGGTGGACGGCACCCCCGCCCTGCTCACCGACCTCGACCCCGCCACGCTCATCCCCCACGAGCGCATTCGCCTCTACACCCTCGAGCAACACTTCGAAGGGCCCCTCCGCGTGCCGCAGGCCCGCTTCAGCATGGAGGAGGTGAAGCCCGGCGACCTGCCCGTCGTCGACGGCACCCTCGCCTGGGTGGACAGCCGCTTCGCCGCCACCGACGCCGGATGGGCCCTCGTGCGCGTCAATGTGGACCGCTGCTCCTCGCAGTCCATCCTCACACGCTCCACCCTCCACCTGCAATACACCACCGAGGAGGCCCTCCTCCGCGCCGCCGAAGACTACGGCGGCCTCACCTCCTGACGCACCCTTTTTCCGCCACCCGCGCACAATAAACCGCCCCCACGCGCGTTCTACTCCTCAACATGGAAGAGAAAAACCTCATAGAAATCAAGAACAAACGCGCCGCCTTCGAGTACTTCCTCCTCGACGAGTACACCGCGGGCCTCGCCCTCATGGGCAGCGAAATCAAGAGCATACGCGAAGGCAAGGCCAACCTCACCGACGCCTGGTGCACCTTCATCGGCAACGAACTCTTCGTGAGGGACATGCACATCTCCGAGTACAAGTTCGGTTCCTTCTGGGGCCACCGTGCCAAGCGCGACCGCAAACTGCTCCTCAACCGCCGCGAGCTGAAGAAACTCCAGACCCGCACCAAGGAACGCGGCTTCACCATCGTGCCCGTGCTCCTCTTCGTCAACCCCAGGGGCTATGCCAAACTCACCATCGCCCTCGCCAAGGGCAAGCATCACTACGACAAACGCGAGACGCTGAAAGCCAAAGACTCGCGCCGCGACATGGAAAGGGAACTGGCATGAAGGTGTTCAAATTCGGCGGAGCCTCGGTCAATAGCGCCGACGCGGTGCGCAACATGGCGCAGATAGTGCGAAAGCACATAGAATCAGAGCCTTTGGTGGTGGTGGTCTCCGCCATGGGCAAGACCACCAACCTGCTGGAGAAACTCGTCCCGGGCACCCTCCCCCACCCCTCCGACCCCGCGCCGGAGGCCCTCCGCACCCAGCTCGAGGACTACCACCTCGGCATCGCCAACGCGCTCATTCCAAGCGATATGGCGCTCACAGGCAAGATCCACAGCCTGCTGGACCGGCTCGACACCGTGCGCCAAAGCCTCAACCCCTCGCACCATGCCTACAACTACAACTACGACCAGGTGGTCTCCTTCGGCGAACTCCTCTCCACCACCATCATCGCACACTACCTCAACCATCATGGAATCAGCACCCTATGGCAGGATGCCCGCCAACTGATACGCACCGACAGCCACTTCCGCGAGGGACGCGTCGACTGGCAGGCCACCGAAGAGGCCGTGCAGGCGCAGATGGCTGGTTCTATGAACTATAGCGTCATCGTCACCCAAGGCTTCATCGCAGGCACGCCGGTAGCCGGCACCACCACCACCCTCGGCCGCGAGGGGTCGGACTACAGCGCCGCCATCCTCGCCTACTGCCTTGGGGCAGAGAGCGTTACCATTTGGAAAGATGTGCCGGGATTCCTCAACGCAGACCCGAAGTACTTCGACAACACAGTGAAAATAAGCCAGATACCCTACAGCGAAGCCATTGAGCTTGCCTACTATGGCGCATCGGTCATCCACCCCAAGACCGTCAAACCCATCCAGAACAAGCACATCCCGCTCTACATACGCTCCTTCATCACCCCCGAAAGCGACGGCTCGTCCATCGGCAACTACCATACTATCAGCCCCTCCACCCCGCTCTATATCTTCCGCAACAACCAGATTCTCCTCTCCATCATGCCGCGCGACTACTCCTTCATCGCCGAGGAGAACCTGCAAGTCATCTTCGGAGTGCTTAACGAGCTTGGTATCAGGGTGAACCTCATGCAGAACTCCGCCCTGAGCTTCTCCATCTGTGTGGACGACAACCCCCAGCGCACAGGGCTGCTCATCGAGCGCCTAACCGCCATGTTCCATGTGCGTTACAACAAGGACCTACAGCTTGTCACCATCCGGTACTACACGCAGGAGGTGATCGACAGCATCGTTGCCGGGCGGCCGGTGCTGCTCGAACAGCGCAGCCGCCTGACGGAGCAGCTGGTCGTCCCCGTCGAATAGCCCTGCCGGGACGCAAAAAAGGGCCGGAACGCATCGCGTTCCGGCCCTTTTCTATTGCATTGTCTACGCCTTAGTCAGCCTCGTAGATCAGGAGTTGTCCGTCGGCCCAGATGAAGAGGAGGGCGTCCTTGTTGTTCTTCTTGCTGATCCAGCAGCCGCCGTTCTCGGGGTCGATGGTCATGTTGCAGTACTTCTTGTTGATTTTCTGCTCGGCGAGGAGGTGGTCGTCTTTGTCATATACCTGCAGGTAGGTGTCGCCTGCGTCGCGGACGATGGCGTACATGACGTCGCCGCTGATGCCGTAGGTGACCATGTCAACCCTGTAGGTATCCTTGACGTACTGGCGCACCACCACGACATCGGTCACATGATAGTCGTACCAGTAGCTGTGGCAGTAGTGCCAGAAGCCGGGCCAGTACCAGGGACGGGGCGGCACGGGGTGCCAGATGATGGGGTGGCAGTGCACCACACGGTTGTGCCAGGGGTGGTGGAAATAGGGAGCCGGGCGGATGGGACGCACGGCCGGGGGCACCACGCCGCCGGGGTGGCCGGCGCGGGCATAGCCTCCGTTGCGCGAGTCGGGACGGTTCGTGGCCACGGGCCTTGCGGTCGCG
>JAGAYN010000017.1 GCA_017940465.1 Bacteroidales bacterium | reverse complement strand
CTATAAAACAGTACATTACACACAAACACACCCGCCCCCTCTCCACAACCCCGCACCCCGCACTCCACGGGGACCTTCTAGGTATCCCCAAGGTATCCCCTAGGTATTTACTTCGACTGTGAACCCTTATGGACGGATATGGACCATATTATCAAAATTCCCTTTCACAGCCTCACATATTATAATAGTAATCAATTTTAATTTGTATCTTTGCAGGCGCAACATGAATACTGCAAAACATACAACTCGATGAAAACAAGGACACTACACACGCTCGCAGCCATCGCACTGCTGTGCATTTCCGCCACGGAGGGCCGTGCCCAGACGCGGCTTGGCGAGGCGTTCAACAAGTTCAAGCTGGAGGCCCGTGCCGATGTGGAATGGAGCCGAGCCACCACAAACGTGGGGGGCGAACAGCAGGGCGAGGCCGGCTACCCCTACGGCATCCACGGCCGCTACTTCAACCTGCACGTCGGTGGCAACCTGGGGAGTGGTTTCACCTACCTGTTCCGCCAGCGGCTGAAGGCCGAGGCTGGGAGCATCGACTTCTTCGACAACACGGACTTTCTGTGGATGAACTACGAACACGGCAACTGGAGCCTGCGCTTCGGCAAGGACGCCATGGCGCTGGGCGGTTACGAATATGATGCACCGCCCATCGACGAGTATTTCACGTCGGTCTACTGGGACAACATCTACTGCTTCCAGCTGGCCGCCGGTGCCTCCTACACGACCGACGACAGCCGCCAGCGCTTCACGCTGCAGGTGAGCCAGTCGCCCTACGTGAACTCGCGCGGCCTGCGCTGGGACGAGGGGCTGCTGGCCTACAACGTGATGTGGTCGGGCTCGATAGGCAACCATCTCAACACCCTGTGGAGCACAAGCATGGTGGAGATGGAACGTGGCCGATACATGAACCTGACGATGCTGGGCACCCGCTGGACAAGTGGCGAGACGAGCATGTACCTCGACCTGATGCACCACGCGCTGGCCACCGACGACTGGGGGAAGAACCTCGGCGTGGTGTTCCGCTGGGACTACCGCTTGCGACCGGAACTGACGCTCTTCATCAAAGGGAGCTATGAGCAGAACCGCTCGGAGGTAGACCTTCAGACCCCTACGGCTCTGGACAACCTGGTACCGGCCGGACATCGCTACGGGAAATACGGCGCAGGCTGCGAATACCGCCCCGTGGAGAGTGTGCGCCTGCACGCCTACCTGGCCGAGATGAGCGACGAGACCATCGCCACCGAGACCACGCAGCACAGCCTGTGTGTGAACGTAGGTGCCACTTGGACGATGGATTTCCACAAAATCTTCAAAAAATAAATACCCATGGAGGAACATAACAACAAGAGGCACAGCCTGCTGAGTGTATTCAACCCATTCGAGGTGTTCCGCCACCACGAGACCGGCGAAAGCAGCCGCAAACCCACCAAGCCCAGCCGGTTCCAGTTCACCACCAAGCGCAGCTTCGAGGCACTGATATTCCTGGTGTGCTTCTTCGCCTTCTTCGGCTTCCTGGCCTACCGCATGACCCTGCCGCTGATGCTGAACACCTTCATGCAGACGGCCTACCACCTGCTGCTGGAGACGGTGTTCTACATCATGGCCATCTGCGTGCTGATGGGCGCCATCTCGAAACTGCTGACCGAATTCGGCGTGGTGCGCCTGATGGAGAACATCCTGCGTCCGCTGATGAAGCCGCTCTACAACCTGCCGGGCGTGGCCGCGCTGGGGGCTGTGATGACTTTCCTGAGCGACAACCCCGCCATCATCTCGCTGGCCAAGGACAACAACTTCGCCCGATACTTCAAGAAATACCAGCTGGTGAGCCTCACCAACTTCGGCACCGCCTTCGGCATGGGCTTGGTGGTCATCGCCTTCATGACGGGCCTGGGCTTCGGCAAGGGAGCCATCGTGGGCCTGCTGGGCGCAGTGGTGGGCAGCATCGTCAGCACCCGCATCATGCAGCGCTCCACCCTGAAAAGCTATCCCGAAATGGACGCCCCGGTGACCGAAGAGAGCGGCTCGGAACAGAACATCTCGTTCAAGAGCGAGGGCAACGCCTTCCAACGCTTCCTCAACGCCATGCTCGACGGCGGCAAGAGTGGCGTCGGCATCGGCGTGGCCATCATCCCGGGCGTGCTCTGCATCAGCACCATAGTCATGATGCTCACCTTCGGCCCCGCCGGCGCGAACGGCGAGTACACGGGCGTGGCCTACGAGGGTGTGCCGGTCATCACCTGGCTGGCCGACAAGGTGAACTTCATCTTCTACTGGCTCTTCGGCTTTGAAAGCGGCGCGCTGGTCAGTTTCCCCATCACGGCCCTGGGCGCCGTGGGAGCCGCCATCGGCCTGGTGCCGCGCTTCGTGAGCGAAGGCATCATCAACGGCAACGCCATCGCCGTCTTCACCGCCATGGGCATGTGCTGGAGCGGCTACCTCTCCACCCACACAGCCATGCTCGACTCCCTCGGCTACCGCAAACTTATCGGCAAAGCCATCGGAGCCCACACCATAGGCGGCCTCTGCGCCGGCATTGCTGCCCACTGGCTGTGGGTACTGCTCGCGCTGATATTCTGACAACATGGACCTTACCGGAATCATCATAGGCGGTGCCACGTTCCTCACCATCGGAGCATTCCATCCACTGGTAATCAAAGCGGAGTACTATTGGGGCAAGCGCTGCTGGTGGAGCTTCCTCGTGCTGGGGCTGGGCTGCATTGCGGGCTCGCTGCTCGCCGGCGGGGTGTGGAGCATATTGCTCGGCGTGGTAGGCTTCAGCAGCCTGTGGGGTATCCACGAACTGCTGCGCCAGCACAACCGCGTTGAACGCGGATGGTTCCCCCAAGGGCCTGGACACAAGACACAAAAATAGGCGCCACCTGTCTCTCTCCGAACAGAATCACCACCCACACAAAACCTGTCCTACCCAAAAACACACCACCAGAACACGCTGATTTACAGCAACTACAAACCACCGCTCACCAAAAATGGTGAAATTATTTTGCCATGTGTGAAAAAGTGTGTACTTTTGCACCCGATTTAGAGAAAAAACAATATTGCAATATTAATCCTTTAAAACAAAAACAAAATGGCTTACAAAATCACTGACACCTGTGTTGCTTGCGGCACCTGCATCAATGAGTGCCCCGTCGAAGCTATCAGCGAAGGCGACATCTACAAGATCGACGAGAACGCTTGCGTCGACTGCGGCACCTGCGCTGACGCCTGCCCCACCGGCGCCATCATCGCTGGCTAAAGCATACACAGAGCAATTAACGGAAACGGGAGACATCCCCCTTCGGGGTGTCTTCCTTTCTCTTTTTACCCCTACAACATCCAGTCCTCGTCCTCCTCCTGTACGTCGAGGGCGGCAATATGCTGGAGGACCGTCTCGCTGGCGGCCTCGTCCACGCCTGTGACTGCTGAAAACGGGGCGAACTGCGCTGCACGGGCATCCATCGGCATACGCGGATGGCGTCGTGGCTCCCAATGTGGCAAGTGGATAATGTCCTCGTATTCTTCCATTTTGATTCCCGGATTTCAAACTTCCATTCCTAATTCACACTCCCATCCCCCTATGCCTTGTGCCCCCCGATCTGCCTGTTGCGCTCTTTGGCTGTGGCGCCATCCTCGAAGCTAAGCCCTTTGAGGATAGTGTTCCTGCCGAAACGTTCTTTCAGCGCCACCTGCGCCTGCTGCAGGCGGTGCTCCCTGTCCAGGGCGGTGGCGACAGCCTCCTCCTGCCGTGCCTCGGCCTCGGTGTCGGCAAATAGCTCCAACTGCCGTGCCTTGACATGCAAGACGCTCTCAGGCACCACGTGGTTTACCGCGACAGTAATCCGTCGCACAAGCAGGGAGGTGTTCACCTCTCGGTCGAAAATCTCAGCCACCGCAGCGGAAATAAGACGCGACGAGGAAGTGGGACGCGGCAGGTTGGCAGACCCATGGGCCTCCTTCGGCACCTCGCGTCCGTAGTGATCGCGTACCACTGTGCCACCATAGCATTCGCGAAACTGCTGGCTGGTCAGGTTCTCCACATCATAGCCCACGCTGAGCACCACCTGGTCCGCCACCAGATGCTTGGCCGCCAGCTTCAGCGCCATGTTGTCTGCCATCTCCAGCGCCACCACGCGCGCCTTGGCACTCTCATAGGGTTCGGTGAGCACCTGTCCGTTGCTGAATGAGTTGTTCTCCGGCCGGTATGCCTTAATCATCCCGATAGTGCAGGGCTCCCAGCCCCATGCGTGGTCGATAAGCAACTCGGCATTGACGCCAAAGGTCTTGTAAAGCTGGTCTTCATGCTCGAGCGAATAGCGCGCCAACTGCCCCATCGTCTCGATGCCGAGAGACTGCAGCCTGCGCGAGATGCCGCGACCCACACGCCAAAAAGAGGTCAGCGGGCGATGGTTCCAAAGCTGCCGACGGTAGGATGCCTCGTCCAGCTCGGCGATACGCACCCCGTCCTGGTCGGCAGGCATCTTCTTGGCCACGATGTCCATGGCCACCTTGCAGAGGTACATGTTGGTGCCGATACCGGCGGTGGCGGTGATACCGGTCTGGCGCAGCACGTCGCGGATGATGGTCATGGCCAGCTCATGGGCCGTCTGGCGGTAGGTGCCCAGGTAGGCGGTCACATCCATGAACACCTCGTCGATAGAGTATATGTGGATATCCTCCGGCGCTATGTACTTGAGATAGATGTCATATATCTTGGCACTCATCTTGATATAGTGTGCCATCCGGGGCGGCGCGGCAATGTAGTCCACCTCCCAATCGGGGTGCCTGCTGAGTTCCGAGTCCAGCACCGAGCGGCCTTTGAATATGCCCTCGGGCGACTGGCTGAGGCGCGTGTAGTTGACATTGCGCAGCGCCTGCACCACCTCGAACAGCCTGGCCCTGCCACCGATGCCGTATTGCTTCAGCGTCGGTGTCACCGCCAGGCAGATAGTCTTCTCGGTACGGCTGACATCGGCCACCACAAGGTTGGTATTCAACGGGTCCAATCCCCGCTCCACACACTCCACCGAGGCGTAGAACGACTTGAGGTCGATGGCAATATAGGTACGGGGCGTCATCGTGAGGGGGCCTCCATGGTGCTGGCTATCTTGTCGGCATTCATGCTACGCGCCGAGGCGTCGAAGATATCCTTGTAGAGGCCGCCCTGACGGTAGACCTCGGCGGGGGTGCCCTGCTGCACGCAGTGGCCCGTGTCGAGGACGTAGAGGCGGTCGCTATCGATGATTTGCCCTATGTTATGGCTGATGACGATGACGGTACGCCCCTGCTTGATGGCGTCGATGGAGTTCTTGATCTGCTCGGTAGCGATGGCGTCGAGGCTGGCCGTAGGCTCGTCGAGGAAGATGATAGGCGGGTCCTTGAGGAACATACGTGCAATGGCAATGCGCTGCTGCTGTCCGCCGCTGAACTGGAGGGCGTTGGAGTTGAAGCCGTCGGGCAGGGCGACAATCTGGTCGTAGATGAAGGCTTTGCGGGCGGCCTCGAAGACCTCCTCCTGCGAAGCGTCGGGGCGGCCGTAGCGGATATTCTCCTCGATGGTGCCGCTGAAGATGTGGTTCTTCTGCAGCACAAGGCCGATATTGTCGCGCAACGCACGGGTGTCCCACTGGTCGAGGGGCACGCCGTCGAGGGTAATGGTGCCGCTGTCGGGCTGGTAGAACTTGTCCAGCAGATTGACAATCGTGCTCTTGCCCGCGCCACTGAGTCCCACCAGGGCAGTTGTCTGGCCGGGTTCGATGGTCATCGTGAGGTCACGCAGGGCGTGGGTGCCGCCGGGATAGGTGAACTCCACATGTCGCATCTCGAACCTCCCCTCCACCCTTTCGGGCGCATGCTTCCCACTCTCTTCCACCTCGGCGTCGGCATCCAGTATGCCAAAGAAGCCCTCGGCATAGACCAGCGCGTCGTTCAGGTCGTCGTATATGCGATGCAGCTGGCGGATGGGGGCGCTGACGTTGGCGAAGAGCATCACATGGTACATGATTTTTCCGATAGTCATGCCAGGGTAATCGATGAGGACCAGATAGGCCGTGAGGATGATAATCAGCACAGTGCCTATCTGTTCCACGAAGGATTTCAGCCCCTCGTAGAGGAACGAGATGCGGCGCGTCTGCATCTGCTGGTCGGTGCTCTGCTCCTGCAGGGCGGCCTGCTTGGAGGCCTCCACCTGCTCGCGGTTGAACGACTTGATGACACCCATGCTCTCGATGATGTTCAATATGCCGCTGCTCAACTGCTGATGGGTGCCGAACACGCGGTGGCGCCAGCCCTTCATGCGACGGCCCTGTACGGCGGTGATCCAGAAATAGACCGGGATGATGGCCGTAGCCACCAGCCCCACGTACACGTTGGCGGCATACATCAGCACCAGGGCCAGGATGGCGCTGGTGAAGAGCGGCAGGATGTCGATGAAGAAGTTCTTGACGGTGTTGCTCAGGCTCATGATGCCGCGGTCGATGCGTGTCTGCAGCTTGCCGGGCTCGTTGCCGGCGGCCGAGAAGAACGCCATGCGGAACTCCAGGATGCGGTCCACCACCCGCAGCGAGAGGTCGCGGCTCACATGTATGCGTATCTTCTCCCCGAAGAAGCGCTGGCCGAAGGTGATGAAGGCCGCCAGCACCTCCTTGCCGAGCAGTATCGCGCTGATGAGCACCAGTATCCGCGCCGCTTCGCTCCACTGGAAGCCGCCTTCGAGGTGCAACAGCGCGTTGATGGCATCGACCGCACGGTCGAGCACCACGGCGTTCACCTGCGCCATCAGAGAGCCCGCGAAGGTGAGCACCAGCGTGATGACCAGCAGCCAGCGGTAGGGCGTCACCTGCGGCAGCAGCCTGCGCAGCAGGCCGCCGATGCCCATCTTGGTTTCGGTGGCAGTGCTCATTGTGTCAACCCTCCGTAGCTTTTCGCGGCCGCGAGCAGGGCCGCCTCGGTGGTGAAGCGCTGATAGTAGGTACTTCGCGTCACCACCCGCTGCGGCGATGCCTGCCCGTCGCACATGCGCACCAGGGCGAACCCGCACATCGCATCGGCAAACACCTCGCCCGCCAGCGCCACGCACCCGCCCTCGTCGAGCACCTCGACGCCCATCCGGCCCAGCACCGCAGCCGCGTCGGAGGCACCGAACTCGCAGGCCGTGATGCGCACGTAGGGCGTCTTCTGCACCTCCTCCTGCCGGAGCAGGTAGAAGCGGTAGCGCTCCCTCAGCAGCGCGCTGGATTTCAGGTCGGTGACCAGAGCCGGACGCCCGAACACCTCGCCGAGGCTATAACGTATCTCCTCCTGCCCGCCGTCGCTCACCGCCATTGACGGCAGGAGCACCGTCGCACCGCCGTCGTGCTGGTCGCGGGTCAGATAGACAGTCTCCAGCAACGAATTGAGGGCCTTGAAACGGTGATAGGGACTGCTTCCGCCTGCAAACAACGGCTCCGCCGCCCTCCGTAGCGTCTGCCACAGGTGGCCGCCGTGAGCCAGACGCTGCCGCACGGCCAGCTGCTTGCGCGTGCGCCGCTCGGGCTGGTCGCTGCGCGACGGACGCAGGATGGTGCGACCGTTCTTGATATACAGCGTGATGCCGGCCGCAGCCAGCCGGGCTTTGAGTTCCAATGGGTTATTGTCTATGCGTGCCATGATGGATAATGTGTTTGGGTTCCGCATCCACCCTCAAGGGGATTGGCAGGGGATTGGTAGGGGTCAAGTAGGGCTGTTCTATAACTGTTCTATAACTGTTCTTTAACCTGAAGAAATTTTTCTGCGCTGGAAATCTGCGAAATAAACCGTCAAACAATCTATTCCACAACACCTTACCCCAACTCACCCCTCACCCGTCCGAATTGCAAAGATACAAAATCCGCCGGACATTTGCAAGTCCCGGCGAAAATATTTTTCCGTCCTCCTCCCCGCCTCTCCCCTCCCCTATCTCCGAACCTCGGCCGCGCGCAGGAAAGGCCCGTGGACAATAAAAAGAGAAAAGCGCCGTTTCCAAGCACAACCAAATACGGAGAATACAAACATGAAGAAAAAAATCGTAATCCTCAACGCAAGTCCCCGCAAGGACAAAAACACGGCCACCCTGCTGCGGGAGGCCGCCCGCGGCGCCGAAGAGGCAGGGGCCGAGGTGCAGTACGCCGACCTCATCGACCTCACGTTCACCGGCTGCCGCAGCTGCATGGCCTGCAAGCGCACAGGCAACCAGTGCGGCGGCCTCTGCGCCGTGCGCGACGATCTGCGCCCCGTGCTGGAGAGCATCGTCGCGGCCGACGCCCTCATCCTCGGCTCGCCTATCTACTGGCACAACACCACCGGCATGTTCCGCAACCTGATCGAGCGCCTGCTCTTCCCCATCCTGAGCTACAACGCCGACGAGCGCGGCGCCATCAAGAACCTCGACAAGAAGCTGGCCACCGGCCTCATCTATACGATGAACGTTACGCCCAAGTACTACGAGCAGTTCAACTACGGCGTTATCCTCGAACCCGTCCGCCGCCAGCTGGAGGCCTTCTTCGGCCACTGCGAGGTGCTCAATGCCCAGGGCACGTGGCAGTTCTACCCCGACTACTCGAACTACGATGCCGCCGCCGTCGACCTCGAGGAGAAGCAGTGGTACCGCGACAACCAGTGGCCCCGCGACCAGCAGTCAGCCCACGACATGGGCCGTCGGCTGGTGACGATGGAATGATGCTTCAACGTTGCCGTTGTTATCGGGAAAATGTGTATATTTGCATAGAAAGAATGTCGGACAGGAATGGTGCAACTACCTATACTTCTGCATTCTACAATATTAATGTACAGGGAAATAAAACAAAAAAGACAACAAATATACACACAAATTAAGTGGTATAGTACCACCTACAAATGTGGTATTTAGTATTTTTTAACAATACCATCATGGAACTATCACTCAACGGGGCGTTCAAACTCTGGCAATCGATGCAGCCGCTGGAAGAGTGGCAGCAGGAACTGCTGCGCAGGAAGTTCACCATCGAATACAACTTCAACAGCAACCACATCGAGGGCAACACGCTGACCTACGGACAGACCGAACTGCTACTGCTGTTCGGCATCACCAGCCAGGAGGGCCATGTGAAGGATTTCGCCGACATGAAGGCCAGCCAAGTGGGCATGGAGATGGTGCAGGAGGCAGTGCAGGACCACTCCATGCCGCTGACACAGAACTTCATACGCCAGCTGCACAAGATAATCCTGCGCGAGGACTACACCGTCTACCGCAACCTGCCGGGCGGCATGCAGACCAGCTACACGGTGCATGCCGGGCAGTACAAGACGCGCCCCAACAGCGTCATCACGCGCTACGGCGACCGCTTCGAGTATGCCTCGCCGGAGGAGACTCCGCTGCTGATGACCGACCTGGTGGACTGGTACAACGAGGCCGAGCGGGAAGGCAAGCTCTCGCCCGTGGAGCTGGCGGCCCTCTTCCACTACCGCTACATACGCATCCACCCCTTCGAGGACGGCAACGGCCGCATCGCTCGCCTGATGATGAACTACATCCTGGCGCGCCACGGGTGGCCCATGATAGTCATCCGCAACCGCAACAAGGCCGCCTACCTGGAGGCGCTGCACAAAGCCGACATGGCCGTCGGCACGTCACCCTCGAAAGGCACCCGCGCCACGATGGGGCAGGCGAAGCATTTTATAAAATACATCCAAGACACCGTCCGCGACGAAATCATGTGCGACGTCTCCATTGTACAGAACCGCGACAACGACACGTGGTGGTACGACGGCCTGATGCTCAAGTTCCGCAGCGAATCCGGCAGCCGCATCCTGCACATGATGAAGGACAACCCGTCGATAACCTACACCGAAATGGCCGACACTTTGGGCATAAACCGCTCGGCCGTGCAGGGCATGGTGGAGCGCATGAAAGCCAAAGGCTACCTGGAACGGCGCACCTCCGAGGGCACCTGGTACGTATTCGCCATCCAAAGCAGAGAGAAAGACAACCGATAGACCCACCCCCATGAACAGAATCCTTTACCTCACAACCCTGATCCTGCTGGCAAGCGGCAGCCTGCGGGCGCAGGGCCCGGAGCGGCTGCAGGCGGGCGACCTGCTGTTCTACGTCGACACCGAAGGCATGGGCGCAGCCGTGCGCGAGAGCACCGGAAGCTACACCCACGTGGCCCTGGTGGCGGAGGTGGGAGACACCGTGTGGATCATCGACGCCACGCAGCGCTACGGCGTAAGCCGGCGGCCGCTGACGCGCAGGCCGGAAAGCAGCGTCCGCCCCTACCCCGACGTCTACCGCCTCGCCATCCCCTTCGACACCGCCGACGTGATCCTACGCGCCAGGCGTCTCATCGGACAGCCCTACGACAACGCCTTCCTGCCGGACAACGGCATGATGTACTGCTCCGAGCTGGTGTATGAATGCTACCGCGACGGCGACGGCAATCCCCTTTTCGAGGCACGACCCATGAACTGGCGCGCGCCGGACGGCACCATGCCCCGCTACTGGACCGAACACTTCCAGCAGCTCGGAGTCCCCATCCCCGAAGGCGTGCCCGGCACCAACCCCACCGACCTCGCACGCTCGCCGCTCCTGCAACGCATCCACTGACCATCCCCCTCGCATCCGCCAACCACCCCGCAGGCCTCCCGCAGGTACTCCATAGGTATCCTCTAAGGCTGTTCTTTAACTGTTCCTTAACTGTTCTTTAACTGTTCTTTAACCCGCCATCGGGCACTGGACTGAAACACAGGGAATTGCGAAACGGGGCAAAAACCGCTCCGCATATACTACATTATATAACGCAAAAAAACCGATTTTGTTTCACCAAAAACCGGAAATAAACCTATAACCCGTCAAAAAACACCCCACGGGGAATAAATCACCACTTATAGCGATTGCCCGGGGAGGATATTCCCCGTACCTTTGCATCTGTAAAACCGGACGCATAGCCCGTTTTGCACATCGTTGAAAATCAAACAATACACAACCAATGTCATACAAAATCAAGATTGAAAAGAACTCGGTGTCGGAAACCCTGGTGCTGCCGCTGAATGCACGTGTGCACTGCTCGAAGCGCTATCCCGACGTCTTCGCCGACCCCGAGGCCGAGCGCATCGACTACGACTTCACCTCGCTGCAGTACAAGGAGTTTGTCATGCTCACCTGGGCCGCGCGCAACCGCATCCTGTGCGACCACGCCCGCGCGTACCTGATGTCACATCCTCGCGCCACGGTGGTGAACCTGGGCTGCGGGGCCGACACCAGCTTCGCCGCCATCGACAACGGGCAGTGCCATTTCCTCAACCTGGACCTCCCCCAGGTAATCGAGGCCCGCCGGCAACTCATCCCCCTGCGCGAGCGCGAGAAGAACGTCGCCGCCGACCTCTTCGACCTCGGCTGGCTGAACGAGGTTGAGACCCCGCCGGAAGACGGCATCTTCATCATCAGCGGCGGCGTGCTGATGTTCTTCGAGGCCGAGCGGCTCCGACCCCTGCTCGACGGCCTGGCGCAGCGCCTGCCGGGCGGCGGCATCTGCTTCGACGGCGAGAGCGCCTCGGCGGTGAAGAAGTCGAACAAGATTGTCGCCAAAAGCGGCAACCAGGGCGCGATGGTCAAGTTCGCCGTCGACGACGTGGACACCACCTTCCGCGGGTGGTCCGCCCACTTCGGCCCCATCCGCGTGACCGACCGCCTGCCGCGCGACATCGCCCGCGCCCGCTCCATCCCTTTCATGCCCAAGACCATCCTCAAGATGGGCTTCCGCATGGGAATGATTAAATTTGTAGAAATCAGTTTCAAAAAGTAAATCCCTCCCCTCAACAGTATGGACAATAAAATCAGAATCGAGAAAAACACCGTGCAGGAGACCCTCATGCTGCCGCTCTTCGGCAAAGCCTGGGCCACCCGCCAGTTCCCCGACCTCTTTCACGACCACGACTGCCAGCGCATCATGGACAAGGTGGACTACGACTTCTCGGCCATGGAGGCCTACGGCGAGAACTTCAAGATGCGCCTCGGCGCCATTTCCGCGGCCGTCAGGCAGCACGCCCTGGTGCAGGAAGTGAAGGACTACCTGCAGGAACACCCCGACGCCGTGGTCGTCAACCTCGGCTGCGGCCTCGACACCGCCGGCCACCAGGCCGACAACGGACGCTGCCGCTTCGTCAACATCGACTTCCCCAACGTCATCGAGCTCCGCGAACAACTCATCCCCACCTCCGACAGGGAGACCAACATCGCCTCCAACATCACCGACCTCTCCTGGTTCGACCGCATAGGCTTCGACCCCGCCCGCGGCGCCGTCTTCTTCGCCTCCGGCGTGCTGGTCTACATCAAGAAAGAGGAGGTGCGACGGCTGCTCTGCGCCATGGCCGAGCGCTTCCCCGGCGCACGCTTCGCCTTCGACGCCTCCAACAAGCGCGGCATGAGGATGCAGCTGGGCTTCGTGCGCAAGTCGGGCATCAAGGACGTGGACGTCAACTTCTACCTCGCCGACCCCGTGCCCGAGCTGCAAGGCTGGTGCGCCGACTTCAGCCGGGTACAGTGCAAACGCATGAACACCGACTATATCAGGCCCGACCGCCACTTCGGCATCGCCTACCGCCTCCTGGCGGCCTACGCCGACCGCTCGCGCATGGACCAACTGGACGTGGTCGACTTCAGAAAAAAGCAGCAGCCATGAAAGACAGCAAACTGCAAGGCGTGGCCGACACGCTCTACATCCCGCTGACGGCGCGCATCTACGTCTCCAAGCGCTTCCCCGACTTCTTCCACGACAGCAAGTCGCTCGAACTCGAGAGCGCCCTGCCCGACGACAGCATCGGGCGCCGCACCAACGAGTACGCCCACCTCGCCTCCGTCTGCCGCTACTACAACCTCGACGCCATGCTCCGCCGCTTCATCGGGCGCTTCCCAATCTGCAACGTGGTCAACCTCGGCTGCGGCCTCGAGACCGCCTGGTGGCGACTCCAGCCCCCCGAGGGCGTCACGTTCTACGAAATGGACCTCCCCGAGGTCATCGAGACTCGCCGCCGCCTGCTCGGCTCCTCGGTCGGCGACCGCCTCGTCGCCGGCGACCTCTTCGACCTCGCCTGGGCCGACGCCATCGACGCCTCGCTACCCACGCTGCTGACCGTCAGCGGCGTCTTCCAGTACTTCCGCGAGGAACAGGTGCTCGACTTCCTCCGACAGGCGCGCGAACGCTTCCCCGAGGGCGAGATCATCTTCGACGCCACCGGCAGCCAGGGCATCGCCTACGCCAACCGCTTCGTCCGCCGCACCGGCAACACCTCGGCCGAGATGCACTTCGCCGTCGACGACATCCGTCGCCTCACCGCCCTCTCCGCCACCGCCCTCGTCGAGGAGCGCGACTTCTTCCGCGATCCCCTCCGCATCCTCGGCCAGCGCCTGCGCCCCTACACCCGCATCGCCATGCGCGTCGCCCGCCACGGCAGCTTCCGCAGCGCGCTCTATCACCTCAAACTTAACCCTTAAAAAACAACATACCAATGGAAACAAACATCACCCGGACATCCCTCCTTTGGGTAGTCGTCATGGCCGGTTTCGCCATGCACATCCTCGCCGACCTCCTCCCCGCATTCTGGGGCGCCCCCATCGCCATGCCCGACGCGCCGGGCGAAGCGCCCACAGGCATGCTGCTCCTCATGTGCGCCTTCAGCTTCACCATCCCCCTCCTCGGGCTGCTCTGCACCCACTACCGCGCCGTCCGCGCCATGCGCGTCGCCAACCTCGTCCTCGCCTCCGTCATGCTCCTGTTCAACATCTTCCACGCCTCGGAACTCTTCATGGAGTTCAACCCCGTGCAGCTGCTCATCCACCCAGCCATGGTCGTCATCAGCGTCTACCTCCTCGTCTTCTCGCTCCGCATGGTCAAACAGAAATAACACACAACACCATGGACATAAGTTTCTTCACCACCCTCCGACCCACCCTCGTCGGCGCCTGGATGCCGGCCGTATGGATGGTCCTCGTCCAGTTCATCTGCATGGCCCTCTTCAAAGAGGGAGGAAAGCGCGCCGTCGACACCTCGTGGTACGACGCCCGCACCAGGCGCTACGCCCAGCGGAACACCGTCTTCCAGGTGGCGCTCATCGTGCTGGCCGTCTTCGTGCCCTTCAGGTGCGGCACCGCCTGGTTCACCGTCGGCGCCGTCATCTACCTCGTCGCCTTCGCGCTCTTCCTGTGGTCGTTCCACTCCTACGGCACCGCCGACCGCGACCGCCTGATCACCAAGGGCATCTACCGTTACTCGCGCAACCCCATGTACGCCGTCTTCACCCTGGCCATGCTCGGCGTGGTCATCGCCACGGCCTCGCTCTGGCTGCTGCTGATGCTGGTGCCCTACTGCTGGGCCATGCACGGCACCATCCTCGGCGAGGAGGCCTACTGCGAGCGCACCTACGGCGACGACTACCGCCGCTACAAAAGCCAGGTGCCACGCTACATGCTGTTCTTCTAGTCCCGCGACGATTCTTTCCGCACCATATAATGGGGGCATTTTGCAAAAAAAAAGCCCCATTATATTTTTTTTTCGTATCTTTGAACCTCGTTACGTTCTAACTATAATACTACAACGCGATGATTGTCAGCAAATTGAACATTCTCCCAACCACTGCAAAAACTGCGTGTGCGGATTGTAAAACGAACACACATGGCACTATGAGCAGACTGAACCGAACCTTGCTCGCCCTGTTTACCCTCATGCTTCCGGCGGCCTCCCTGGCCCAGGGGGCGGCCAACGAGGTCTACCTCGACGACCGCGAGAACCACTCGTGGAGCTACTACAGCGACCCCACCTGCCACGTGCGCAGCCTCAACCCCGCCGATGTGCGCATACGCTACTTCGGCTATGGCACCAAGACCATGTACAGCAGCACCGCCGCCGAGCCCACGGGCACTCCCGATGTGAGCGTCAGCGCCTCGGCGGTGGGCATCGGCATCGACGCGCCGGGCAAGAACACCTATGTGTACCATAAAACCCTGGAGCGCGTCAACGGCGAGCAGGCCGTGAGCAAGGCCGCTGCCGACGGTCCCTGCTTCTATCGCCTCATCCCCAATCCCTACTCCCTGCGCCCCACCCACGGCACGGGCGACACGCGCTGGCGCGGCTTCTACCGCTGGCGCCTCAAGGCGCTGAGCGGCGGCGCCGTCTACCGCGACACGGCGATGACCGTCGCCGTCCCCGTGGGCACGATGCTCGAGGCCGAGGACACCGTCTACTTCATGCCGGCCGCCGAGTACGGCATGCAGGTGGACTTCGAGGCCATCTGAGCGCGGGCGTTCATCTTCTCCACCATATTGGAGCTCGACCAGGCTGCGGAGGGAACCTATGCCACGGGCGAGAACGCCTACGAGCGCAACTTCGTGGTCCACAGCACCGGCTCCTGGGACCGCGTCACCACCCAACCGGTGAAGGACTTCACTATCACCGCCGTCTATCCCAACGGCACCAACGGCACGTCCAGCACGCTGCTCACCACCGTACCCTCCACCACAAACATGTTCACGTCATCTTCGGCAGTCTCGGACAACAGCAAGTTCTTTCTGCCCTGGGAGACGATAAAGTTCGAGTACATAAAACTTTCAGCAGGGGAAACATGGCAGCAATGGACCCACCTCAATGGAGGACGATTGATTTGCGGGCGCATGTGTCTGCCGGAGGACGGGAAAACAGCCTTCTTGTTCACCGCTGGCATAAGAATGGTAAGATGCTTGGCTAAAAGTCAGTTGACCGACACCCGGCACAAGAAATGCCGCTGGCGGTTGGAAAGTGGAAACCTACCGATGCACCTCTGGTTTGGATATGCAGAGAGTTTACTGTCCCCAACATGCAAAGGGGGGTTGAGTTGCGATGTGGTGCTTGGAAACGACTATGACCGCAGCCTCGGCGACAACGACAAATTGAAGATAGCCATACCACGCGGAACACGGTGTGTGTTTTTAGACAGCGTAAACCTCGGCACGCGCCAGATGAACTATGTAATCAAGAGCGGGACGATAACCGGTGAACACAATAACAATCAGTTCAATGTGGTGTTTAATATGGGGCATGGAAACGATCCGAAATTTTCCGGCATAACAACGGTGGTCGTGGAGGGTGGTGTATTCACCGACCTTGCCATAGGCCACGACAAGGACAGAAACGACCCTACCGTGACTGACACTACCATGGTGCAGGGGCGCCTGTACATGAAAGGAGGCCATGTCAGAAAATCCATCTGGGGTGCGGGAAACCGGGCCGACGGTGTGGGAGCACGCAGGATGGTATTCACCGGTGGCCGGATTGACGGCTGGATTGCCGGTGGGTGCAACGGGACAGACCCAAACTACGGCGGAATCGTGCAAGGCGACATAGGAATCTACTTCGGCGGACACACTGTGCTCCAACACACTGCGGACGACCCCGAATACTGGTATTCCCGAGGCGGCAATCTATACGGGGCCGGCAGCGGATACCAAAAAGAACATGCCACGATAGGCAAGGTGAACAACTCCTACATCGTGGTGGCCGACTCGGCCTATATCTCGCGCAATGTATATGGCGGCGGCAACCGCGGCTTCTGCAACGAAGGCGCCAATGTGCAAATCCTGGGTGGCACGGTAGCCGGCAAGGTGTTCGGCGGCGGCTACGGCGAAGGCACCTCGATGACGGGCGACGTGCACGTCATCATCGGCAGCCAGGCAGCCAGCCAGCCCCATGCGGACATTCCCCTTGTCCACGGCAACGTCTATGGCGGCGGCTTCAACGGAATCGTCAATGCCCCCGACAAGACGCTCAAAATCACCACCCACAACGGGCGACTCGAGAAGTCGGTCTTCGGCGGCGGCTTCGGCCTGTCGGCCCTGACCACGGCCAACCCCGAGGTGCACATCCTCGGCACCACCCACGTCGAAGGCAACGTCTACGGCGGCGGCAACATGGGCCGGGTGGAGGGCAACACCCGCGTGGTCGTCGGCGACTAGTCCTCGTCCTTGCCCGTGGGCACGGCGAAGGCCACGGTCAAGGCACCGGCGAGGCCGGCCACGGGGACGATGATGCGCGCCACGGAGCCCGGCGGGATGAACACCAGGGTGGACAGCGCCACCATGGCGGCCATCATGCCGATGGCGCCGGCTTTCTGCGCCCGCGTCATGCCGCCGCGGCGCTGATAGCCACGCACATACTTACCCATCCACGACCGCAGCAGCCAGGCCTGGAGGCGTGGCGAGCTGCGCACGAACAGCCACGAGGCCAGCAGCATGAACGGGGTCGTCGGCAGACCCGGCACCACCACGCCCAGCGTCCCCAGCGCCACGGCCAGCAGCCCCAGCGCTATGTAGAGCGTCTTCTTCGCTTTCATCGGTTATTGTATTGATATATTGTGTGTTGGAAACATTACCGCCAACCCCCTCGGCGAAAGCCCAGAGGTGCAGCGCCTGGCCTGCAAAGGCGTCTGGGAGGAGCAGCTGCAAGCCCCTGCGGCCGCGCGGCGCGGCCGCCGCGATGCCCGTGCCCGCGGCAGGGCAGTAGATGTAGAGGTGGACGGTGTCCGCCAGGCGGCCACCCTCGGCGCCCCACCGGACGCGCAGCACACCGCCCTCATCGACAGCATATTGCGGCGCCTGCGGTGCCGCATAGCCCCCACGTGAGAAGCGCAACCCCGAATAGAATATCCGGACATTCCGATTATCCTGAGCATCCTGAACATTTCTAACACTTTTATCACCAAACAATCCATGATTCATCTTCAGAAAGACATTCCCCTCTGTCATCCCCAGCTGCTGCGCCCGTTGCCGCAGCCCCACACGCAGCACCGGCGTCGCCGGCGAGGCAAACTGTATCATCGCCCTGAACCGCGACCGCTGCTCCAGCAAGAAGGTTTCAATGTGGCCGTGCTGAATATGGCGAGCCGGAGAACTCCTGGCGGCGGCGTCATTGACGGTGCCGGTGCGCAGGAGCAGAACCTGTTCCGCCGCAGCAACCTGTTCCAATCCATGTACCAGTTTGCGCCGTTTGCTCGCCAGTATGGAGTAAGGAAATCAATCCACCAGTACCCGCTGGACAGGAACTTCGGTGGTGTCTACACGAAAGAGGCCACAGTCTTCCGCGCAAGTGAACGCGAAGGATATGCACTGTTGCAGCAGCCGTTCCAGATGGACTTTATCGCTGTCGCCGGCATAAACCGGCCAGCGCTGACACCGGAAGGGATGATTGAGGAGAGCCTATCAAGAACAAGATCCGCACCATCTTCCGCATCGGGTTGGCGAACGGCCACGATGCCCTCGTGCTGGGGGCCCTGGGCTGTGGCGCCTTCAGGAACCCACCCAAGCATATTGCCACCCTGTTCCACAAGGTGATAGAAGAACCGGAGTTCCTTAATCAGTACAAGCTTCTGCTCTTCGCCATACTCGAAGACCACAACTCCAGGAAAGAACACAACTCCGAAGGCAACTACCTACCCTTCTACAACGAGTTCTGCAAATAAGCGACCATTTATCAACCTACAGCCGCATCGGTTCCCCGCTGCGGCTGTTTTATTTTATAGGTGGACTGAAGATTACCTAAATTTTACATTATGAATAGTATCCATAGCAGCAAAATCAAGTTCATGAAAAGTAACATTTTCATCAACTGCCCAATATACAGAAGCCCATCGATTTCCTTTATCATCTTCCCAATACCAAAGAGATAAAGTGCCCTCCTCATTAAACAACCGCCGAAAATAATGACGATGGGTATCGCCATTGCCATCTACATAAGTATGAAAATCAAAAGGACCTTCTATAAAGTCTGTTAGAAATTCAATACTATCATTGTTTCCGACAGTAGGTTTTGTATTGCATGCAACAACAATACAACATATTATTATAACATAAAAAAACTTTTTCATGTTATGAAAACGAGTTGTAGCACTATTTAATTGTATATGCTTATTTTTTGTTTTAATCGGCTTTGTGGCTATTACTTGCCTGCCTTTACGTCTTACATCCAACCATCCTGCAAGTACCCAGCAACCACCCAGCAACCACCCAGCAGGCTTCCCACAGGTATTTCCTAGGTATTCCCTATATATCCTCCTATGCTGTTCTTTAACCCTCCATCTGGCACAAGACTGAAAATCAAGGAATTGAAAAACGGGGCAAAAATCGCCCCGAACACCCCACATTATATAACGCAAAAACCCCGATTTTGTTTCACCGCGGCAAGAAATCGGCAAAATATTTTTTGTCACCTCGGCAAATATTATTATATTTGTACCACACAACAAGACAAAAACAAACGCCAAGACATTAATCCACAGCCATTTAATCAAGCATGAAACCCGCAAGTCTAGACATAAAAACAACCGTTCCGTACTCCGAAGAAGAACCAAATCACCGGAGGCGAAGGTCATTATCAAGGAATGGGAACATGAAAAAGCAACTTCTTTTGATTCCTTTTCTGCTGTTGGTTCTTTCTTGCCACTCTTCTCCAAATACGCGTGGATCTGACGTCCCATTCTCCGATACAGTCAAAATAGTATATGATTCGGATCGTGATATGAATCCTTTCTTTCGGGGGGACAGTTCAATCTATTGCAATGCTGAAATAAACGGTATATTTCTCGATACGGTGCTAATTGATAATGGTTTCTATTATTCTACCCTCTCTCCAGAAATACTTCCAATCCTGAATTTATCGTACATTGTTTTAGACAGCATTACCCGAAACAATATACAAGAATACACTTGGGTAACAGGCAAGACAAACAATTTATATATGAAGATAGGAAACACAGTATTACATTTAGACACATTTTTTATAACCCCATGGCATCAAATTGCAGCCAAGAAATCCACAAAGGCGGTTATTGGACGTGATTTCTTTGAGAAATACGTTGTGGAAGTAGATATCCAACACGAATTAATGACATGGGGAGATCGACTTCCGCCAGCAATTGATCAATATGTGGCAATACCGACAATTTACACTATCGATAAACCTGGATGCCCCCGACAAAGAAACATCAAGGTTGATGGATTTAAACAGAAAGATGGCAGCCCAATAGAAGCATTTGTATTCTTGGATTTGGGGGCTCCTTGTACTATTTTCGACACGGCATCATTCCTGAAGCGAATTGACCAGCACTTTAGCCAAATAGACACCTCTTCTCTATCATGGCTGATCCTGAATGAAATAGGAATGGCCATCGACAGTGTGAACTTTCCTGCTATCCGCAGGGAGAACAGGCGCGTTGTTGCGAGAGAGCCAAATAATGTTATGGATATGTCGGGACTCTACACCGACATCATCCTCGGCACCGACTTTCTCCGCCACTTCAATGTCATCTTCGATTATAAAAACAATATGCTGTATTTGAAACGGAACGAATCATGAATAAGCAATATTTAACGCCTGCCCAAATTAATTATTCGCTGGCCAACCTTAGACAAATTACGTTTGATCGGAATAGGCATTTATCAAAATGGATGCAAGAGAAGTGTGCGACGAGATACTCACCAATGACGAGGCAATCGAAAATTACTGTAACGAGCATAATATACAACTATAGCGTTAATCCATAGATTTCATATTAATCCTTAAACTTTTATGCGATAAAGGAATTCTGAAACAAGTGTTATACGAAGTACCTGAGAGCAGGGAAGCAATAGAACGCCTTATTGGAGAATAATGAGACACAAAAACAGGCAGTATAGCGCCCGAATGCGCGCAACACGGGATACGGATACCAGGCAATAGCCGTTCTCCGCGATGGATATGACCGACATCATCTGTAGCGGCCGGAGCAGCCTGGCGGACAAAGACACGTCTGGACCCGCCCACTCGCCGCTCCTGCGCCGCATCCACTAGCCATCCCCCTCGCATCCCGCAGGCACCCGCCAACCACCCGGCAGGCATCCCCAGGTATTCCCTAGGTATCATCCACGGCTGTTCTTTAACTGTTCTTTAACTGTTCCTTAACTGTTCTTTAACCCGCCATCCGGCACCAGACTGAAACTCAATGGATTGCAAAACGGAGCGAACGACCGCCCCGCATACCCCACATTACATAACGCAAAAATCCCGATTTTGTTTCACCGCGGCAAGAAATCGGCAAAATATTTTTTGCCATCTCGGCAAATATTATTATATTTGTACCCTCATAATAAGACAAAAATAAACAACAAAACTCTAACCTACAAACATTTATAAGACAACAACAGAAAACAAAGGACAGGTATTGCGACCTGGAAATGGCTTCCGCCTGCGACAAGGAACACGATAATACGACAGAGCATGGAGAACTACAGCAAAATCATTGACAACGTATGTAACGGCGAAAAGTCGAGACAACATATCCGGAAAATAATACCAATACTTGTCTACTGGGCCCAGCATGGCGAGACCACCCATACATACGGCGATCTGACATATGAATTGTTCGGCCACCGGCAATACTCGGGCATAGGGAAGCAGCTGGAATACGTGGTGCGAGTCCTGACCGAAGTGGAGAAAGCCACCCACGAACCGATACCGACACTCAATGGACTGTGCACCCCAATGTCGTCCGCACTGCCGTCTGAAGGCTTCCAGTTCGCATGCCCCGAATACGCCGGGATGGACAGCAGCGAGAAGCAGGCGTTTGTGGAAAGAAAGAACAGGGAGGCTACCGGTTATACGAAATGGGACTGGGTCCTGAACATTCTCGGCCTTAATCCCTACAGAGGCAACATGGACGGCATCTTCCCAAACGAGGTTGACGAAAAGGACCTGTGGGAAGGACATGCAAGCCGGGTATATGTCAACCGTTATGAGAGGAGCGCCGAGGCGAGAAAGAAATGCATTGCACTGAAGGGATGCACATGTTTCGTCTGCGGCATGGATTTTGGGAAAAAATACGGTGCAGCAGGTCATGGTTTCATACACATCCACCACATGATACCGCTCTCGGCTATCGGAAAGGCCTATCAGATTGATTTCCAGAAAGACCTGGTCCCCGTATGCCCGAATTGCCACGCGATGCTGCACAGAAAGACTCCCCCCTACACAATTGACGAAATGAAAGAGATGATAAATCACAATAATTAATCCTTAAACGTTCAAAGAAAATGGCAAAAGAAAAAAAATCATGACATGCAACGGTTGGTGTGCTGGCAAACACCATAGGATTAATATCATTGCAGGGAACAACTGTTCAGCGGCCCACGTAACCTATATGTTGTCGGCTGAGCCAACGGCATACCACAGCGAGGTTGCGGCCATCCACCCCATCACCCCGAGCAGCCCGATGGCGGAGTACATGTCTTGATTTGCCTTTTTGCTTTATAACGACAAATAATATGGAGAAGGTTCAGATATTCCAAGACAAGAGGGTGCGTACACACTGGGACGCGGAGCAAGAGGAGTGGTACTTCTCGGTGGTAGACGTGGTGGCGGTGCTGACAGATAACGGCTACCAGTTGGCGCGTAACTACTGGAAGGTGCTAAAACACAGGATGTCAAAGGAGGGAAATGAAACGGTTACAAATTGTAACCAGTTGAAAATGCGGACCCCTGATGGCAAGATGCGACTGACTGATGTGGCTGATACAAAACAACTTCTGCGTATCATACAGTCCATTCCCTCGCCCGAGGCTGAGCCTTTCAAGCAATGGTTGACACAGGTGGGTGCGGAGCGTCTGGACGAAATCGCCGACCCGGAACGTGCTATCGTGCGTGGTGCCGACTTCTACCGTGCCAAAGGCTACAGTGAAGGGTGGATTAACCAGCGGCTGCAATCCATCGAGATGCGCAAGGAGTTGACTGACGAGTTGGACCGACTGCAAGGTGAGTGCAAAACCGAACTGGTTCGAGTTTTGCCGAACTGGAAGGAGGAAGACGAAGTCAAAGCACGCGGCATCGACCAGGAACGCGACTATGCCATACTGACCAATGAGATGACCCGTGCGTGGAGCGGCCTTTCGGTGCGTGATTACAAAGAGGTGAAAGGATTGAAAAAAGAGAACCTGCGTGACAATATGACCAATCTTGAGTTAGTGCTAAATATGTTAGCCGAAGTGAAGAAAGTTCCAGTGGAGCTTTCGATAGCGAAGCGGAGAACAAAAACCACCGCCATCTCCCGCAGCCGTCAGCCCGAGACCTTCTCTGAAAGCAGAAACATTGCCATTGAGGGCGGCAATGTAGCAGGCTCCGCCCGCCGCGAGATAGAGCAACGCACCGGCCAACCCGTCGTCAGCCCCCTCAACGCCCAAGACAAGTTAGCCCTTGATACCACCATGGAAGAAGCGAGACAAATAGAGCTAAATAGCCGCGAAGAAAGAAGTAGGGAATAGTAAAATGCTGAAAAAACACAATGTATCCAAGAGATAACATATTCAACATCTACTATGAAATTGGTAAACGAGTACCGTTCCAGGTAAAGCGTTCTCCATGGGGTCTCAAAGGTTCTAATAATGTTGAATATAGATATAGTCAAGAAGGTGTAACCTATATGGTTACGCGAGTCTTCTCCAAAGGGAAATATGGATATGCCTGGGGATATTTGCTCTATAATGGGGAAAGAAATGAGGAAATGCAGAAAGAATATTTTAATGGAAGGGAAACAATACCTTGTGCTGGTTGCGGCGAATGGTGTTTAATAGATATCCCGGGAATGCCTAAAGAAGAGGTGGAGAAATATCAAGATGCAAAGGACTTATGCCACAGCACATATCGTCAGACTGGAGACTCCCATCCGACAATGAAAATCATACAACTAGACGATGCAATGCCTTTCGGCAAATACAAAGGAAGGGTCCTGCGAGAAGTAATAGAAACAGATAAGTCGTATATTGACTGGGTAGTCAACAATGTAAAAGATTACAAACTACAATTATAGATATGAAGAGAACAGTACTATTTGCATTTGTATTATTGCTTACGGCCAATTCCTACTGCCAAGAATTGACGTTCCTTGGGGTTCCGATAAAAGGGAGCAAGGTTGGTTTCTCAAGAGAACTTTTGCAGAAAGGGTTTAATTATGTGCCGGATGACGCGGACTCGGCATTGGGTGGTATGTTCTATGGTGAGCCTTGTATTCTGCAGCACATTGAGGAAAATGGTGCGCTGAAAGGTGTAAACGTTATCCTATTCCCCGATGACAGTTGGGCATTCTTGTATGCAAAATATATCAGCATGAAGAATAAACTCCGAAATGAATTTGGAGAACCTACAAAAGATGAGGAATCGTTCGACATACGTACAGAACCACAGACTGCTGCCCAGAAGTATGAGGCTGTCAATGACGGCAAATGTCAGTATCAATGTTATTGGTTTACACCAGATGTTGGTGGAGTGGCAATGAGTATTACTCATTTGAAAAGCGGAGAGAATGCTGTAATAGTGTCGTATCTGACGATTGGTTACGTTACAACCAATATGCCTCATATCAAATTTAAAGGCATCTCGCTTGGTGGTCCCGTCAAAGAGTTTGCGTGGAATCTCGAAAAGCAGGGGTACAAGTTCATAACCGAAATGCAAGGCTATCACGTTTTCACTGGGTCTTTTGCTGGTTATACAAATTGCACAATATATGTTGGCTCTGCGGAATATGAAGATGCTGTGAGGGCAGTATACATTTCTTTCCCTGACCAAACTAAATGGGAGTATTTGTTCAACAATTACACCAAAATAAAAGATATGCTGAAGGAGAAATACGGAGAGCCCATTGTGTGTGAAGAGGGGTTCGATGCATCAAAACAGCCTAAATCAGAGTTCAAAATCATGTCATTGCTAAAGCAGGACAAATATAAGTATGAAACACATTTCTATGTTACAGGCGGAATAATAACAGTTATCATTAGCCACATCAATGTGGACTATCAGCATAGATTTTACGTGTCGTTACATTATATCGATGGTGCAACATCTATTTCTAATGACAAACGAGCAATTGACGATTTATAGAAACAATTTACCCAAATAATTAATCCTTAAACGTTTAAGCAATTATGGAAAAAGAAAAAAAGTTTATGACTTGTGACGGCAACTGCGCAGCGGCGCATGTGGCGTACATGTTCAGCGAGGTAGCAGCTATCTACCCCATCACCCCGAGTAGCCCGATGGCGGAGTACATCGACGAGTGGGCCGCCGGCGGGCGCAAGAACCTCTTCGGCGAGACCGTGAAGGTCGTGGAGATGCAGAGCGAGGCCGGCGCCGCAGGCGCCGTGCACGGCTCTCTCCAGGCCGGTGCGCTGACCACCACCTACACCGCCTCGCAGGGTCTGCTGCTGATGATCCCGAACATGTACAAGATCGCCGGCGAACTGTTGCCGGGCGTGTTCCACGTGAGTGCCCGTGCCCTGGCCGCACAGGCCCTGAGTATCTTCGGCGACCACGCCGACGTGATGAGTGCCCGTCAGACGGGCTTCGCCCTGCTGGCCGAGAGCTCGGTGCAGGAGGTGATGGACCTCGCCCCCGTGGCACACCTCAGCGCCCTGAAGGGCCGCGTGCCGTTCCTCAACTTCTTCGACGGCTTCCGCACCAGCCACGAGATTCAGAAAATCGAGGCTTGGGATATGGAAGACCTCCGTCCCCTCGTGGACCAGGCTGCCCTGAAGCGCTTCCGCGAGAACGCCCTCAACCCCGAGCACAGCGTGACCCGCGGCACGGCGCAGAACAGCGACGTCTATTTCCAGACCCGCGAGCTGCAGAACAAGTACTACGACGCCCTTCCCGACATCGTGGCCGACTACATGAAGGAAATCAGCAAGCTGACGGGCCGCCACTACGCCCCCTTCACCTACTACGGTGCCAAGGATGCCGAGAACGTCATCGTGGCTATGGGCTCGGTGACCGAGACCATCAAGACCGTGGTGGACTACCTCAACGCCCAGGGCAAGAAGACCGGCTGCGTGACGGTGCACCTCTACCGTCCCTTCAGCGTGAAGCACCTGATGGAGGCTATGCCCAAGAGCCTGATGGAGCACGTGAAGTGCATCACCGTGCTGGACCGCACCAAAGAGCCCGGCGCCAACGGCGACCCGCTGTATATGGATGTCGTCGAGGCTTTTTCCACTTGCCCCTACAAGCCCATCATCCTCGGCGGCCGCTACGGCCTGTCGAGCAAGGACACCACTCCCGCACAGATTATCTCCGTGTTCAACAATATGGAGGGCGAGAAGAAGAACCAATTCACCATCGGCATCGTCGACGACGTGACCTTCCGCTCGCTGCCCATCCTGCCGGAAATCAGCATCCTGCCCAAGGGCACCTTCGAGGCCCGCTTCTACGGCCTCGGCGCCGACGGCACGGTGGGTGCCAACAAGAACAGCATCAAGATTATCGGCGACAACACCAACAAGTACAGCCAGGCCTACTTCGACTACGACTCGAAGAAGAGCGGCGGCTACACCTGCTCGCACCTGCGCTTCGGCGACAACCCGCTGCCCGCTCCCTACCTGGTCGGCACGCCCGACTTCGTGGCCGTCCACGTGCCCAGCTACCTGCGCAAGTACGACTGCCTGCGCGGCCTCAAGGACAACGGCACCTTCCTCTACAACAGCCCCTGGACTGTCGAGGAGACCAAGGCACAGCTGCCCGACTTCGTGAAGAAGTACCTGGCGCTGCACCACATCACGATGTACATCATCGACGCCACCAAGATAGCCGCCGAAATCGGCCTCGGCAACCGCACCAACACCATCCTCCAGAGCGCCTTCTTCAAGATCAGCGAGGTGATACCCTACGACCTCGCCGTGGAGCAGATGAAGAAATTCATCGTCAAGAGCTACGGCCGCAAGGGCGAGGACGTGGTCAACAAGAACTACGCCGCCGTGGACCGCGGAGGCGACATCGTGAAGGTCGAGATTCCCGCCGAGTGGGCCGACCTGCCCTGCACGACCGACTTCGCCGTCGAGAAGCACGAGGGCGACCCCGAGTTCATCGCCAAGGTGATGCGCCCGATGGTGGCACAGTGCGGCAACGACCTGCCCGTGTCGGCCTTCGCAGGCTATGAGGACGGCACCTTCCCCGCCGGCACCACCGAGTACGAGAAGCGCGGCGTGGCCACCGTCGTCCCCGAGTGGAAGGCCGAGAACTGCATCCAGTGCAACCAGTGCTCGCTCATCTGCCCCCACGCCGCCATCCGCCCCTGCGTGATGACTGACGAGGAACTGAAGAACGCACCCGAAGGCATGAAGGCCATCGACGTGAAGATGCCCAAGGAACTGGCCGGGATGCACTTCCGCATGCAGGTCAGCGTGATGGACTGCACGGGCTGCGGCAACTGCGCCGACCTCTGCCCCGCCAAGGAGAAGGCCCTCGTGATGAAGCCCTTCGAGAGCCAGCTCGGCGAGGCCGCCAACTGGGACTACGCCCAGAAGCGCGTCACCTACAAGGACAACCTCATCGACAAGACCGCCAGCGTGAAGAACAGCCAGTTCGCACAGCCGCTGTTCGAGTTCAGCGGTGCCTGCGCCGGCTGCGGCGAGACACCCTACCTCAAGTGCATCACCCAGCTCTTCGGCGAGCAGATGATGGTGGCCAACGCCACGGGGTGCTCCAGCATCTACGGCGGCTCGGCTCCCGCCACCCCCTACTGCCGCAACTACCGCAGCGGCTTCGGTCCCGCCTGGGCCAACTCGCTCTTCGAGGACAACGCCGAGTTCGGTCTCGGCATGGCCACCGCCACCCGCACCATGCGCGAGAGCCTGAAGCGCAAGGCCGAGGAACTGGTGAACACCACCGTCTTCGACTGGATGCGCGAGGCCACGCAAAAATGGCTCGACACCTTCGACGACACCATCGCCAACCGCAAGGCTACCGACGAGTTCGTGGCCGCGTTGGAGAAAGCCATCCTGCCCATCGACGGCTGCATCGAGTTCTTCGGCAGCGACGCCGCCAAGCAGAAATTCGGCGACAAGCAGCCCGAGCTGCTGCAGCAGGCCAAGGACGCCAAGGCCGCAGGCCGCAAGATCTGCATCTGCCATGGCTGCGAGCTGGAGAGCGAGCTCCTTGCCAACAAGCAGTACCTTGCCAAGCGCAGCCAGTGGATCTTCGGCGGCGACGGCTGGGGCTACGACATCGGATTCGGCGGTCTGGACCACGTGCTGGCCAGCGGCGAGGATGTGAACGTCGTGGTGGTCGACACCGAGGTGTACTCCAACACCGGCGGACAGAGCAGCAAGGCCACGCCGGCCGGCGCCGTCGCCAAGTTCGCCACCAGCGGCAAGAAGATACGCAAGAAAGACCTCGGCATGATTGCCAAGAGCTACGGCTACGTCTATGTGGCTCAGGTCGCTATGGGCGCAAGCCAGGCGCAGTATTTCAAGGTCATCAAGGAGGCCGAGGCCTACCACGGCCCGTCGCTCATCATCTGCTACGCCCCCTGTATCAACCACGGCATCAAGATCGGCATGGGTCGCACGCAGAACGAGGAGAAGCTCGCCGTCGAGTGCGGCTACTGGCACCTGTGGCACTTCAACCCTGCTGAGGAAGACGAGGGCAAGAACGGCTTCCACCTCGACTCGAAGGAGCCCGATTGGAGCAAATTCCGCGACTTCATCATGGGCGAGGTGCGCTACAACTCGCTGACCAAGACCTTCCCGCAGGAGGCCGAAGAACTCTTCGCCGCCACGGAGCGCAACGCTAAACTGCGCTACGAGGGCTACAAGAAATTGAGCGAGATGTAAACCATCCGCTCTAACCCAAGTTGTGGAGGCCGAGAGGCCTCCACAACTTCAAAATGTTATTGATATGGAAGTAGATGTTAAAAAAGCCGTCAAAATGTTCTTCTCAAAATCTTCTTTTGAGATGGTTTACTTTGAGGCTATCGCAAACGCATTAGATGCGAATGCAACAGAAATAAATATCATTATTTCGTATGAAGCAAAAAAGGGGAAATCAATTGAAAATTTATCTCTCCAGATAAAAGACAATGGCGTTGGCTTTGATGATATACGATATGATAAATTTTGTAAATTATTTAATGTTGAAGAAAGCACTCACAAGGGGTTAGGGAGATTAGTATACCTATGTTATTTTGATACAATACAAGTCGAAAGTATCTTTGACCAATCAAAAAAAAGGACTTTTACTTTTTCTGAATCATTCAATGGAAAAGATGATGGCAAAGTAGTACCTGTTCAAAACATCAATGATGGAACTATACTTAAAATGAGTGGGTTTTCCGGGGAAAAAATTCATAAGACAGACTATATTAATCCATCATATTTGAAAAAAGCCATTCTTGAATATTTTTATCCTCGCTTTTATAAAGAATCAAAGATAAACAACAAGGATATTACTGTTAATATCTCAACTATAGTATCTGGTGTTACTCATACTGAAACAATAACCACAACAGAAATACCAAATTTCCTAGAAAAATCCATTGATTATCCTGTTAACGCATTTTCTAAATTGAAAATGTACTACTATATCAATGAGGTTGATAATCGTGATAGTCGAGTAGTTACAGGAATCTCTGTTGATGATAGAACCGTCAAACTAGATGTGATAACAGAAGAAATGCCTACAGGTTATGATATGGTTTTCTTGCTGGTGTCGGAGTCAATAGTTGGAGATATGATGGACGGTTCAAGACAAAATATTTTGGAAGAAAGTATAGATATTAACTCTTTAAAAAATACATTCAGAACGGCCATAGCGGATGTTGTAAACGAGAAAGTTCCAAAAATTGTAGAAATAAATCAGGAAAGAATATCCCAATTGAATAAAAGATACCCTCATTTACAGGGTTTATTTGAAACAGGTAGCATTGGATATATCTCACAGAATGATATTCTAAAAAAAGCACAAGAACAATTCTTTAAAGCTCAAAAAGAAATATTGTGTGCAGATACTCTTACAGATGAACAATTCAATAAAACGCTAGATTTGTCCGCTCGTTCATTGACAGAATATGTGCTGTTTAGACAATACATCATTAATCGAATGCGTAGCCTTGATGGAAAAAATAAAGAGTCTGAACTTCACAATTTATTGGTACCTCGCTACTCTGATTTAAAAAAGAACACATTTATTCAAGACATTTACCAAAATAATGTTTGGGTAATTGATGACAAATTTATGAGTTATCAGGAGTTATTGAGTGAGGCAGAAATGACCAAAGTGATTAATTGCATTACCGGAGAAGATAATTCTACGATTGATAGAGATAGACCTGATATAACACTTTTTTTCTCCTCTAATCCCGAAACAAGCACAGAGAAAATTGATGTTGTAGTCGTTGAACTAAAACGCCTTGGAATAAGTGCGGAGGAAAACTCCATTGTTGAGTTTCAGTTAAACACACGTACAAGGAGACTTGCCGAATATTATGATGACAAAATACAAAGAATGTGGTTTTATGGCATTGTAGAGTTTAATGATGATTATGAAACTCACTTGGTAGATAGTCATTTCAGACCCTTGTTCTCTAGTGGGAACGTATATTTTAGATCCGAACCAATATTCCTTGATAAAACCCAAACGAAAAGTGTAATACAGAATGCGTATATAATGGATTTCAAGGCTCTCGTTGAAGATGCTAATTCTAGAAACGAGGCGTTTTTGAAAGTTCTTCAAAGTCATTTCAAACAGCAACAACAGTCGTAGCATGAATCAGAATAGTGAACAAATAAGGCCAGACCTTAGTCTTGAAATAGCCCAAGACCAAGTATTAACTCCAAAACAGCAACAAGAAGCCCTGATGCGTTTCTTGGGAGAGGAGCATTGCGCGGTACAAGATATTTTAGGACATCGAGTATTCATATACACTAATAATCAAAATAAATATATCCTTTTACATCGTGCTGTATCTTATTTGGGCAATCCCCATCCAACGTTCAAAAAGCGAGTCCAGTTGCCACATTGGTACAAGGAGTTTTGTAAAGACATAAAGAAAAACAAACTGCCATACGATGTGCGTTTTATTGGAGTATACCATTACAAAGGAGTAATCGTATTTGTGGACTTCCTCAAAGACACCTATCTCAAAAAGATAGTCCATAACTCTTCGGCTCACATATACATCAATGATTTGTTCCAAGCCCTAACCAATGGCGTTTTCCATAAGGAGGATATGTATGGCAATCATATCTACGCCATTCGGGGCAATAAGTTTGCAAGTTACCTTTGTGGTAAGGAAATAGGCCAAAGCATATTGTTTTCTTTGTTTGAGCAGTTTAATCAGGGCTTCACGTTTGGCCAATGGCTTAAAGTTTTACCTACAATCAAAGAAATGGAAAAGGCTAATTGGCCTGAATGGAGGCAAACCGAATGGCCAGGCTGGTATCTTGAATATAAGTTTAATCGGTTCACCATAGACAACAGCACATCGCCCCACATCATTTACACAGGCCAATCAAACAAGGGGAAACAGGCTGGTGCTTTTGATTTTGATATTTGGTTTAAGAAAGCGCAGTTCTATGGTGACTTGAAGGCAAGCGACATCACTGCAACAGAGGCACCCGGCAACGACCAAACGGCATTTATTGAGTGCATCAATATGTTTGGAAAGTTTTGGTATGTCATATATGAGCATGAAACCAAGAAAGACTCTGAAGCAACCGACTATAAAGAGGTTCGTGCTTACAACAGATACATGAAGAAAGACGAGTTGTCTTATGCCAAACGTCTTAAAACAGGTGTCAAGTTTATGAAGATGACTATTCTGGAACTAAACCGCATCAATTTCCGTGAGGCTCTATCTGAATTTAACCAAGGACACCAGCCAGATGGTTCGGCCCGTAATCCCAAATTCATGATAAAGAAGAAAGATATTGACCGCTTTGTTGTGTTCCGCTATAACTACCAACGCTAAATGAAGAAGTTCAAGTTCATAGACCTTTTCTGTGGCATTGGTGGTTTCCATCAGGCCATGTCGCAACTTGGAGGACAATGCGTATATGCTTGTGATATTGACGAAGACTGCCGAAAGACATATGAAGCAAACTACGGATTACGTCCTGACCGAGATATTACCAAAGTTGATGCAAACAAAATCCCAGAGTATGATGTTTTGTGTGCTGGTTTCCCGTGTCAAGCATTTTCAAAGGCGGGCAAACGATTAGGCTTTCAAGATGAAACCAAAGGGACGCTCTTTTTTGATGTGGAGCGTATCATGCAGCAGACACGCCCCAAATACGCCTTGTTGGAGAATGTGCGTAATCTCGCATCTCATGACGAGGGTAACACTTGGCACGTGATACACCAACATCTTGTTACTATTGGCTACAATGTGCTGTGTGAGCCTGTCATTTTCAGTCCGCATTACATTGGTATCCCTCAGCACCGTGAGCGAGTCTACATTATGTGTATCCGCAAGGACATTGGAGAACTGCCCGAATTCCTTTTTGATACAGAAAAACTGCCCAAATGCCGCATTGACGACATTATGCAAGATGATAACGATATTGCTGATATTGACCGCTACCATCTTACTAAAGACAAGATAGAGTTGCTTAATCTGTGGGATGAGTTTGTGCAGAATATTAAAGGCAACAAATTGCCTGGTTTTCCTGTCTGGAGCGAATATCTGAAACCTCTTGACCCAACAGAGGATATGACAGACTATCCAAAATGGAAAATCAATTTTATCCTCAAAAACAATCAACTTTATCTTGAGAACAAAGCATTCCTCGATGAATGGTTGCCCCGTGCGAAGAAGCATCCGTTGTTCTTTGGTGCAAAGGCAAAATTGGAATGGCAAGCGGGACAATGCAAGAAGCCTAGTTTGTGGGATAATATATTGCAGTTCCGTCCGTCGGGCATCCGTGTGAAACCCGGTACCTATTTTCCTGCATTGGTGGCCATCACACAGACAAGTATTGTTGGAAGCCGCAAGCGTTTCCTTACGCTCCGTGAGTGTGCGCGATTGCAAAGTTTCCCTGACACGTTCCAGCCTGATGTGATAGAAGCACAGGCATACAAGCAGTTCGGCAATTCGGTGAATGTAGAAACGGTGAAGATATTTGCCAAGTATATGTTTGGTGACAAGGCGACACTGAAAAAATACTCCGTACAGAGCAGCATCGAGCCAGTCAATTTCTTGGAGATAGCCAAAGAGTTCCCTGAAGAGATTATCGAGAACAAGGATACGATAAATGCCGATGGCCTCGATGCGTCGAAAAACCTGCTTGTTTCGTTGGTAAAGAACGATACAATAGAATTATTACTTGACGGTTCAATAAATATCTATTACACAGGCAAGAAATTTCCATCGACCGTCGAACTCAACCACCTCTATTATTTTATGCCCTACCGCAAGAGCAAGGGCATCCGTGACCTCTACTACATCAAAGTTGCACGTGTGGGTTCAAAACACGAAGTACACCCAGAGGCTGACCCAAACGACCTGCGACTGGTGTTCGAGATTGAATTTGTCAAGCAACTATTCCCAGACTACAAACCCATCCGCCTGGCGATATGGGAAACTTTTACAGATACAAAATTGGATAAGATAATGGCAATGTAATAGCCGACATCACCGAAAGAACATGATCACATCGACGTTAGTACATAGGAACACCGCAGTATTTCATCAAAAGATGAGTAAAAGGGGAGCAAAACCTAAAGACCGCCTTTTGTTCCCCGCCAAGGAGAAGGCCCTCGTGATGAAACCCTTCGAGAGCCAGCTCGGCGAGGCCGCCAACTGGGACTACGCCCAGAAGCGCGTCACCTACAAGGACAACCTCATCGACAAGACCGCCAGCGTGAAGAACAGCCAGTTCGCACAGCCGCTGTTCGAGTTCAGCGGCGCCTGCGCCGGCTGCGGCGAGACGCCCTACCTCAAGTGCATCACCCAGCTCTTCGGCGAGCAGATGATGGTGGCCAACGCAACGGGATGCTCCAGCATCTACGGCGGCTCGGCCCCCGCCACGCCCTACTGCCGCAACTACCGCAGCGGCCGCGGCCCCGCCTGGGCCAACTCGCTCTTCGAGGACAACGCCGAATTCGGCCTCGGCATGGCCACCGCCACACGCCAGATGCGCGAGAGCCTGAAGCGCAAGGCCGAGGAACTGGTGAACACCACCGTCTATGACTGGATGCGCGAGGCTACCCAGAAGTGGCTCGACACCTTCGACGACACCCTCGCCAACCGCAAGGCTACCGACGAGTTCATTGCCGCCCTGGAGAAAGCCATCCTGCCCATCGATGGAGCCATTGAGTTCTGGCAGGGCAAGGGCAAAGAACTCTACGGCGCCGAGGTGGCAGCCCAGAAACTTGAGGAGGCCAAGGCAGCCAAGGCCGCCGGCAGCCCCATCTGCCCGTGCCACGGCTGTGAGCTCGAAAGCGAGCTGCTCGCCAACAAGGACCACCTGGCCAAGCGCAGCCAGTGGATCTTCGGCGGCGACGGCTGGGGCTACGACATCGGATTCGGCGGTCTGGACCACGTGCTGGCCAGCGGCGAGGATGTGAACGTCGTCGTTGTCGATACCGAGGTGTACTCCAACACCGGCGGACAGAGTTCCAAGGCTACCCCCGCAGGTGCTGTCGCCAAATTCGCCACCAGCGGCAAGAAGATACGCAAGAAAGACCTCGGTATGATTGCCAAGAGCTACGGCTACGTCTATGTGGCGCAGGTCGCCATGGGAGCCAGCCAGGCGCAGTACTTCAAGGTCATCAAGGAGGCCGAGGCCTACCACGGCCCGTCGCTCATCATCTGCTACGCGCCCTGCATCAACCACGGCATCAAAATCGGCATGGGCCGCACGCAGAACGAGGAGAAGCTGGCCGTCGAGTGCGGCTACTGGCACCTCTGGCACTTCAACCCCGCCGAAGAGGACGCCGGTCAGAATGGCTTCCACCTCGACTCGAAGGAACCCGACTGGAGCAAGTTCCGCGACTTCATTATGGGCGAGGTCCGCTACAACTCGCTGATGAAGACCTTCCCCCAAGAGGCCGAGGAACTCTTCGTCGCCACCGAGCGCAACGCCAAGCTGCGCTACGAGGGCTACAAAAAGCTTTCGGAAATGTAATCCGAAAGCGACACACCAAAAAGCAGAAAAGCGAGGCCCTCGGGTCTCGCTTTTCTTTTTTGCGGTGTTTATCCTGAAAGACTAACGTAAATTATAGACAATATCATTGAGTTCTTCTTCTGCCAAAGGAATATGAGTGAATAGCTCTTTCTGATAATGACAGCCAAACTTATCCAACACCCTAATCATATTATATCCTGTGGCATAATAGTAGTTTTTGCCTACCGTATAGAGCCAACTGCTATCTGCTTGATACACGGGAATACTCTCGTATAGTTTTGCCTCGATATAGCGTGCAGACCCTTCGGTCATTTCATAGGTCTGTTCTGCCTTCGTGATGTCTAAATGCAACTTTCTGTATGCTTTTTTGCGGCGATTGTTGCGTGTCTTTAAGAACGAACGAAGATACTTTCGGGCAAGATTAACATCCGAAGTATTCAGGGCTTTTAGTAGGAGTTCATTCTCCTTGTTTACACTATTCCTATACCATTTATGATTAAGATAAAGTGATTGCAGTGTATGAGCATCGAAAAAAGCACAATGCTTCTCATAATAATCAGCATACTCCGGATGAGAGAATTGAAAAGCATGAAAATACTCATGAAGGACCATCGTTGCCCATACATCTACGGTGGTAACGTCAGGAATTGTCTTGGCTGTTGTCTCCAGGCTGCTGCATCGCATATACGGCGAACGGAAATCAAACTGCTTTTCCTCTTCGAATTCGTAGGTCATGTGCATGTGAAATGGAGTATCATCAATCTTTTTGGTTTTATAAATAGCTACTCCCTCATTCTTGAAAACAAGTGAACTTTCAAAGCTGGTCAGAAATTTCATTTGAGGGTTCATCACATAGCAATACTCATTCCCATAGTATATCAGCGGCAGGTCTGCCTGTTTCCCATTGAATCCCTGCCAAACATTACCGATATTATCCTTAAGATGATGAAGGTATAACAAACGCACAATCACAACGGAATCCGTGTCGGACTCCGACTGCGCCATTGAGTCCAATCCGAAAAAGGAAATCAAGACTATGACGAGTAACGTCTTCAAAAAAGAATTTGAAAGTGGTGCTTTCATAAACCATTAAAATTTAATCACTGAAACAAACGCCGCCCCGTTGATTTTATTGCCCACGGTGCGGCGGAAATTTGCCGTTTCCGTGCAATTTCGCCTCGCATCATCGCAAAACCCTCTTGCAGTCGTGTAAAATGGTCTCGCATCATTGCACGGGGCGTTGCACGGCTGCAAAATGGCCTCGCATCGTTGCAAAAGGCATTTACACCAATGCAAAACGGCCTCGCATCATCGCAAGGCCGTTTTGCAACTCTGTTTCATATCCGCGCAATGATGCGGGGCAAGATTGCATGGTTATTCGGCAGGCGTGGCGGGCTGCGGCTCATCGTCGCCGTCGGGTTTCGTGTTGCGCGAACGATTCGGGTCGGGCATCGCGTAGCGGCGGAAGTATTCGAGGTCTTCCTGCATCCGCTTCACGAGGACGACGGCCTCCTCGCGGTCGGGGTTGAGCAGCGCGTAGGCGTTGGTGAACATCACCACGGCGGCGTAGGCCACATCGCTCGCGGCGCGGGCGGCTTTCAGCTCGCCAAGCACCTGCTCCATACGCTCCTCGTTGCGCTGGGCGATGAGCTGGCGCACCTCGTCGTTCTTCGCCTTCAGCTGGTTGGCCACGATGAGCAGCCCGAGGCGGTTCAACTGGCGCTCGTACTGCAGGAGGTCTTGCAGCATGTTGTCGATGAGGCCGCTCTCCTTCATGTAGTTCTCGCGGGTGGTGATTTTGTAGTTCTTGATGACCTTCAGCAGCGGCTCGGCGTGCTGTGCGGTCTCGGCGATGGGGAACTTGGCGTAGGCCTTGATGGTGTCGCGCAGCGAGGCGTAGAGCTTGTCGCGCTCCTCGTCGGCCTTCTGGAGGGCGGAGGTATGGTCGCTGGCGCGGTACTGCTTGAAGGCCTTGTCCTCCTTCTCGAAGGCCTCGCGGAACTCCTCGACGGCGCGTCGCCACAGCTCGTTCTCGAGCCGTATCTCGTCCGTGCGCCGCATCACGGTTTGCAGATACTCATAGTGCGCCGCATTGGTCGCCCGCGCGATGCTGACGGTGTCTATTTGAATGGGGATGTTCATAATCTTGAAGTTTTATTGATGATACTTGAGGTTAATTTTTTGTTGTCGGTGCAGAATATCTTTTCCCACCTGTCTTTCGAATCTTCTTTGATGACGCTTTTGTAGGAGTGGTAGTCTTTCGCGCTGGGGTTGTAACCGATACCACGTATCCACGAAAGATACAAACCAATCTGTATGTCTTTACCTGTGTCTTTTTTTCGTTTTACATACCAATCGTTGCTTGTGGTTATCAAGTCGATTACCTCTTGGCGTGTGAGAATGTAGAAATTGTATTCCGCTTTTGTACCCACTCCCCTGACATGAACAAACACCCACGAACAGACCACCTTTTCTTCAAGGTTCTTGATGTTGCCCTCATGGTCGGACACAAATCCTGTCATTATGTTGGGGTTATCGTTTGGGCTTGGGCTGGTCTTAACTTGTATCATGCGAGTCTCACCGTCTTTGATGCAAATGAGGTCGGCACCTTTGAAGTTGGGAATGGCATCATTAAGATTGATGGCGTTCCAACCCATTTCCAGCAGTTTCAGCTTCACCGCTGTTTCCCCGATTAGTCCAATGTGTGCATTGGTCATGACTATTCCTCCGAATTGCGGTGCTGCCACCATTTGTTACGCCACCCGTATTTTTCTCCGAATTGGTTCATCAGTTCGTATGCCTCATTGGTCTGCATAAATGAAGGTGTAATTTGGGACTTGGATAATACTCTTTTTAGCCGAGGAAAATTGTATTGCTCTCCATAAGCCTCTTCCAAGAACTTAATGTTTCGCTCCATAAGCGACATGGTTTCACCCCAATCAAGGTTGTAAAAGACCGTTCCTACGCGTACAAGCCTCTTGAATTCCTTTATGGGTATTGCTTCATTGTAACTCTTTATCAATGCAGGTTCGTCCGAATAGCCTTTACCTATTGGGAATATCAATTCCGGATTGTTGTCAGCCCATACAATGTCACCCGTGTAAATGTCATCGCCAAAGTCATCTTTGAAAGCCGTTCTCATACCAGCGAACAGCACTCGGTGAGCATATCCTATATGGTGCGGCTGGCCATGGAAATAGTCATCACAGATACTTTCATTGTGGTCTTCTTCCCACATCTCGTTTGTGTCAAAAACATAGAAATCGTATTCTTCGGGAGTGAATTCGCCGACTAAAAATTGACCGTAAGGTTTGTAGCCGAAAGAGTTTTCGCCGAGTATATATCGGATGGAAATATCCCACTCTGCGACAGAACCGAATGAGATTGCATATGAATCTCTGTAGCAGAGGTCATGCAGTATAGCCTCATCAAGAACGCCTTTAGGTAAAATAATGTTGCTCATAATATATGGTGTTAATGAATTAGAAAACCATCCCGCCCCGCCGCAACATTGCGGCAGAGAGATGCAAATGAATTAAAAACAAATCGGGAAACCCTCCGGCAATTACATCTGTAATTCGTGGGGGGGGGTGAAAATCAGCAAGTTACAAACAAATCTATCTTTCATCCGAAAAACATTTACGCCATAATAACGCATCCCTCCCGCTTTTATTGCCTCGCCCCCAACATTTTTTCTTCCGCCCCGCGGCAATAAATTCCCTCAACCATCGTTATTAAAGCCAAAGTGATTTCTCGAGGATAAAGTACAAAAAATTAGGCAGAAATGAACGACAAAGACATATTCGAACTATTTCAGAACGACTTCATCGCAGGGAGTACATCCGACAGCTATTCTCGTTTGTGCAACTTTGCGAGTGCTATGCGTTGCGGTCAGTACTATCCGATTTCCGACGAGGACATTCACCGCGGAGTGGAATGCGAGAAGGCTCAAGCCAAGAACAAAGCAAAGATATTGTTTATGGGTTTTTCAGAAGATGCAAAGAAAGCAATGGAGGTCGCCATCGACCTCAAATACGCCCAATGCCTCCAACAATTCCTAAATTACAAGCACACATACGAAAATCGGAATAACCACGTTATTGTAGTATAAAAAACAAGAATATATAATAATATGATAGGTATTCAGGACTCGACAACAAACCATTTCAGTTCCCTTATCCGCAATGGGGGCAAGTATATAATTCCTAAATTCCAAAGAGACTACTCTTGGGATCTAGAGCAGTGGGATGACCTTTGGCAAGATATTCGAAATATGATTGCTGAACAATCTGATCATTATATGGGCTATCTTGTCCTGCAAACAACCAAAGGTAAGGATCGATTTATTATAGACGGCCAGCAACGCTTCACTACAATCACATTCATCATACTTGCGGCCATAAAAGCCATCCAGAAATTAATTGTTAATGGTGTTGACGTTGACGATAATGAACAGCGAGTAAAAACCTTACAAAATACATATATTGGCAACTTGGATCCTATATCACTGGAATATGACAATATATTGGTATTAAACCGCAATAATGATGCATACTATAGGGAGTATATTGTCAAACTCGGCGAGATGAGAGTTAGAAACACGTCGTACACAGAAAAACTAATGAGGAAATGCTTCGAATGGTATGACCGACAAATGACTGGTTTATATAAATCAGGTTCAGAATACGCTGAACTAATAACATATATTGTAGACCATCTCTATTTCACAATTATCCGAGTGGATGACGAAATGAATGCATTTCGGGTATTTGAGACTTTAAATGCCCGCGGTGTGCAACTATCGTCTGCAGACTTATTAAAGAATTATTTGTTTTCACTTGTAGATAATTCCGTCCAATTTCCTGATAGAATTGCCACCCTTGAAGAGAAATGGTCGAATTTGACACAGAACATTCAAGCAGAGAAATTGCCAGACTTCATTCGCTATTATTGGAATTCCAAGAATAAGACTGTTCGTGCCAATGAATTGTTCAAAGCCATTCGTGGTAAAATCAAGACAGCCGAAGAGGTCTTTGCCCTTGTAAATGAGATGATGGAGTACAGCGACATCTATATGGCTTTAAGAAATGCCAATGACGAACTTTGGCAAGGTCGTAGAGAAATAACGGACAATATAGAGTTGCTGAATCTGTTCAACATGAAGCAACCCTATTCATTATTAATGGCTGCATATAAGCATCTTGAGAGAGACGACTTTATGCGTCTCCTGTCTGATGTAATAACTGTTGGTTTTCGTTACAATGTCATTTGCGGAAAGAATCCTAATGACATAGAAAAGGTGTACAATACCATAGCAACTCAGATTTACAACACTTCCATATACAATAGAAAACAAATGCAAGATATTTATGTTGATGACAATGAATTTGTGACAGTCTTCAGTCATAAGGCATTTTCTCCTAATACTCGAAACAATAAGGTTGTCAAATACATTTTGGGAAAATACGAGCGTTTCAAAGGTGGTACAAGAGATATTTCGCTGACGAGTGAAACAGATACATTGGAACACATTCTACCACAGAACCCGGGATTAGAATGGGGTGATGACAACTATGACTTTGACTCGTTAATATACAGAATTGGTAACTTGTGCCTGCTTGAAAAGAATTACAATAGGGATTTAGAGAACAAGCCTTATTCCGAAAAATGTTATGTGTATGCACAATCAGCGTTTGAAACCACACGGATAATTCCATCACTATATCACGAATGGAACGGTGACACCATTAACCAGAGGCAGAAACAAATGGCAGATTGTGCAAAAACCATTTGGAAAATAGACTTCTAAATTATCACTACCAATATCTTTGCAGTCGAAAAAAAGACAAATAAACAAACTATGCGCATCAAACAGGCTATCGGGAACAGGGAATTGTGGAGGCGGGAGAAGACGCTGTTTCTCACGTCGAAGAGGGCGCCGATTGGGTGCTATGAGAAGGTGTTCCGGTGGGTGGAGGAGTTTGACAAGTGGGGATGCGCGGTGTGCTTCAACACGTCGGAGTTCGAGGAGGAGGTGCTGAAGGCGTTGCTGGTGTGCAACGTGCCGACCACGCTGGTGGTGCTCGGCAAATTCAACGATACCTACAACGTGCAGATTGAGCGGGCGCTAAAGGAGAACCGCCTACTCATCCTTGTGATGCAACCCGAGGAGAGCGACGGCAAGGGCTTCCCCGCACGTCTTCGCAACCAATATGTCATCAGCCAGGTGCAGCACATCGTCTGCGGATATATCAACCCCAACGGCAGCATTTTCGGCCTGCTGGCTGGATTGAACAATGTGACGTGGCTGCTGCAAAAGGAAGACCTCCGTATGGCCGCCGAGCAACCGGAGAAGCCCTACCGCTGGACGGTGGCCGAGGACAAGCGTCTGCTGCGCATGTTCTACGAGGACATGGGCATCCACGCCATCCACAAGGCCATCGACCGCCCCTACAGCACCATTTATGACCGCATCAAATCGCTCACCATGAGCGACGAGCTGCTCAAAGGCCGAGAGTTTGAAGACTACATTGTAAGCCTGCTTGACATTCCAAACAATAACGACTTGACCCTCAAAGAGTGGCGCGGCGACAAGAATTTGCCAGGTGTATATCCCGAAAACAACAGCGCCCCGGATCTTGTGTTTGAATACAAAGATCACACCTTTGCCATCGAGTGCAAGTGGCGCAGCCATATGCCCAAAGACATGGAGAAGGAGCTCCTGTCTGCTGACCGTTTAGCCTCTTTCATACAATATTCCACCAAGAACGGAACCACAGTATACCTTCTCCTCGGCATCGGTGGGCTCCCCAACGACCCAGACGTCCTTCTGCTGGCACCGTTAACAAAAGAACTTACAATCGAGACACTAAATAAAGGTATTGTTCGCTCCAACAACCTATTGGAGACCATTACCAAACTATACCCCAAGTCCAAATCATTAAGGGACACATATCCCAATCACGGTGCCCCTTGGCACAAAGAAGACGACCAGCGTCTTGCCGACCTTTACAAAAACAGTACCACAATTCCTGAGTTAATGACCATTTTCGGCCGCAGTCGACATGGCATAACTTCACGCCTCAAGAAGCTCGGTTTGCAATAAACAGCCGCTGTTTGAAGAATTCTTCGTATCTTTGCAACCGATCTACAATAGAACCATTGCAGACACAGGCATCGATTGATGGCATACCATGAGGTTAAATCTACGGGCTCAATGATAATACATGCGTCCACAATATTAGATTCCGTCTCGCGTTATGCTGGCAACAAAAACATAACAGGATATGGCATACTTGAAATTCCGGTTTGCACCACAGAAGGAGCGGTCGGTGGAGAGCCGGCAGGAGGCCAAGGAACTCGGCGCCACGGGCGAGCAAATGGCCATGCGATACTTGGTCGACAAAGGGTATGTCATTCTGGAACACAACTACTACAACCGCCACAAGGAGGCCGACATCATCGCCCTCGACCGCGACAAGATTGTGTTCATTGAGGTAAAGACGCGCACGTCCGACTATTTCATGCAGCCCGAAGAGGCTGTCAATCACCAGAAGCGGAAGAACATCATGCGCGTGGCCAACCAGTACGTCCGCTACCACAAGCGCACCGAACCCATACGCTTCGACATCATCGCTATCATCAAAAACGCCCACGAAACCCGCATCAACCACATCGAGAACGCTTTCAACATTTTCAACTATTAATCTCCATATCCCCCGCTTCAGATACCGATGAATGGAAAAGGAACGGATGCATCTCGCGGCACATGATTTCGGGCAAGGTGCATGTTTTTCTTTCCGTATATCAAAATTTTATGTATCTTTGCTAATGCGTAGTCATCTGTCTACTGTTTGTAGATAGTTGATATACAGCTACAAAGGAACGAGAAATGTCATTTCGCAAGAACATATCCTGGCTACTCTTCCCGCTTTCCGTATGGTATGCGGTGGGGGTGTGGTGCAGGGACCTGCTCTTTGCGCTGGGCATCAAAAAGCAGGTGGCGCCCCACGTCACTACCATCGGCGTGGGCAATCTCTCCACCGGCGGCACCGGCAAGACACCGCATGTGGAATACCTCCTGCGGCTGCTGTCGGACAAGTATGCCACCGCCATGCTCAGCCGTGGCTACAGGCGACAGAGCAAGGGCTTCTACCTTGACGACGGGTCCCACAATTCCCAGCTGCTCGGCGACGAGCCCTCCATGCTGGCCGGGAAGTTCCCGCAGGTGCAGGTGGCTGTCTGCGAGAAGCGGGTGGAGGGGGTGAGCCAGTTGATGGCACAGGAGCGCGTCGAGCAGCAAGGCGACGAGGAGGTGCATATCTCCACGGCACCGCAACTTATCGTCCTCGATGATGTCTTCCAGCATCGGCAGATCAAACCCAGCATCAACATCCTACTCACCGAGTACGGCCACCCCTTCTATCGCGACCGCATCCTGCCGTTCGGCGATTTGCGCGAGTTCAAGAGCGCCCGCTTCCGTGCCGGCATCGTCATCGTCACCAAGTGTCCATCGGTGCTCAACCCGGTGGAGCGTCACAACATAGTGCAGGACCTCAAGCTGCAGAACTACCAGAAAGTGTTCTTTTCCTATTTCAAGTACGGTCCCCTGCGCACACTGGACGGGCGCGAGGCGGGCATCGACCTGCGACGGGTGGACAATGTGCTGGTGGTGACCGGCATCGCCCATCCCGAGCCGCTGGTGGCGGAGTTGCGGCAGCATACCAAGGTGCGCCACCTGGCCTACGCCGACCACCACGACTTCACCAGCCGCGACATGGCTCAAATCCGCCATGCCTTCGACTCACTGTCAGGGGGCAACAACATCGTGGTCACCACCGAGAAGGACGCCGCCCGCCTGTCCGGCAAGGATGCACCGGGCGTTCCGGTCTATGTGCAACCCATCGAGGTGGCATTCCATCACAGTCCCGACATGGATTTCGACCACATTATCGAATCCGCCGTCAAAGAAAACATCTCCTTCTTGAACAAACTCAGCATCTGGAACTAAAGTCCCAGGTCATCCTTTAGGCGCCGGGCGAATTCCGACGCGCCGGTGTGGTTGAGGTGCATGGCGTCGTAGTAGAGCGAATCGGCCTGCATCTGGTCGATGTAGTTGAGGTATTCCGCCGGGTAGCGGCTCTGCACTGCGGCCACCACAGCCTCCAGTCCGTCGGTCAGTTTGCCGCCGTTGGAGCGGTCCACGAGGTGGTTGCAGTGTGGTGGTGTGACGAGGACGAAGCGCACGTGCCGTTCATGGCAGATGCGGGCCAGTTCGGTGAGGTAGGCTGTGCAGATGGCGAAGTAGTTCGAGTCGGTATCAATGGTCACGCGCTTGCCGGTGGTGGCGGTACCTTCCGACTGGTAGCCGATACTGTCGCATTCCATTCTCGAGCGGAGATTCCTGAAACTGAATTGACGGCTGTAGGCGTTGAGGTTGCCCATGTCGCCCCATTCTTCGGGCGGGTCGATGCCCATGTAGAGGTAGTGGTCGCGGGCGCAGGGCAGGCGGAAGCGCTCGGGGTAGCCCTGCAGGGCCGCCAGGGGAAAGAGGCAGACGCGCAGGTTGGACATGCTGGGAGCATACCGGCGGAGCAGTTCCACGTCGTAGTGGGGGTAGCGGGCCGCGGTGGCGAGGTCGAACACGCTGTCGCCAAGCAGGTGGGGGTTGACGCTGTACTCGAAGTAGCTGTTGCCCAAGAGCAGCACCTTGATTTCTTCGGCGTGGGTCTCCATATAGTGGTGCTTGTAGGCGTAGTTGTTCAGCCGCGCCTTGTCGTAGGGCACCGAGGCAACCCCAGTGGCCACGATAGCAGTAAGCAGGAGGGTGAAGAGGGTGTCGCGGAGGAAAGTGCTGAGCGCAAGGGTGATAGGACTTGACATAGGGGGCTATTTCTTGATATAGGACAGGAAGTCGAGGTCGATGCTGAGGGATATGAAGGGTTTGATGAGCCAGGCATTGGCGGTTACGTCCTTGATACTCATGCTTCCACGCAGGGTGGCGTTCTCGGAGTAGCCCTCTTTCAGCACGGTGTATTCGGCGATATTGACACCGGCGGTGAGATAGAAGAAGTCGACGAAGCGGAAACTGGCGCCGACATAGAAGTTCTTGAAGAGGTTGCTTCCGCCGAAGCCCACGTAGAAGCCGAGGTCGTAGGAGAAGTCCTGGTCGAAGCGGCGAATGGTGCGGCGGGTGCTGTCGATGCGGGCGGCGCGGTCCTTGTTGAAGTATCTGGTGAGGTCCCACAGCATGACCGAAGCGCCGGTCACGTAGTCGAATTCCACGCTTCCGGTGTTGCTGTTGGTGATGTAGCGTTCAAATGAGCCGGGATCGTTGCTTTCGCGGAGGCCGGCCTCCCAGACGGGGGTGCGGTAGAAGCGCATGGCCACGCCCTGTATGGGGCGCACCTTCTTCTTGCGGTTGGTGGCCTGGGCGGTGCGTTCCTCGGCGATGCGGACGCGTTCCTCGAGGTACTTGTTGGCCTCCTCCTTGCGCACGTTCTCCAGTTCGGCGATGCGCACCAGGGCGCGTAGCGAGTCCACCATGTGGATGTAGTAGTTGCGTTCGGCCTCCAGTTTCTCCTTGTCCACACCGTTGGCCGAGAGTATCTCGCGGTAGAACTTCTCTTTCTCCTTCATGGCGCTCAGGGCGGCGGTGTCGGCCACACGCTGCACCACGGTGTCGGTGCGCAGAATGTAGACCGAGTCCGTGCGGTAGAGGGTGACCGTATCGGTGCGGTAGACCACCACCGTGTCCGTCAGCATCCACGTCCCCGGGCCCACCTCCTCGAGCGGCTCGGTGGCTGCCGGGAACACCCTCAGCGTGTCCTGTGCCTGCAGAGCCAGCGGGGTGAGGGCGAGCAGCAGTATGGTCAGCAGGTGCTTCATTTCAGCCTGGCCAACAGGGCGTCGACGGTGAGCGTCTCCTGCGAGCCGTCAGCCATGTTCTTGAGGGTTACCGTATTGTCTTTCAGCTCGTTCTCGCCGATAAAGGCCACGTAGGGCACCGCCTTGCGGTTGGCGTAGTCCATCTGTTTCTTCATCTTGGCGGCATCGGGGTAGACGAGTGCGGCGACGCCTTCGCGACGCAACCGCGAGGCCACCTGCACACAGGCCGCCTGCTCGGCCGGGCCGAAGTTGATGAACATCACACGCGCCGTCTGTGCAAGGTCCTTCGGGAAGCGGTCCAGCTCGGTGAGCACGTCGTAGATGCGGTCGGCACCGAACGAGATGCCCACGCCGCTCACATCGGGCATGCCGAAGATGCCGGTCAGGTTGTCATAACGACCTCCGCCACAGATGCTTCCGATTTGTACATCCTGCGCCTTGACTTCAAAGATGGCGCCGGTGTAGTAGTTCAGGCCGCGGGCCAGGGTAAGGTCCAGTTCCACGGCGCAGCCGATGCCGGCCGACTGGATGTAGGAGAAAAGCGTCTCGAGTTCCTCCACGCCCTTCTGTCCGCTTTCCACGCTGGAAAACAGCGTCTTGAGGCTCTTCAGCTTCTCCTCGGCCGTGCCGGCGAGGGCGAACACCGGGTCGAGGGCAGCCACCTGGCTGTCGGTCAATCCGCGCTCCTTCAGTTCGTTGCGCACATTGTCGAGGCCGATTTTGTCCAGTTTGTCGATGGCCACCGTGATATCCACCAGCCGCTCCGGTGCGCCAATCAGCTCGGCGATGCCGGCCAGCACCTTGCGGTTGTTAATCTTCACCATCACGTTGATTCCCAACCGGTTGAATACAGCGTCGATCATCTGCACCAATTCCAGCTCGTTCAGGAGGGATGTGGAGCCGATCATGTCGGCGTCGCACTGGTAAAACTCTCTGTATCTGCCCTTTTGCGGACGGTCGGCGCGCCATACGGGCTGCAACTGGTAGCGACGGAAGGGGAAGGTGATTTGGTCGCGGTGTTGCACCACGAAGCGGGCGAAGGGCACCGTCAGGTCATAGCGCAGTCCGCGGTCGCAGATCTGGGGGGCCACCTTGTGGTAATCCTGCTGGAAATCAACACCCTCCATGAAGTCGCCGCTATTGAGCACCTTGAAGAGCAGCTTGTCGCCCTCCTCGCCGTACTTGCCCATCAGGGTCGAGAGGTTCTCCAGGGCCGGAGTCTCGATTGGTTCGAAGGCAAAGGCGTGGAAAACAGCGCGGATGGTGTCGAAAATATAGTTGCGCCGCGCCATCTCGGTGGGCAGAAAGTCGCGTGTCCCTTTTGGTATTGAGCATTTTACGGTGGCCATAACGTTGAATGATTAGGCTGCAAAGATACGTCTTCTGCCCGACATGGCCAAATTTTTCTTTTTCCCCTTCCGGAGCCACCCCTACCCTACCCGCTCCGGAGGTACCCTCCAGGAGAGTACGAAGGGGGTAAGGAGAGGGGAAGAAGATGATGCCTGCAAGACGCTGGAAATCAGCCCATAGGAAAACTGACGAAAATGGCCTTTTTCCCGGTTTTTTTCAAAAAAATTATTGTTGCCTCCATGTGTGTTTTTTTTCGTAATTTTGCCGTGTAAAACAGACGGTGCAATGGACGTCCGGAGACGATACATCTTGCTGACCTTGTGCATGTTGCTTGTGTGCCGCGGGTGGGCACAGGAGGTGCGGAAAGCCTCGCTGGAGGTGCGGAACGCCTCCGCAGGACGTATGCAGGTGGATTTCCGCCTGGGCGACCTCCGTCTGGACACCGCCGCCGCGCGTTTTGCCCGGATACATGCCGAGGGCATGACCACGGACAACGGCATCCCCGGATCGCCGGCCCTGCCAACGCTCTGCCGGCTGGTGGAGCTCCCGAAGGGCAGCCGCCTCAAAGTGCTGGAGGTCAGCGGCGAGGAGCTGCCCTGGTGGCCACAGCCTGCCTTGGACAGACCCCTGATTCCCATCCTGCCTCCCCACTCGAAATCAGGCACTTGCCCCGAATACTCCCCCGACAAGGCCCTCTATGACTCCGATGTTTGGTATAGAAGCGGTGCGCCACTGGAAGCGGAACACCTGGGGACCATGGGCGAACGCGAGGTGTATCGCCTCACGGTGCGCCCCATGGCCTACAATCCTGTATGTCATGGCCTTCGGGTCTACCGCTCGTTGTCGGCCATGCTCGAAACCGTTGCGCCGCAGGCCGTTACCCTCAACCCACCCGTGCCCGAGCGCTTCCTCATCGTGTCGCGCCCCCAATACCGCGAGGGGCTGGCCGATTTCGTGCGGTGGAAGCGGCAGGAGGGCTTCGAGGTGCTGGAGGTGTACGCCGAAACCCACCGGCGCGACAGCATCAAAGCCCTGATACATCCCTTGTTTTCAGAGGCTTCCCTCCTGGAACCTGCCCCCACGTATATGCTGATTGTGGGCGATGTGGCCGACATACAGTCGTTCGTCGGCACAACGCAGTTCGCGGAGATGGATGGCCACATCACCGACCTCCCCTACGCGGAGCACACAGGCGACATGCTGCCCGACGCCCTGCTGGGGCGGTGGCCGGTGAACGACACCGCCGAGTTGCGGACGGTGGTCGAGAAGACACTGCGCTATGAGCAGGCGCAAGCCCTCGACACGGCAGCCCTGCGGCGGGTGATGCTGGTGGCCGGCCAGGAGAGTGCCTCGGTAGCCCCCGTGACAACCAACGGCCAGGTGAACTATATCAAGGGCGAAGTGCTCCTGCAACACCCTGGTGCAGACACTCTCTGCTTCTACAATCCCACGTCGCGACAGCAGTCGCATACCATCATGGACGAGATAGGGCAAGGGATAGGGTGGCTCAACTATACGGCCCACTGCACGGCGGGCGGCTGGACGTCGCCTTCGGTATCCTCCGGCAGCTTCGACACCCTCCCGGCCCACCAGCCGGCATTCTATGTCAATAACTGCTGCAAAAGCAACGACTTCGGCGGCACATGCTTCGGAGAACAGCTTCTGCGTATGCCCGACGGCGGTGCCATCGGCATCATCGGAGCCACCAACGAGACACTCTGGATAGAGGACTACTATTGGGCCGTCGGCCCGAAAACCCCGCCGGTGCTCAACCCGGTGTATGACGAACAGCAGGAGGGCGCCTTCGACCAGTGGGCCGGACGCCACCCCGTTGTGCAGACGCAGGGAGAGGTACTCCTGGCAGGCAACCTGGCCGTCACTGCCTTCGGCTCGGCCTACAGCTCCTTCTATTGGGAAATATACTGCCTCCTCGGCGACCCATCGTTGAGGCCCTACCTCGAGGTGCCGCAGCGGGCCTCGGTGGGGGCGGTCGCGATGCCCGGCAACGGGGACACGGAGGTGGAAGTGGCCGGCACGCCGGGAGCAAGGGTCAGCGTGGTGCAGGGCGGTGCGCTGCTGGGAACAGCCCTCCTGGACAGTGCCGGAATGGCCGTGATATCCTTGAACAGTCCACTCGACACCCTTCCGATACTGCTGACAGCCAGCGGGCAAGGGCTGATTCCGGCGGTGGACACGCTGGCCATCGACACTGGCAGGGCGCTGGGGGTGGCCTTGCGTCATGTGGCGGTGTCCGACACGCTGCTGGCCTGCACCGTGGAGAACACGGGGCAGCAGCGCCTGGACGGGCTTCGCATAGTGTTGGAACAGACCAGGGAGGATTCGCTGGTAGGTGCCGTATTGGCCCGCCAGGTGGCGGTGGTGGATTCGTTGCTTCCGGGCGGTTCCCGTCGCATCGAGCTGCCGGTCTCCGTGGTTTCCCTGGGACAAATCCCCTTGCTGCAGGCCCGCCTCCAGGCATGGGGCGACAGCCTGCTGGGGAGCCTGCTGGTGCGACACGACCTGCAGAGCCCTTATCCTGTGCTGACGTTGCGGCTGCTTACGGCCGACGGCGCCGAGGCACGCCGCCTGATGCCCGGCAGGCCCTACCTCCTGTCGGCCGACATCGAGGGCTCATACGATTCGATACGCCTGGAGGTCGCTTCCAGTCCAGGAACCATAACCGAGGTGTCGGCCTCCGACAGGCTGGCCTTCACCGCCCCGGACAGCCTCTGCCTGCTCCGCATCGGCGCCGACATCTACCTGAACCACTGGCAGGAACGCAAGGAATACTGGCTGCTTCCCGGCCTGCGCACCGAAGGGTTCGAGGCGGGGACGGTCCGCTTGCCGTGGGATATGGCATGCCGTGTGCCGTGGACCCTCGACAGCACGGAGAGCCATTCGGGAAGGTACAGCCTCCGGTCCGGCAACATCGGCCACGACCAGACCTCCGACATCTCGCTCCATGTGCTGCTTTCCCACGACGACACCATCAGCTTCTGGGCCAAGCTCTCCACCGAACCACAGCACGACATGGTTGTCTTCAGCGTGGACGGCATCCGGCGCACACCGGTGCTGTTCGGCCATGCGGGCTGGCGACGCTTCACCTATCCGCTCCCTGCCGGCAGGCACACCCTGCGGTGGCGCTACCTGAAGGACAACAGCATCTCGGAAGGGAGCGACTGTGTGTGGATCGACGACATACAGATGCCTATGGCCTACTGGGAGGTGGAGGTGAGCGGCGAGTGCGAAAACGGCACCCTGTCCGTACCGGCACCGCCCGAGGGGCTTTCGCGCCTGCTGGTCTATCCCAATCCGGCCTCGCGTGAGGCACACCTGAGGGCATCGGAACCCATGACCATACAGGTGCTGGATGCCGTGGGGCGCCAGGTGGACACCTTCCGCATAGGCACAGAGGAGCCTTTCGTGTGGCACATCCCACAGCTGGCGGAGGGCATCTACATGCTGGCAGGCCATGGCGAAAGCGGCACCGCATACCAGAGACTCATCATCACCAACCACCCGTAGCCATGCCGGAGACAACTGCAACCGATACCCTGACCCTCGCCTCCCTGCCGTTCTGGCAGTGGGATTCCACCCCCTATCCAGTGGCGACGGGGCAGGAGGTGAACGTGGGCATCCCTCTGGATTCGCTGCTTCCGCACCGCGAGCTGCCCGACACCGTCTTCCGCACCTCCCTCTTCACCCACCATTCCCTCCCGGTGCAGCACCGCGACCTCCATGCGCGTGCCGATGTGAGCCTTCCGGCCTGGGTCTTCGGGGCGCTGCTGCTGGTGGGCATACTGACAGTGCTCTACTACCGGCTGCGCAAAATCAAGCTGGGGATGCTCTTCCACGCCCTGGTGGACAACCGCGCGTTCGACCGCCTGGTGCGCGACTGCAACCTCAACCGCAGCACCGTCCTCTTCCCCATGGGCATGCTGCTGATGGCGGCGGCGGCGCTGCCGGCCCACACCCTTTTCCTTCCGCAGACAGGCCCTGTGGGCTACCTGGCCCTGTTCGCCGCGGCGGGCCTGCTCTACCTGCTGCGCAATGCGGCGATGCGCCTGCTGGGCAATGTCTTCGACAAGAAGCAGCCTGTGGCGCACTACATCACGAATGCCTACCTCTTCCACTTGGCCGACGCCACGGTGGTGGCCACGCTGCTGCCGTTCTATCTCTACCTCCCCGGGGGATCCATGCCCGTGGCGGCGGTGGCCGGGGGCTTCGTCGCGCTGTCGTTCCTATGGCGGCTTGTGCGCGGCATGAAAACAATTTTTGCGCAACCCGATGGCTCCTGTTTCTTTCTTTTTTATTATCTTTGCACCGTCGAACTGATACCTGTCCTGGTGGGGATAAAACTGTTTATCTCGCAGTAGGCCAGAATGTTGGGGAACATTTATAGATAGCGTATGAAAATCAAAAAAATCCTGATTTCGCAGCCGGCGCCAGCCGATTTGGAGAAGTCGCCCTACCGGAATCTGATCAACAAGCACAATATCGACATCACTTTCTACAAGTTTTTCGAAGTGGTGGGAATCACTGCCTCAGAATTCCGCAAGACCCGGATACATATCGGCGAATACACAGCCATCGTCTTCAACAGCAAGAACTCCATCGACCATTTCTTCCGCATGATCAAGGAGCTGCGCGAGACGGTGAGCGACGACATGAAGTACTTCTGCTCCACCGAGGCCATCGCGCTCTACCTGCAGAACTACATCCAGTACCGCAAGCGCAAGGTCTTCTACGGCAACCAGTACTTCTCAGACCTGCTCGAAGTCATGGGAAAACACCGCGACGAGAAATTCCTCTTCCCCTGCTCGGACGAGAAACAGACCGAGTACACCAAGGCCCTTGACAAGGCCAAGTTCAAGTACACCAAGGCACCCATGTACACCTCCAGGCCCAAGGACCTCACCAAGTTCGACATCGAGGAGTTCGACATCATCGCCCTCTTCTCCCCCATCGGGGTGCGCAGCCTGGTGAAAAGCTTCCCGGACATCAAGGAGCGAAACGTGCTCATCGCCGCCTTCGGCACCTCCACCCACGCGGCCCTCAAGGAGAACGGCATCAAGCTCACCGTGGCCGCCCCCACACAGTCGGCCCCATCCATGGCCATGGCCATCGAGAACTACATCATGGGCAAGGTGCAGGACAACGTCATCGCCTCCAAGGGCGAGCCCGTCAAGCACCGCGCCCCCTCCCCCACCACCCACAAGAAGACCAAGCCCGTCATCGCCAACAAGGAGATCTACAAGCAGCGCATGGAAGAGAAGAAGGCACAGGCCGCCGCCCGCCGTGCCGCCCGCGCCGCCGAGCGTGCCAAAAAGGAGGCTGAAGGGAAATAACGGCGTGGCCCACACGTTCAGAAAACAGGAGCGCCTCTGCAGCCAGCGCCTCATCGACCGCCTCTATGCCGACGGCCACCGCTTCGTGGCTTTCCCCTACAGCGTCCAATGGTGCCTAGCCGACGGCGACGCCCCCTGCCAGGTGGTCATCGTAGCCCCCAAGCGGCGCTTCCGCCACGCCGTCGACCGCAACCGCGTCAAGCGCCTCACCCGCGAATGCTGGCGCCTGCGCAAAGAGACGCTCTACGGAAGCCTTGCCGACATGGACGTCCGCATCGCCCTCTCGCTCGTCTACATCCACCACGACATCCTCGCCTACGAGCAGCTCGGGCGCAAGATGGACAAACTCATCGAGACCCTGCAATCCGACATCCGCAAGCACCTGCCCCCATGCGAAGATTCTACGACGCCCTGAAGTGGCTCCTGGCCCGCGTGATGCTCGGCCTCATCGCCTTCTACCGCACCTGCATCTCGCCCCTCACCCCGGCCGCCTGCCGCTATACCCCCACCTGCTCGCAATACGCCCAGGAGGCCATCCGCAAGCACGGCCCCTTCCGCGGCGGCTGGCTCGCCCTGCGACGCATCCTCCGCTGCCACCCCTGGGGCGGAAGCGGCTACGACCCCGTGCCCTGAAAACTATATTGTCAGAAGGTCCGCAAACCGGTCAATCAGCCAGTCCGCACCCGCCGCGCGCAGCGCTTCGGCCGACTGGTTGCCATAGGTCACCCCGCAGGTGCGGCAGCCCGCGGCGCGCCCCATCTCTATGTCGAACGACGCATCTCCCACCACCAGCGCCTCGCCGGCGGGCACCCCGAGGGCCTGTAAAATACGCAGCGTAGGCTCCGGATGCGGCTTCCCGTGCTCCACATCGTCCGAACCCACCACCATGCCCACGTAGGGCTCCAGCCCGAAGCGCCGCACGAAGCCGTCAAGCGTCGCCCGGCCGCGGCTGCTGCAGATAGCCAGCCGCTTCCCCCTCGCGTGCAGCGCCCCCAAGGTCGCCAGCACCCCGGGGAAAAGCGTCACCGCCCCGCCGGTATTCAACTCGTCGAACACGCGTCGGTACACCTCCGCGCAGCGCTCCGCCATCGCCTCGTCCACCCCCAGGAGGGTGGTGAAACACTCCAGCAGCGGCAGCCCTATCATCGCGCCGCACTCCTCGTCGGTGCGCTTCCCGAGCCCCAGTTCAAGCAGCGTGCGCTGTATCGAGTCCACTATGATCGACCGCGTGTCGGCCAACGTCCCGTCAAAATCCAGAATAATCAGTCCTACAGGTTTTTCCATGCCCCCATAACGCACCTTCGCCCGTTTTATTGTATCCCCCCGTCCCGGCCAATGGTCCATATCCGTTCATATCGGTTCTCAGTCGAAGTAAATACCTACCAAATACCTACCGGATACCTATAGGACCCCTGCCGGTTCGGGGGGCGGAGGTCGGAATCCGGAAGGGGACGGGGCGACGGGAAAAGAAATCGTGCCGCGGCGGCAATAAAACGCGGCGGACGGCGTTAGAGGAGGATATGGAAGGATTTGTACTCGCTGCCGGACTCGGCACACGCCTGCGCCCACTGACCGACGACCGCCCCAAGGCCCTGGTCGAGGTGGGTGGGCAACCGTTGCTGGCCCTCGTACTGGAACGCCTCGTCGAGGCCGGGGTCCGCCACGTGGTCGTCAATGTGCACCACTTCGCCGACCAGGTGGAAGCCTGCCTCCGCTCCCGCGAGTGGGGCTGCCGCGTGGACATCAGCGACGAGCGCGCGCTCCTCCTCGACACCGGCGGCGCCCTGAAACATGCCGCGTCACTCTTCTCCGGCTCCGAGCCCGTGCTGGTGCACAACGTGGACGTGCTTTCGACAATCGACCTGCGCGAAGTCGTCCGGTGCCACCTCACGGCAGGGAACATGGCCACCCTCTGCTGCAGCGACCGCCCTACACAACGCAAACTGCTCTTCGACAGCGACGGCCGCCTCCTCGGGCGCGAAGGCTCCGTGTCCGCCGCAGGACGCCCGCTGGCCTTCAGCGGCATATCGGTCGTCTCGCCCGAACTCTTCCCCCTCCTGCCCGAAGCCGACCACCCCTACCCCGTCATCGACCAGTACATACGCCTCTCGCCCCGGCACGCGGTGCGCTGCCACGTCCACCCGGCCGGCCAGTGGCTCGACGTGGGCCGCCCCGAAACACTCCAAAAAGCACAACTATGGTACCCTTCCTCCAGCAAGTAGCCCTCCGCATCGCACAGGAACATCCGCACGACACCGACCGCGTGCTCGCCGTCTTCAACAACAACCGTTCCAAGCGATTCTTCCTCAATCAGTTCAAGCACCTGGAGCGGCCCATATTCCTCCCCACGGTGAAGACCATCGACGAACTGGTGGCCGACCTGGGGGGGCTGGAGATCGTGCCCAACGAATTCCTCCTCTTCGAGCTCTACGACATACATATACAGCTCGGGGGCGCCGACCGTAAATACCAGACATTCGAGGACTTCATCTCCTTCGGCGACCTCATGCTGGGCGACTTCTCGGAGGTGGACCAGTACATGGTCGATGCACGTCGCCTCTTTTCGCATATCCATGACGAGAAGCAACTGGGAGAATGGCATCTCGACGGCGCACCGCTTACCCCTTTCCAACTGGACTACCTCGACTTCTACCGCTCCCTGCACCAGTACTATACCCTCCTGCGTGAGCGCCTCCTGCCACAAGGAAAGGCTTACGGCGGCATGGCCTACCGGCATGTGGCCGAACACATCGCGGAACTGGCCGCCCCGTACCCCTGGCAGGCAGTGTACTTCATCGGATTCAATGCCATGAGCGAATGCGAGCGGATGATAATCAACCACTACCAATCCCTGGGCATAGGCCACCTGCTCACCGACTACGACCCCTACTATACAGCCGAAGAACAGGAGGCAGGCCACTTCCTCCGCAAGCATCGGAAGCAGTTCCCCGGGCTGGAGCCTCGGGGGGAATCCCTGTTCAGTCAGGGAAGCCGAGCCATCACCATCGTGGAATGTCCGGAAAATATACTACAATGCAAGTTCACCGGCCAGTTGCTTTCCCGCCTGCCTGCCGAAGAGAGTGGCGACCGCACCGCTATAGTGCTGGCCGATGAAAGCCTGCTGATGCCAGTGCTCAACGCCCTCCCTGACGAAGTGGGCACCGGGAAGGTGAACATATCCATGGGATATGCCTATGCCGACAGCATGGTACACGCCCTCGTGCTCAAGGTGTTCTCCCTCTACCGCCAGCACACCTCGCGGGGCTATTATCATACCGACGTGCTCGCCCTGCTCTCCGACCGCCACATCGCACCCACCCCCGAGATATCCCGCAAGGTGGAACGCCACCTGCATTCCGGCAACATCATCCGTTGCACCGCCTCCGACCTGGCTTCGCTTGTGCCGGAGAATATCCTGTTCCTGTTCCCCGACGGGGCTGTGTCACCGGCCGGATGCCTGAATCTCCTGCGACGGCTGGCCACGCTGCTGGCAGAAAGCGACCTGATGGCAGCCGGCAAGGAACGACAGGCCCTGGGGAGCCTAGCCGAAGTGCTGGCCAACCTCGACACACTCCTTTCCACCTACCCCTTTGTTTCCAACATAGACACCCTTGAAAAGGTATACACCCGCATCGCACGCCGACACCAGATCGCCCTCATCGGCGAGCCCATGTCGGGCCTCCAGATACTGGGTATGCTCGAGACGCGCAACCTCGACTTCCGGCGCGTCATCCTCCTTTCGGCCAACGAAGGCGTGGTGCCAGGCGGACGCGGAGGCAACACCCTCGTGCCCCAGCACCTGAAAGTGGACTACGGCCTGCCCACCTACCACGAAAAAGACGCCGTCTTCGCCTACAACTTCTACCACCTCCTGCAGCGCGCCGAGGAAGTCTACCTCCTCTACAGTTCCGAAACCGACGGCATGGGCAAGGGGGAACCCAGCCGCTTCCTGCGGCAGGTGGAGAGCGAACTGGCACCGCGCTTCGGCATCCACGTGCGACACCTCACCGTCAGCGCCGACACCTCCCTCGCCACCGGCACCCCACCGCAGCCCGGACGCAAGACAGAAGCCGTCATGCAGAAACTACGCCGCATGGCGGAAAGCGGCATCTCGCCCACCAGCTTCAGCGACTTCATCGAGTGCCCACTGAAATACTACTTCGCACGCGTGCTGGACGTCAAGGAACGCCGCACGCTGGAAGAGGAACTCGACGCCGCCGACCTCGGCGACGTGGTGCACGGACTCCTCCAACGCATCTACCAGCCCCACCTCGGCACCCCCCTGCCCCCCGACGCCATCCGCGCCGCCCTCGACCACCTGTCGCAGCTCCTGCAAGAGGAATTCGACCGCCTCTACGCCCACGGCCGCAGCAGCGAAGGGCGCAACCGCTTCCTCCACTCCGTGGCCGAAAACCAGCTGCGTCACCTGCTGGAAAACGAACTCGCCCTGCTCCGCCAGGGGCACACCCTGCAACTCCAGGCCACCGAAGAGGAAATCGCCCCCTACACCCTGCCAGGCACCGGCGTGAAACTCAAAGGCAAAGTGGACCGCGTGGACCTCTTCGACGGCACCCTCCGCATCATCGACTACAAAACCGGAAGCCTCGACGACAAGGAAATCACCCACTCCGACCCCATGCCCGCCAAATGGCTGCAACTGATGTGGTACGCCCTCATCTACACCAAGGCCCACCCCCGAAGCGCCATCCGGCTCGCCGCCGGCATCTACCCCCTGCGCCACCTGCGCTCCGACGTGCACCTCGCCTGCTGGGACGGCGACACCCTCATCACCCCCGACCGCCTCGACCTCTTCGAGCAGACCCTGTGCGACAAAACCGGCGAACTGATGAACCCCGGCCTCGACTTCATCCCCACCCCCTCGCGCGATGCCTGCCGCTACTGCCCCGCCGCCGCCTTCTGCGACAGCGCCCACCGCTGATCCCCATCCCCCGGCACCCACCATCGCAACCCGCTGACAACCAACAGGAATCCAACAGGTACCCACCAGGCATCCCACAGGCAATTCCTAAGGCTGTTCTTTAACTGTTCCTTAACTGTTCTTTAACTTCAGCGGGGAAATCCGGCGGCCCAGACAGCGGCCCACCACCCTTATATAACGCACCCCACAGAAAAATGTTTCATCCCCGCAGAAAAAAATTGTATATTTGCAGTAGCGACCCATTAGGTCGATGATAAAACAACGGATTGAAAACCAAAAGAATAAAAAAGAAAACAGGATAAATAACAAGGAATAAAAAGCGTTTTTGCTTTCAAAATAGCACTCGGAATCTGGACAATTTCGTATTCGCTATAACCCAACATTGAAGCGGAACGCTCGCAGAGAAATCGCGGGCTTTTTTGTTTGGGTTATAGGTAGTCCAGAACCTCGAGTGCCAACAAGAGATACTCGCGGTTTTTTATATTTATAAATGATACCAAGCAATGTACAACAGCCTTAAAGTGGCAACAGCCATCCCGTGCTACAAAGTGGAGCAGACCCTGGAGCAAGTGGTCCAGGGGCTACCCGCTTTTGTGGACTGCATCGTGCTGGTGGACGACTGCTCGCCCGACGGCACCCCGGCCCTCGTTGACCAGTTGGCATCCAGCGACAACCGTATCATCGCCCTTCACCACACGAAGAACATGGGCGTTGGAGGAGCAATGAAAACTGCATTCCGGAAAACACTGGACACCAATGTCGACGTAGTAGTCAAGGTAGATGGCGACGGACAGATGGACACTTCCTACATTGCCTCGCTGGTCGACGCTCTGGACGAGAACGACTTCTCCAAGGGAAACCGCCTCTTTGACAGGCAGATGCTGCACGCCATGCCTGCCATACGGCGCATGGGAAATATGGGGATAGGATTCATGGTAAAGATGGCCAGCGGCTACTGGAACATCAGCGACCCTGTCAACGGCTTCTTCGCCATCCGCACGACCACCTTGCGACGGATGGACATGGAGCGTGTGGCCGACAGGTTCTTCTTTGAGAGCTCCATGCTCGTCGAGATGCACTACACAGGTGCCCGCATCCGCGAGGTGACCATGCCGGCCATTTATGCCGACGAAAAATCGAACCTCAGCATCAGCAAAACGCTCTTCTCTTTCCCACCTCGGCTTGTCGCCGCGTATCTGAGACGGCTGTACTTGAGTTATTTTGTCTACGACTTCAACATCTGCTCGGTCTACAACCTGGTAGGGCTGCCGCTGTTCCTGTTCGGACTCATTTTCGGACTATGCGAATGGATACACTATGCCTCCACTAGTAGTCCATCGCCTACCGGTACCATTATGATTGCGGTGCTGACGTTCATATTGGGCTTCCAGATGCTGCTGGCAGCAATACAATACGACATCACGGCCTCCAACCCATTCGACAAGAGATGAAACTATTTGGCAAGACAATAAGCATCAGCCTGCTTGTACTTCTCGTTGTGGCATCAACGTTGACATTCCGCATGTTCAACAAACACATCTGGTCCACACCGGAGAAGGTCATCGCATGGGACGTCATTTCCTATTACGCTTATCTTCCAGCCACATTCATTGAGCATGACCTCACCCTATCGTTCACCGACCACGAACACGTCGGCACCTATTGGCCTGAAACGTTGCCTGATGGACGCAAGGTTATCAAGACCACCATGGGGATGAGCATCATGTACAGTCCATTCTTCCTGGCCATGCATATCGCAGCACCTGCCCTGGGAAATGAAGCCAACGGTTTTACGGTTCCCTACGCCTTCGCGCTTACCCTAGCGGGATTGTTCTATACCATTCTTGGCCTTTTTTTGTTACGAAAGGTATTGCTGCGTCATTTCCCTGAATGGATAACATCCATTGTGCTGGTCATTCTGATATTCGGCACAAATCTGTACTGGTACAGCCTCTACGAGCCACCTATGTCGCATGCTTTCAGTTTCTGTCTCTTCGCTCTATTTGCACTACTGACCGAATTGTGGCATGAAAAACCCTCGGTATGGCGGTCAGTGGCGGTCGGATTGACGATAGGGATTATCAGTCTCGTGCGTCCTTCCAATATACTGGTAGGGGTGTACTTTGCCCTGTACGGCGTGCGGTCTAAAGAGACAATAAATAACAAGTGCCGAATATTTAAAGACTCTTGGTGCAAAATTGTGTTAATGGCCATGGCGGCAGTGCTTGTATGGATACCGCAAATGGTATATTGGTTCGTCAATACAGGCCAACTCTTTTTCTATTCCTATGGCGACAACGAGCGTTTCTTCTTTGGCAATCCGAAGATTGTGGAGGGCCTATTTGGCTTCCGAAAAGGATGGCTTGTATACACACCTGTCATGTCATTTGCATTGATGGGACTGCTTCCGCTCTACCGCCACCATCGCAACCTCTTCTGGGCTATCTCCGTATTCTTTGTCCTCAATGTATATGTTGTATTCTCGTGGTGGTGCTGGTGGTACGGTGGGAGCCGCGGAATGAGGGCTATGATTGAATGTCAGGCCCTGATGGTTATCCCTCTGGCAGCATGGATAGAGTGGCTTGCTGGATGCAAGCCTGTGCTACGATCGATAATGGTTGTGATCCTGTCAGCGATAACCATGCTATCGGCATTCCACAACCTACGTTACATCCACGGATCCATACATTGGGACTCCATGACACGTGCCGCCTACTTTGACGGCTTCTTCCGTACCACGCCGTCCAAAAGGTTCTCGTCTTTACTTAAAAACCCCGACTATGATTCAGCACGGCAAGGTAATCGATAAAAAACACTAAGTATCTCATGAATAGAAAAATACCACTACTGATTGGGCATGTCGGGTTTCTGATGCTCATTGCAATAAGTGTCTTACTCGCTAATGAACGCTCCATATTCATGGACTCAGCAGTCCAGATTTTCGAAATGATACAATGTGACTGGTACGCTGTGTACGACCATCGCTACACAATGGTGATCACTCAGACACTTCCGTTAATCTGTATCAAACTGCACCTGCCTCTGCAAGTTATTATTGTATCCTACTCGGCAGCCGCGCCTTTGCTGGCATACAGTATTTATATCCTTATCACATATATACTGCATGATGTTAGACTTGGATTGACTCTACTACTACCCTTGCTCTGCATGCGCCATACATTTTTTCATGCCATCTCTGAGAGTTTCTCCTTGATGGTTTATGCCATTCTGCTGGCTGCACTGCTCCTGCATTGTCCCAAGAAAGAAGCGGGCTTCATCAGGCATATTCTGCACAGCCTTTGTGTTGCGTTGGCAACTGCTGCTGCCGTTTTTATACATCCAATCGGCATGTTCTTTGTGGTTTATCTTGTCGGGTATTTCCTCGTATATAAGCGATTACGGCCTAATATGCAACTGATAGTGGCCTCATCGGTACTAGTGGCTTGTGTGATTATCCGATCGTTGTCCATCTCGGGCCACGATTCGGACTACATACCCACCTTGTCCGATGCCCTCTTCGCCATTACGCACCCGAACGAAATGAAAGTCGTAATCGGTTTTGCCAACCGATTGGCCGACCTATATATATATCCCATTGTACTCTACATCGTCGTAGCCGTATACTACATACGTCGCCGCGAATGGGTACGGCTGACCTATAGTGTTCTTTTTAATGTGTGCTTCATCATTATGACAGCCATTGTATATCGCTCGGATAATAGTGCCGTATGTATTGAACGGGCATGGATGCCTCTGATATTTTTTGCAGCAATACCCTTTGTTTGCGAGGTTACGCCAAACACCAGCCTACGCGGGAAATACATTTGGCTCTTCCTTATGTCAGTCGCATTGCTCATGGGTTTTATCAAGATTGTCGACACATCCAAACACTACCGCCAGCGCATTAACAAAATAAAGGAGATAACGGAAGTTGCCAACCGCAAGGGAATACACAAGATGGTAACCTCCCAAGACGACATCCAAGGCGTATTCGACATAAACTCTTGGTGTACATCCTTCGAGTCCATGCTCATCAGCGCACTGCAAGGCTCGGAGCGCACCATCAACATCTATATCGAGGACGAACCTCTACTTCTGAACAATCCTGATTATATGGTGACTGATGCATTTCTGGCTGTCCCTTGGTGGCGTCTGTGGAACAACTCCACCTTGCGTACGCAATGGTTCCATCTGCCCAAGCAGCCCTTTGCAAGACTTTACTTCAACGACGGCACTCCCGTAATTGAAAGAATCAAGGCCGACTAAAATATCTCTTTGATTGTCTGGCTCTGGCCGTTGAAGACGAGGCTGTCGCCTATGCGCTTGCCCTTGAGGGCGATGTAGATGGGTGTCTGGGCGGAGATGGCGAACCAGACGTGGGGGCCCAACTGGAACTTGCCGGCGCCGATGGCGAGGAGGAAGCGCTGGTGGTCGGTGACGACGCAGGCGCCGTGCTCGACGCTGTCGAACGGCGGCAGGCGCAGCAGGTCCTGCAGCACGCGGATGCCGGCCTGTGCGTTGCTGAGCTGGCGGGCGTACATGTCGCGGCTGCGCATCATCTTGGTGCGGTAGGAGTCGTAGCGGTCCACGTTGGCGCCGTAGTCGTTGCTCTGTTGCTGGGCCGATTCCATTTCCTGCCTGGCGACATTAGCAATCTGCTCCTGCATGGCTATGCAGGAGCAGATGACTTGTTTGCGCTGTTCTTCGCGTGTCATGCGGTGCGGCCGGGGTAGACGCGGAGGGCTTCCTCGAGGCATTTGATGGCGGCCTTGAGGTCGTCCTGGCAGATGCAGTAGGTGATACGTGCCTGGTGGCGTCCGCGTTCGGGTTCGGCATAGAAGCCTGTGGCGGGGGCGAGCATGACGGTGGCGCCGTTGTAGGAGAAGTCGGTCAGCAGCCACTGGCAGAATTTGTCGCTGTCGTCCACCGGGAGGTCAATCACTGTGTAGAACGCGCCCTTGGGCATGGGGCAGAAGCAGCCGGGAATCTTGTTCACACCCTCGACGACGACGTTGCGGCGGGCCACATATTCGGCCTGCACCTTGTCGAAGTATTCCTGGGGGGTGTTCACGGCGGCCTCGGCGAATATCTGGCCGAAGCTGGGGGGCGAGAGGCGGGCCTGGGCCAGGCGCATGGCGATGGCGTAGACCTCGCTGTTGCGCGTCACCATGCAGCCCACGCGGGCTCCGCAGGCGCTGTAGCGCTTGGAGACCGAGTCGAAGAGGATGGTGTTGCGCTCGAGGCCCTCGAGCTGCATGACGCTGAAGTGGGACTGCCCGTCGTAGCAGAACTCGCGGTAGACCTCGTCGGCGAAGAGGTAGAGGTCGTATTTCTTCACCAGTCCGGCCACCTTGAGCAGTTCCTCGTGGGTGTAGAGGTAGCCCGTGGGGTTGTTGGGGTTGCAGATCATGATGGCGCGGGTGCGCGGGGTGATGACCTTCTCGAAGTCCTCGATGGGGGGCAGGGCGAAGCCGGAGCGTATGTCGCTGGGGATGGTGACGATCTTGGCGTCGCAGAGTTTGGCGAAGGTGTTGTAGTTGGTGTAGTAGGGCTCGGGGATGATGATTTCGTCGCCGGGGTTGAGGCAGACGGTGAAGGCCATTTGAAGGGCTTCGCTGCCACCGGTGGTGACGATGACCTGGTTGGGGGTGACGTCGATGCCGTGGCGGTGGTAGTAGTTGCAGAGGGCGCGGCGGTAGCTGGGGATGCCGGCGGAGTGGCTGTATTCGAGGACACCTATCTCGGTCTCGGCCAGTGCCTTGAGGGCGCCCTTGGGGGTCTCGATGTCGGGCTGGCCGATGTTGAGGTGGTAGACGTGTACGCCACGCTCCTTGGCGGCGTCGGCGAAGGGGACGAGCTTACGGATGGCCGACTGCGGAAGGTCGAGGCCCTTGTTGGATATCTGAGGCATGTAGTGGATGCTTTAATCTGGTTGCGAATGGGTTAACGGGAGGCCGGTACGGGGGCGTCGGCGGCTCTGACGGCTTTGCGATCTGCCGGTGCGGCGGAACGCATGGGGGCCTTCTCGGGCTGCGGCATGGGGCGCGCCTGCGGCGCCTCGGGCTTGGCCTGGCCGTTTTCCTTCACCGTGCCGCGTATGCGCAGCACCACGCGCGGGTCGTTCACCGCGTTGCTGGTGACGGTGATGGTCTTGTTGAAGCCGCCCATGGCGTTGGCGTTGTAGCTGGCCTCGATGGTGCCGCTCTGGCCGGGCATGATGGGCTTCTGAGTGTACTTGGGCGTGGTGCAGCCGCACGAGGGCTTCACATTCTGCAGGATCAGGGGCTCGTTGCCGTCGTTGTACACCGTGAAGGTGCACACTGCGGGGATGCCCTTGGGTATGTCGCCGTAGTTGTGCTCCAGCGATTCAAAACGAATCTTGGCGCCATTGGCGGGTACATCCTTTTTCGCCTCGTCCTGGGCGTTGGCCATGCCGAATGCCATGGTGGCAAAGAGGCACATTAATGCAAACTTTTTCATAGTTATAATGTTTAAATGTTTGTTGTTCTTCATCTTATGTTTCCTTTCGCGCCCCGCACGAGGCAGGGTTCAAACTGCAAAATTACTAAAAATTTAGTACATGCAAACTTTTTTTCTTGCACCTCCGCCCTTTTTTGCATTTATTAACGTACCCGCCCACTCCGCCGCGGCGCCCAGTCGGCTTCCCGAGGGCTGGACCGTTATGAACCACTTGATGCCGGGTCATATCGGTTCACAGTCGAAGTAAATACCTACAGGATACCTACCGGATACCTATAGGATCCCTCCCTCCATGGGGTCCGGAACCGGTGCCGGGACAGAGATATTTTTTGCCGTTCCCGGAGATTACCCACACGAAAACACTGATTACCATGCTTCTGTGGGACTTTTTCACTCAAAATTTGGCCATGTCGGGCACTTTTTGTATCTTTGCAGCATGATAGACGTGGAGATATGCTGCAACTCGGTGGCCTCGGCCGAGGCTGCCAAGGCCGGAGGAGCCAGGCGCATCGAACTTTGCCGCGACCTCGAATGCGGGGGCCTGACGCCTTCGGACGGCGACATTGCCCACTGTGTGCGGACGCTGGGCCTGCGCACCCATGTGCTGGTGCGCCCCCGTCCGGGCGACTTCTGCTACAACGACGCCGAAATCATCGAAATAGAGGAGACCCTCATGCGCTGCCGAACGCTGGGTGCCAGCGCCGTGGTGGTGGGGTTCCTCACCGCAGGAGGGCTTGTCGACGAGCCCCTCACGCGCCACATCGTGCGGCTGGCCGCCCCGATGGAGGTTACCTTCCACCGCGCTTTCGACGAGGCGCGCCAGGAGCCGCTCGCTGCGCTCGCGGCCGTGGCGCGCTGCGGCTGCCACCGCCTGCTCACCTCCGGCCAGGCCCCCTCCGCCCTGGAGGGCGCCGCGGTGATCCGCCGCCTGGTGGAGGCCCGCAGCGGCGTCAAAATACTGGCCGGCGGCGGCGTGACGCCCGACAACGCCGGCCGCCTGCTGGCACTGACCGGCGTCGGCGAGGTGCACGGCTCGTGCAAGGTGCGCCTCCCCGACGGCACCGTGCAGACCTCCCCCTCCCTGGTCGAACATTTAATAGACAATACCCGAATATGAAACGCATCCTCCTACTGGCCACCGCGCTGCTCACCCTCGCCGCCTGCCACCGCGACCCCCATTTCATCACCGACAAGCAGTACCGCAGCGAGGTACACAAGGACTTTGAGGCCCGTATGGCCGACTTTCCGATGCTTGACGTCCAACTGGACACGCTTCCGCGTATGGAACGTGAGGCCATGGAGTTCCTCTACGCCTACATGCCGCTGAGCGACCTAGCGGACTACACGCCGCAGTTCTTCCTGCAGCAGGTGCGCTACGCCTTCCGGGCCAGGGAGGAGATGCCGTGGGGCAGGGAGGTGCCAGAGGACGAGTTCCGCCACTTCGTGCTGGCCTACCGCGTCAACAACGAGAACCTCGACACGGCCCGCATGGTCTTCTACCGCGAGCTGAAGGACCGCGTGCAGGGCATGACCATTGAGGCGGCGGCGCTGGAGGTGAACCACTGGTGCCACGAGCATGTGGCCTACCGCGGCTCGGACAGCCGCACGTCGGCTCCGTTGGCCACCATGCGCACCTCGCTCGGCCGCTGCGGCGAGGAGAGCACCTTCACCGTCACGGCGCTGCGGAGCGTGGGCATCCCCGCCCGCCAGTGCTATACGCCACGCTGGGCGCACTGCGACGACAACCACGCCTGGGTGGAGGTCTACGTCAACGGAGAATGGAAGTTCATGGGTGCCTGCGAGCCCGACCCGTGGCTGGACATGGGCTGGTTCTCCGTGCCGAGCACGCGCTGCATGATGGTGCACAGCAAGGCCTTCGGCAAATACAAGGGCAACGAGGAGGTGGTGAAGCGCACCCGCCTCTACAGCGAACTCAACCTGCTCAGCCACTACGCCCCCACGCGCCGCGTCACCGTCACCGTGCATGACGAGAGTGGTGCACCTCTCAGTAGTGCACAAGTCAAGTTCAAGCTCTACAACTACACCGAATACTATACCCTCAGCACGCAGACCACCGATGCCGAGGGCAAGGCCTCGCTCACCACCGGCCTCGGCGACCTGCTTGTTTGGGCCACCGACGGCTCGCGCCATGCCTTCGAGAAGATAGACGTCCGCCAGGACAGCTCCCTGACATTGAGACTCAGCGCCCAGCACCCATCGCTCATCACTTATGAGATGGTGCCCCCCGTGGCCGGTGCCCCGAAGGTGACGGCCACCGAGGCGGAGACCGCCGCCAACGCCCGCCGCCTGGCCTACGAGGACTCGCTGCGCAGCGCCTACACCACCACCTTCCCCACCAAAGATTATTTCCGGCAGCTCGAAGGTGTACAACATCTGAACAAAGAGCAGCAGGAAATGTTTTGGGAAATGGTGCGCAAGTCGGAGGGCAACTACGAGGTAATCATTAACTTCATCCTCAAACATGGCTGTGGCGAAAAGCAATTCGGTGCTGCTTATGAATACCTCAAGTCGTTCTCTGATAAAGACTTGCGCGACATCACCACCGAGGTGTTGGAAGCCCATTACCTACCTTACGATTGGGGCTGGATTGAAGAACAGGATTGTACAATCGATGTTGCCACAGGCGTATATATAAAAGGAATTGTGTCCGCCCGCATCAGCAACGAGATGGTGCGCCCCTACCGCGAGGAATTCGCTTGCTTCAAGGGTATGACCGCCGACAGCATCCGCCGTTGGGTGGTCGACAACATCGTTGTCGACAACACGAGCAACTACTTTGGTTGCCCCCTCTCGCCCGTGGGCGTCTACAAGCTGCGCCGCGCCGACAGCCATAGCCGCGACATCTTCTTCGTGGCCGCCTGCCGCGCCGCCGGCGTGCCCGCCTACCTGGACAATGCCACGAATATCATCTATACCTGGGACGGCAACGCCTGGCAGAAGTCCGACTTGTCAGACCAGTCAGACGCGTCCGACAAGTCTGACATGGCCACTCTCACCCTCACCTACCGCGGCAAGAACCCCGCCAAACCCGTCTACTGGCCCCACTTCACCCTCGCCAAGTTGGAGAACGGCGACCTGCGCACCTTCGACTTCGAGGACGACCCGCGCACGGCCTCGTTCCCAGCCACCCTCAGCCTCGAGCCCGGCACCTACTGCCTCTCCACCGGCAACCGCTATGCCGACGGGGCCGTGCGCTCGCGCCTGGAGTTCTTCGAGGTGAAGGCGGGCGAGAAGGTGACCAAGGAAATCGTCATCCTGCCCCTGCTGGCCAGCACCGACGAGCTGGGCATGGTGGACAAGGACCTCGAACTCTTCGACGGCATCGAGCTGTGGGACTACGCCGGCGACGCGGGCATGCTCTACGTGAACCTCGGCAACTACAGCGAGCCCTCGAAGCACCTCGTCGTAGAGCTACGCCAGCTGCAGAAAGAGATGAAAGCATGGGGCGGCATGACCTTCATGGTAGGCCCGGCCAGCCTCAATATGCATGAGTGGCACCTGGCCAACACGGACATCGCCTATCAAAAGGGCCTGCTGGAGCAGCGCATCTGCGAGGCTGCCAAGCTGGACAACAATGTGAGTTATCCCCTCGTGGCCCTCATCGACAAGGACGGCCACATCCGCTACCACAGCACCGGCTACAAGATAGGTGTCATTGAGCAGGTGCTGAAAGCCAGCAAATGAAGAGGGGCCGCGCTTTGCGCGGCCCCATGCTGTTCACTCCACCGTGACGCTCTTGGCGAGGTTGCGCGGCTGGTCCACATTGCGCCCCTTGGCGGTAGCCACGTAGTAGGAGAGCAACTGCAGCGGCACCACGGCCAGCAGGGGCACGAAGCAGTCGCGGGTGTCGGGGATGACGAAGGTGTAGTCGCTCATGTCGGAGACGGTCTTGTCTCCCTCTGTCACCACACTGATAATCTTTCCCTTGCGGCTCTTAATCTCCTGGATATTGGACACCACCTTGTCGTACATGCCTCGCTTGGGGGCGATAAAGACGCAGGGCATCTCCCCGTCCACCAGGGCGATGGGGCCGTGCTTCATTTCGGCGGCAGGATAACCCTCGGCATGGATATAGCTGATCTCCTTCAGTTTGAGGGCTCCTTCGAGGGCCACGGGGTAATTGTAGCCGCGGCCGAGGAAGAGGAAGTTGCGGCAATAGGTGAACATCTGGGCGAACTGGTCTATATTCTGGTTGTGTTCCAGCGTCCATTGTATCTTGTCGGGGATAGACTGCAACTCATCCACCAGCAAATGGAACATCTCGTCGCTGAGGGTATGCTTCTCCTTGGCGATGGCGAGGCCGAGGAGGCAGAGGGTCACCACCTGGCCGGTGAAGGCCTTGGTGGAGGCCACGCCGATCTCCGGCCCCACATGGATGTAGGTTCCGCTGTGGGTGGCGCGGGCTATCGAAGAGCCTATCACATTGCAGATGCCGTAGAGGAAGGCTCCCTTCTGCTCGGCCAACTGGATGGCGGCCAGCGTGTCGGCCGTCTCACCGCTCTGGCTGACGGCGATCACGATGTCGTCCGGGTAGATGACGGGGTTGCGGTAGCGGAACTCCGAGGCGTATTCCACTTCCACCGGTATCTGGGCCGCCTCCTCGATGAAGTACTTCCCGATGAGGGCCGAGTGCCAACTGGTGCCGCAGGCGCAGATAATGATGCGGCGGGCGTTGAGGAACTTCTCGCGATGCTCCACGATGCCACTCAGCCGTACATCCTTGGCCTGCACGTGCACACGCCCCTGGATGCAGGTGCGCAGGGCGTTGGGCTGCTCCCATATCTCCTTGAGCATGAAGTGCGGATAGCCACCCTTCTCCAGTTCGTCGAGCGAGAGTTGCAGCGTATGCATCTCGGGCGTCTGGTGTACGTTGGCCAGGTTGATGATTTCCGGCAGGTCGCTGTTGCGTGTCATGAGGGCTATCTCCTCGTCCTTGAGGTAGATGACCTGGTTGGTGTACTCGATGATGGGCGTGGCGTCGGAGCCGATATAGAACTCCCTGTGGCCACGCGCGTCGGTGCCCACGCCGATTACCAGCGGCGATCCCTTGCGGGCGCAGACGATGCGGTCGGGGTGTTCCTTCTCCAGTATGGCGATGGCATAGGCGCCCACGACGTTCTTCAGCGCGCGCTGCACGGCGGTGAAGAGGTCGCATTTCTCGTTCTTCTGGGTGAACTCGATGAGCTGCACCAGCACCTCGGTGTCGGTCTCGCTGCTGAACGAGTAGCCCTTTTTCTCCAGCATGGCGCGGAGGGTCTTGTAGTTCTCGATGATACCGTTGTGCACCAGCGAGAGGTTCCCGCTCTCGCTGCGGTGGGGATGGGCATTGACGGTGTTGGGCTCGCCGTGGGTGGCCCAGCGTGTGTGGGCGATGCCGATGGTGCCCGTCGTGTCCTCGGGGGCGCATTTCTCCTCCAGGGCCGACACCTTGCCCGTGGCCTTGTAGACATGCAGGTCGCCCTGAGGGGTGATCATCGACACACCGGCCGAGTCATAGCCGCGGTATTCCAATCTGTGCAAACCCTTTATCAAGACGGGATAGGCCTGCTGTTCCCCGATATATCCTACTATTCCGCACATAATGCTGTGTATTGTGATGTTGCTAATGAATGTGCAAAATTACGACTTTTTTGTGACATGGCGGAAAAAATGTTTCACGCCGGCCGCCATAAAAAAGCGGAAACCCCTCATTTCAGAGGGGCTTCCGACGCTTCATGGATGCAGTTGTTGCCGACTATATTGTCTGCACAGCCTCGATGAGGCCCTTGCCGATCTCGATGGCCTCCTCGTTCTGGGGAATGAGGTTCCAGTGGCGCTGGGGCAGCGAGTGCTCGAGGCCCTCGTGGATGTACTGCTTGTCGACGATGGGTTTCAGCTTGAGGAAACCGCCGAGGACCACCATGTTGAACACCTTCGAGATGCCGAGCTCCTGGGCCTTGGCCGTGGCGGCAATCTTATAGATGTTGATATCCTTGCGGGTGGGTTCGTGGGTGATGCCGTTGGGGTCGTAGATGAGCAGGCCGCCGGGCTTCACGCTGGCCTCGAACTTGTCCAGCGACTGCTGGTTGAGGATGATGGCCGTGTCGAACTGGTTGATGATGGGCGAGCTGATGCGCTCGTCGCTGATGATGACGGAGACGTTGGCCGTGCCGCCGCGCATCTCGGGGCCGTAGCTGGGCATCCAGCTGACCTCTTTGTTCTGCATGACGCCGGAGTAGGCAAGGATCTTGCCCATGGAGAGGACACCCTGTCCACCGAAGCCGGCTATGATGATTTCTTCAGTCATTGTTGTTCTGTTTTTAATGGGTTGTTTTATTGCATAACGGTCAGCGGGTGGTCAAGCACGAGGCGCTCGGCGGTGATGCCTTCGGCGATCTTGCCGTCCACCTTGATGTCACCGACGGGATAGTTGGGCATCATGTTGTCCTCCATCCACTTGTTGGCGGCCACGGGGGTCATCTTCCAACCCGAGTTGCAGTTGGAGAGGATTTCGACGAAGGAGAGGCCCTTGCCCAGCTTCTGGTTCTCGAAAGCCTTGCGGATGGCGGCTTTGGCCTTGCGCACGGCGCCGGGGTTCTGCACGCTCTGGCGGGTGACGTAGTAGGTGCCGGGCAGGGTGGCGAGCAGTTCGGTCATGCGGAGGGGGTAGCCGTTGAGGTCGACGCGGCGGCCGTAGGGCGTCGTGGCGCTGCGCATGCCCACGAGGGTGGTGGGGGCCATCTGGCCACCGGTCATGCCGTAGATGCCGTTGTTGACGAAGATCATGGTGATGTTCTCACCGCGGTTGGCGGCGTGGATGGTCTCGGCGGTGCCGATGGCTGCGAGGTCGCCGTCGCCCTGATAGGTGAAGACGTAGCAGTCGGGGTTGAGACGCTTCACGGCGGTGGCCACTGCGGGGGCGCGGCCGTGGGCGGCCTCCTGGAAGTCGACGTCGAAATAGTTGTAGGCGAGGACCGAGCAACCGACGGGGCTCACGCCCACGGTCTTGTCCTGGATGCCCATCTCGTCGATCACCTCGGCGATGAGGCGGTGGGTGGTGCCGTGGCCGCAGCCGGGGCAGTAGTGCATCACCGCGTCGGTGAGCACTTTGGTCTTGGTGTATACCTCGGTGTAACCTTGGTTGAGCAGCTCTTGCTTGCGAGCCTCTATATCTTTGTTTGCCATAGTCTGTTCTTATTTAATGATTTTGTTTTCAAGAGCTTCCAGCACCTCTGTCGGGGTGGGGATGATACCACCGAAGCGGCCGAAATGCTCGGTCTTCACGTTGCACTCGGTGGCGAGGCGCACGTCCTCGATCATCTGGCCCGCGCTCATCTCGACGCAGAGGATACCCTTCACTCGCTTGGCCACCTCGGCGAGCTGCTTGGTGGGGAAGGGGAAGAGGGTGATGAGGCGGAAGAGGCCCACCTTGATGCCTTTCTCGCGGGCCATCTGCATGGCCTTCATGGCGATGCGGCTGGAGGAGCCGTAGGCGACGAAGATGTAGTCGGCATCCTCGCAGTTGATGGTCTCAAAGCGGACTTCCTTCTCCTTCATCTCGGCATACTTGGCCTGGAGCTTGAGGTTGAAGACCTCCTGACGGGCGCTTTCGAGTTCGAGGGAGGTGATGATGTTGTGGCCGCGGCTGGCGGGCTTGCCGAAGGTGCCCCAGGGGGCGTGCTGGCGGCGCTCCTCCTCGGTCCAGCGGGGGATATAGTCGCGGGTGTAGAGCTTCTCCATGCACTGGCCGATGGCGCCGTCGGAGAGGATGAGGACGGGGTTGCGGTACTTGAAGGCGATGTCCCAGGCGTCGAACACGAAGTCATACATCTCCTGCACCGAAGCGGGGGCGAGGGTGTAGAGCTGGTAGTCGCCGTGGCCGCCGCCCTTGACGCTCTGGAAGTAGTCGCTCTGCGAGGGCTGGATGGTGCCCAGGCCGGGGCCGCCGCGCATCACGTTGACGATGACGCAGGGTATCTCCGCGCCTGCCAGGTAGGTGAGGCCTTCCTGCATGAGCGAGATTCCGGGCGAGGAGCTGGAGGTGGCCACCTTCTTGCCTGTGGCGGCGCCGCCGTAGACCATGTTGATGGAGGAGACCTCCGACTCGGCCTGCAGCACCACCATGCCGGTGGTCTCCCACGGCTTCTCGGCCATGAGCGTCTCCATGACTTCCGACTGCGGGGTGATGGGATAGCCGAAGTAGCCGTCCGTTCCGCTGGCAATCATTGCTTGGGCAATCGCTTCGTTGCCCTTCATCAGTTTCAGTTCTCTTGCCATTTGTATTCCTCTTTCTTTGGTTTAACTAACTTTGAGTTTGTAGACGGAAATGACCCCGTCGGGGCACACCATAGCGCAGCTGGCGCAGCCGATGCATTTCTCATTCACGGTATGGGTGTAGTTGTAGCCCTTGCCGTTCACTTCTTTCGACAGCTCGAGGCACTGCACCGGGCACACGGGTACGCACACTCCGCAGCCTTTGCAGCGTTCGGTATCGACAATGATTTGTCCTTTAAATGCCATAGTTTTAATGTTATAAGATTAATACGATGTTGTTTTCTGCAAACAATTACTGCCTGCAAAAGTACAAAATAAATTTCAATTCCTCACCAAAAGTGGTGAAAATATTTTTCACGCCTACACAATCCACTGTAAATCAGCACCATTAAAACCATCCCGGGACCTCTCCGCACCGCCCCCTCGCCGCGCCTCCCCGGCCCTTCCTCCGGGGATACTCCGGGTACCCCCCACCCCGCCCCCCTGTCCCACCCGACCCGCGACAGGACCAACTCCGAGTCAACTCCGTATCAACTCCGAGTCAACTCCGACTTTCTCCGACCTGCCTCCGAGTGGGGTCCGACACAGCTCCGACACGCCTCAAAATTATTCGCGGGCGATGCACAATATTTCGCGCAACACGCCGTTACCCTACCTGACAAAACCACCGCCTATGGGTAGAGACTTACGCCGCCACACACGATATATCAGCCACTATTTCAACCTCATGCACGACCGGGAGGACGAGCAGGAGGTGGTGGAGCAGGTGCGTGGGAGCATCGTCTTCCGCGGCACCAACCTGTGGATTCTCATCTTCGCCATCCTGATCGCCTCGCTGGGGCTGAACGTGAACTCCACGGCGGTCATCATAGGCGCCATGCTGGTGTCGCCCCTCATGGGACCCATCATCGGCATGGGCCTGGCGGTGGGCATCAGCGACTTCGAGCTGCTGAAGCAGTCGTTGAAGAACTATGCCGTGGCCACCCTCATCTCCGTGGCGACGGCGACGCTCTACTTCTGGCTCTCGCCCCTGAGCGAGGCCCAGAGCGAGCTGCTGGCCCGCACCTCGCCCACCCTCTACGACGTGCTCATCGCCTTCTGCGGCGGCGCCGCCGGCGTGCTGGCGCTGACGTGCAAAAGCAAGGGGCAGGTGATCCCCGGCGTGGCCATCGCCACCGCCCTCATGCCGCCCCTCTGCACCGCGGGCTACGGCCTGGCCACGGCGCAGTGGAGCTACTTCCTCGGCGCCTTCTACCTCTTCTTCATCAACACCGTGTTCATCGCCACGGCAACCTTCCTCGGGACCAAGCTGCTGCGCTTCCATCCCGTGCAGGCCGTCAACCCCGAACGCGCACGCCACGGGCGGAGGGTCATCACCGCCATCGTCGTCGTCACCCTCATCCCCGCCGCCGTCATGACCGTATCCATCGTGCGCAAGAACGTCTTCGAGCGCAACCTGCGCGCCTTCGTCACGACCGAGCTCGACCGCAGCGGCCGCCAGATACTGTCGCAGCAGCTGGCCCACGACACACTGCGCGTCGTCGCCGTCGGCCGCGAAATCACACAGGACGAGATGGCCCAGGCCCGCGGACGGATGCACTTCTACGGCCTGGCCGGCTACCAGCTCTCCGTCATCCAGGCCGACGCCGCGGACGAACGCTACGACCTCACGTCGCACCTCACCCTTGCCGAGCAGAACAACGCGCAGCTCAACGCCGAACTGGCCGACCTGCAGCAGCGGCTCGACGCCTACACCGCGCTGGACAGCCTCTCGGCCCACGTCTCGCGCGAGGCCCGGCCCCTCTTCCCCTCGGTGGAAAGCATCGCCGTCGGCCGCATCGCCGGGCGCACCGTGGCACTGGTCGCCCTGCACGACAAGCGCCCGCTCCCCGCCGCCGAACGCCAGCGGCTCGAACAATGGCTGCGCACACGCGCCGAGGAACCCCGGCTCGAAACGATTATCCAACAGAACATATAACCCACCCAAACACAACAACATGCACAACATACAGCACATCCACGACGACCTCGTCTACATCGGCGCCAGCGACCGCCGCATCGCCCTCTTCGAGAACATCTACCCCGTGCCCCGCGGCGTGAGCTACAACAGCTACCTGCTGCTCGACCGGCAGACCGTCCTCCTCGACACGGCCGACGCCGCCGTGGCCGAGACCTTCTTCGCCAACCTCGACGCCGCCCTCGGCGGACGCCCGCTGGACTACCTCGTGATCAACCACATGGAACCCGACCACGCCGCCCTCCTCCAGCCTCTCCTGCTGCGGCACCCGCACATCAAAATCGCCACCACCGCCAAGGCCGCACAGATGATCGGCCAGTTCTTCGACATCGACGTGCAGGCCAACCTGCAGGTGGTCAAAGAGGGCGACACCCTCTGCACCGGCACCCACACCCTCCACTTCGCCACCGCCCCCATGGTGCACTGGCCCGAGGTGATGGTCACCTACGACGCCACATCGCGCACCCTCTTCTCCGCCGATGCCTTCGGCACCTTCGGCGCCCTCAGCGGCAACCTCTACGCCGACGAGGTGAACTTCGAGCAGGAATGGCTCGGCGACGCACGCCGCTACTTCACCAACATCGTCGGCAAATACGGCCCCCAGGTGCAGGCCCTGCTCAAGAAAGCCGCCGCCCTGGACATCCAGATGACCTGCCCCCTGCACGGCCCCGTCTGGCGCCGCAACCTGGAATGGTTCATCCACAAGCACGACCTCTGGAGCCGCTACCAGCCCGAGGAGCAGGCCGTGGTCATCATCTACGGCAGCGTCTACGGCCACACCGAAGCCGCCGCCCTGCGCCTCGCCACCCTCCTCGCACAGCGCGGCATCCGCAACATCAAAGCCTACGACGCCAGCCGCACCCACTGCAGCAAGCTCCTCAGCGAATGCTTCCGCGCCAGCCACATCGTCCTCGCCTCCTCCACCTACAACAACGGCATCTTCACCCCCATGGAGGAGTTCCTCCTCGACCTCAAGGCACACAACTTCCAGAACCGCACCTGGGCCCTCATCGAAAACGGCTCCTGGGCGCCCCAGAGCGGGAAACTCATGCGCGCCATGGTGGAAGAGATGCCCGCCAGCACCATCCTCGGCGACACCCTCTCCCTCAAGAGCGCCCTGAAAGCCCCGCAGGAACAGGACCTCGCCGCCATGGCCGACGCCATCGCCGCCAGCCTCAACCAGTAAATCCATCCAAACACATACATCGACCATGAAGAAAAGATTACTCCTTGCGCTGCTCGTGGCCCTGCCCTTGGCAGCCCTGGCGCAGGCCAACCCCAAAGAATCCTGCACCTCCATCATGGTGGGCAAACGGGCCAGCGCCGACGGAAGCGTCATCACATCCCACACCTGCGACGGACGCTACCGCACCTGGCTATCCATCGAGCCCGCCGCCACCCACCAGAACGGCGACCGCCACACCGTCCACCGCGGCACCATGCACACCGCCTTCCGCGCCGACACCACCGGCATCCGCGTCGCAGGCACCATCCCCGAGGCAGGACACACCTACGCCTACCTCAACACCGCCTACCCCTCACTCAACGAATACCAGCTCGCCATCGGCGAAACCACCTTCGGCGGACCCGACACCCTCCGCAACCCCGACGGCATGTTCACCATCGAGGAACTCCAGCGCGTGGCCCTCCAGCGCTGCACCTCCGCGCGGCAGGCCATCCAACTCATCGCCGACCTCATACGCCAGTACGGCTACGGCGACGGCGGCGAGTGCATCACCATCGCCGACAAGAAAGAAGTCTGGCAGATGGAAATCCTCGGCTGCGGCAAACGCGAGACAGGCGGCATCTGGGCCGCGCAGCGCATCCCCGACGGTCACGTCGGCGTCAGCGCCAACATCCCCCGCATCGGCAAACTGCAACGCAGCAACCCCGACTACTTCCTCTGCTCGGACAACATCGAGGCCGTGGCCCGTAAATACAAACTCTGGGACGGCCGAGGCGAGTTCGTCTTCTGGCGCGCCTTCTGCCCCGACTACGCCGGAGGCAAGAACTTCCGCGAACGCGAATGGTTCATCCTCTCCTCCCTCGCCCCCTCCCTCGGCCTCCGCCGCGACGCCGACGAGCTACCCTTCAGCGTCGTGCCCGACAAGAAAGTCTCCGCACAGGAGGTCATGGCGCTCCTCCGCTCCACCTACGAAGGCACCGAACTGGACATGACGCGCAACGTGCAGATGGTCGTCGACCGCAAACGCGACGACGGCTCCAAGTACAAGGACACCATCGTCAGCCCCATGGCCAACCCCTGGCTCAACGGCACCATGCAGAAAACCCTCAATCACATCGCCCCCGGCACCATCGACTTCGTGCGCACGGTCAGCGTCGCCTGGTGCTCCTACAGCTGGGTGGCCCAGCTCCGCGACTGGCTCCCCGACCAAGTGGGCGGCGTCCTCTGGCTCTCTTTCGACAATCCGGGCCAGTCCCCCCGCATCCCCGTCTTCTGCGGCAACACACGCCTCCCCAACGCTTTCGCCCTCTGCGGACAGAAAAAATACGACCCCAACGCAGCCCTCTGGGACTTCCGCCGCGCCAACAAACTGGCCACCGTCGGCTGGCAGCGCACCAAAAAGAGCATGCTCGACGAAGTGCTGCGCCTCGAAAAAGAGGCCTTCGAGGGGCTCAACACCCTCGAACCCACCCTCAAGAACAGCCCCAACGACCGCTGGGCCGAACTCCTCAACGACTACACCTACCGCCACTACGACAATGCCGCCCACGCCTGGCAGCAGCTCGAGGCACAATACTGGCACCTCTTCGGCACCGGCTTCTAACCCCTACTCCCCCTGGGCCGCATGGACACACATAGACGCCTCCGCATCCCCGCCCGGTTCCTCCTGCTGGCAGCCTTCCTCCTGTCGGCAACCGGGCCGGCAACGGGCCAAAGCCTGAAGCTCATCTTCGCCGGCGACCTCATGGGCCACACGCCTCAACACAAGGCAGCCCTCCGGCCCGACGGCAGCTACGACTACACACCCTGCTTCCGCTACGTGAAGGACTACATACAGAGCGCCGACCTGGCCATCGTCAATCTCGAAGTCACCCTCGCAGGCCCTCCCTACACCGGCTACCCGCAGTTCTCCTCGCCCCGCGAACTGGCCCTGGCCGCCAAGGATGCCGGCTTCGACATCATGACCACCGCCAACAACCACTGCATGGACCGCGGCAAGGGCGGCCTCGAACGCACCCTCCGCGTGCTGGACACCCTCGGCATACCCCACCTGGGCACCTACCGCGACCTCGGGCAGCGCAACGCCGAACACCCGCTCATCATCGACCGCAACGGCTTCCGCCTGGCACTGCTCACCTACACCTACGGCACCAACGGCATCCCGGCCGTGAGCCCCAACATCGTCAACCTTATCGACACCGCCCTCATGGCTCGCGACCTCGCCGTGGCACGTCTGCGCGGCGCCGAGTACATCATCACCCTCATCCATTGGGGCATCGAATACGCCACCAAGGCCAACGCCGAGCAGGAAGCCACCGCCCGCTGGCTGCTCGAACACGGATGCGACGCCGTCATCGGCGGCCACCCCCACGTGGTGCAGAACTTCACCCTCGACGCCATCCCCGACAACAACCGCCACCCCGAGATAGTGGTCTACTCGATGGGCAACCTCGTCAGCAACCAACGCGACCTGAACACCGACGGCGGCATCATGGTCGAACTCGACCTCCTCAAGCAGGGCTCGCGCATCGTGACCAGCCGCTGCCGCTACATGCCCTACTGGGTGCACCGCGGCACCGTGGACAGCCTCTACCAATACTACATCGTCCCCTCCACCGACGCGACCGAACATCCCCACCTCTACCAGATCTCCGGCGAGAACCTGAAAGCCCTGCAGCGCTTCTCCGACAACACACGCGCCCGCCTCGACGCCTGCGCCCTCCCCAGCGGCGCCACCATCACCGAGCACCGCTTCTACCACGCCGCACGCCCCTCCCTCACCGCTCCCCTCCCCCTGCGCACCCCCAACAGGCACCCCATGGGCATCCGGTAGGTATCCGGTAGGTATCCTGTAGGTATTTACTTCGACTGAGAACCGATATGGACGGATATGGACCTCCACCCCCGCCGGGATGCAAAAAAGCAGGCAGGGGCGTTGCCCCTGCCTGCTTTCTGCCGTCCGCAAAGAGCGAACCGGTCCGGTAGTCGCCTGCCGCTTTAGCGGTTGAGGAACCTGAAATCCTTGCCCAGGTAGTAGGCCTGGTCGCCGAGGCCCTCCTCGATGCGCATCAACTGGTTGTACTTGCAGATGCGGTCGGTGCGCGAGGCGGAGCCGGTCTTGATTAAGCCAGCGTTCATGGCCACTACCAGGTCGGCGATGGTGGTGTCCTCAGTCTCGCCGCTGCGGTGGCTGATGATGGCGGTCATTTGGTTGCGCATGGCCAGGTTGACGGCCTCGATGGTCTCGGTGAGGGTACCTATCTGATTGAGTTTGATAAGGATAGAGTTGGCCACCTGCTTCTCGAGGCCCATCCTCAGGCGCTCCACGTTGGTCACGAAGAGGTCGTCGCCCACCAGCTGGCAACGGTCGCCGATGGCGTCGGTGTGCATCTTCCAGCCCGCCCAGTCGTCCTCGGCCATGCCGTCCTCGATGCTGATGATGGGGTATTTGGCCACCCAATCCTTCCAGAAGTCGCTCATCTGCTGCGGCGTGAGCTTGTCGCCGGTGCTCCACTTGAGGTGGTAGACGTTCTCCTCGGCCAGGTAGAACTCGCTGGCGGCGGCGTCGAGGGCGATGTAGACGTCCTCGCCGGGGCGGTAGCCGGCCTTCTCGATGGCCTGCAGGATGCAGGTGATGGCCTCCTCGTTGCTGCCCAGGTTGGGAGCGAAGCCACCCTCGTCGCCCACGTTGGTGCTCATGCCTTTGCCCTTGAGCACGGTACGCAGGTTGTGGAACACCTCGGCACCCATGCGCAGCGCCTCGCTGAAGGAGGGGGCGCCGACAGGCATGATCATGAACTCCTGGAAGTCGATGCTGTTGTCGGCATGGCTGCCGCCGTTGAGGATGTTCATCATGGGGATGGGGAGCGTGTGGGCCCCTACGCCGCCCAGGTAGCGGTAGAGTTCCTGTCCGCTCTCCTGCGCCGCCGCCTTGGCCACGGCCAGGCTCACGCCCAGGATGGCGTTGGCGCCCAGACGGCTCTTGTTCTCGGTGCCGTCCAGTTCGATCATCTTGTCGTCCACGGCTTTCTGCTCGCTGACGAACATGCCCTGCAACTCCTCGTTGAGGACGTTGTTTACGTTATTGACAGCCTGCATGACGCTCTTGCCGAGGTAGAGGCTCTGGTCGCCGTCGCGCAGCTCGCATGCCTCGTGCACGCCGGTGGAGGCACCGCTCGGCACGGCGGCACGCCCCACGGCGCCCTGGTCGGTATAGACATCCACCTCCACGGTGGGATTGCCGCGCGAATCTAATATCTGGCGGCCTCGGATTCCAATAATCTGGCTCATTCTGTGTTATTGTTTTTTGTATGGATGATGATGATTAGATTTCCTGGACCACACGGAATCCCACATATCCGGCACGCTCGGTGGGGACATAGTGGTCGCGGTCGGACACGCGGCAGCTCGATGTGGCGCCGTTCCAGCCGCCGCCACGTATCACGCGTTCCTCGATCTCGATGTTATAGTAGGGATTCACCGCCGTGTCTTTCACATAGTTGCGGTAGACCGTGTCGGCATACCAGTCGCGGCACCACTCCCACACGTTGCCGCTCATGTCGTACAAACCCAGCGCATTGGGGGCCTTCTCGCCCACCCGGCGCGGCATCAACTCGCTGTTGGCACCGTACCACGCCACGCGCTCCACATGGTTCGAGCCCGCATACAGCGTGGCCTCCTGGGGGGCGAAGTGACCTCCGCGAGCAGCGTACTCCCACTGCGCCTCGGTAGGCAGCATGAAAGTGGAACCCGTGCGGTTGGAAAGGGTCTGGCAGAAGACTTCCGCCTCCTCATAGGTGACGTTCTCCACAGGATAGTCTCCCCCGCGGGCGAACACGCTGGGGTTCTGGCCGCCGGTGAGCACCTCGTACTGCTCCTGCGTCACCTCGTAGGCACTGATATAATAATCCGACGTGATAAGCACTGGATGCATAGGACGCTCACAGTCCAACGCCTCCGGGTCGGTCGGCAGGGCACCGCGATAGAACAGGCCGCCGCGGACAAGCACCATCTCCATGTCGACCTTCTGGCCCGAGGGGCCGGTAATGGTCACCGTCTGGCGCATCACGCCACCTACAGGATATGTCGGGTCCGCAGGCTCGACCACCTCGTCCGGGCCGCACGACACAGCCAGCATCGCCGCACCCGCCACCGCGAGCACCAGCGTATAGATTCTTTTCTTCATGGTCATCTTATTCATATCGTTTCTTGCAATTCAATGTGTCACAATCACTTAAGCGCACACAGAAGCGTTTCCGCCCTTGTGCTGCCGACTGCAAATATACACAAAAAAAACGGAATTCAACCACCATTCAGCAAAAATATTCTGCCGCACCGGCATCCCTCCATCTATTGGATTCATCCAGTTGCATCTATTAAACGGATGCGCCTGGCGGCGCATCCGTTGGATGGTGACGCGAGAGACTATAAAGGTTATTTCTGACGCACAGCGCGGACGGAGATACCGCCGCCGCGGTAGTCGATGTCTATGTTCTGGTAACCCGAACCAAAGCTGAAGTACCACGCGCCGTCCGGGCGGCTCGCGTCGAGCGACGAGGACCAGTAGAGGCCGTCCTCACCCTCGTAGTCGAGGTCGTCGTCCCAGCGGCGGCCGGCGGTGGGCAGGAAGAGGCTGTTGCCGTTAGCGGCGGTAAACTTCCTTCCGTTGACACCGTTCACCGTGGTCCACTCGGCAGTGGTGTTGTTGATGAGTTCGCGCCACTCGTCGGCGGTGGGGATGCGGGCGCCGCTGCCAAGTTTGGCGGTGGCGACATCATCTGAGGCCTGCAGGGTGGTCAGGCCGTCGGTGTTGTACTTGGTCAACGTCTTTAAGTTGTCGTCCTCATCTACGGTGCAGTACTTGTACGTACTCCAGTTGTATTCGCTCTTGGTCGCAGTCTCACCCCAGGCATAGTAATCGCCAGGCTCCTCGGACGCACTGGCGCCCACGTTGCACGTCGCCCACAAAAGGCCAGAGGGCAACCCCAAGTCTACCCACTCAGCACTCTCCGTGCCGCTGCCGCCGCCGTTTCCGCCACCCGTGGGGTTGTCGTTCTTGTCATCGTCGTCTTTGCCGCAGGCCGTCATCGCCAGCGCGGCTCCCATGGCCACAAGGGCCAGCATCTTGAAGGTTTTCTTCATGGTTTTTTAGATTTGATTGGTAAAAATATTTGGATTAAACATGTATTCATGGCAACAGCCGTCCCTCCGCCGCCGTGGCGGCACGGCGGCGGAGCGGAGACCCATATTGGGAAACGAAGAAAGCAGACACGCAACCCCTACCCCTTCAGAGTATGGGGGGTGGTGAAAATCAGCATGTTATGTACACATTGCTTCATATTTCGCCGTGCAAATTTACATAAAAAATTTTGATTGAAACACAGACGCATGAAAAAAAACACATTAACACACGAATGGCCACGAATTTACCATTTAATTATTAATGGGCAATTCGTGGCCATTCGTGTTTTTTTTAGAGGAAAATTTGATTATCCGCATACAACCGATCCGGCAATGTCGCGTCTCTCCGAGACGCACCGATTAGCCTGGCTTTCTGTCCCCACACTGCGCTTCGCTTGTGTGGGGTTACTGAAAATTCAGCCTCTTCGAGGCTTTATCGGCACAATATTTGATTATCCTCATACAATCAAGCTGGCAATGTCGCGTCTCTCCGAGACGCACTGATTAGGCTGGTTTTCAGCCCCCACACTGCGCTTCGCTTGTGTGGGGTTACTGAAAATTTAGCCTCTTCAAGGCTTTCTCAGCACAATGCAAATAATCAAGTCCAAAATCCCGCCCCTTCTCTACTCCACATTCCACGCCCCCTCTCTTGAAAGGAGAGGGGGATGGGGGGTGAGGCCCTCCGAACCCGGTAGGTATCCGGTAGGTATCCCATAGGTATTTACTTCGACTGTGAACCGTTATGAACGCTTATGGACCATCGGCCGAAAAAGAGTCCGCACTGCAAACAAGAAAAGCCCCCGATACGGGGGCTTGGGGTAGGATGTGGACCCTCGGCGGGAGGGCCCTGCGGCTTACTCGGCCTTGGGGGATTCCTCGGCGGCGGGAGCCTCTGCAGCGGGGGCTTCGGCCATGGGCGCCTCGGCCACAGGGGCTGCCTCGGCCTTCTTGGCGCGCGAGCGGCGTGTGGTCTTGGCCTTCTTGGCCTTGGGCTCCTTCAGCATGTTCTCGTTGTAGTCCACCAACTCGATGATGCACATCTCGGAGTTGTCGCCGTGGCGGATGCCGGTCTTGAGGATGCGGGTGTAGCCGCCGGGGCGCTGGGCCACCTTCTGCGACACCTCGCGGAAGAGCTCATTGACGGCCTCCTTGCTGTGCAGGTAGCTGAAGACGATGCGGCGGTTGTGGGTGGTGTCTTCCTTCGAGCGGTTGATGAGCGGCTCGACGTAGACGCGCAGCGCCTTGGCCTTGGCCACGGTGGTCTCGATGCGTTTGTGCATGATGAGCGAGGTGGCCATGTTGGACAGCATCGCGATGCGATGGGAGTGGGTTCTGGACAGATGATTTATTTTGCAACCGTGTCTCATATTCTTTCTTATTCTTTATCAAGTTTATACTTTGCTACATTCATACCGAACTCGAGGTTCTTGGAGGCGACCAGGTTCTCCAGTTCAGTGAGCGATTTTTTACCGAAGTTGCGGAATTTCAGCAGGTCGGACTTGTTGAAGGCCACCAGGTCGCCCAGCGTGTCCACCTCGGCGGCCTTGAGGCAATTCAAGGCGCGGACGGAGAGGTCGAGGTCGATGAGCTTGGTCTTCAGCAGTTGGCGGATGTGCGACGTGGTCTCGTCGAACTCCTCCTGCACCGGCTTGGTCTCCACCTCGAGGGTGATACGCTCGTCAGAGAAGAGCAGGAAGTGCTGAATCAGTATGGCAGCGGCTTCCTTCAGGGCCTCCTTGGGGTGGATGGAGCCATCGGTCTCGATATCGAACGTGAGCTTCTCGTAGTCGGTGCGCTGCTCGACGCGGTAGTCGTCCACGGCGTACATCACATTCGTTATCGGGGTGTGGATCGAGTCGATGGCTATCACACCTATCGGGTCGGTGGCGCGCTTGTTCTCGTCGGCCGGCACATAGCCGCGCCCCTTGTCGATGGAGAGGCCGATGCGGAGCTCGGTCTGGGCCTCCATGTGGCAGATCTCCAGGTCGGGGTTGAGCACCTGGAACCCGTTGAGGTTGCTGTTGAGGTCGCCGGCCTTGAACACGGTCTGGTTCTTCACCGTGAAGGTGATTTTCTCGTGGTCATAGTCTTCCAGCTGGCGGCGGAAGCGGATCTGCTTCAGGCGCAGGATGATGTCGGTCATGTCCTCCACCACGCCGGGCAGCGAGGAAAACTCGTGGTCGACACCGTCAATCTGGACCGAAGTGATTGCATAGCCTTCGAGCGACGAAAGAAGCACGCGACGCAGGGCGTTGCCGATGGTGGTGCCGTAGCCAGGCTCCAGCGGACGGAATTCAAACGATCCGCGGAAGTCGTCGGCCTCGAGCATGACCACCTTGTCGGGCTTTTGGAATGATAATATTGCCATTGTATATCCTTTCTTTGTTGTTTCACGGCCTGCCGTTCACAGGCCGTCACCCTGTGTTATATTGTTTACTTGGAGTAGAGATCAACGATAAGCTGCTCGTTGATGTTCTCCGGTATGTCGGCACGCTGGGGGAAGCTGACGAACTTGCCGCTCAGGCTGGCACCGTCCCACTCGAGCCACGGGTAGTTGTTGGCGCGGGAGGCCAGCGAGTCGGTGATGATTTCCAGCGACTTGCTGCGCTCGCGGACAGAGACCACGTCGCCCTCTCTCAGCGAGTAGGAGGGGATGTTCACCACGTTGCCATTGACAGCGATGTGGCAGTGCGACACCAACTGGCGGGCCTGCGCACGGCTACGGGCGATGCCCAGACGGTACACCACATTGTCGAGGCGGGCCTCGATCAGCTTCATCAGCTCCTCACCGGTGATGCCGCCACGGCGCGAAGCCTCGGCATACAGCTTGCGGAACTGGCGCTCGAGGATGCCGTAGGTGTACTTCGCCTTCTGCTTCTCCTGAAGCTGCACACCGTACTCGGACAACTTGCCGCGGCGACGGCTCTGGCCGTGCATGCCTGGTGCATAGGGGCGCTTCTCATAATATTTGTCCGGCCCATAGATAGGCTCGTGGAACTTTCTTGCAATTTTGGTCTTCGGACCTGTGTATCTTGCCATTGTTCTTTACTCTTTTTGATGATTAATAATTACACGCGACGACGTTTCGGGGGACGGCAGCCGTTGTGCGGCAGCGGAGTTATGTCCGTAATCTCCATCACCTCGATACCACAAGTGTTGATTGCACGGATTGCAGATTCACGTCCTTGACCAGGTCCCTTCACGAAGACCTTCACTTTTCTTAGGCCCAAATCATAAGCAACTTTGCCGCAATCTTCCGCAGCCATCTGGGCGGCATACGGAGTGTTTTTCTTCGATCCGCGGAAGCCCATTTTTCCGGCAGACGACCAAGAAATCACTTGACCGGCATTGTTCGTCAACGAAATGATGACGTTGTTGAAGGATGCAAAGATGCATGCTCTTCCCTGAGGTTCAACTTTTACGACTCTCTTTTTGGTCGGTTTTGAAGTTTTTGCCATTTCTCTTGCTTGATTTTACTTTGTTTCTTTACTTCCAACCGCTCCTGATGTCTGTATTCTGATCCGCGGCTGGGGCGCTACGACCGTTACTTACTTGGTAGCTTTCTTCTTGTTAGCGATTGTTTTCTTCTTACCCTTGCGGGTGCGGGCGTTGTTCTTGGTGCTCTGTCCGCGAAGAGGGAGACCCAGACGGTGACGGATGCCGCGGTAGCAACCGATATCCATCAGTCGCTTGATGTTCATCTGCACCTCGGAACGGAGCGCGCCTTCCACCTTGTACTCATCGTTGATGATGTTGCGGAGGGCATTCTGCTCGTCGTCGGTCCAGTCCTGCACCTTCTTGCCCTCGTCCACTCCGGCCTTGGCCAGAATCTCCTTGGCGGTGCTACGTCCGATTCCGTAGATATAGGTCAAGCCTATCTCTCCTCTTTTGTTCTTGGGTAAGTCAATACCTGCAATACGTGCCATAGATTGTTTTTATTGTTTTTTAATTATCCTTGTCTTTGTTTGAATTTAGGATTTTTCTTGTTGATGACATAGACCACCCCGTGGCGTCGCACCACTTTGCATTCCGGCGATCTTTTCTTTACAGAGACTCTTACTTTCATGTTGTGTAATTATTAATCTTGTTTGTACTTCTTTCCTTCTTTTCCCACTATTTGTGGCGGTAAGTAATACGGCCCTTGGAGAGGTCGTAGGGCGACATCTCTATCTGCACCTTGTCGCCGGGCAGGATTTTGATGTAGTGCATGCGCATCTTCCCGGAGATATGGGCGATGATCTGATGTCCGTTTTCCAGTTCCACCCGGAACATCGCGTTGCCGAGCGATTCGAGAACGGTTCCGTCCAACTGTATGGATGCTTGTTTTGCCATTCGTGTTATTACTTACCTTGGATTAATTGTTTTCAATGAAATCAAATGTCGTCAGTATCTCGGGGCCCTGGGCCGTGATGGCCACCGTATGCTCATAGTGCGCAGCCGGTTTGCCGTCGCGGGTGCGGCAGGTCCATCCGTCCTCCTTGGAGAACTTGACATTCTTCGACCCCATGCACACCATGGGCTCCACGGCGATGACCATGCCCTCCTTCAGCAGGGGGCCTGTGCCGGGGGTGCCGTAGTTGGGCACATTGGGCGACTCGTGCATCTTGAGGCCCACACCGTGGCCGCACAACTCGCGGACCACGGAATAGCCGTTCTTCTCGCAGTGCATCTGGATGGCGTGGCTAATGTCCCCCACCCGGTTGCCTGCCTTGCACTTGTCGAGGCCGATGTACAATGCTTCGCGCGTGACCTTCATCAAGCGGCTCACTTCGGGCGACACCGTGCCCACCCCGAAGGTGTAGGCAGAGTCGGCCACATAGCCGTTGAGTTCAATCACGCAGTCCACCGATACGTTGTCGCCCTCCTTGATGAAGTATTCTCCGGGGATGCCGTGCACCACCACATCGTTGACCGATATGCAGAAAGCCGACGGGAAGCCCTCGTAGCCTTTGCAGAGAGGAATGGCGCCGTTGTCGCGGATGTACTGCTCGCCAATCTTGTCCAGGAAGGCGGTGGTTACACCCGGGCGGATATGACGGCCCACCTCCGCGAGGGTCTTCCCGAGGAGGAGGGCGGCGTCACGTATGAGCGCTATTTCTTCTTTGGTCTTGAGGACTATCATTCCTGTGGTTATGCGTTAGGCTTGGATGGACATGGAGGTGCGTCCCTTGATGCGTCCGGTCTTGGTCAGGCCGTCATAGTGGCGCATGAGGAGGTGGCTCTCGATTTGCTGGAGGGTGTCGAGGACGACACCGACGAGGATGAGCAGCGAGGTGCCGCCATAGAACTGGGCGAACTGTGTGTTCACACCGAACAGGCGCACGACGGCGGGGAGGATGGCCACGATGGCCAGGAAGATGGAGCCCGGGAGGGTGATCTTGGAGAGGATGCCTTCCAGATACTCAGCAGTCTTCTTGCCGGGCTTGACGCCGGGGATGAAGCCTCCGTTCTTCTTCATGTCGTCGGCCATCTGGTTGGGGTTGATGGCGATGGCGGTGTAGAAGTAAGTGAAGATGACCACCAGTATGCCGAACACAAGGTTATACCAGAAACTGTTGTAGTCGGCAAACGCCATCCAGAACTTCGAGGGGCTCTCGCCTCGGAATCCCATGAAGGTGATGGGGAGGAACATGATGGCCTGGGCGAAGATGATGGGCATGACGCCGGCGGCATTGACCTTGATGGGGATGTACTGGCGGACACCGCCGTACTGCTTGTTGCCGACGATGCGCTTGGCGTACTGGACGGGGATGCGGCGGGTGCCCTGGACGAGCAGGATGACCAGCAGGATGACTGCGAGGAGCACCACGAGCTCGAAGAGGAACATCACCAGACCGCCGCCTTCGGTGAGGCGCGAGGCGAACTCGGCCGACAGGGCGAAAGGGAGACGGGCGATGATACCGATCATGATGAGGAGCGAGATGCCGTTGCCGACACCCTTTTCCGTGATGCGCTCACCCATCCACATGACGAAGAGGGTGCCGCAAATCAGGATGATGATGCTGCTCACCCAGAAGAAGAGCGAGGGGCCGGTGCCGTCGAACGGGTGCAGGGCGGTGGAGGTTGCGTTGAGCTGGTAGGTCATGTTCGTGATGTAGGCGGGAGCCTGCAGGGCAGTGACGATGACGGTGAGCCCACGGGTGATTTGATTCATTTTCCTACGGCCACTTTCTCCTTCTCTCTGCATTTTCTGGAAGCGGGGCACCACCATCACCAGCAGTTGGATGACGATGGAGGCTGTGATGTAGGGCATGATACCCAAGGCGAAGATGGACGCGTTGGAGAATGCGCCGCCCGAGAACATGTTGAGAAGGCCCATCAATCCCTCAGACCCCTGCTGGCGCAGGGCTCCGAGCTGTGAGGGGTCAACACCTGGCAGCACCACGTAGGAGCCGATTCTGTATATCAGCACCAGCCCGAGGGTGTACAGGATCCGTTTTCTCAAATCCTCGATGGACCAGATGTTTTTAAGTGTCTGTATAAATCGCTTCATTTTTATGGCTTGTTTTCATGATTGCGGGGGATGTTCCCCGGAGAGGTTCCGTCTTTCCGGTCGGCACCCTCTAGGTATCCCCTAGGTATCCCCTAGGTATTTACTTCGACTGTGAACCGATATGGACGGATATGGACTGCTTCTTGCGCCGGCGCCTTCCGGGGTACTCCGCTAAATCATTATGTATTATTCAATTACAGAGGCTTCTCCGCCCTTGTCTTCGATGGCTTTCTTGGCGGTGGCCGAGAAGGCATGGGCTGTCACCTTCAGTGCCTTGGCCAGCTCGCCGCGGCCGAGAATCTTGACGCGATCCTTGCCGGAGATGAGTCCGTTCTGCTTCAGCACCTCGATGTTGAACTCGGTGATGTTCTTCGCCTCGGCCAGCGCGTTCAGCGTGTCGATGTTGATGCCGACATACTCGACGCGGTTGATATTCTTGAAGCCGAACTTCGGAACACGGCGGTAGAGAGGCATCTGGCCACCCTCGAAGCCCACCTTCTGGTGGTAGCCCGAGCGCGACTTGGCTCCCTTGTGACCGCGTGTGGAGGTACCGCCCTTGCCGGAGCCAGCGCCACGGCCGATTCGTTTCGAGTGCTTGATGGATCCCTCTGCGGGTTTGAGATTGCTTAAGTTCATTATCACTTTCCTTTCTTACTTTACTTGATTAGATTTCTTCAACGGTGATCAGGTGCTTCACAGCCTCGATCATGCCTTTGATCTGAGGCGTGGCCACCACCTCGCGCTCGTGGTTGATGCGCTTGAGGCCGAGGGCCTGCATGGTGCGTTTCTGACGGGCCGGACGGCCGATGACGCTTCTTACCTGCTTGATTCTGAGTTTCTGTTCTGCCATTTTGCTTGCCTCCTGTTTTTAACCGTTAAACACTTTGTCCAGAGGAATGCCGCGGAGCTGCGACACGGTGTAGGGATCCTTCATCTGAAGGAGGGCGTTGATGGTGGCCTTCACCACGCTGTGGGGGTTCGACGAGCCCTTGCACTTGGCCAGCACGTCCTTCACACCCACGCTCTCCAGCACAGCACGCATGGCACCGCCGGCGATGACACCCGTACCGGGGGCTGCAGGCTTGAGGAACACCTTGGCGCCGCTGTACTTGCCGCACTGCTCGTGGGGGATGGTGCCCTTCAACACGGGAATCCGGATGAGATTCTTCTTGGCATCGTCGACACCCTTCTGCACGGCGGCCTGAACCTCCTTGGCCTTGCCAAGTCCATAGCCTACCACACCATTCTCGTTGCCAATGACCACGATGGCCGCAAAGGTGAACGTCCTGCCGCCCTTGGTGACCTTGGTGACACGGTTGATTGCAACGAGACGGTCCTTGAACTCTATCTCGCTCGATTTTACGCGTTTAATATTTATTTCTGCCATGACTAATACTTAAAATTTTAAACCACCTTCTCTAGCGCCGTCGGCCAGACTTTTCACACGACCATGGTAGAGGTAACCATTGCGGTCAAACACCACAGCGCTGATTCCCGCGGCGGTGGCGCGCTCGGCGAGCGCCTTGCCGACCTTGGCTGCGATTTCACTCTTGGTGCCACTCTTTTCAAAGCCCTTCTCGCGGGAAGAGGCAGCGGTCAGTGTCACTCCTTTGACATCGTCGATCACCTGTGCATAGATTTCCTTGTTGCTCCTGAACACAGACAGACGAGGCATTTCTGCGGTCCCGCTCACTTTATGACGAATGCGGAACTTGATTTTTGATCTTCTTATATCTTTCTTTGTTGCCATATTTTGTTTGTTTTTGGCTTTTGGCAAAAATTCCTTATTGGTTATTTAGCGGCGGCCTTGCCAGCCTTCTTGCGGATCTCTTCTCCCTGGAAGCGGATACCCTTGCCCTTGTACGGCTCCGGCTTGCGCAGCGAACGGATCTTGGCGGCAGCCTGACCCAGTATCTGCTTGTCGCAGCACGTCATCGTGATGATGGGGTTCTTACCCTTCTCAGTGACCGTCTCCACCTTGATCTCGGGAGCCAGCTCGAAGAAAATCTTGTGGGAGTAGCCAAGGTCCATCTCCATCACGTTGCCGTTGGCCTGCACCTTGTAACCCACACCGATAACCTCCTGCACCGTCTTGAACCCCTCGCTCACACCCTTCACCATGTTCGAGGCAAGCGCGCGGTAGAGACCGTGCATGGCGCGAGTCTCCTTCTCGTCGTTCGGACGGTTGAAATGCAGCACACCGTCGTCAACCTTCATCTCGATGACAGGGTTGACCTTCTGGTGCAACTCTCCAAGAGGACCTTTCACCGTGAGCACATTGTCGTCAGAAATCTTCACTTCCACACCCTTGGGAAGATGAATGGGCATTTTACCTATTCTTGACATATCTTAATTCCTCCTATCTGCTTAGCTGATGTAACATAAAACTTCACCACCCACATTGAGCGTGCGCGCCTCCTTGTCGGTCATAAGCCCCTTGGAGGTGGAAACGATAGCAATGCCCAGACCGTTCAGCACACGCGGCATCTCGCTCACCGACACATATTTGCGCAAGCCGGGGCTCGACACACGCTTCAGGTCGGAAATGGCCGACTGCTTCGTCAGGGGGTGATACTTCAGGGCTATCTTGATGCTCTGCTTGGGAGTACCCTCATTCTCGAACTTGTAGTTCAGGATATAACCCTTCTCAAAGAGAATCTTAGTAATCTCTTTCTTCTGCTTGGATGCAGGAATCTCAACCACGCGATGCTTCGCCGCGATAGCGTTCCTCATTCGGGTCAAGTAATCTGCAATAGGATCTGATACCATAATATTTAATTTCTTGATTTAAAGTTTTGTAGTATTGGTCGTCATGCCAACTTGCAAAGCTACCAATAAATTATTTTTACCAACTTGCTTTTTTCACCCCGGGGATAAGGCCGGACACCGCCATCTCGCGGAAATTGATACGCGAGATGCCGAACTGGCGCATATAGCCCTTCGGACGGCCCGTCAACTGGCAGCGGTTGTGCTTGCGGATGGGGCAGGCATTCTTCGGAAGCTTCTGGAGCGCGATAACCGCCTTCTCCACCTCCTCCGGCTCGCCGGTGCGGACAATCTCCTTTAACGCAGCGCGTTTGGCAGCATACTTCGCCACCATCTTCTCTCTCTTGCGCTCTCTTGCTTTGATCGATTCTTTCGCCATTATGCTTGTTTTTGTTGATTTCTAAACGGTAAACCAAACTCCTTGAGCAGCGACATGGCCTCCTTGTCGGTCTTGGCAGACGTCACAAAGGTCACATCCATACCCTGGATACGGTCAATCTTGTCGATATCAATCTCCGGGAAGATAATCTGCTCGGCAATGCCAAAGGTGTAGTTGCCCTTGCCGTCGAAGCCCTTGTCGTTGATGCCGCGGAAGTCGCGGATACGGGGAATCGAAGCCGTGACAAGACGCTCCAGGAACTCGTACATGCGCTCGCCACGCAACGTTACGCGCACGCCAATCGGCATACCGCGGCGCAGCTTGAAGTTCGAGATGTCCTTGCGCGACTTGGTGGCCACAGCCTTCTGACCGGCAATGGCGGTCATCTCCTCGATGCCCTTGTCAATGACCTTCTTGTCTGCAATGGCAGCCTTGCCAAGACCCTGGTTAAGGGTGATCTTGAGCAGCTTGGGGCACTGCATGACCGTCTTGTAGTTATACTCCTTCATCAGAGCATTGACTATCTCCTCTTTGTACTTGGTCTTTAGTGTCGGAATGTATGCCATTATTTAATCTCCTCCCCAGTTTTTTTAGAATAACGTACAATTTTTCCAGTCTTCTCATCGACACGACGGCCTATTCTAGTAGGTGTCTTGCCGACCACAACCATGAGGTTGGAAATATGTATCGGAGCCTCTTGCTCCACGATACCGCCTTGCGTGTTGCGGGCGTTGGGCTTCGTGTGCTTCTTGTTCACATTCACCCCTTCCACAATGGCTCGGTTCTTCTCGGGGTACACCTTCAGCACCTTGGCGATCTTGCCTTTGTCGTCGCCGGCAATCACCTGGACCATGTCCCCTTTCTTTATATGCAGTTTCATTGTTCTCAACCTTTCTTTACATTAATTACAAAACTTCGGGTGCCAAGGACACAATCTTCATGAATTGCTTCTCACGCAGCTCACGTCCCACAGGGCCGAAAATACGCGTGCCACGCAACTCGTCCGACGCGGTCAGCAAAACACAAGCATTGTCGTCAAAACGGATATACGAGCCATCATTCCGACGAATCTCTTTCTTGGTGCGCACCACAACTGCCTTGGATACGCTTCCTTTCTTCACGTTGCCCGACGGGAGTGCGTCCTTGATGGCCACCACCACAGTGTCGCCTATAGAGGCATATCTCTTCTTGGTGCCACCCAACACACGAATGCAGAGGGCGCTCTTGGCCCCGCTGTTGTCAGCAACTGTCATTCTGGTTTCTTGTTGTATCATTTCTTCTTGTTATTTTCTAGTGAGTGCTATTATTTTGCCTTCTCGACAATCTCAACGAGACGCCAGCATTTGTTCTTGCTCAGAGGCCTGGTCTCCATGATACGGACCGTGTCGCCTATGCCGGCTGCGTTGTCCTTGTCGTGAGCCATGAACTTCGTGGACTTCTTGACGAACTTGCCATACTTGGGGTGCTTGACCTTGCGCTCCACAAGAACCACGATGGACTTCTCCATCTTGTTGCTCACCACAACACCAATTCTTTCTTTTCTTAGATTTCTTTCCATTTTCAGCGTGTTTTACTTTCTTGCCATGCTATTTCTGCTCTGCGATTTCCCTCTCACGAAGTTCAGTAAGGCAGCGGGCAATATTTTTTCTACTTTCTTTTATCTTGCAGGGATTCTCAAGAGGCGATACCGCATGGGTAAGCACCATCTTTTGATATGCTGCACGTTCGGTGTCGAGTTTCTCTTTTAATTCTGCAGTAGAGAGCTCTTTTAATACTTTTTCGTTCTTCATGACTAATAAATGGCTATCAGGTTATTCTTCTATGTAATCTCTTTTTACCACAAACTTCGTCGATATCGGAAGTTTCTGGGCTGCGAGACGCAGAGCCTCTTTCGCGATATCCATGGGGACACCTTCACACTCGAAAAGCATGGTGCCAGGCATGACACGGGCCACGAAATACTCGGGAGCACCCTTACCCTTACCCATACGCACCTCGTTGGGCTTCTTTGTGATAGGCTTGTCCGGGAAGATGCGGATCCATATCTGGCCCTCACGCTTCATGTGACGAGTCACTGCCTGACGGGCAGCCTCTATCTGACGGCCGGTGATAAAGCAGGTCTCCAATGACTTGATTCCAAAGGTGCCAAACGCCAGTTCATGACCACGGAAGGCATTCCCTTTGATTTTCCCTTTCTGCTGCTTTCTGTATCTTGTTTTCTTAGGTTGTAACATCTCTTCTTATTTTTTACAGTTAAGCTTTTATAAGCCTGAACATTCTTGATTATTTACTGCTGCCCATACGGCGACGGGGAGCATCCGAACGGCGTCCTCCGCCCAGTCCACCCATCCTGTGGTCTCTGGACTGGCCTCCGACTGTAGACGGAACGAGATCCGGCTTGCCATAAATCATGCCTTTGCATATCCACACCTTAATGCCTATACGGCCATATGTCGTATGTGCCTCTGCATTGGCATAATCAATATCAGCACGAAGCGTGTGCAACGGAGTTCTGCCCTCCTTGAAGTGCTCACTACGGGCAATCTCGGCGCCACCGATACGGCCGGCAATAGAGACCTTGATGCCCTCGGCTCCGGTACGCATCGTGGAAGTAATGGCATTCTTGATGGCGCGGCGATACTGGATACGGCCCTCTATCTGCTTTGCGATATTCTGAGCCACCAACACTGCATCCAGTTCAGGACGCTTCACCTCGCTGATGTTAATCTGCACATCCTTGCCAGTCAATTTCTTGAGCTCCTCACGCAGTTTATCTACCTCCGAACCTGCACGTCCAATAATCAGACCCGGACGGGCAGAGTTGATCGTAACCGTAAGCAACTTCAGTGTGCGCTCGATATAAATCTTGGAGATACCAGCTTTAGCTAAACGGGCGTTGAGGTACTTGCGGATTTTATCATCCTCCACCAACTTCTGCTCAAACTTCCTCCCACCAAACCAGCTGGAGTCCCATCCGCGAATGATACCTAATCTGTTTCCAATTGGGTTAGTTTTTTGTCCCATTGTTGATTCTCTTCTTATTGATTATTACTTTGTTTCTTCTTTCTCGACCTTCTGCACAGGGGCATCCTCGATGCGGCTGCCAAGAATCATCGTGATGTGGTTGCTGCGCTTGCGGATACGATAACCGCGACCTTGCGGAGCAGTACGCATACGCTTCATCGTGCGCCCTTCATCCACCTTTATCTGCTTGACATAAAGCTTGGCATCTTCCATACGAACACCCTCGTTCTTGGCTTGCCAGTTTGCGATAGCAGAAAGGAGAAGTTTCCTCATCTTCGGAGCAGACTCCCTGGGATTATACTGAAGGATGCCAAGGGCCTTCTCCACATCGACACCACGGACCAAATCGGCCACCAGACGAGTCTTGCGCGGCGAGGTGGGATTATTCATCAACTTCGCCACATAGATAGTCTTGTTGGCTTCTTTACGTGCTTCTGCACTGTTATGTTTTCTACGTCCCATTTCTTTTAAATTTACTTTTTGCCTTTATCTTTAGATCCTGCATGGCCACGGAAGATGCGGGTCGGTGCGAATTCTCCAAGCTTATGGCCCACCATATTCTCGGTGACATAAACGGGGATGAACTTATTGCCATTATGCACGGCGATAGTCTGACCTACAAAATCGGGCGAAATCATCGAGGCTCTTGACCATGTTTTGATGGTCACCTTCTTGTTGGACTGCTGTGCCTCGATAACACGTTTCTCCAGTTTGTAGAAAATATACGGACCTTTCTTTAATGAACGACTCATTGTTTCTTCTTTTTACTGAGTTACTTCTTTCTTCTTTCGACGATGTACTTGCTCGACTGCTTCTTGGGAGCACGAGTCTTGTAGCCCTTGGCGGGAATGCCTTTGCGGGAACGGGGATGGCCACCAGACTGACGGCCCTCACCACCACCCATCGGGTGATCCACAGGGTTCATGACCACACCACGGTTGCGAGGACGGCGGCCAAGATGACGATTGCGTCCGGCTTTGCCTCCCACTTCGAGGTTGTGCTCTGGGTTGCTGACAATACCCACAGTGGCACGGCAGGCCTGCAAAATCATGCGCATCTCACCACTGGGCATCTTGATGATGGCATACTTGTCATCGCGCGACATCAACTGGGCATAAGCACCAGCAGAACGGACCATCTTGGCACCTTGACCAGGACGAAGTTCAATGTTATGGATAAGGGTACCAAAGGGTATTTCAGCCAAGAGCAGGGTGTTCCCTATTTCGGGAGCAGCCCCCTTACCTGACATAATGGTCTGACCTACCTTCAAGCCCTGAGGGCACAGGATGTAGCTCTTTTCACCATCAGCATAGTTCACCAAAGCGATACGCGAACTACGGTTGGGGTCGTACTCAATGGTTTTCACAACGGCAGGGACACCGTCTTTGTTGCGCTTGAAGTCGACGAAACGATAAAGCTTCTTGTGTCCGCCGCCAATATAGCGCATGGTCATTTTACCCTGATTGTTACGGCCACCGCTTTTACGGACTCCGTAAACAAGGCTCTTTTCCGGCTTGGTAGCGGTGATATCATCGTTAGTGACAACGAGTTTATGACGCTGGCCGGGGGTTGTGGGTTTGATTTTCTTTAAAGCCATTTCTTTTTTACTCTTATTAGTCTCTTATCAGTGGACTATACTATTATTTATTACTTTACTCTAAACTAGATGTTTGCGTAGAAGTCAATGACATCACCTTCTGCCAGTGTGACGATGGCCTTCTTGAAGGCGTTGGTACGACCGGTAAGGAAGCCCGCCTTGGTATAACGAGATTTGACCTTACCTGCATAGTTCATCGTATTGACATCAATAACCTTGACATTGTAGAACTGCTCGACAGCGCTCTTAATCTGAATTTTGTTGGCACGCTTGTCCACAATGAAGCCATAACGGTTGTGAGCAGGAGCGGCAGCAATACCTTTCTTGCGCTGAATACGTGTCTGAACAGGATTGGCCGCAGCCTCTGTGAGGCGGGTCATCTTTTCACTGATCAGCGGTTTTACTATAATGTTCATCATGTGTTAAACTTTCTTAAATCGTTATACTCGCCAACCCTATTTTGTTGCCAAAACACGGTTAATCTCGTTCAATGAACCCTCACAAACGACGATATTAGAGGCATTGACAATGTCGTAAGTATTTAACTGCGACACGTTTACCACTTTCACATTCTTGAGGTTCCTAGCGGACAAAGATACGAAATTATTTTGATTCTCAAGCACAAAAAGTGACTTCTTATCATTCAATTTCAGGTTATTGAGCACATCAATCATCTTTTTGGTCTTGGGTCCTTCAAAGGAGAAGTTCTCAACAATGGTCATCGCATTGTCGCTTACCTTGTAGCTAAGAGCGCTACGGCGAGCGAGACGCTTGACCTTGATATTGAGCTTGAACCGATAGTCACGGGGTTTGGGGCCAAAAATACGACCACCACCGACAAACACAGGGCTCTTTAAATCACCTGAACGAGCGCCACCCGTACCTTTCTGACGTTTGAGTTTGCGGGTGCTGTGGGCATTCTCGCTACGTTCTTTGGCCTTGTGGGTACCCTGACGGTTATCAGCCAAATACTGCTTTACATCAAGATAGATAGCGTGGTCGTTGGGTTCGATGGCGAAGACAGAGTCTTCCACATTGATGGTTCTACCCGTTTCTTTTCCGTTGATGTTATAAACTTTTAACTCCATGTCTTATTAACTCCATCTTTCAAGTTTGACAATAGAACCCTTGGGGCCGGGGACAGAGCCCTTGACCAGCATGAGGTTTTTCTCTGCAATAATCTTAACCACCTGCAGATTCTGCACTTTCACACGATGGTTGCCAGTCTGACCAGCCATGCGCATACCCTTGAAGATACGCGAGGGATAGGACGATGCTCCGATGGAACCCGGGGCGCGCAGACGGTCGTGCTGACCGTGGGTCTTGTCACCCACGCCGCCGAACCCGTGACGCGTCACAACACCCTGGAAGCCCTTACCCTTAGAGGTGCCGACCACATCGACATACTCACCCTCCTGGAAGACATCCACCGTGAGCACCTCACCGTGTTTCTTCTTGTGACCCTCCTCGAAGCGGGAGAACTCTGCGAGGTAGCGCTTGGGGGTGGTGTTGGCCTTGGCAAAGTGGCCACGCATGGGCTTGGTGGTGTGCTTTTCGCTCTTTTCACCGAATGCGAGCTGGATGGCCTCATAGCCGTCCTTCTCAATGGTTTTCACTTGTGTTACCACACAAGGACCAGCTTCAATCACTGTGCACGGAATCTGCTTTCCGTCGGCATCAAAAAGACTGGTCATTCCGATTTTCTTTCCGATTAATCCTGACATTTTTAGTTTGGATTCTTTAAATTGTTAGACAATTCAGCTTATCTATTTGACATAGGCTGATTAAATTCACACTTTGATCTCCACTTCGACACCACTGGGGAGCTCGAGTTTCATGAGGGCGTCAATAGTCTTGGCGCGGTCGTTGATCTCGATGTCCATCAGGCGTTTGTAGGTGTTCAGTTCGAACTGCTCACGCGACTTCTTGTTGACGAACGTGGAACGGTTCACCGTAAAAATCTTTTTGTTGGTGGGCAGGGGAATGGGGCCATTGACCACTGCGCCGGTCATCTTGACGGTCTTCACAATCTTGTCCGCCGACTTGTCGACGAGATTGTGGTCGTAAGATTTGAGCTTGATTCTGATTCTTTGACTCATTTGTTGTTATTTTTTAATTATTTTTATTCTTAAGTATAGCCTCCTGCTGGTCACGCGTCACCTCGGCATAGTGGGAGAACTCCATAGTGGAGTTGGCACGTCCGGAGGTGATGGTGCGGAGCGAGGTGACATAGCCGAACATCTGCTCAAGGGGCACCTTGGCATGGATAGCCTGTACGCCCACCTTGGCTGCGATGTTCTCAAGCATGCCACGGCGACGGTTGAGGTCACCGGTGACATCGCCGACGTAAGCGTCGGGGGTAAGCACCTCGAGTTTCATGATAGGCTCAAGCAATACGGGATTGGCTTTGCGGCAAGCGGCCTTGAAACCGATCTTGGCACAGAGCTCGAATGAGAGCTGATCCGAGTCAACCGGATGGAAGGAGCCGTCGATGACGCGCACCTTCATGCTGTCCATCGGATAGCCTGCCAGCACGCCGTTCTGCATGGCTTCCTTGAAACCTTTCTCAATAGCAGGGATAAATTCTTTGGGAATATTGCCACCACGGACCTCATTGACGAACTGCAGACCCATGACGCCCTCGTCGGCCGGGCCGATTTCGAAGAGCACATCGGCGAACTTACCCTTGCCACCGGTCTGCTTCTTGTAGACTTCGTGGTGCTGCACGGTGGTGGTGATAGCCTCCTTGTAGGCCACCTCGGGACGACCCTGGTTGACATCCACACCGAATTCGCGACGCAGACGGTCCATGATGATGTCGAGGTGCAACTCGCCCATGCCGCTGATGACGGTCTGTCCGCTGACCTCGTCGGTCTTGACGCGGAAGGTGGGGTCTTCCTCCACGAGCTTCATCAGGGCGTTGGTCATCTTGTCCATGTCGGCCTGCGTGTGAGGTTCGACGGCGATGGAGATGACAGGCTCCGGGAACTTCATGGATTCCAGGATGATGGGATGTTGCTCGTCGCAAAGGGTATGGCCAGTCTTGATGTCCTTGAATCCCACAGCTGCGCCGATGTCGCCGGCCTCGATGCGGTCGAGGGGGTTCTGCTTGTTGGAGTGCATCTGCATGATGCGGGAGATGCGCTCCTTCTTTCCGGTATTGGCATTGTAGACATACGAGCCGCTTTCGAGCGAGCCGCTGTAGACACGGAAGAAGCAGAGGCGTCCGACGTAGGGGTCGGTGGCTATCTTGAAGGCGAGGGCCGAGAAGGGGGCTTTGACGTCCACCTTGCGGGTCTCGTCCTTTTCGGTCTTGGGGTTGGTGCCGTTCACCTCGGGCTTGTCGAGGGGGCTGGGCAGGAATGCAGCCACGGCGTCGAGCAGCGTCTGGACACCTTTGTTCTTGAATGCCGAGCCACACATGACAGGCACTATCTTGCGTGCGAGGGTGGCTTTGCGGATTTCGGCGATGATCTCCTCGGGAGTGATGGAGTCCGGGTCGTCGAAGAACTTCATCATCAAATCCTCATTCTCCTCGGCCACCCCCTCGATGAGGCGCTGGCGGTAGTCGGCCACTATCTCTTTGAGGTCGTCCGGCATAGGCACCTCGTAGAACTTGGTTCCGTTCGAGGTCTCGTCCCAGATGAGGGCCTGATTGGTGATGAGGTTGACCACCCCCTTGAAGAGGTCTTCCTGGCCGATAGGTATCTCGATAGGTATCGGGTTGGCGCCGAGGCGCTCCTTGATTTGCCCGATGACCGAGAAGAAGTCGGCTCCGGCACGGTCCATTTTATTGATGAAGGCGATGCGGGGGACTTCGTATTTATCGGCCTGACGCCATACGGTCTCGCTCTGGGGTTCCACGCCGCCCACGGCGCAGAAGATGGCGATGGCGCCGTCGAGCACACGGAGGGAGCGCTCCACCTCGACGGTGAAGTCCACGTGGCCCGGGGTGTCGATGATGTTGTACTTGTAGCGGTTGTCCTTCCACTCCCAGTACACAGTGGTGGCGGCGGAGGTGATGGTGATGCCACGCTCCTGCTCCTGCACCATCCAGTCCATGGTGGCGCTACCCTCGTGGGTCTCACCGAGCTTGTAGTTCTTGCCGGTGTAAAAGAGGATGCGCTCGGTCGTCGTCGTCTTGCCGGCGTCGATATGGGCCATGATCCCGATGTTGCGTGTATACTTGAGGTCGGACATATTGCTGCTTGTAGTGGTTGCTATTTATTTATATGTATATACTATATATAATTACACTCTGAAGTGCGAGAAAGCCTTGTTGGCGTCGGCCATGCGATGGATATCCTCCTTGCGCTTGAAGGCGGCACCCTCCTCCTTGTAGGCGGCCTGGATTTCGGCGGCCAGTTTGAGGGCCATGGTCTTCTCGCTGCGCTTGCGCGAGTAGCCGATGAGGTTCTTCATGCCGATGGACTGCTTGCGTTCGGCGCGGATCTCAGTGGGAATCTGGAAGGTGGCGCCACCGATGCGGCGGGAACGCACCTCGACGCTGGGGGTGACGTTGGCCAGGGCCTTCTTCCACACCTCGAGGCCATCCTCCTTGGTGCGGTCGGCAACGACATCGATTGCATCGTAGAAGATGCGGTAGGCGATGGTCTTCTTGCCGCCCATCATGAGGTTGTTGACGAACTTGGTGACCAGGACGTCATTGTATTTGGGATCCGGAAGGATGATTCTTTTCTTGGGTTTAGCTTTTCTCATTGCTGTAAAAAACTTTAGACTTTCAACGTTATACTTTGGACTTTACTTGCCGGCCTGTTTGGGGCGCTTGGCACCGTACTTGGAGCGGCGCTGCTTGCGGCCGTCGACGCCGGAGGTGTCGAGAGCGCCGCGGATGATATGATAGCGCACACCGGGCAGGTCCTTGACACGGCCGCCGCGGATCATGACGATGGAGTGCTCCTGCAGGTTGTGACCCTCACCCGGGATGTAGGCATTGACCTCCTTGCCGTTGGTCAGACGCACACGGGCCACTTTACGCATGGCCGAGTTAGGCTTCTTCGGGGTGGTGGTGTAGACACGGGTGCAGACGCCGCGACGCTGGGGGCAGCTGTCGAGGGCGGGAGACTTGGACTTGTACTCCATCTGCTGACGTCCTTTGCGAACTAATTGCTGAATTGTTGGCATTGTGTTTTTGTTGTTTTATTTTTATTATTCTGTTCTCTTATCATTTACGGGCACAATCCGCCCAAAATTGGAGTGCAAAATTACTACTATTTTTTGGACTGGCAAAGTGTTCTCTTCACAATGGAGTGTTAAATAATCTTAAAATTTTACGGGAAGTCTATATATCAACTACTTACATTTTGAATTTAACATTTGGATTTTGTCTGTTTTGAGGACTTATCAACAGGGCGACGGCTGCAAAACGGGCCGATATGAACAGGTTTTCCACAAAATAGGCCCCTCGCCGGAAAAACGTGTCCGCGAGGAATTTTGCACGGAGCGAGGCGGCTGGAAGACAGCGTTTTCCGACAATCAAACTTTGCTATAAGTTTGCCGTTATTTTGCATTACGTGGACAATAAAAGGGGAAAAGCTGCGTTATAGAGGGTAAAAACGAAAGGGAAAAAGACTATGGCACAGTATTTTCAAGGCATTCTGGGACCGTTCCAGGGCGTGGTGGGACCGGTGGTGGGCTACATGTGGCGCGACCGCTGGTGCATGCGCGCCCGTCCACGGCACTACCACGACCGCCAAAGCGATGCACAGCTGGCGCAACGCTCGAGGTTCAAGGCGATGATTCTGTTCGCCTCGCCCGCCACGCCCGTTCTGCGCATCGGGCTACACCAACAGGCACAGCACGAGGCGATTACGGAAGGCAACGTATTTCTGCGACTGAACAAGGAGTGCTTCTCCGGCGACGGCGTGGACTACGCGCGGCTACAGTTCTCGCAGGGCCACCTGCCGGGGGTGCGGGTGACAGAATGCGCTGTGAGCGAGGCCGGTGTGGCCACCTTGCGCTGGAGCAAGGAGGGGGGCCGGAACGAGGACCGCGTGCATTTCTACGCCTACTGCCCCGCCTGCGGTACGGGCCTGCCAGTCGCCACGGCCGAGCGCGGTCGTAAACGGGCGCAGTTCGTTCTGCCCCAAGAGTTTGCAGGCGAGGAGGTGCACTTCTGGCTCTTCGCCGAAGGGAAAGGGGGCGAGGTGTCCGGCACGGCGTATGCCAGGCCGGAGGCCGGGTCAGAGTTTGGGCTCGTAGGTCTGGAAAACGATGAGGGAACCTCCGCTGACGGAGAAGCGGTCGCCGACGGCTTCGTTGAGGGTGCCCTGCCACCACTGCTCCAGGCAGCGCCCGCCGAGGGGCCACCGAAGACCCTCGCTCGAGACCGCGATGTGGGGGGTAAGCGAGAAGATTGACACCTGCTGACGCGGGAAGCTTTCAAATGTGCGGCTGCCCTGCAGGGCGACGAAGCGTCCGTAGTCGGTGAGCATCTCGATGTCCAGTTGCGGATAATGCTCACGATACCAGGCGAGTAGACTGATGTTGCCGAGGGTGTGATCCTCGCGTTTTCCTGTAGCGCCAAGGATGATCACACGCACGCCCTGCGGGAACCGGGTGGCGGCGTAGTGGATGGCTTTGGTAAGGTCGTTGGTCTCCTGGTCGGGGTTCAGTATATACTTCTCTCCCAATGCCTTGCGTTCCTCGGCGGGGAGCGAGTCGCCGTCGCCGACAACGACGAAGTCCTTGTCCCTGAATTCCGAACGGCAGAAGGCGCGGTAGGCTGAATCGCAACAGATTACGAAAAAAGCCTCACACAGCGCCTGTCGTAGTAGCCTGAAGTTGGGGAAGTCGCCCGCGGCGAGAATCGCTAAACACCGAGCTTCTTCCACCGAAAGATTCCCAAAATACAAAACACTTCGAATACCACGTACAGGGCTGCGGAGGCGTAGTTGCCTGTGAGCCAGAAGAGGGCTATCATGAGGGGCTCGACGATGAGCCATATAATCCATTGCTGCCACCACTTGTGCGCCAGCATCCACATGGCGACGATGGTGAGGGCCGACGAGATGCCGTCGAGGACAGGATACTGCAGCGAACTGCGCATCTCCTCATCGGCCAGGCCTACCAGCCACCCGTTCATGGCAACGAGGAGCCACGAGAGGGCCACGCTCAGCACCACCGCCACGGCAACAATCCACGGCCAGTAACGGCGCGGACAACTGGAGATGGGGCGCTCGGCACGGTCCTTCTTCCCCATGATGCCGTGCCACACAAGGATGCCGTAGATCGACATCACGAAGTTGTAGCAGCAGATGGCCCCGTTGGCAAAGAGGCCGGAGGAGAAGTCGATCACGATGTAGAACACCGACATCAGCAGGCTCAAGGGCCAGAACCAGCGGTCTGCCCTATACTCGCTCACGATATAGGCCAGCCCGATGACGGCTCCGATGATGTCGATGGTTCCCATGGATTTCTGATTGCTCTGATTATTCTGATTACTCCGATTACTCTGATTATTCCGACTCCCCCGATTAGAACCTGTAAATCACCCTGCCCATGAAATTGATACCCGGCTGCTGGTAGTAGCCAATGAGGTGGTAGTAGCCTGGCTCATAGTCGCAATCCTCCGCCCAAGCAAAGAGGCGGTGCTTGTGGTTGAGCAGGTTGTTGGCAGCCAACTGCAACTCAAGTTCCTGGCTGTGGGGAAGTTGGAAGGTATAGGAGGCGCGGAGGTTCAAAAGGAAGTAGGGGTCGATGGCATAGACGTCGCGGCCCGTGTTGTCGCCATACTGCTTGCCGACATACTTGCCCGTCAGCTGCAATTTGGCGTTGCTAAAAGGCTCGTAGGTGAGCATAGCGGCCCCGATGAGGGAGGGCGAAAGGGCCAACGGTGTGTTCTCGGTGAAGGTGCGGAGGGTGAGGTCTCCGTCGTTGAAGTCGGTGTAGGTATAGTCGAGGATGCGGTTGGTGCTGAGGGTGAGGTTGGCGTCGAGGGAGAGGTTGGAGAGCAGGCGGTAGCCGGCGGCGAGTTCGATGCCCAGACGGTAGCTGTGGGGCACATTCTCCATCAGGGCGTAGCCACTCTCGGAGAGGTTGCCGGAGGGAGTCATCTGGTCACGGTAGACCATGGCGTAACCGTTGATTCCCAGGGTGAAATCCTGCTTCTGGAGCTGGTAGCCGAGTTCCACGTCGAGCATGGTCTCCGCCTTGATGGTGTCGCCACGGTTGATGGCATCCTTGATGTCGGCACGGCGCGGCTCGCGCGAGGTGATGCCCGCCACGGCATAGAGGCGCTGGCCGCCGTCGACCATGAAGTTGAGACCCAGCTTGGGATTGCAGAAGAGGTAGCTCTCGGCGTAGCCCATGTCCTGGAACTTGGCCTCGATGCCCTCGATGGTGTAGCGCACGGAGCGCATCTGGAGGTCGGCGAAGAGGTTGGCGCGCGAAGAGAGTTCCTGGTTGAGGCGGACGAAGAGGGTGTGGTCGTACTTGTCGCCCTCGTTGCGGTACCACTCGTAGGGCGAGTCCTCGCTGATGGGGAGGAAGGCCGAACCGTCGAGGCTCATGCTGTCCTGCGCCCAGATGAGGTTGCCAAAGTGGTTGCCGTTGTAGTACAGGAAGGTGGTCCCGAGGTCGGCAGTCAGCGGTCCCTCCACATAGTGGGCCGTCAGAGAGCCGGTGTAGGCGGAGTTGTACATCTCGCGGCGGTAGATGAAGTCGCTTTTGGCGGCTCCGTTCAGGGCATAGACATGGTACTTGCTGTAGGTTTTCTGGTCGTCGCCGTACTGCTCGTAGTAGCCGTCGCCGTGGGTGAAGTCGAAGGCGGCGTTGAGCGTGAGGTTGTCGTCGGCCATGAAAGAGTAGTAGAGCTGGTAGTGGCGCTGGTTGTAGTAGTCGGTCTCGTTGTCATAGTAGTGCATCTCGCCGTTCTGGTCGTAGTATATGCCGGCGGAGTTGTACTGCGGGTCGGCATCCAGCTCGTCGGCGAAAGCGCCGTTCCAGGTGATGCCGGTCTTCTGGTGCCCCAGGATGAAGATGGCCTTCAGCATCTGCCGCTCGCCATACCAGCCGCCGCTGAGGAAGAGGGAGTGCTGGTTGGCCTGGCCGTTGCGGATATAGCCGTCGGTGTTCTGGCCGTTGTAGGCGGCGTCGAACGAGAAGCCATGCCTTGTGAGCCCCGTACCGGCCGAGAAACCGTAGAGCATCGTGTTCCACGACCCATAGCCGAGGTCTACGTTTAGGTAGCGTTTCGGCGCGGCATTGAGGGTCTGCAGGTTGAGGGCTCCGCCGAAGGAAGCCGAGCCTCCGGTGGAGGCTCCGATGCCACGCTGCAGCTGCACACTCTGTGCCATGCCGCCCAGGTTGGGGATGTTGTACCAGAACACCTCCTGGCTCTCGGGGTCGTTCAGCGTGATGCCGTTGATGTTCACATTGATACGCGAGGCTTCCACGCCACGGATGCGCATGTTCTGCCCGCTCAGGGGGCCGTTCTCGGAACTGACCACCACCGATGGCTGCAGTTCGAGCATGAAGGGCAGCGACACCGCTATCTTGTTCTCCTGCAGTTCCTCGCGCCCGATGGTGGAGGTGGTGAGGGGAGCCTTCTCGCCCACCCTGGCGGTGGAGACGGTTACCTCCTCGAGCCTCCGCACGGTGTCCTGTGCGGATACGGGGGTGGAAAACGGGGAAACTGCCATAGCCAGAGCGCAGAAAGCCAAGATTCGTCCGCGTCTGTCCTGTGTGGCCTCATGGTGTTGGCAGCGGCCACGGCTGCCGTGTGTCTTTTTCATGTTTTTGTTCCTTCCGCCGGCATTACCCGGATCAAGTTATAAGGGTATATTCTCAGCCCTTTATCCTCACAGTGAGGAATATAGGAGCACCCCTATGGGTTAATATTTCGCTGCAAAGATACAACCATTTTTCTGTACGGCCAAATGTTTTTTTAAAAAATTATGGAGAATGTCGTGCCGGGAGGCGGCGGGCATCCTATAGGTATCCGGTAGGTATCCTCTATGTATTTACTTCGACTCTGACCCGATATGGACCGGTCCCCGGCCGGCCAGGGGGTCATAACGGCTCAATGTCCGAAATCGGCCATGAACTTGATGCGCATGAGGCGGATTTCCTCCTCGGTGTAGTCCGGGTCGGAGGCGAACTCCTCGTAGGCGGCCTCCAGCGAGTCGGTCTCGGAATTGCGCCAGTAGTCGAGCAGCTCCTCCTGATGCTCCGGCTCCATCACCTCGTTGATATAGTAGTCGATGTTGAGCTTGGCTCCGCTGGAGATGATGTGCTCCATCTCGGTGAGCAGTTCGTCCATGGTGAGGCCCTTGCCCTCGGCGATGTCCTCGAGGCTTTTGAGGCGGTCGATGGCCTGGATGATGTAGACTTTGAGGCCCGACTTGTTGACGGCGCTCTTCACCACGATGTCCTGCGGACGCTCGATGTCGTTGTCCTCCACATACTGGCGGATGAGGTCGATGAAGGGTTTGCCGTACTTCTGGGCCTTGCCGACGCCGACGCCGGCGCAGTGGGAGAGTTCCTCGACGGTGCAGGGGTACTGCAGGGTCATGTCCTTGAGCGACGACTCGTCGAAAATGACGTATGCCGGCAGTTTCTCGCGCGTGGCGATGCTCTTGCGGAGGCTCTTGAGCTGCACGTAGAGAGCCTCGTCGCCCGCCGCCGCGCCGCCGCCGCCGCTGGCCAGCATCTCGTCCTCGTCGTCGCCGCCCTCGCCCGAGTAGTCGTGGTCGCAGGTGACATAGAGCGTGTAGGGGCTCTTGATGAATTTGCTGCCCGCCGGGGTGAGTTTCAGCACGCCGTATTGCTCGATCTCCTTCTGCAGGAGCCCCTCGAACTGCGCCTGCCGCAGGACGGCCTTCCAGAAGAGGTCGTCGCGCTCGGTGCCGCAACCGAACTGCTCCAACTGGTCCAGATGGTAGCTCTTGGTGTTGCTGTTCTTGCGGCCCATGATGACGTCCACGATATCCTTCGGCTTGAACGCCTGCTTCATGGCCAGCACCGTCTCCAGCGCCATAGCCATCTCCTCCTTGGCCTCCACCTGGGGCTTGGGATGGGTGCAGTTGTCGCAGTTGCCGCAGTGGGGTTCGTTGTAGTCCTCGCCGAAGTATTTCAAAATGTTGAGCCTGCGGCAGGCCGAACTCTCGGCGTAGGAGACCATCTCCTGCACCAGCTGTTTGGCCATTTCCTGCTCGGTGACGTTCTTGTCGGTGAAGAATTTGTAGAGTTTCTCCACGTCCTGCTCGCTGTAGAAGGCGATGCAGCGTCCCTCGCCGCCGTCACGGCCGGCGCGGCCCGTCTCCTGGTAATAGCCCTCGATGCTCTTCGGTATGTCGTAGTGGATGACAAAGCGCACGTCGGGCTTGTCGATGCCCATGCCGAAGGCAATGGTGGCCACGATGACGTCCACCTCCTCCATGAGGAACTTGTCCTGGTTCTCGGCACGCACCTTGTTGTCCAGACCCGCATGGTAGGGCAACGCCTTGATGCCGTTGATCACCAGCAGTTCGGCAATCTCCTCCACGCGCTTGCGCGTGAGACAATATATAATGCCGCTCTTGCCGGGGTTCTCCTTGATGAAGCGTATGATCTCCTTGTGCAGCATCATGGGCTCGCTCGGCTTGGGGCGCACCTCGTAATAGAGATTGGGCCGGTTGAAACTGGAAATGAACGTCTTGGCATTCTCCATGCCGAGGTTCTTGATGATGTCCTGCTGCACCTTGGGGGTGGCCGAGGCGGTGAGGGTGAGGATGGGCACACGGGAGTTGATCACCTTGATGGCCGCCCGCAGACGACGGTACTCCGGCCGGAAGTCGTGGCCCCACTCCGAAATGCAGTGCGCCTCGTCGATGGCGAAGAAAGAGATGGGGATCTGCTTCAGCATCTCGATGGTGTCCTCCTTCGAGAGCGTCTCCGGCGCCACATAGAGCAACTTGGTGTCGCCCTTGAGGAGGTCGTCCTTGACTTCGGTCACCTGGGCCTTGTTGAGCGACGAATTGAGGAAATGGGCCACACAGTTGCTGCCCGAAGTGTAGCGCACCGCATCCACCTGGTTCTTCATCAGGGCGATGAGGGGCGACACCACGATGGCCGTACCTTTGAGCATCATGGCCGGGAGCTGGTAGCAGAGGCTCTTGCCTCCGCCGGTGGGCATGATGACAAAGGTGTCGTTGCCGTCCAGCAGGCTGCGTATGATGGCCTCCTGGTCCCCTTTGAACTGGCTGAAGCCGAATATTTCCTTCAGTGAGGTGTGCAAATCTTTCATCCTTCAACAATAATTGCCGCAAAGGCGCGTTAATGGTTTACAAAGGTACAAAAAAACGTGAAACCTACAAAATATTTTTCACCGTGAAGAGCCGAGAAGAAGCAGAAGAATTTGCGTATCAGGAAATTACATGTAAAAAAAAAGCCATGGAAAATCTGCACGACCCTATCGGCGAGGCATCTGCCGAGGCAGCCGGGGCCCTTTTTTACGCCTCCGGCAGGGCAGCCGCCACCCGGCCGTCGCGCACACACATGATACATTATTAAGAGAACGTATCCTATGAAACTCTATACCGACAACGTAGTCAAGATGTACCGCAAACGCACCGTGGTCAAGGGTGCGTCGGTGGAAGTGAGCCAAGGCGAGATTGTGGGCCTGCTGGGGCCCAACGGCGCAGGCAAGACCACCACATTCTACATGGTGGTGGGAATCATCAAGCCCTACAGCGGGAAAGTCTACCTCGCCCCCGGCCCGGGCGAAGAAGGCGAGACGGTGGAACTGACCCGCCTCCCCATGTACCGCCGCGCACAGATGGGCGTGGGCTACCTGGCCCAGGAGGCATCCGTCTTCCGCCAGATGACCGTGGCGGACAACATCATGTCCATCCTCCAGTTCCGCAAGGACCTGGACAACAGCCAGCGCGAAGAGAAACTGGAGTCGCTCCTGGCCGAGTTCCACCTCAACCACATCCGCGACAGCAAGGGCATACAGCTCAGCGGCGGCGAGCGTCGCCGCACCGAGATTGCACGCGCCCTGGCCAACGACCCCATGTTCCTCCTGCTCGATGAGCCCTTCGCCGGCGTCGACCCCATAGCTGTGCAGGACATACAGGACATCGTCCTCAAACTCAAGGAGCGCAACATCGGTATCCTCATCACCGACCACAACGTGCGCGAAACCCTCCACATCACCAATCGCGCCTACCTCCTCTACGAAGGCTCTGTACTGCAGCAGGGCACTCCCGAGCAGCTGGCCGGCGACCCGGAGGTGAGGGAGAAATACCTCGGAAGGGACTTCGTGCTGAAATCGAGCGAAAGGCAATAAAGCAAGCGGGCGCCCCGACGGGGCGCCCGCTTCCGTTTTCAGTTCATGCAGACCTTGATCCGCATGCCCCCCGCCTCGACATGCTGATAGCAGCGGGCGAAACTCACGATGTTCTGGAGCACCTGCTCCGAGGGTTGTATGTGTGTGCTTGCAGAGGGCGAAAATGTGTCCGCCTGGGTGAATTCGTATTCCTGCATCATACGCGCCTTTTTGGTTGAACATTCATAATTTCACCCCTCATAACTACACTTTTCCAACATTATTGTACGAAACTGAAAATTTAACATTTCGCCCCTCTCCCCCACCCACATCCCTGCCCGTTGCCTCCGGCACTCCTGCCACCTACCTGGAGGATAAAAAGGGGAGCAAAACCTACAACTTGCCAGATACTGTCTATCAACTACTTGCAAGCCTGCGGAAATGCCTCCTGACGCCCCCCTTTTCAAATAAATTTTGCCATGTCGGGCAAGCTTCGTATCTTTGCAAACCAAATCGACCACCCATGAATATCGCACTGATAGGATACGGCAAGATGGGGCATGCCATAGAGGACCTGGCCCCGGAACGCGGGCACACCGTGGTGTGCACCGTCGACAACGAGGAGGAATGGAGCGCCAAGGCCGACCGGCTGCGCACGGCCGACGCGGCCATCGAGTTCACCACCCCCACCACGGCGGTGGAGAACATCCTCCGCTGCTTCGGCATGGGGCTTCCCATCGTCTGCGGCACCACCGGCTGGACCGACCGGCAGGCCGAGGTCGTGGCGCGGTGCCTCGAAGAGAACCGCTCGCTCTTCACCGCCTCCAACTTCAGCCTCGGCATGAACATCATGTTTGAACTCAACGAACGCCTGGCCGCATTGATGCGCGGACGCGGGGAGTACGCGGTGGACATCGCCGAAACGCACCACGTGCACAAACTCGACTCGCCCAGCGGCACCGCGCTCACCCTTGCGAACCAGATTGCCGCCTGCGGCGGACGCCCCTTGGAGGGCATCCCCATCGAGTCGGTGCGGCAGGGCGAGGTGCCAGGCATCCACACCGTGGCCTACCGCAGCGCTGTGGACACCCTCACGCTGACCCACGAGGCGCACTCGCGGCGCGGCCTGGCACTCGGTGCCCTGCTGGCGGCCGAATACCTGCAGGGGCGCACCGGACACTTCACCATGAAAGACCTCCTGGCGTGAACTCCACTGCACACCACCGCGCCAATCCCTGGGTCCTGGCGGGCCTCACACTGCTGCTGCTGGGCGCCATGGCGGCGAGCTGCCTTTTCGGTGCCGTCGACTTCCGCTGGGACGAGCTGTGGCATTCGCCCATATTCCTCCGCCTGCGCCTTCCAAGGGTGCTGATGAGTGCCTTGGTGGGGGCGGTGCTGAGCGTGTGCGGCGCGGCCTACCAAAGTGTTTTCCGCAACCCGCTGACCGACCCCTATGTGCTGGGGGTCAGCAGCGGTGCCTCGCTGGGCGCGGCGGTGGCCATACTGCTGGGCCTGGAGGCATGGCTATGGGGCGTGGGGGGGATGGCCCTGGTGGCGGCACTGCTCACGGTGGTGCTCATCTACCGCATCGCCTCCATCGGCAACCGCATGCACACCACCACCCTGTTGCTCACCGGCGTGTGCCTGACGCTGCTCATCTCGGCCGTCATATCCTTCCTCATGGTGCTCAACCAGGAGAAGATGGATGCCATCATCTTCTGGACGATGGGCTCGTTCGGTTCCAGCACGTGGGCCGATGTGTGCCTCATGGCACCGGTGGCGGCGGTAGGCATCGCGGTGGTGCTGTGGCACGGGCGCGACCTCAACCTGCTGCTGGCCGGCAGCGAGGCCGCCAAGAGCATGGGGGTGGAGGTGGAACGCGTGAAACGGGTGCTGCTGCTCTTCACCACCCTGATGGTGGCCTTTGCCGTCAGTTCCTGCGGGGTGATAGGTTTTGTGGGGCTGATAGTGCCCCATGCGGTGCGGCTGGTGTCCGGGCCGGACAACCGGCGGCTGGTGCCCTACGCCATGCTGTGCGGCGCGTTGTTCGTGCTGGTGTGCGACACGCTGGCACGCACCCTCCTGCGGCCCAGCGAACTGCCTGTGGGCAGCCTCACCTCCATGGTCGGGGCTCCGCTCTTCATCTACCTGCTTTACAAGAACAAACGCTCCTATTAGGCCCCATGCTCAAGCTCGACGATATCAAGGTCCACTACGGCACGCGCGACGTGCTCGCCGGCATCACGGCCGACATCGCCCCGGGCGGCATCACCGCCGTCATGGGCCCCAACGGATGCGGCAAGACCACGCTGCTGCGCTGCATCGGCGGCCTGCTGCAGCCGGACGGCGGGCGGGTGTTGCTGGACGGGCGTCAGGTGGGGGACTATACAGCCCGCGAACTGGCCCAGCGCGTGGCCTTCGTGCGGCAGCATCCGCAGACCGACTTCGAGTTCTCGGCCTTCGAGACCGTCCTCATGGGGCGCAACCCCTACCAGAGGCGGCTGCAGAACGAGAGCCAGGCCGACTGGGACATCGTGGAGCACTGCATGAAGCAGACCGGCACCTGGCACCTGCGGCTGGCCAAGCCCGCCCAGATGAGCGGCGGCGAGCTGCAGCGCGTCATGATTGCCCGTGCGCTGGCGCAGCAGACCCCGGTGCTGCTGATGGACGAGCCGGTCTCAAACCTCGACATCGCACACCAGCTGGAAATCATGCGCCTGCTGAAACAGGCCACCGAGAAGACCGTCCTCATCGTCATCCACGACCTCAACCTCGCCCTGCAGTTCTGCGACCGGCTGCTGCTGATCCACCAGGGCCGCCTGCTGTTCCACGGCCCGGTGGCCGAGGGGCTCACGCCGGAGAACATCGCCAAAGTCTACGGCGTGGCTTCACACACGTCCGAGGGGCGCATCCTGTTCGACTATTGACCATGACCTCCCCCCGCCCCATCCTTCTGATTGCCGCCCTGGCGCTGGCGCTGCTCCCCCTGCGGGCACAGACGCTGCGCACCGATATCAACGTCGATTCGCTCCTGGCCGAGGCCGTCCGCCACATCGGCACCCCCTACCGCTACGGCGGCAAGGGCCCGGGGAGTTTCGACTGCGCCGGCTTCACCCGCTATGTCTACTCCCGCTTCGGCCTCCAGCTGCCCTCGTCGTCGGCCGCGCAGTACCCTGTGGGTGCGAAGGTGGAGAAGGGAGGGTGGCAGGCGGGCGACTTGGTCTTCTTCGGCGGACGCCTGCGGCACTACACCATCGGCCACGTGGGGCTGGTGACCGAGGCCGACAGCCAGGGTTTCCGCTTCATCCATGCCTCCAATACGGGCGTGCGCATCTCGGCCTCGACCGAGGACTACTACGCCCGCCGCTACCTCGGCGCCTGCCGCCTCATTGCCGCCTCTCCGGCGCCCCGGCCGGGCGACACGGCAGCCGCCGCCTCCACGCCGTCCCCCGCCGCGCCGGCGCAGGAGCGGGAGGACGACACCGTGTACACCCTCGCCCTGGTGGGCGACATCATGCTGGGCACCACCTACCCCACGCTGCAGCTTCCGCGCGACGGCGGACGGCACCTGCTCGACAGCCCGCGCCCCGTGCTGGCCGGCGCCGACCTGGCCCTGGGCAACCTCGAGGGGGTCTTCTGCGACACCACCCTCGCCTGCCGGAAGAAGGAGGGCGCCTACAGCTACGCCTTCCGCATGCCGCCCGAATACGCGTCCCTGCTGCAAGCCGCCGGATTCGACCTCATGAGCCTGGCCAACAACCACAGCAACGACTTCGGGGGCGAGGGCCAGCGCCGGACCATGGCCGCGCTGGACAGCCTCGGCATACGCTACGCCGGGCTGAAGGCTTCCTGCCAGACCGCGCTGCTGCGACAGGGCAACATCACATTCGGCTTCGCCGCCTTCGGACACAACCGCCACACACCCTCGCTGCTCGACAGCGCCGCGGTGCGCCGCATACTGGAGCCGCTCCACTACGCCTGCGACATTCTGATTGTCTCCTTCCACGGCGGGGCCGAGGGGGTGGAGCACACCCACCTGCCCGACAGCGCGGAGACCTACCTCGGCGAGCGTCGGGGCCACCTGCGCCGCTTCGCGCACCTGTGCATCGACCTCGGGGCCGATGTGGTGTTCGGCCACGGCCCCCACGTGCCGCGCGCCATGGAGGTGTACAAGGGGCGGCTCGTGGCCTACAGCCTGGGCAACTTCTGCACCCCCGTGGGGGTAAGCCTCGCGGGCGCCGCCGCCTACGCCCCGCTGGTCGAAGTGCGCATCGGACGCAGCGGCACGCTCCTCGGCGGCAAAATCCACTCCTTCCTCCAGACCTACCGCAAGGGGCTCCGGCCCGACCCCGCACACAAGGCGGCACTCGCGATGCGGAAACTTACCATGGAAGACTTTGAAAATCCGAACATTACAATCGACGAAGAGGGGGTGTTCCAGCCCACCGCAGCGGCGGAGGCGGAAGAGGAGTAGTCCATAAGCGGTCATATCGGTTCTCAGTCGAAGTAAATACCTACAGGATACCTACCAAATACCTACAGGGTCCCTGCCGGAAACGGAGGGGGCGTTTTGGATTTTTTAAGATAAAACTTTTGGCCGGCTGGCATATTTTGCGTACCTTTGCATCGCTTTTATATTTATATTGAAACCATATATAATGAAATATATCGGACGTATCCTGTTGCTACTAAACCTGTTGGCGCTCCCCTGCCTGGCCGCGGCCCAGAGCGACCAGCCCGAAAAGTCGGAAATCAAGGTCAACAAACTGGACGTAATCTACGAGGACGAGGAATACAAAGGCGTGGTCATCGACCACCGCAACGACAAAGAGACCGAACACTACCTCTACCAGGCCCCGTTCCTGCTGGAAAACGACGAGGAGGACGAGGAGGAAGAAGAGGAGCTCCCGGGCGCATACACCCTCAGCGACGAGGGAGCCGCCAGCGAGGACGAGATACTGCTCGAAGGATTCGACACCGCAGCCATCCACCTGCCCAAGCTGGATGTGAACCACCTGGCCGAGCCGGTCACCATACGGCTGCGGGACAAGGCGCGCGGTATCCTGTTCCATTGGCCCACACCCACCACCTCGCGCCCCTCGTCGCACTACGGGCCCCGCTGGAGGCGCTTCCACTATGGCCTCGACCTCGCACAGCCTACCGGCGAACCCATCTATGCCGCCTTCGACGGCGTGGTGCGCATCTCCAAACTCAACCGCTCCTATGGCAACCTCGTCATCATCCACCACCCCAACGGATTGGAGACCTACTACGCACACATGTCGAAGCGCCTCGTGCAGACAGGGCAGCAGGTCAGGGCCGGCGACGTCATAGGGCTCTGCGGCAACACCGGCCGCTCCTTCGGAAGCCACCTCCACTTCGAGATACGCTACAAGGGCAATGCCATCAACCCCGAGACCGTCATCGACTGCAAAACCCACGACCTCATCTCCGACCACCTGACGCTCACCCCATCATCCTTCCGCAAGACAGCCTCCACCAAGGGCAAATCCTCGGGCGGAAGCGGCTCGGGCGGCTGGTATCGTGTGCGCAATGGCGACACGCTGGAGAAGATAGCCCGCCGCAATGGCACCACGGTGAAGAAGATATGCCAGCTCAATGGCATCAGCCAAAACAAGGTGCTCCACCCGGGCGACCTGCTGCGCGTCAGCGGCTCGGCCTCGGCCACCCCACCCAAATCCGGCAAGACGGCCTCCAGCGGCTCGGCAGGCACCAAGACCTACACCGTCCGTCGCGGCGACACCCTCGGCAAAATCGCCCAGCGCCACGGCATGAGTCTCAACGAACTCTGCCGCCTCAACGGTATCAACAAGAACAAAACCATCCGCGAAGGGCAGAAACTGAAGGTCAAATGAGATTGGACATCCTCACCCTCTTCCCCTCGATGATGAACATGTTCTTCGAGGAAAGCATATTGAAACGGGCCCAGAAAAAGGGGCTGGTGGAGGTGGCGTTCCACGACCTGCACGACTACTCGCTCACCCGCTACGGCTCGGTGGACGACTACCCCTATGGCGGTGCCGCCGGCATGGTCATGTGTGTCGAACCCATAGCCAACTGCATCGAAGGCCTTCAAAAGGAGCGTACCTACGACGACATCATCTACACCGCCCCCGACGGCGAGATGTTCTCCCAGCCGATGGCCAACAGCCTCTCGTTGGCACAGAATTTGATGGTGCTATGTGGCCACTACAAGGGAGTGGACGAGCGGATACGCGAGCACTTCATCACCCGCGAAATCTCCATCGGCGACTATGTGCTCACCGGCGGCGAACTGGCAGCGGCGGTGATATGCGACGCGGTGATACGCCTGGTGCCCGGAGTGATTGGCGACGAACAATCCGCCCTCGGCGACTCATTCCAAGACGGCCTCGTCGCCCCTCCCGAATACACCCGCCCGCCGGAGTTCCGCGGATGGAAAGTGCCCGAGGTTCTCTTAAGCGGCAACCACGCCAAAATAGAGCAGTGGCGCATGGCGCAAGCCCTCCAGCGCACCAAGGAACGCAGACCTGAATTATTAAAAAACACCAAGATATGACCGAATTCGAGAAATACGCCACCCGTCACCGTGGCATCAGCAGCACCACCATGGCCAAGTACACCTCGGCCATCAACGCCTCGCTCACCCCCTACATCGTCGAGGAGCGCCAGCTCAACGTGGCCCAGATGGACGTCTTCAGCCGCCTGATGATGGACCGCATCATCTTCCTCGGCACCGCTATCGACGACTACACCGCCAACGTCATCCAGGCCCAGCTCCTCTTCCTCGAGAACATGGACCCGGAGCGCGAGATAACCATCTACCTCAACTCGCCTGGCGGCTCCGTCTACGCCGGCCTCGGCATCTACGACACCATGCAGTTCATCCAGCCCAAAGTGGCCACCATCTGCACCGGCCTCGCCGCCTCCATGGCCTCCGTCCTCCTCTGCGCCGGCGAGAAAGGTCGCCGCTCGGCCCTCCCCCACTCGCGCGTCATGATTCACCAACCCATGGGCGGCGCCGACGGACAGGCCACCGACATGGAGATCACCGTCCGCGAGATACTGAAGCTCAAGAAAGAGCTCTACGAAATCATCGCCAAGCACAGCGGACAGCCCTTCGAGCAGGTGGAGAGCGACTCCGACCGCGACCACTGGTTCACCGCCGAAGAAGCCCTCCAGTACGGCATGATCGACGAGGTGCTGACCAAGAAGTAAGCACGATTGTACAAGCCAGAATGGTTCTACTTATGTCGCGCTAATATCCTACCAATACATGGCCCTCATGCCTACAGAAGATGAATTGAGCCACAAGATTAAACAGCAGAAAGAGATTTACAGACTACAAACAGCTGAATACATAAGCGCACTTGCGGCGCGGATACAAAAAAACGGGCGCCAGAAACAGTATCTGGCGCCCTTGCATTGTTTGTTTAACCAAGAAAAACTATAATGCAATGCCGAAACGTAATGTAAGCAGTGTCGGGGTAATCTTGCCGAGGGTGAACTTCTCACTATCCGTATCTCTTCCTTCGACATACTCGTGCTCTCCTTTCACCTTGCCAGCACCCAGGTTGTAGTAACCAAGTTCAACAGAATACCTGCTATTGAACACAAATCCGGCTGCCACGCGGAACCCGAATGTGAATGCGGGGTTATAAGAAGTGGTATAGCTCCAGTCTCACTGCTGTTCGTATACTCCACCTCCCGTGTCATATTGGTTATCAGGCGCAAATTGGCACCGATAGCAACCTCCCCATAGATTCCTATATTAGGGGCTATGCCTGTGCCATAGTTGAGACCTACCATCAAGGGAAAGTTGAGGTACTTGGGCGTGCGCAGCGTGAAGTCGCTGATATAGCTGCGGCTTTCCATTTCATCCCTCTCATCATCAACGGCATCGCGGAGGTCGGAGTTGAGCCCGTTGTAGAACGCGTCGACCGAAAGGATGAGGTCCAGACCTTTCACAGCCGAAATCTCGGACAATGTCCATTGCGCTCCAATGTTGAAGCCGAGGCCGGCACCGCCATTCTTGTACTTGCCATCCAGATCCAGACCCCATTGGTCGGGATGGTACTCGCTGCCATCCTTCACCATCTTGACGTTGCCGAAGTCGCCAAGCGGAAAACCGCCGCCGAACTTGAGCGTGAACTTTGACTGTGCCTGTACAGCACCTGCTCCGAGTGTCAACAGAGACACTGCCACTAATAACACTTTTTTCATCATTGTTGATGTTTTTTAAGTTTTGCCGCTGGCTCTGCTGGCATAATCTAAAGTATACTCACGGAAGAAAGTGGAGCCATCCATTTATGTCTCTATCTTCTCGTGTAAGGGCCTGAACTTCCCTGCGATGTGAATATAAAGTTGCCGTGAACCGCTCCACAGCGGAAGTATCATTGTGGTACAATACATTCCATGGAGCATCTCGAAACACTTTTATTCCTACATCGCAGTTGATGCGTAAATTGTTCAGGTTTACACGATCGGAATAAAGCCTATCAATGCGCTTTCTTTCGGTCTTTCTGTCTGGTGAAAGACGCTGCAAAATTACACACATTTTCCCAACTGGCAAAATTTATTTTCACCATGACAAAAAATATTCTCATCATGTCGTAGAAAAAGTGTACTTTTGCAGCGTAATTATATGGTGATAACGATGGAAAAAAAACAACAAGACAAGGCCTATTTCCTGTCGTTCTGCATCGAACAGTACAAAAACGAGAAGCACCTTTCTGGCAAAGAGGCAGCTGAGGTGCTGGAGCGGTATGGCGTGCTGGACTATCTGGCGGAGCATTACGAGATGCTACATACACAGAGCCGCCAGTGGCTGTTGGAGGACATCGACGAGTTTATTTCATTTCGCAGAAAGGAGGTTTCATGAAACTGTATCACGGAAGTCTGGAGATTGCGCAAAAGCCCGAAGTACGCAAGGCCAACCGCACACTTGACTATGGCAGCGGATTCTATACTACCACTTCGAAAGCATACAAACTGGTCGACCAATACCTGTTCCATACAGACGCAGCCCTGCAAACGCTCACATTCATTGAGGCAAAGGCGGTAGTGCCATGAATCTTGACATCACACAGAACAACCTGTACCTGATATTGCCATCAAAGGTCAGCCGTATGGCTGAGATGCTTGCTTCCGACAGCGGCAAGAGCATCGTGGATGCTGTGAAAGACATCTATGCATCCCCTCTATATGAACGCCTGGAACAGGAGCACACTAAGCAATGGCACATGGGTCCAGTAGCACTCTACCAAGAATTAGGAGCAATGTAATTAGGAAATATATGCAAGTGAAATTCATCAACCGCAGCCACCATGCGCTGCCGAAATACGAGACCTCGCAGTCGGCGGGGATGGACCTGCGGGCCTACCTGCCGGAGGGACCCATTACGCTGAAGCCTATGGAACGGGGCCTGGTGAAGACGGGCCTCTTCATGGAACTGCCTGAAGGCTACGAGGCGCAGGTGCGCCCCCGCAGCGGTCTGGCGCTGAAGAAGGGCGTCACGGTGCTGAACAGCCCCGGCACCATCGACGCCGACTACCGCGGCGAGCTCTGCGTCATCCTCATCAACCTCTCGCAGGAGGACTTCGTCATCGCCGATGGCGAGCGCATCGCCCAGATGGTCATCGCACGCCACGAGCAGGCCGAAACCATCCAGGTAGAGGAACTCTCCGACACCGAACGCGGTGCCGGCGGCTTCGGGCACACGGGAAGGAATTGAGAATTGAACGTTGGGAATTGGAAATTGAAAGGCTGACGCGTCAGCCTGGAGATTGGGAATCGGGAACAGAAAAAGGCTTGATGAAAGGTCTGGCTCATAGGTTGGTCCGCTGCATGAGGGCAGCGCTGTGCGTTGCGGCAGTGCTGTCACTCGGTGCCTGCTGCCAGGCACAGCCTCCCGCCGCCGACTCCCCCCTGCGCACCGGGGCGGAGCTCCTGCTGGAAACCATCAACCATCCTGCCGGAAGCACCGCCGACATGGTGCAGGACCTGCGCAACCCCCACGGCGGAGTGGCCGTGGTGGGCAACCACACCTCCCTCGTCGGCACCACCCACCTGGTGGACACGCTGCTGTCCAAAGGAGTGAACGTCGTCAAGATATTCTGCCCCGAGCATGGTTTTCGCGGCACCGCCGCGGCGGGGGCACACATCGACAACAGCACCGACCCCACGACAGGCCTGCCCATCATCTCCCTCTACGGCAACAACAAGAAGCCCACACCCGAGCAGATGACGGACGTCTCTATCGTCATCTTCGACCTCCAGGACGTGGGCTGCCGATTCTACACCTACCTCTCCACGCTGCACTACGTGATGGAGGCCTGCGCCGAGCGCGGCATCCACTGCATCGTGCTGGACCGCCCCAACCCCAACGGCCACTACATCGACGGCCCCGTGCTCGACACCGCCACCTGCCGATCCTTCGTCGGCCTGCACCCCGTGCCGGTGGTCTACGGCATGACCATCGGCGAATATGCCCGCATGATCAATGGAGAACGCTGGACAGCCAACGGCACGGAGTGCGACCTCACCGTGATTCCCCTGCGGGGCTACTGTCGCGACAGTGCCTACGCCCTGCCCGTCCCACCGTCGCCCAACCTGCGCAACCCCCACGCCATAGCCCTCTACCCCAGCCTCTGCCTCTTCGAGGGCACCACCTGCGGCGTGGGCCGCGGCACGGAATACCCCTTCGAGTGGGTCACCCTCGGCACCGACACCCTCGACCTCCGCACCGAACCCGCACCCCCGGCCTTCACCCTCCGCTACCTCACGGCCATGCACCACCGCGCCCCCAAGGGCCGTTTCTTCCTGAAAAACAACTTCTTCGACCGCCTGGCCGGCACACCTGGCCTGCGCCGCCAGCTAGAGGCCGGCATGAGCGAGGCCGACATCCGCGCCTCCTGGCAGCCCGCCCTCGACCGGTTCAAGACCATCCGCAAGAAATACCTTATTTATTAAACACCAATCACAAGCATCATGAAAAAGAACCTGATTCTGGCGGCAGCCGTCGCGACCCTGTTCGCCGCCTGCTGCAACGACAAACCCGAAGCCACCTCCCAGGCCGACCCCGCCGAGGTGGTGATGCAGAACATCCTCAGCCGCAAGAGCGTGCGCTCCTACAACGGCGACACCATCCCCGCCGCGGTGATGGAGAACCTCCTCAAAGCCGCCATGGCCGCCCCCAGCGGCCGCGACCTGCGCCCGTGGCAAATCGTCGTCATGACCGACAAGAGCCAGTACGGGACCGTCTTCGAGGGCAACTTCAACATGCAGAAGTTCATGGAGAGCGGCGCCGTCATTATCCTCTGCGCCGACACCACCTTCACCGCCCCCACGCGCGACAACCCCGACGGCCCCGCTGTGACGCAGGTGAACCAGCTGTGGCGCGACGACATGGGTGCCGTCACCGAGAACCTTCTGCTGACAGTGGAGGCCTACGGCCTCGGTGCCTGCTGGACGGCCTGCTACCCCTATGCCGACCGCATGGACCCCATCCGCAAGGCCCTCGCGCTGCCCGCCGCCGTAGTGCCCTACGCCGTGGTGCCCATCGGCTACCCCAACGGCGACACCCAGCCCAAGGACAAGTGGGACCCCGCCCGCGTGCACTACAACCGCTGGTAGGCACCCCTTCCCTGGAGACAGCACGAAAAACAGGCCGCCCGACTTGCGTCGGGCGGCCTTCTCTTTGGTGGAGTATATCGGAGTCGAACCGATGACCTCTTGCATGCCATGCAAGCGCTCTAGCCAACTGAGCTAATACCCCGCTTATTTCTCTTGCGAAATCGGGTGCAAAAGTACAACTAATTTCCGACATGGCCAAATATTTTTTTCACTTTTGTCGCAAACCGCTATAATCCAGCCTTATAAATATTCCCGTCCCACCCCGCCACCGCCTCCGTCCCGCCAGCCCTCCGCCCCGGCGGGGCCCTGATTCGCCCCCCTCCGTCCACCCACTCCCCCACCCTCTCGCCGCAGGCCCCCTCCGCCTCCGCGACGGCAGTTCGCCGGTAGTTCTACGGTATTTCTCCGCTATTTCTACGGTATTTCTCCGCTTTTGAAGCGTAGAACTGTCGTTATACTGGCGGCTATCTCTCGGCCATGTCCCGGGGCGGCGGCGGGCCACGGGCGGCCAGGGGGCACAAAAAAAGCAGGCACCCCTGTTGAGGGATGCCTGCGGTGTCCAGGTATGGATGCCGGTCTATCGGACCACAAGCTTGCGGACGGCGGTGCCTTCGGCTCCGGTGATGCGGACGAAGTAGGTGCCCTGGGCGTAGCCGCTCAGGTCGAGGGCCATGCGGTGGCCGTCCACGTGCTGCGCTTCGCGCACGCGGCCCTGCAGGTCGAGCACCTCCACGCGCAT
>JAGAYN010000016.1 GCA_017940465.1 Bacteroidales bacterium | reverse complement strand
ATATCGTATCTTTGTGCACGTCTAAGCCGCATGTCTTCATCGCGTATTGCGTTTAAAATTAGGCAATAAATCACTGGGACACCAAGCCCGTTTGCATATAAAACGCGAATCAGGCGGCTTTTCTTTTGCCTGATTCTGACGGCGTAGCAAAATATTTTTATGCGTCTGTGTGTAAATCAAAAATTTTTATGTAAATTTGCACCGTCGTTTTCCGAACCGCCGAGGCCCCTCTCGAGAGCGACGGGCCCGCGGGCGGGCACAATGTCCGCAGGAGGCGGCAGGATATATATGAAAATATAATTAATACATAGCGTTTGCTGTTTGTTCCGACCAGGCTGGAACGTAGGAAATTTCAACTGGCGATAGAAGGACAACAAAAAGCAAAGGTTCGCAGTGAGGCGAGCTTTTTGACTTTCCCTTCTATCGGTAATTCCTACGACCGCAGCCTGGAGACGAGATAAGTTCGCCTCCTTTTTGTATGCGGTCGTGGATAGTGGAAGGGACGGGGAGCAAACCGCTGCCAACCAAACAGCAACCGACTATGCCACAAAAATCCCTTATCGGCGAGTTGCCGCGCATTGTGAGCGACGGCAACCGCGAGGCGGCGGCTATCCTCGACCGCCTCTCCTCCAACAACCGCATCACCCTCCAGACCAACGAGGTGGTGCTGCCTGCCAAAGCCAGCAGCAGCATACGGTTTCAGGATAATCAGAGTATTCTGAATAATCCGAATAATCCGACCCCTCTGAAAGACCTCAACCGCCTCATCTATGGAGACAACCTGCTGGCCATGCAGGCGCTGCTGGCTGGCGACCCGCAGACGGGTCTGCCCTCGCTGCGCGGCAAGGTGGACCTCATCTATATCGACCCGCCCTTCGACAGCAAGGCCGACTACCGCACCAAGCTCACCCTCCCATGTGGCGACATCTCGCAGAAGCCCACCACCATCGAGCAGTTCGCCTACGCCGACACCTGGAAGGACGGCACCGCCAGCTACCTGCGCATGCTCTATCCCCGCCTCGTGCTGATGCGAGAACTCCTCTCCGACCACGGCAGCATCTACGTCCATATCGACTGGCACGTTGGTCACTACGTCAAAGTATTGATGGATGAAGTGTTCGGGAAAGAGAATTTTGTCAATGAAATTGTTTGGCACTACCACACAGGTATGCGTGTGAATTCCCATTGGAATAGAAAACACGATATTCTGCTGATGTACTCTAAAACGAAGGACACCTTTACCTTTAATCAGCAAACGGAAACAAGAATCTATCCATTCAAACCGTCAATGGCAAGTGATGGGGGTGCCATTATTGAAGAAATACTTAATAAAGACGGAATCAAAACAGGTGTTTTCAGATCAACATTACGTGCAAGGGATGTATGGGACATTTCTCAAGTCTTCAATATGAGCAAAGAATATGCCGGCTATGCCACCCAGAAGCCTGAGGCGTTGTTGGAGCGCATCATCAAAGCCAGCAGCAACGAGGGCGACCTGGTGTGCGACTTCTTCGGAGGCAGTGGCACTACGGCGGCGGTGGCGGAACGGCTGGGGCGCCGCTGGATTACCTCCGACATCGGCAAGCCCGCCACGCTGGTGATGCGCAAACGGATGATCGACCAGGAGGTGACGCTATTCCTCTACCAGGCCATCGGCGACTACCAGAAGGAGATGATGCACGGCACGCGCCTCTTCCGCAACATCGGCGACTTGAGTCAGGTGGTAATGCAGCTCTATGGCGCCTTGCCATTTACGCCCGACCAGGTCAGCGACCGCAACTACGGCTTCATCAAGGATGAGCGCACGCTGGTCTACGTGGACAGCCCCAACAAGCTGACCGGCCGCGCCACCCTGCGCCGCGCCAGCGAGGCCACGCAGAGCCTGCTGGGCGGAGGCTGGCGGAAGTGCATTGTGCTGGCGTGGAACTTCAGCTTCGACATCAGCACCGCCATCGAGGAGTACAAGCAGACGGTAGAGGTGTTGGTCATCCCGCCCGACCTGCTGGACAAGCTGAAGAAGCAGGAGCCGAAGAACCTCTACGGCAAGGTGCGCTTCAGCGGCCTGCAGTACCTCTCGCTCTTCCCGATAGAGAAGAAGACCACGGCCGACGGCGACACGCTGACCATCCGCCTGCGCGACTATGTGCAGCTCTCGCCGGAGAGCATCCCGCTGGACGAGAAAGACCGCGAGGCGGTGCGCAAGGTGATGAACGAAGACCCGCTGGCGATGATCGAGTACTGGAGCATCGACCCCGACTACGACGGCGTAACCTTCCGCTCCACCTGGCAGGACTACCGCGAGAACACCGCCCAGGACCACGACCCGCTGCACTGCGTCTACCGCGCCGACCTCACCGTGCCGCACAAGGAGAGCCGCGCCGTCTGCGTGAAAGCGGTGGACGTGTTCGGCTTCGAGAGCGTAGTGGTGGAAAGAATATAGAAAAGGGAGAATTGAAAAATGCAACAATACAATCAAGACAATATATCGCTGCTGCTGGCTCAGCGGCTGAGTGAGCGGGTGAACGAGGCCTGGGAGAGCGGCGAGATGCTGGAACAGGTAACGCCTGTGACCCGGGAACTACTGCAGTACTGGTTCTGCGAGCCGTTCACCGAGGAACGCTCCATCAACTTCCACGACGGGCAGCGGCAAGCCATACTGAACACCATATACCTGCACGAGGTGGTGGGCATCAGCCATGTGGAGGACACATACGCTGCCATCCTAAGCGACGAGATGGGGATGGTGGACATGTCCGTCCTGGCCCAGGAGAAGTACAGCCTGCCTAAGTATGCCATCAAGATGGCCACCGGCACCGGCAAGACGTGGGTGATGCACGCACTGCTGCTGTGGCAGATACTGGGCGCGCGGCACTCGGGCATTGCCGGCCGCTACACACAGCGCTTCCTGCTCATCGCTCCGGGCATCATCGTCTACGACCGATTGCTGGACGCCTACCTCGGCAAGATGTCGGGCGGGCAACGGCGTGCCGAGACGAGCGACCTGTACCGCTACGCCGACCTCTTCCTGCCGCCGCAGTATCGCGAGGAGGTATTCAACTTCGTGCACACCAACACCGTCAGCAAAGAGGACATAGGCCGCAAGGTGACGGGCGAGGGCTTGATTGCCATCACCAACTGGCACCTGTTCCTGCAACGCGACGTGGCCGATGAGGAGAAAGGCCTCGTCGACCGGCTGCTGCCCCTGCGCCCGGGCACCAGCACGGGCAACGCCCTCGATATGCTCGACCGTCGCTACCTGCGCGGCACCGAGGCGGAATACCTGCACGACCTGCCGGACCTGATGGTCATCAACGACGAGGCGCATCATGTGCATGAGAACGGCGCGGACGAGGACGACGTGCAGTGGCAACAGGCGGTGGACTATATGCTTGAGGGCAAGCAGTTCAGGATGCAGGTGGATTTCAGCGCCACACCCTATGAGCAGCGTGGCGGTGGCAGGAAGCAACGCAAGATATTCTTCCCCCACATCGTGGTGGACTTCGACCTGAAGGAGGCCATGCAGCGGGGGCTGGTGAAAACCCTCTCGCTCGACCAGCGGCAGGCGCTGACCGACCTGGAAGACCTCGACTACAGCGCTGTGCGCGAGGGACGCACGGTGATAGCCCTCAGCGAGGGGCAGAAACTGATGCTCCGCGCCGGGTTGGAGCGTCTGAACCGCCTGCAAGCCGACTTCGGCGACCAGCGCTACGCCAAGATGATGGTGGTCTGCGAGGATACGAAGGTGACGCCGCTGGTGGAGGCCTACCTGCTCACCCAGGGGCTGGCACCCGAGGAGGTGCTGCGCGTGGACAGCGACGCCAAAGGACGTGTGGGCGAGGCTGAGTGGCGGCAGGTGAGCGAGCGGTTGAGCGGCATGGACAGCCACCCGACACCGCGCGTGGTGGTCAGCGTGATGATGCTGCGCGAGGGCTTCGACGTGAACAACATCTGCGTCATCGTCCCCCTGCGCAGCAGCGAGAGCAGCATACTGCTGGAGCAGGTGGTGGGACGCGGACCGCGCTTGATGTGGCGCGAACCCGAGTATGCCGAGTCCAAGCTGGAGAACCGACACCGTCTGCTGGTGGAGAAGCGCGAGCCGATGAACTACATGGACATCCTCTTCATCGTGGAGCATCCACGTTTCCGCCAGTTCTACGACGACCTGATCAACGGTGGCCTGGCTGTTGTCGACACCGGCGAGGGCACGGCCAACGCCATAGGCGACATGCTGACGGCCACCCTCAAGGAGGACTACGGACGATACGATATGGCGTGGGTCAACCTGCTGCACGACAGCGAGGAGCTGTTGCAGCTGCCCACCCCCGACGTGGAGCGGATGGAGCCTTTCACGGCCTACACGCTCGACCAGCTGCGCCGCTACCTGGCCACCGACGGCGAGACTTTTGTCAGCCAGGCCGTGGCGATGAAGACCACCTTCGGCAAGTTCACCGTCAAGGCCGACCTCTTCACCGCCGACAGCTATCGCGAGTACCTTCAGAAGCTGCTCCGCACGGTTACCCATATACAATCCGACATGCCACTGATGCAAGTGGGAGAGGCCATGCTGATGCAGGCGCTGGACCGATACATCAGGACACGCCTGTTCGGCCAGCCTTTCGACCCCTTCCACGGCAACGACTGGAAGATACTGCTGGCGCAGAACGGCGTGGTAACACAGCACATCGTGAAGGTCATGGCTCAGGAACTCTATCGCCTGCAACAGCAGATACAGACCACCGAGGCGGAGGTGGTGGAGACGCGTTTCTCGTCGGTGGAGCGGCTGCCGATGCGCGAGCAGTACTCGCTGGAGCTGCGGAAGACCATCTACACGCGCACAGCCTTCCCCAGCCACGGCGGCGGGCTTGAGCGTGCCTTTATGGAGTTCATCGATGCCGACGGCGGTGTGGAGCGGTGGATCAAAATCAGCGAAACACGCCATCGCTTCGCCAGCATCGCATACATGCGCACCGACGGCCTGATGGCCACCTACCACCCCGACTTTCTGGTGCAGACCGCCGAGGGTATCTACATGGTGGAGACCAAGGGGCGCGACAAGGTGCACGACCGCAACGTGCAGCAGAAGCGTCGTGCCGCTGCCGAATGGTGCCAGAAGGTGAGCGGGGTGCAGTCCACGCGGTGGGAGTATGTGCTGCTGGGCGAGGATGACTTCTACGGCCTCACCCACGCCGGAGCCACCTTCGGAGACCTGGTGGACCGCTGCCGCGTCGGCATGGCCACGGTGCAGGGGAAGCTGGCGTTTGAGTAGCCGGTTGCCATTGGAGCCGTTATGGACCGCGTGAAGTGGCTCATATCGGTTCACAGTCGAAGTAAATACCTAGGGGATACTTGGAGGATACCTAGGGAGTGCGGAGGGCCTTACCCCCCAGCCCCCTCTCCTTTCAAGAGAGGGGGAGTGGAATGTGGAGTTGAGGGTGGGGTTATGGGTTTGGAGTTGGTGGATGGGTCGGGGTGGAGGGGCGGGTGTATAGGTCGTTGAGTGTGCGTACTTTCACTTGGATGTTGCGCAAGTCGGCCCTGGGATCGGCGGGGATGAGGACGGTGCGCAGTTTCTGTCCGGCGCGGAGGTCGAGGAAGTTGCGGGTGAAGTGGCCGTTGATGTGGGGCTCGGTGTCGAGGTAGAGGTCGCAGTCGCGGACGGCCTGCGCCAGGATGCTGGTTGAACTAGTGTTGCCAGTCGGACTAGTGTGGCCGAAGATAGTGTCTATGGCTTTCTCCAGGCGGGCGCGCTGCCCGGGTGTCCAGCGGTAGACGCTTTGCCAGCCCCTCGAAGAGGGGCCACAGGCTGTCGCCCTTGGGGTGGTCCTCGCGGGCAATGGCTATGCGGTAGGTCCACGTGCTGTCGCCCACCCACTGCACGCTGTCCTCGTTGGTGGCGAGGTAGGGGTCGGGGATGAGGCCGTGGGCGAGGAGGTCGGTGTGGATGAACCCCGGCACTGTGGCAGGGTATCTCCGGCCGTTGTGCAGGAACTGCCAGTCGGTCAGCTCCACCGTGTCGGGCCTCTGCGTGCAGGCGGCCAGCAGCAGTGGCAGCAGCAGTATGTATATCCGTTTCATGGTGTTATTTCGTCTTCAGGAAGGCGAAGAAGACAGCCAGCACGATGAGGCCGAAGCTGACGAAGTGGTTCCAGCGGATGGGCTCGCCCTTGAACAGGGTGGCCACCATGACGGTGAAGACGGTCAGCGAGAGGCATTCCTGTATGATTTTCAGTTGCATCAGCGTGAAGGGGCCGCCGGTGATCTGGCTACCGATGCGGTTGGCCGGTATCATGACGAGGTATTCCAGCAGTGCCACGCCCCACGAGAGCAGGATGATGGCTATCAGCGGCCAGTCCTTGCTGATGTTCATCTGCTCCAGCTTGAGGTTGCCGTACCAGGCCAGGGTCATGAATACGTTGCTCACCACGAGCAGCAGGATGGAGATCAGTCCTTTGGGCATGATGGGTCAGGGGTTATGGTTTGTTGGTTATAGAGGGTTTTGTGATGTCTTTTATCAGCATGGCGAGGGCTTGGTTCACTGTGCGTTCGATGTTCTGCTGGCGACGGCGGCCGGGGAACTGGAGCAGCTGGGCGTGGGTGCCGGAGGGGCTGCTGACGGCAATCCACACCGTGCCTACGGGTTTCTCCTGGGTGCCGCCGTCGGGGCCTGCGATGCCGGTGGTGGCGATGGCGTAGTCGGCGCCGAGGCGTCGGCGCGCGCCTTCGGCCATCTCTCGGACGGTCTCTTCGCTCACGGCGCCGTGGGCGGCGAGGGTGCTGTGCTGTACGCCGAGGGCGCTCTCCTTCACTTCGTTGCTGTAGGCCACGATGCCGCCACGGAAGTATGCCGAGGCACCTGCCTGGGCCGTCAGTGCGCTGGCGATGGCGCCGCCGGTGCAGCTCTCGGCGGTGGCGAGGGTGAGGCTGTGTGCCAGCAGGGTGCTGTGCGCCAGTTCGGCGAGGGTCTCGCAGTCTTCGCCGATGATGTATTGGCCGGCGAGCTTGTAGAGGCCTTCGACAGCCTCTGAAATCTGATTTTTCAGAGTAATCCGATTACTCTGAATATTCTGAACTCTTCCCGTCAGGCGCAGCTTCAGCATGCCTGCCGTGGGCAGGTAGGCCAGGCGTATGTTCTCCGGCAAGGCCAGCTCCCAGGGCTCGATGAGGTCGGAGAGGAAACTCTCGCCGATGCCTTGCGTGAGGATGTTCTTGTTGAGGATGGTTCCCGTCTGGAAGGTCTCTTGCAGTTTGGGGATGACGCGGTTCTGCATGAGCCATTCCATCTCGAAGGGCACGCCGGGGAGGGAGGCCAAAACGGAGCGTGGGGTGTGGAACCACATGCAGGGTGCGGTGCCGAGGTCGTTGTTGAGCACCTCGCAGCACTCTGGAACGAGGGCTTGGGCGCGGTTCACGGGCGTCAGTTCGAAGCCTCGGGCGGTGAAGATGCGGCGCACGTTCTCCAATGCCACCTTGCTCTCCACCAGTCGGGAGTTGAAGCATTCGCAGAGCACCTGCTTGGTGATGTCGTCCTTGGTGGGGCCGAGGCCGCCGGTGACCAGCACGATGCGGCTCTGCCGCAGGGCCTGATCTATGGCTTGGCGGATGGCCTCGCGGCTGTCGCCCACGGTGAGGACACTCTCCACCTCGAAGCCGCCCTCGGTCAGCATCCGCCCCATGGTGGCAGCGTTGCTGTTCACCACCTGCCCCAGGAGCAGCTCGTCGCCGATGTTGATGATGCTAACGTCCATATTTGCGGTCGTATTCGAGGTAGGCGTAGTCGAGGGCGGAGGCGTCGTCGTGGAGGCGGACGCTTTGGCGGACGAGGGTGAACTCGGAGCGGTCGATGGCGGGGAAGTAGACGTCGGCGTCGTAGTCGCGGTAGACTTCGGTGACGTAGAGGCGGTTGCAGAAGGGGAGGAGTGCCTTGTAGATGGCGGCGCCGCCCATGACGAAGGCTTCGTCGTCGCAGTCTTTGAGGGTGTGGAAGAGGCCGTTGATGCTGTGGACCACGGTGGCGCCCTCGGCGGCGAAGCCGGGGTTCTGGGTCATGACGATGTTCTGGCGGCCGGGCAGGGGGCGTTTGGGGAGGCTCTCCCAGGTGCGGCGGCCCATGACGACGGGGTGGCCGGTGGTGAGTTGCTTGAAGCGCCGCAGGTCGCCGCTGAGGTGCCACAACAGGTCGTTGTCCTTGCCGATGGCGCGGTTTTCGGCCATGGCTACGATGAGGCTGAGGTTGGGGCGGGGGTTGGGGTCGATCATTTTGTTTGGATTATTCGGAGTATTCTGATTATTCGGAGTATTCTGATTGCTTGGGGGCTTGGGAGAAGATCTGTGTGGCGCGGTCGAAGATGCCGGTGCACCAGGCGAGGGCGAGGCCGTAGTTGCTGACGGGGACGCCGGCGTCGAGGGCGGGTTGCAGGCGTGCGCGCACCTGCTGGCGGGTGATGACGCAGCCGCCGCACTGGATGACGAGGGCGTATTGCGCGAGGTCGGAGGGCAGTGGCGACTGGCCTCCCAGCACGTCGCACACCAGCTGCTTGCCCGTGGCGCGGCGGAGGGCGGCGGGCAGCTTGACGCGGCCGATGTCCTCGCAGGTGACGTTGTGGGTGCAGCTTTCGAGCAGGAGGATGCGGTCGCCGTCGCGGAGGCGTCCTATGGCCGGGGTGCCGCGCAGGTAGTCGTCGAAGAGCCCTTTCTGGCGGGCGAGGACGACGCTGAAGGAGGTGAGCGCCACCTCCGCCGGCACTGCCTGCGCCACCTGGGCGAAGACCTGGCTGTCGGTCACCACCAGCCGCGGCGGCTGCCGCATGGCCGTCAGGGTGGCGGCGAGTTCCTGCGGCTGGCAGACGAGGGCTGTGGCGTGGAGGTCCATCAGGTCGCGCAGCACCTGCACCTGGGGCAGTATCATGCGCCCCTCGGGGGCCGAGGCGTCGATGGGGGTGACCATCAGCACGCTGTCGCCGGCCTCCACCACATCGCCCAGCAGGCTGCGGCTGCGGTAGGCGCTTTCCGGCAGGGCGGTCTTGATTTGTCCGATCAATGCCTCGCGGTCGATGGGCCCGGCCTTGGTGCGGACTTTGAGCAGGGGCGTGCCGTGCCCGTGGCACCAGGCTTCCACGCGCTCTTCGGGTTCGCCCCATTCGGTGTGGAGCAGCAGGGCGAGGTCCACCTCGGCCAGGGCCGCCATGCTCTTCTCCACGCGCTGGAGGCCGAGGGGGCCTTCGTCGTCGATGCCGGCGGTGTCGATGAGGATGACGGGTCCGATGCCGGTGATTTCCATCGACTTGCGCACGGGGTCGGTGGTGGTGCCGGCCGTGTCGCTCACGATGGCCACCTCCTGGCCCGTCAGGAAGTTCACCATGGTGCTTTTGCCCACGTTGCGCCGCCCGAAGAGGCCGATTCTTGGTTTCAGTTCGTTGCCTTTCATCGTTCTGCCTGCCTTAACGCCGCAGGGAGGGAAATATTGCCCTCCGCACAGGCAAATTTTTCAGGTCGTTTTTCCGGGTCGGGGTTGACTCGGAGTTGACTCGGAGTTGATACGGAGTTGTCTCGGACTTGGTCTGACTCGGAGCGCGGCATCCTCCGGGCCGCCCCGGCGGAGGGCTACCGCAGCTCCACCACGGTGACGCCGGCGCCGCCCAGTTCCACCTTCTCGGGGCGGTAGGTGCGCACCTCGCGCATGGCCTTCAGTTCGCTGGAAATCACCTGCATCAGTATGCCGTAGCCTTTGCCGTGGAGGATGCGCACCTCGCGTTCGCCGAGGAGGAGGGCCTCGTCGAGGAAGCGGTGGAGGAGGTCGATGGCCTCTTCGGCGCGGTGGCCGCGGAGGTCGAGGGTGGGGTTGAAGCGGGCGCGCTTCTCGTTCATGTCGTCGTAGATGGAGGCATAGCGTTGGCCGGAGGCGGCCTTGGCGCCGGGGATTTTCTGCTTGGCGGTGCTCTGGAGCCGCTCCAGCGGTATGGTCATCCGCATCGAGTTGCTCTCGACGACGGCTTTCTTCCCCTTGATTTCCACCACCTCGCCGTAGGTCTCCTGCCCGTCGATGCGCACGATGGTGCCCACGGCCACGGGCCCGGCCGTGTGTGCGGCGTCGGCATCCGGCTGGCTTTTCCTGACGGGGGCGGGGCCGGGGGTGAGGCTTTTGTTCCTTAGGGTGGCCTCGGCCAGTTTGGCGCGTGCCTCGCGGGTGGCCTCCTTCTCGGCCTGGGCGCTCTTGATGTCGCTGATGGTGCGCTCCACGGTGCGGTTGGCATCCTCCAGTATCTGCTGCGCCTCCTTGCGGGCTGCGCCGACAATCTCGCGCTTGCGGCCCTCGAGCTGGTCGCTCAGGCGCTGGTATTTGGTGGTCACCTCGCTGAGGAACTCGTCGGCCACGCGCAGTTCCTCCTTCTTGCGCTCCACCTCCTTCTTGTCCAGTTCCAGTTGCTGCAGCTGGTGCTCGAAGTTGAGCTGCTCGCGCCCCACCTTCTCGCCGGCGCGCTCCAGTATGTCTTTGGGGAAGCCGATGCTCTCGGCTATCTCGAAGGCGAAGCTGGAGCCCGGGTGTCCTATGTTGAGGCGGTAGAGGGGGCGCATGTGTCCGGTGTCGTACATCATGGCGCCGTTCACCACGCCGGGCATGCGGTCGGCCAGCAGCTTGAGGTCGGCGAAGTGGGTGGTCACCACGCCGAAGGCGCCTTGCCCGTAGAGCCGCTCCAGCACGGCCTCGGCGATGGCGCAGCCGCTGCGGGGCTCGGTGCCGCCGCCCAGCTCGTCGAGCAGGAAGAGGGTGTCGCCACGGGCCTCGGAGAGGAGGGCTTTCATGTTCTGGAGGTGGGAGGTGTAGGTGGAGAGGTCGTTGTCGATGCTCTGCTGGTCGCCGATGTCGATGCTGATGGAACCGAAGAGGCCGCACTCCGAGGTGGGGCGCAGGGGAACCGCCATGCCGCACTGCAGCATGTACTGTATCAGTCCCACGGCCTTGAGCAGCACCGACTTGCCGCCGGCGTTGGGGCCGGAGATGATGAGGATGCGGGCGGGGCTGCCGGAGGAGGTGTCGCCGCTGTCGCCGGCGAGCTGCAGGTCGAACGGCACCACGCCTTCCCTTTTCTGAAGGTAGAGCAGCGGATGGCGCGCTTCGAGCCATGCGATGCGCGGGTCGGGATGCAGGACGGGCACGCAGGCGTCCAGTTCGACGGCCACGCGGGCCTTGGCCCGCAGGAAGTCGATGCGTGCCAGGAATCGGTAGGCTTCCTCCAGCTGTGGCAGCAGGGGGCGCAGGCGTTCGCTGAAGTTCAGTAGTATGCGCTGCACCTCGTGGCGCTCGTCGAAGTCAAGCTCGCGCAGGTCGTTGCCGAGTTCGACCACCTCCTGCGGCTCCACGAAGGCGGTCTGGCGCGTGGCGCTCTCGTCCTGTATGAGGCCCTTCATGCGGCGGCGGTGGGTGGTGAGCAGGGGGATGACGGGGCGTCCGTCGCGGATGGTCACCTCGGCTCCCTCGGGTGCCCACCCTTCGCGCTTGGCGCGGGCCAGGGCGCTGCTGACCTGGGCCTCCACCTCGGCGGCCTTGCGCACCTTGGTGCGGCGGATTTCGGCCAGGGCGGGCGAGGCGTTGTCGTGCAGTTCGCCGTGGTCGTTGATGAGTTGGCCCAGCAGCGAGTTGATGACATTCAGCTGCGAGCTCTTGCCGCCGTAGCCCAGTTCCACCTCCACGGCCATGGCCGCCAGGGCAGGGTAGGGGCTGTCGGGCTGTGCCAGAAACTGGTAGCACTCGCGGATGGTGCGGAGCGACAGCTTCAACTCGAACATGGCCTCCATGGGGATGAAGGTGTTGCCCACGTGGAGGTGGGCCAGCACGGGGGTGAGGTCGATGAAGTCCTGCTGGGGGAATTCGCTCTCCATCAGCACTATCTGCCGCATCTCTTCCAGCAGTTGCAGCTCGTGGCCGAGGCGGGTGTGGTCGGTCATGAAGGCCATCTCCCCGGCCATGCGCGAGGCGAGGGCGTTGGTGGTCTGTTCGAGCACCAGTTGGCGTATGCGGTCGAAGCCGAGTTTCTGCTCTATGTTGTCGTTCATTTTAGTCGAAATCCAGGTGGAAGGGCCAGCGCTCGCGGAAGGCGGCGAGGCGTTCGCGGTCGAGGGTGGCGGTGAGGAAGAGGCCGTCGGTGGATGGCTGTAGGGGCAGCCCTTTGTAGTCCACCACGGCGCTGTCGCCGGTGTAGAGGCTGCCGTGGGGGTCGGTACCGGTGCGGTTGCAGCCCGCCACGTAGCAGAGGTTCTCTATGGCGCGGGCGCGGAGCAGGGTGCTCCAGGCTTCGCGGCGGCTGGCGGGCCAGTTGGCGCAGAGGAGCAGCAGGTCGTAGTCCAGCCCCTCGTTGCGGAGCCATTTGGGGAAGCGCAGGTCGTAGCATACGGCGGGGCGTATGCGCCAGCCTTTGTACTCGAAGGTGGGGCGCTCTGTGCCGCGGCCTATCTGGTCGGCTTCGCCGCTGACGCGGAAGGTGTGGGCCTTGTCGTAGTGGCCGTGGGTGCCGTCAGGGTATATCCAGTGCAGGCGGTTGTAGCAGCAGCCGTTCACTTTCACTATCCATGTGCCCACCAGCAGCATGTCGTGCCGTGCGGCCATTTGCTGTGCCCACTGCAGGGTGGGTCCGCCGGGGGGTTCGGCCAGGGCTGCCATGTGGTCGCCGAAGCCGGTGGTGAAAGTCTCGGGGAGCACGAAGATATCGCCGTGGGAGCCCTCCAGGGCCGCCTCCGCCTGCCGCCGGTTGGCGTCGGGCTGTGCCCAGAGGATGTCTTGTTGATAGAGGGTTATAACCATTGGCGTGCCTGTTGCAGGTCGTTTTCCAGTTGTCGTTGCAGGGCCTCCCGGCTGTCGAATCGGCGTGTGTCGCGCAGGCGGTGCAGGAATTCCACCTCCACGGCCTTGTCGTAGAGGTCGCCGCTGTAGTCCAGCAGGTGCACCTCGAGCATGCGCTGTTCGATGCCGTAGGTGGGTGCGGTGCCGAGGTTGGCCATGCCGATGTGGCGCAGGTGCGCGCCGGGGGTGCCGATGCGCACGATGTAGACGCCCTCGGTGGGGAGGGTTTTGCGGGAGTGGGCGAGGTCGATGTTGGCGGTGGGGAATCCGAGGGTGTGGCCCACGCCGCGGCCGTGCTGCACGGTGCCGCCCACGCTGTAGGGGCGGCCGAGGAGGGTGGCGGCCTCTTCCACGTTGCCCTCGCCCAGCGCGCGACGTATGCGCGAGGAGCTGACGGGGTCGCCGTCCAGCAGGTAGGGCCTCCCGTGCTTGAGCATGATGCCCAGTTCGTCGGCCAGTTGCGGCAGGAGGGCGAAGTCGTCGTCCTGCCGGGAGCCGAAGCGTCCGTCATAGCCCAGCAGGAGGGTGCGCATGTGCAGTTCGTTGTGCATCAGGCGGGTCAGCTGGCAGGCTGTCAGGCGGGCCACTTCGTCGGTGAAGGGCATCACTGCCACGTATTTCACCCCCGCCGCCAGCAGCAGCCGTAGGTGCTCCTGCTCTTCGTCGAGCCAGTCTTCGCTTCCGCGGCGTCCGAGGACGAAGGAGGGATGGGAGGCGAGGGTGACGGCCGTCGGGGCGCCGCCTTCGAGCTGGCGCAGCAGGGCGCGGTGGCCGCGGTGGACGCCGTCGAACACGCCGAGGGTGACGGCGGTCTCTTCGCGGATGGCCTTGACGGGCCCCGAGGCGGTGTAGAGCGAGAAGAGGCTCATGGCAGCAGGCGTATGGAGGGGTTGAGCTGTATGTGCATGCCGAAGCCGAAGAGGGTGCGGCTGTCGCGCAGGCTGCCTTCGTAGGGGGGGCAGTGGCGCACGTAGGGGTAGTAGTGTATCAGGTCGCCTTCAAAGGATACGGTGCAGGAGCGGAAGCGCTTCCAGGTGTAGGCGGCGGCCAGGGTGAGCATCTTGTTGCGCTCGATGGTCATGCCGGGGGTGTTGGTGGAGCGGTTGGAGAAGTGGTCGCTTCCGAGCAGGGAGAAGAAGTCGTCGCCCACCCAGTAGTTGGCGGTCAGTTTCGCTTCGCGGTAGCGGAGGGTGAGGGTGGGTGAGAAGGCTTTGCCGTGGCTGAAGGCGAGGGTGGTGTCGCGCTTTTGCGAGAAGGCCGCCATGAGTACCTCCAGCGAGGCGGAGAAGTGGCCGAGGCGGTAGGTGGCGGCCAGGCCGGTGCTGAAGTTGCCGTGGTTGCGTGTGCCGATGTTCAGCGACACTTCGCCGCCGCGGTGGTTGACGATGGCGTAGAGGGGCAGCTGGAGGGTCCAGTGGCCGCCGATGTTCCACTTGAAGCGGGCCGAGAGGCCAGTGTGGAAGTTCTCCTGGTGGCGGCTTTGGTTGAAGATAAACTCGTTCCAGTTCGCCCAGAGGTCGGCCTCCACCCAGGGGCGCTCCACCAGCAGCTGCACGCCGGCTTCGGGGTCGGTGGCGTAACGGCGTTCGGGGTTGTAGAGCGGCAGGGGCAGCAGGTGGCCCGAGTTGCTCTCCAGGCTGCCGAGCAGGAGGGTCACTCCGGGGAAGAAGTCCACCCGCGCCTGCACCCAGGGCAGCAGGTGGATGCTGCTGCTGTTTTCGCTTTCGTCGGGCAGGATGGTGGAGTAGGTGATGTGCGAAGGGTACTGGTGGGCTCCCCAGTAGTTGAGCCAGTGCAGGCCCACCGCCAGGCGCACGTGCGGCTCCACCTGCCACACCATTTTGGGCCTCATGTAGAAGCCCGGAAGGGTGTAGCCGTCCATGCGGTCGCTGCCGTACTCGTTGTTGCGGAAGAAGTGGTGGTGCTCCAGTTCGAGACGCAGGCGGGTGCTGTCGGCTGGCTGCGCAGAGAGTGGAGAATGGAGAATGAAGAATGAAGAAAAGAGAACGAGCAGCCAGACAGCATTGTGTATGTCAAGGCCTGCTCTATGCGAAATATATGATGCAACCTTCATTCTTCATTCTCCATTGTTCACTCTTCATTCACCATCAGAGTGCCTTGACGATGGCTTCCTCGATGGCGGCGCCGCGCAGGTCGCGGGCCAGGATGGTGCCGTCCTTGCCGATGAGCAGTATCTGCGGGATGCCGCGCACGCCGTAGGTGTCGGTGGCGGTGCGGGTGGAGTCTACCAGCTGGGGGTAGGCGATGCCGAGGTCGTCCATGGCCTTCCGGTGGGCGGCTTCGCGCTTGGCACGGTCGCCGCGCTCCCACACGTTCAGGCCCACTATCACCAGCCCCTTGTCCTTGTATTTGGCCCAGAGCGGTACGAGGTTGTCCTTGATTTCGTTGCGGCAGGGGCCACACCACGAGGCCCAGAAGTCCACCAGTGCCACCTTGCCGTCGATCAGGTCGCTCAGTCGGCCATTCACACCCACGATGTCGGTGTAGCGCTTGCCCACCGAGGTGGCGTCCACCGCCTTCAGCTGGGCCAGTTTCTGCTGCACCGGCGCGTGGTTCCTCACGCGGGGCGAGGCGTCGCGCAGGATGCTGTCCAGCTGCGCGTAGGTGAAGTCGCCCGTCTGGGCGATGCTCTCCATGGCGATGGCGCCCAGCAGGTTGTCGCCGTTGTTGCGGTAGAGGCGCCAGCAGGCCTCCTGGATGCGGGCGTTGCCCACGGCCTCGAGGCTGTCCAGCACCCGCTCGGCCTCGGCGCGCGAGGCGGCGTCGGGCGCGTTGTAGTAGAGCGGCATGTAGGTCTGCATCTCCACTTCGAGGTCGCTCACGTCGAGGCTCGCGTTCATCGCCTGCAGGCTGTCGTTCAGCGGCGTGCCGCCGATCTGGCCGGGGGCCACCGTGATGACGCCGGGCTCGACGATAAACTGCTGGTTGAACACCTCGCTGGCCACCACGCCGAGCCATGACTCGTCCACCGTGCCGCTGAACTCAAAACGGCCGCCGGCCACCACCACGCTGTCCACCGCCTCGTTGGGGTTGGACATGTCCACCAGGTACACCATCGAGCCGTCGAGCGATTCCCCGCCCAGGTCGCCCTTCACCGTGAATTGATTCTTGCCGCCACAACTGGCCATTGCAGTCATAAGAGCCACACTACAAATGATTTGCGTAAGTTTTTTCATTTCTTTTACATTATGTTTGAAAGTGCAAAGATACAAAAAAACGCGACAACCCCACCTTTTTTGAGCCATTTGGTTCAAAAAAGGGGTCATAACGGTTCACAGTCGAACTAAATACATAGAGGATACCTGGGGGATACATAGAGGGTCCCCCTCGGCTTCCATGTTAGTGTTTCACCACGAGGGGTGCTTTTGCGGGGCCGAGGTCGGTGTGGAGGAGGAGGAAGTAGGTGCCGTTGGGCCAGGAGGTCAGGTCGAGGGAGGCGGAGTGTCCGTCGAGGGCGGTGGCGGCGGTGCGGATGCCGGCGCTGTTGTAGGCGTCGAGGCTGAGCAGTGCGGCGTTGGGAGAGGAGATGTGCAGGGTGCTGGCGGCGGGGTTCGGTGCGAGGGTGACGCCGAGGGCGTCGGCGGAGGCGATGCCGGAGGAGTGGAGCCTGACGTGAATGCTGTCGCTCCAGGGACTCCACACCGAGTCGCGTGCGGTGCAGAAGGCGCGGATATAGGCCACGTAGTCTACGCCGTTGGGGATTTGTGTGATGTAGGCTTCGGCGCGGCTGCTCTGCACCACGGTGCCGCTTTCCGGCGGTGTTCCTGCGGGGCCGTAGGAGATTTCCCAGAGGCGGTCGAAGCGTCCCGGCGTCCAGATCAGCCTGGCGACGCTCCCGGTGGTTTCCACCCGCACGTCATTGGGGCTGTGGCAGGTGTTCACCAGCAGGGGGAACACCAGCGGAGTGCCGTGGAGCGGGTCGCCGGTTACTGACATCCCCCTGCTCCATACGCCGTCGGGAAGGTAGAACAGTTCATTGACACCAGGCTCAGAAGATGAGCGGCGAACTCCTTTCATGTCGAACCAAGCGAGCGGTGGGTAGAAATAGTTGGTGGAGGTGGTGTTATAGAACCAATGGTCTTCCACAAGGATTTCCAGTGGGAATGAGATGGTGGTGTCGTGTGATGGGTTGAAAATGCGAGCTTCCACATAGAAAGAGTCAATCAAATCAACCTGCGTATTGAAGTGAACCTCGAAAATATATGAAATTGGATCAACTCCATTTATAGGAAGGGCTTCTTCTGCCCCTGAATGGAGAACGCCGTGTCTCAATGAGTCGGCCAGCATGGCGCTTCCGCTTGCTATGAGGTTTCTGTTGGAGTCCGATATGGAAATGGTTAGTGATTCATAGCCATTGTTCAGATAAAATTCAAGAATACTTCCATATTCATGGCTTGTGGCGACGCCGCCTGCGTAAGAACTAGACCTGTACACCGCAATGGCAACGCCATCAACTTTCAAGGTGTCGGCAGAATACATTCCAATGGCAATCCTGCTGGTGCGTGTATTATGTAGAGTGTGCATGCAATATGTTAGGTCATGACCGGAGCTGCCGGCGCTCATATATGGATGGTTAGTATGTCGTAGTAAGCAGGCATCAGTCTCAGAATGGTGGAGGACTATATGAAGCAAGTCCCTGCTCGGCCAGAATTCAGACCAGTACCACGGGCGAAAGTCGGTGAACCTGACAGTGTCCACCTGCGCTGCAATAGTTAAAGTGGTTGCCAGGAACAGGAAAATGATGTGTTTTTTCATGGTGATTCGCATATTTTTTTTATTTCATGTACTGATGTGTTTATGGAAATGCTGGAAAGGTTGGGGGTAAATCTGGCAGGAGGGAGGTCGATGTAGTCATTGCCATCGCTGTAGAAGCGATGCATGTGGGGGAGGGGGTCTTGATATGAACAGTTCTTTCCGGGGAATCCTCTGAATTGCCATAAGAAAATAGGCGGACGACAAGTCGTGGCTATAGACCACATAATAATCATCGTACCAGTGTCTGACGATGGCCTCCTGCGGATGGATGGCAGGCATCACGTAAATAGCCTCCTGTCCAAATGCGAAATTGGACAGTGACATGACCATTGCGATTGCGATGCAACGGATTGATACCGAATGTAATAAATTGTTTTTCATGGTATGGTGTGTTTATGGTTGGCTGCTGCAAATATACAATTTTTTTCAAATGTCAGCTGTTAGTTTTCGTTTTTTTAACTTTTTTTAATTTTGGTCTTCGACATTTAACTTTCATTCTTCATTCTTCATTCTTCAATCCCACCTTCCTCCTCCCAATGACCAGGTAGATAGAAAGAGGAGTAAAACCTATAGCAAGGAGGATGCTGGGAGACAGGCAGTTGCGAATGTGGGAAAACGGGCTTTGGAGGCGGTCGGAATCAAAAAACGGGGCCGTCGGGTGCGGGAAATGTAATGTGGTGATAATAAGGGTGTAGCGTTGGATGTTGATAATTTTTCCCTCCATGTCGGAAAAAAGTTGTATCTTTGCAAATTAATTCACTCGTTAAAACCGCACAGATATGTATACAGACACCAGCAAATTCATCGGCGAGGGGCTCACGTATGACGACGTGCTCCTGGTGCCGGCCTATTCGGAAATCCTGCCGCGCGAGGTTACCGTGGCGTCGCGTTTCTCAAAAAACATCGGGCTGAACACCCCGCTTGTGTCGGCCGCCATGGACACTGTCACCGAGGCGGCCATGGCCATCGCGATGGCGCAGGAGGGCGGCATCGGTGTGCTGCACAAGAACATGCCCATCGAGCGCCAGGCTAACGAGGTGCGCAAGGTGAAGCGTGCCGAGAACGGCATGATCGTCGACCCCATCACCCTCACGAAGGAGGCCAAGGTGAAGGATGCGCTGCAGCTGATGGCGGAGTACGGCATCGGCGGCATACCCATCGTGGACGCGGGCCGGATGCTCATCGGCATGGTCACCAACCGCGACCTGCGCTTCGAGCGCGACCCCGAGCGTCCGCTGAGCGAGATAATGATCACCGACCTCATCACCACCCACGAAGGCACCACCTTCGCCGAGGCCACCGAGATATTGCAGCAGCACAAGATAGAGAAACTGCCCGTGGTGAACGCCAAGGGCCAGTTTGTGGGCCTGATCACCTATCGCGACATCATCAAGACCAAGGAGCGTCCCGACGCCTGCAAGGACCGCAACGGCCGCCTTCGCGTGGCTGCCGGCGTGGGCATCACGCCCGATATGATGGAGCGTGTCGAGGCATTGGTCAAGGCCGGAGCCGACGCTATCGTCATCGACACCGCCCATGGACATTCCATCCGCGTGGTCGAAGCCCTCAAGCAAGTGAAGGCCAAATACAAGGATATCGATGTGGTGGTGGGCAACATCGCCACGGGCGAGGCCGCCCTCATGCTGGCCGAGGCAGGCGCCGACGCCATCAAGGTGGGCATTGGCCCGGGAAGCATCTGCTCCACACGCATTGTGGCCGGCATCGGTGTGCCCCAGCTCACTGCTATATGCGAAGTGTGCGGCGCGCTGAAACAGAATGGATTCGACGTGCCCGTCATCGCCGACGGCGGTATCCGCTACAGCGGCGACATCGTGAAAGCCCTGGCCGCCGGAGCCAGTTCGGTCATGGTGGGCTCGCTGGTGGCCGGTGTCGAGGAGGCCCCGGGTGAGACAATCATCTTCGAGGGCCGCAAATTCAAGTCCTACCGCGGCATGGGTTCCCTCGAGGCCATGCAGAGCGGCTCCAAGGATCGCTACTTCCAAGACAAAGAGACCGATGTCAAGAAGCTTGTGCCCGAAGGTGTCGTCGGCCGCGTGCCCTACAAAGGCACCCTCAGCGAGGTGCTGTACCAGATGGTGGGCGGCCTCAAGGCCGGCATGGGCTACACGGGTAGCCGCACCATCGGCGACCTGCAGCAGGCCAAGTTCATACGCATCACCGACGCGGGCCGCACCGAGAGCCATCCGCACGACATAGCCATCACCCGCGAGGCCCCCAACTACAGCCGTTAGCCTACGGCCTCTCCATTCAAGAATCATGCACCCAAACAGAACACAACACCTTCAAGCGATGAAGAAAAGACTGATGGCGCTGGCCGTGGTAATGGCGGCAGCCCTCGCAATGCCCCTGCGGGCCCAGACCGACCCCGTAGTGATGGAGGTTGGCGGTCAGCCGATCCGCCAAAGCGAATTCATGCGCGAATTCTGGAAGTCGGTAGGGGAGAACCTCTCGCGCAAGCCCGGCGTCACCGCCTTCGACAAAGAGCAGGCCCTGCGGGAGTATGCCGGCCTCTATGCCATCTTCCGCGCCAAGGTGCTCGATGCCCGCTCGATGGGCATGGACACCGCGGCCGATCTGGTGGCGGAACTCATGCGCAACCGTGCCGAACTGGCCACGCCCTACCTGATGGATTCCTCCGTGCAGTCCGCCATGCTCCGCGAAGCCTACGAGCGTAACCACTATGCCCTCCACGCATCGCACATACTGGTGCGTGTGCCGCAGGGGGCCAAGCCGGAGGATACCCTGGCGGCCTACGAGCGGGCCTTGGAATTGCGCAAGCGCATCCTCGACGGGGCCAACTTCACGGAGGTGGCCATCGGTGAAGCCCGCCGCTCCAATCCCCAGGCGCAGGTGCATGCCAACGAGGGGGAACTCAACTATTTCTCCGCTTTCGACATGGTCTATCCCTTCGAGAATGCCGCCTATTCCATGAAGCCGGGCGACATCAGCGAGCCGGTGCGCACACAGTATGGCTACCATATCATCAAGCTGCACGACCGCGTGCCTTACTACGGCAAGGTGACCCTCCAGCATATATGGTACCGGGAAGAGAGCCGACAGGCCGACATAGGCGACGCCTACGACCGTCTGCTCAGCGGCCAGCCGTTCGAGATAGTGGCCCGTCAGAGCGACGACTTCAGCACCGCCAACGCAGGTGGCTATCTGGTCGATGCCTCGATGTCTCAGCTTCCGCATGAATATGTGAAAGTGCTTTCCGGCCTCAAGGAGGGCGAATTCTCCCGGCCGTTCCTCACCCGCTACGGGTGGCACATTGTGCGCCTGGTGCGTCGCGACACGATGCCTTCGTTCGAGGACCTGCTGCCCCTCTACAAGCAGCGCATGTCGCGCGACCCGCAGCGCAACCTCGCCTCGCGCCGCCACTTTGCGGAGACCTGCCGCAAGCGCTATGGCATCCTGGACCTCACGCAGACCCCCGTCGCGACAGCAAGGGGGAAAAAGGGGCAGCCGGTGGAGATGCGCGCCTCGCTCGACGAGATGCTCAGCCTGCTCGACAATTCCTTCCATGGGAAGGAGTGGAAATACAAAGAGGAGGACATCAAGGACCGCCGTCCGATGGTCAGCACCCCTGTGCGCGACTACAACGCGCTGGACTTTGCCCACTACCTCGCCACCCACCAGGGATCTGACCGCTACATGCCCTTGTCCGCCCTGCTGTACGAAAGATACGAGGACTTCCTCGACAGCGTATCGATCGCCTATGCCGATTCCCAGCTGGAGAAGGAGCATCCCGACTTTGCAGAGACCGTGGAGGAATACCGTCGCGGCCTGATGATTTTCAACTACAACGACAAGATGATCTGGACCAAGGCGCTGGTGGATTCCGTCGGCTTCCGGGCTTTCTATGACCGGGAGAGCAAAGGCAAGCGCATGTCCAACCCCGACGATTCGCTCTACTTCTGGAGGGTGCGTGCCCGCGCCGTGGAGTTCCACGTGAGCGACAGTCTCTGCCTGCCGCCTGCCAAGGCGGAGGCCCTGCTGAACAAGGCGTTGAAGAAGAACCAGTCGTCCAGCGCGATGCAACAGGCGCTGCTGGGCAAGCGGGACCGCAAGCGCTGCGGCGACGACGCGGTGGCGTTCACAAGCGAACTGGTGGAGCAGCGTAACCAGAAGTTGCTTGCCGACGACCAGTGGCAGCGCGGCGTCTACCTCTCGCCCCAGGGCAAGGGCTACCGTGCCGTGGTGGTGCTGGACATCCTGGAGCCTTCGCTGAAGGGCCCCAGCGAGGCCCGCGGCTACTACCTCAACGCCTGGCAGAACGAGGTGGAGCGGGAACTGGCGGAGCAACTGCGTGAGAAGTACCAGGTCAAGGTCCACTGGGACGTTGTGGGGAATATCAAGTATTAACAGAAAGCATTACATTATGAAGAGAATAGCCATGGCAACCCTCCTGCTGTGTGCCGTCGCGGCGGCCACGGCGCAGCCGGGCACGCTGGTCGACGGCGTGGCGGCGGTGGTGGGGCGCAATATCGTCAAGTATTCCGACATCGACCGCTCCTATGCCCAGATGCGCCTCCGCTCGGGCGTGGGCGACGAGCAGTCCACGCGCTGCGCCATCCTCGAGAACCTGATTCTGGCCCAGTTGCTGGTGCACAAGGCCGAGGTGGACAGCCTGGAGGTGACGGATGCCGATGTGAACCAGTACGTGCAGTACTACCTCAAGAACGACCTCCGCCAGTACGGCTCCAAGGAGGGGCTGCGCGAGGCGACGGGCTTCACCTATGACGAGCTCAAGGAGCAGTACGAGCGCATGATACGCAACAACCTGATGAGCCGCAATGCGGAGCGCGCGGTGACCGAAGGGGTGAACATCACGCCGGCCGAGGTGACCGACTTCTTCAACAGCCTGCCGGCCGACAGCCTTCCCATGATGCCCGAACGCTACGAGTTGTCGGAAATCGTCATCGAGCCCGCCATCTCCGAGACCGAACGCGACCGTGTGCGCGGCGAGTTGGCGGCTTTGCGCGAGCGCATCCTCAAGGGGGAGAAATTCTCCATGCTGGCCACCCTCTACTCCCAGGACCCCGGCTCTGCCAAGCAGGGAGGTGAACTGGGATTCTTCTCGCGTGGCGACATGGTGGGCGAGTTCGAGGCTGCCGCCTTCGCCCTCAAGCCCGGCGAGGTGTCGCCCATCATCGAGACACAGTTCGGATTCCACATCATCCAGCTCATCGAGCGCCGCGGCAACACCATCAACGTGAGGCACATCCTGATTACGCCCAAGGTGTCGTCGGAGGACCTCCTGCAGGCCCGTATGCGCCTGGACAGCCTGGCTACCGAAATCCGCGCCGGACGCATCTCGTTCGAGGATGCAGCGCGCCGCTACAGCACAGGCTCCGGCGCCAAGCAGGGAGGCACGGTGACCAACTCCGCCGACGGCAGCAGCCGGTTCGACGCCGAGGCCATCAAGGAGCACTACTACACTGTGGGCATCCCCGGTATGGACGAGGGGCAGATCAGCAACGCCACCGCCATGAAGACCGCCGACCAGCGCGACGCCTACCGCATCGTGCGCCTCAACAAGAAGTATCCGGCCCACAGGGCCAACCTCACCGACGACTACGACAACATCTACAACGCCGCCCTGGCCGCCGCCAAGCAGAAGCGCATGCAGGAATGGGCACGCCGCCAGATGCAAAACACCTATATCAAACTCTCCGACGAGTACAAGAACTGTGTGTTCGAGAACCTACAATAACGCTTTATGACTGACAAAGAGCAACTTGACCTCCTGGCCGAGCGCTACGCGGCCCTGCAGCAGGAGATCGGCAAGGTGATAGTGGGGCAGCGCGAGGCCGTGGAAAGCCTGCTGCTGTCCGTCTTTTCGGGTGGCCACTGCCTACTGATGGGAGTGCCTGGGCTGGCCAAGACATTGATGGTCAATACGCTGGCGCAGACACTGGGCTTGACCTTCAACCGCATCCAGTTCACACCCGACTTAATGCCGTCCGACATCACGGGCTCCGAAATCCTCGACCGCGAGCGCAACTTCAAGTTCATCCAGGGGCCTGTCTTTGCGGGCATTGTGCTGGCCGACGAGATCAACCGCACCCCGCCCAAGACCCAAGCCGCCCTGCTGGAGGCCATGCAGGAGAAGCGCGTCACCGTGGGTGGCACCTCCTACCCGCTGCCCAACCCCTTCTTCGTGCTGGCCACGCAGAACCCCATCGAACAGGAGGGTACCTACCCGCTGCCCGAGGCGCAGCTGGACCGCTTCATGTTCAACGTGCGGCTGGACTACCCCTCGTTTGCCGAGGAGGTATCCATCGTGAAGCAGACCACTGTGAATCAGGCTGTCAGCGTGAGCCAGGTGCTGGCTGCCGAGGAGATACTCTCCTTCCAGGAGGCTATCCGCCGCATGCCGGTGCCCGACAATGTGGTGGAATATGCCGTGCGGCTGGTGGCCTCCACGCGTCCGGCCCTTTCCGCCGGCACGGCGCAGTCAGAGGGTGCAGCCAGGTACATCTCCTGGGGTGCCGGTCCGCGTGCGTCGCAGTACCTCATTGTCGGCGCGCGCACCTATGCCGCCCTCCACGGCAAATACTCGCCTGACGCCGAGGACGTGCGTGCCGTGGCTCACAATGTGCTGCGCCACCGCATTGTCCGCAACTACTTCGCCGAAGCCGAGGGTATCTCCACCGACCGCATCATCGCCGACCTCATCGCCGCATCATAAGGAAGTATTGTGGGAAAAATAGGTTCAAGTAGAGCGGGAGGTGTATGGCTGTTTGCAAGGGATGTGTTCTTCACGGTGCTGATGGCTGTGCTGCCGGTGCTGGTATGCGAGTGGGCCATGGGGCTGGGACGCAACAGGTACACCTGCAAGTACGACTACCTCCAGTCGCACCTCGAGGACATCTCGGTGCTCATGCTGGGCAACAGCCTGTTCGAGCACGGGATGCCGCCCTATGTGTTTGGCGACAGTGCCTATTGTTTCGCCATGGCGAGCCGCTCTATAGTGCACGACGCGCAGTTGGCCGAGCACTTTGTGCCTCTTATGCCCAACCTCCGCGTTGTCATGCTGCCGTTGAGCTACAACATGCGCGGCGCTTACCTCAACGGCTTCGAGCACAAGGTGTCTTACGACTACCACCGCTACATGCATACCCGCGACGAGCAGTTCCCCCAGTCGCTTATCAGTTCGTCGGCTTTCCTCTCCAATAGTTTCACTTTCCGCAAGTGCCGGCGCGAAGCCTGTATGCTGGGTTTACAGGGCTACCTCCCTTTCGAGGGGCGCATGGACCGCGGCGACGGAGGGGCAGGCAGATACCACCCGCCACACCAAAGCGGCATCGACGTGACCACGGGTTATTTGATGCGCATCGCCGCCGTCTGCCACCGCCAGGGGGTGCGCTTCGTCCTGCTCACACCCCCGTTCCACGACTCGTTCCTTGCCGAGGCCACCCCGGATGGGGTCGCCAATTTGCAACGCATGGCCAACAGGGTGGGGGAGCAGCACCCCGTGGAGTACCACAACTACATTGCCGACCCCGATTTCCGCGCCGACTCGCTCTACTGGAACTGGAACCACCTCAACTTCCTCGGTGCCGAGCGGTTCGCCCAGCGTGTGAAGGCCGATTTCGGCATATAGAACTTCCCAGCCCTTGACACCATAGCAATGCAATGACACTCCAAATGTTAACTCCCAAGCGCTCCACCAGCTCCGCCTCCAATGATACGGTGAGAAAAGCGGGGGGGGGTGATAATCAGCCAGTTATATTTATCCGTACCGCCCTTGTGGTCTGCCTCCTCGCGCTGGTGTGCTTTGTGCTGCCCCTCGAATGGCTTGGCACAAAGGTCGAGAACGAATCCCGCTACAAACGCCGCTACCTGGAGAACCACGCCGACGACATCGCCACCCTCCTCCTGGGGCACAGTCTATTTGCGGTGTCGTTCAACCCCCATGTGCTGGGCGACAGTGTCTTCATGACCTCGCAGGTTAACCGCAAACTTTGGTACGACGTCGAATTGGCGCGGCGCTACCTGCCCATGTTGCCCAACCTGCACACCGTGCTCTACCCCATCAACATTGGCTACCTTGCTGCCGACGGACGCAGCATCACCGAAGGGGCGGAATATGCTCGGTCGTGGCACCTCTATTGCGACGGCTTCCCCCAGCGTTGGCTCTGCCGTTCGCTGCTGGCCTCGGGCCACCTCTCCTATCGCTCGTTCCACTCCGGTGTGGGGTGCGACTCGCTGGGCTACACCGCCCACACCAACCGCAAAGACGGCTTGCGCCCCACGGTGAGTTCCACGCAGCACGAGCCCGAGGTGGTGGACCGCTACGCGCGCTTGCTGGCCGAACTGGCCGGCCTCTGCCACGACCGCGGTGTGCGCTTCATCGCCGTGGTCTGCCCGGCGTCGGACAGCTACCTCGGCCAATGCACCGACAGGCTCCATGCCGACCTGCAGCATGTCGTGGCCACGGTGCAGGCACAGCAGCCTATGGAATTCCGCAACTATCTGGACGACATCGACTTCCGCTGTGACACGCTTTACTACGATGATCTCCATCTGAACCACTCCGGCGCGACACGCTTTGCGCAGCGGGTGAAAGAGGACTTTGGCCTGTAGGCATCTCCCCAGCGGCAGCCCCTCTCGTAGGGACTCCTGCGGCGCTGTAGGCTGTCGGCGAGGCAATGCCGAGTTGGTTGACGGCAAACGCCCAGCAGTGCACCTCCTGGCCGGCAAAGGCCTGCGGCAACATGGCGCGCAACCCGTGGCGGCAACGGTCGGCCTCGGCGGTCAGCCCGCGCCCCGCCGTGGGGCACCAGAGGTAGATCACCACTCGGTCGGCAGCACCGCCCCCGAGGCTGCGCCAGCCGACCGACAGCACATTCCGCTCGTCCACCGCGCACTCCGTAAGCGCCACTCCCGCCAGCGCACCGCGCGAGAACTGCAGCCGAGGGTAGTCCACGCCTACACCTCCCTGGGCTTCGGCGACGAACCTGTCCTTGTTGATTTTCAGAAAGCAGTTCCCCTCCGTAATTCCCTCTGATAGAGCCATCTGTCGCAGCCCGAGGCGCAGCGCTCCGGTGGCGGGCGAGGCGAACTGGATCATCGCCTTGAAGCGGGAGCGTTGCTCGAGCTGGGCGGCTGATTTGCGGTCGTTGATGTGCGGCTGGTAGGCACGGACGAACCAGGCCCCGTGCCGGTGATAGCCCACCACGGTGCCTACGCGGCCGCTGAAGCCGCCAAGGATTCCCTGTTCGATTATTGCCACAATCTATTCAATTTTGAAATTGAAGATTGAGAATTGAAATTTGAATTTCATTCTTCATTCTTCATTCTTCATTCACTTAACGCGGGGTTGCCGATTATATTGTTTGCAATCACCAGCGGGATACGAAGATGAGCAAAACCTATAACTTGTAGGGTGCTGGGAGACAGGCAGTTGCGGTGGGCGAGGGGAGGTGAAATTTTTTTTCATGAGTCGTTTTTTTTGCTTACCTTTGCAGATTGATATTAGAGCGGTATACTATGTATATAGGTACTAATAATATATTGAGAAGTAGCATCTTGCGCAGGGTTGCGGTGCTGGTGGCGCTGGCGGTGGCCGGTGCAATCGGGCTGCGTGCGCAGTCGGGACTCTACATTCCGAGTGCCAAGCCGGTGAAAAATATGCAGAAGGCGCTGGAGCGTCCGGAGGTGTTCTGCCTGTTGCTGCAGTTCGACGGCGACGAGTCGGAGTATCGCGAGCAGGATCTTGACCTGATGGACTCGGCCTACCGCATCGCATTCGCCGTGGAGAACCCCAATTATTACACCATGCTGGTGGAGAGCTATGCCGACGACGACGGGGAACTGGGCCGTCGGCGCGCCGATGCGGTGGTGCGCTACTTCGCCATGCGCTCCCACGCCCCCTTCCCCATCCGCTATGCGAACAACCCGATCCATTGCTCGTGCCACGGCGATTCGTCGGAAGTACTGCGCTACGAGGTGCCGCTGGCCGTGGAGGTGTACGACTGCGGCCAGTTGCCGGAGGCGCGGATGTTGCTCAACAAGAGTGTCCCGCTGCGCGGCACGGTGCTGGTCACCTTCAGGAACGACCCCGACGAATGCGTGGGCTCCGCCCGCGGCTGCTACACGCCAGCCGAGGACAGCCTGGTGCATGGCTACTACGCCTCGCTCTTCATCACCCGCGGGGCGCTGCACACGGTCGAAGGCACCAAGGACACCTGCCCTACGGGCATCGAGATATCCATCGACGACCACCTCGGCTATCGCCCCATCGTGGAGCAGTACCGCCTCATCCCGCACCCGAAGCAACTGCTGGTGCAGGCGGGATATATCGTGCTGAAAAGCAACTATTCCCGCGGGATGGACGAATGCGAGGTGCCGCAGAAGGACTCCATATTCATCCGCATCCCCGCCACGCCGGAGCAGGTGGAGGCCAAGCTGCGCTTCTTTGCACGGGTGAAGACCTCGCGCGGCACGGAGTACAAGGCCCTGCCCACCCGCAAATTGCCCGGCAAAGGGGCCCTGGTGCTGCAGGCACCTATCAACGTGACGCAGTTCGACACCATCTACCTCGGCAAGCGTATCCAGGAAAACGAGCTGAAGAAATACTTCTACGAGGCTGCCAGTTCCACCGAGGCCGCGGCCTTCACCGTGGGGAAACGCCACTATGTGGCCTACCGCGTGGGGAAGCATGGCGAGATGGAACTCAAGAAGCCCCTCAAAGCCCTCTTCCGCATCACCCCCGAACAGGAGGAGGAGACCCTGCTGGACAGCGGCAGGAGCCGACCGGATGACCCCGAGGAAATCATAGAATAGACTGGAATTCACCATTCATAAACCTTAATTCGCAATCACACAATGGGTTACTTACAGACCGATGTGACCAAAGTCACCACCAAGGTACTGCAGAACATGAAGGTACATGGCGAGAAGATCGCCATGATTACGGCCTACGACTACTCGATGGCCTCGTTGGTCGAAGCCTCGAAAATCGATGTCATACTGGTGGGCGACTCGGCCGCCAACGTCATGCAGGGCCACAAGACCACCCTGCCTATCTCGCTGGACGAGATCATCATCTATGCCACCTCCGTGGTGCGTGCCGTCAATCGCGCCCTGGTGGTCGTCGATATGCCCTTCGGAACCTATCAAGGCAACTCCAAGCAGGCCCTCGCTTCCGCCATACGCATCATGAAGGAGACCGGCGCCGACGCTATCAAGATGGAGGGTGGCGAGGAGATACTGGAGAGCGTGCAGCGCATACTTTCGGCCGGCATCCCCATCATGGGCCACCTGGGTCTCACGCCGCAGAGCATCAATAAGTTCGGCACCTACGCCGTGCGCGCCACCGACAAGGAGGAGGCCGACCGCCTGAAGCGCGACGCCTTCATACTGCAGGAGGCCGGATGCTTCGCACTGGTGCTGGAGAAGATACCCGCTGTGCTGGGGCAGGAGGTCACGCAGACCATCAAGATACCCACCATTGGCATCGGCGCCGGCCCCCATGTGGACGGACAGGTGCTGGTGCTTCAGGACATGCTCGGCATCACACAGCAGTTCAAGCCCCGCTACCTGCGCACCTACGGCACCTTCGGCGAGGACATCTCCAATGCCATACGCCACTATATCAGCGACGTGAAGAGTGGCGACTTCCCCAACGACAAGGAGCAGTACTAGTCCCGACACGACGACGCGCCATGCCATCGCTGAAGAAACTCCTCTCCGACTCGGTCGTCTACGGCTTGAGCAGCATCGTGGGCCGGTTCCTGAACTACCTGCTGGTGCCGGTCTACACCTACCACATCTCCGCTGCGTCGGGCGGATATGGCGTGGTGACCAACATCTATGCCTACACGGCGCTCCTGCTGGTCATCCTCACCTTCGGCATGGAGACCACCTACTTCTACTTCGCCAACCGCGAAGGGGCCGACCCGAAGTCGGTCTTTTCCACCGCGCTGTCGGCGGTGGGTGCGGTGAGCGGCCTGTTCGTTATCCTCGTGCTTGCCTTGCTGCACCCCATAGCTTCGGCCATGGGCTATGAGGCGCACCCCGAATATATCGGCGCGATGGCCGTGGTGGTGGCGTTGGATGCCGTGCAATCCATCCTGTTCGCCCGCCTGCGGCAGGAGGGAAAGGCCTGGAAATTCGCCTCCCTCAAGCTGGGATTCATCGTCTTGAACATAGGGTTGAACCTCTTCATATTCCTGGTGGCGCCGCGCATGGCCGGCCAGGGTTGGATGCAATGGTACAGCGAGGCCGATAACGTAGGCTACATATTCTATATCAACCTCCTGTGCACTGCCCTCGTAACGCTCGGATTCTACCGCGAGTTGCGCGACTGGTGCCCCTCCGCTTTCGACGGGCGCCTGCTCAAACCGATGCTCCGCTACGCCTGGCCCCTGTTGCTGTTCGGCGTGGTGGGCATACTGAACCAGGTGGCGGACAAGATACTGTTCCCCTACCTTGTGCCCGGGGAAGAGGGGCGTGTGCAGCTGGGTATCTACGGGGCCTGTGTCAAGATCGCAATGATTATGGCCATGATCACCCAGGCGTTCCGCTATGCCTACGAGCCGTTTGTCTTCGCCGGCGGGCGCGATGCCAAGAGCAAGGAGACGCAGGCCTTGGTGATGAAGTACTTCGTCCAGTTCACACTGCTGGCATTTCTGGTGGTGGTGTGCTATATGGACCTGTTCAAATACCTGATAAAAAGTGATTATTGGGAGGGGCTCCGCGCTGTTCCCATTGTCATGATGGCGGAGATACTCATGGGCATCTACTTCAACCTCTCGTTCTGGTACAAGCTGACGGCGCAGACGTGGTGGGGGGCTGTGATGAGTGCCACAGGGTGTGCCGTCATGGTGGCGGTGAATGTCCTCTTCGTGCCCCGAATGGGTTACATGGCGTGTGCCTGGGGTGGCCTCGCGGGCTACGGCGTGTGTGTGCTGCTCAGCTACAGTATTGGCCAGCGGCACTATAAGGTACCCTATCCCGTTGCCTCGCTATCCGCCTATTTTGCCCTTGCACTGGTGCTGTATGCTGTGGGGGAACTGGTTCATATCGAGGGAATGATACCAAGGCTGCTCTTCCGAACCGCGCTGGTATTGGCCTATGTTGCCGTGGTTGTATGGAAGGAAAAAGCCTTGTTCTCCAGAGCAATACATAAAATATCCCATAGATGAAACGTACACTATCCCTTGGCATTATGCTCCTGTTGCTACTTGCCCTCGGCAGTTGCCACAAGACGTGCACCTGCACTGCCTATAACGGTGTAGAGCGTACCTACACGGCTGACGAGGTGGATGCTGCCAATGTCTCTTGCACAGACATGAAGTATCAGGGAGGGATGCAATATTATGCGGTATGCAGCTGGGACTAGACCCCTGCCATATCTGTCCGCGGGACTGCGGTGTTTCCCGAAGAACCACGACAGGATATTGCGGGGCTCCGCAGGAACTCGAGGCGGCTGCTATATGTATCCACCGCGGGGAAGAGCCGCCGTTCAGTGGGTTGGTCAATGTATTCTTTCCGCATTGCAACCTGCATTGCATCTATTGCCAGAACCGTGCCATATCGGGTCGCCAAGTAGATGGCAACTATATTCATTATAGAGGGCTGGAGGCTATTGCCGACCGCATAGCGGAACTCCTGCCGAACAGCAACGGTATACTGGGACTTGTCACCGCATCCCACTACGCTCCCCTTCTGCCATCCCTCCTGTCTGCTGTGCAAAGCCGGGGGGTCCGCCCGACGGTGCTGTACAACAGCAGTGGGTATGAGAGGGTAGATGCCTTGCAATCACTTGAGGGACTGGTGGATATTTACTTGCCTGACCTTAAGTATCTCGACGCGGATGCGGCCGGTACCTACAGCCATGCCCCAGACTATCCCCTCGTGGCTACAGCGGCCCTCAAGGAGATGCAGCGGCAGGTGGGGGCATCCCTCAAGGTGGATGCCGAGGGGGTGGCTTTCCGTGGCATGGCGGTGCGCCACCTTGTACTTCCGGGACTGGTGGAGAATTCGCTGCAGGTGATTGACTGGTTGGCGGACAATCTGCCGCATCAGGTGCCGGTGTCGCTCATGTCGCAATACTATCCGCCGACGAAGGATTTGCCGATGCCCTTGAACCGACGCCTAAAGCGGGAGGAGTACGAGCAGGTATGCCGGCGGTGTACCGAGCGGGGGCTTGTGCAGGGGTGGAGGCAAGACCTGGAGTCGGAAGGCTGCTATCGGCCCGATTTTTCTGTCAAGGACAATCCATTTGAACCGATTATATGAGTAAACAACAGGTTTTTACGCTGGACATCGAGGAGGAGGACTATGGCTATCCGGACCATGCCTGCCTGTTTTTCCACACGCTGGCACCGGGGTATGCCTTTGTGGACGACCTGAATCGCCTTTATTCCATTGCGCTGGCGAGGAGAGGAGATATGCAGCTGCGAGGGGTATCGTGGCCGTTGTATGTGTGTTTCCAGCCGGTTTCCAAGCTGCATTGGCGGGTGGTGGAGCGTCCGCGCAGCGAGGATTCCACGGCGCCGCACTGGCAACAGGGGCAGAAGCTGCTGATTCTTCAAGGGAACGACGCGCGGCTGGTGGCCGATCGGATAGAGGAGGATTTCGGGACGCCCTTGGCAATTCCCGATGATGGCGACCACACGGCCCGGCGACGGCAGGGCATCCTGCAGGGGTACCAGCAGACGCTTATGCCGGTCAGCCGCATGGATCCGGGGCAGCAGGCGGACACTCCGCTGTCCCGGAAGGCGGCCAAGGAGAGGGCCGAGCTGGAGAGTCTCGTGTATGAGATACTGGACTATCTGGACCGACACGAGGAGAAAAAGTGATGTTTTTTCGACATATCTTGCTGCCTTTCAAAAAAAATGTGTAAATTTGCACCGTTGAACGGACGACAATACAAACCTAATTAAATATCAACAATTATGACAATCAAAGACCTCGAACCCAAAGAGTTGTGGAGCAACTTCCATGCTCTGACGCAGTGTCCCCGCCCCTCGAAGCACGAAGAGAAAGTGCGCGAATACATTGTCGGCTGGGCCAAAAAAAACAAAATTGAGTGCCGCGTGGACAAGGTGGGCAACATCATCCTTGCCAAGCCCGCGACCAAAGGCATGGAGAAACTGCACCCCGTAGTGTTGCAGGCGCACATGGACATGGTGCCCCAGGCACGTGCCGGCAAGAAGCACGACTTCCTGAAGGACCCCATCAAGACTAAAATCGTGGGCGACTGGGTCTATGCCGAAGACACCACCCTCGGCGCCGACAACGGCCTCGGCGTAGCCGCCATCATGGCTGTCTTCGCCTCCAAGACCGCCAAGCACGGCCCCCTGGAAGCCCTCATCACCACCGACGAGGAAACCGGCATGACCGGTGCCTTCGGCCTCAAGAAGGGCGAACTGAAAGGCGACTACCTCATCAACCTCGACTCCGAGACCGAGGGCGAACTCTACGTGGGCTGTGCCGGCGGCATCGACGCTTCCATGACCATCCCCTACAAGACCGAGAAGGCTCCCAAGGGCATGGTGGCCTACCGCCTCACCCTCGGCGGTCTCAAAGGCGGCCACTCCGGTATGGAAATCAACACCGGCCGCGCCAATGTGAACAAACTCCTCTTCCGCCACCTCCGCTGGGTGGCCGAGTGCGGCATCCGCATCATCAGCGTGAACGGCGGCAACATGCGTAACGCCATCCCACGCGACGCCGAGGCCGTCATCGCCTTCCCGAAGGAGCACACCGAGTGCATCCTGCAGGAGTTCGACAAGGTGGCTGGCTGGGTGAAGAAGGAACTCGCCGGCGTCGAGCCCGACTTCTGCATCAGTTACGAGAAAGTCCGCATGGCCACCAACGTCATGACCGCCAAGGACACCCAGAAGATCATCAACCTCATGATGGTGGCCCCCAACGGCGTCATCCGCATGAGCCGCGACATGGAGGGCTTGGTGGAGACTTCGCTGAACCTGGCTATTGTGAAGACCGACGGCAAGCAGTTCGTCATGCATGCCCTGCTCCGCTCCAGCGTCGACACCGCCAAGGAGGCCCTTGCCGAGCGCCTCGTGTGCCTGGCCGAGCTTTCGGGCGGCAAGTGCAAGCTTTCCGGCGCCTACCCCGGCTGGAAACCCAACATGAAGAGCGAGTTGCTTAAGACCATGAAGCAGACCTACAAGAAGCTCTACAAGAAGGAACCCGCCGTGATGGCCATCCATGCGGGTCTGGAATGCGGCCTGCTGGGCGGCACCTATCCCGACATGGAGATGATCTCCTTCGGCCCCACCATCGAGAGCCCCCACAGCCCCGATGAGCGCACTTTTATCCCCAGCACCAAGAAATTCTACGATTATCTCCTCGCCACCCTCGAGGCTATTCCTGTAAAAAAATAGAAGGACTTGATAATCAGCTAAAAGGCGTCGGGTCGGAACTGGAAGTTCCGACCCGACGCTCTCTTTTTTCTCTTCCCAGCCGGCAGGGACCCTGTAGGTATCCGGTAGGTATCCCCTAGGTATTTACTTCGACTGAGAACCGATATGACCCTTTATGAACCATTAGTCCGAAAGGGGTTGTTTATTTCGCCCTTTTCCGACTTATTTCTCCCCGGGTTTGCCCGTGGGTTTGTTGCCGGCGGACGGGGTGGCGATGGAGGAGCGCATCTCGGTGTCGGCCTGGATGTTCTGCATGCGGTAGTAGTCCATGATGCCGAGGTTGCCGTTGCGGAAGGCTTCGGCCATGGCGAGGGGCACTTCGGCTTCGGCCTGGATGACTTTGGCACGTGCTTCCTGTGCGCGGGCTTTCATCTCCTGCTCCTGTGCGACGGCCATGGCGCGACGCTCCTCGGCCTTGGCCTGGGCGATGTTCTTGTCGGCGTTGGCCTGGTCCATCTGCAGTTGGGCACCGATGTTCTTGCCCACGTCGATGTCGGCGATGTCGATGGAGAGGATTTCAAAGGCGGTGCCGCTGTCGAGGCCCTTGGTGAGCACCAGTTTGGAGATGCTGTCGGGGTTTTCGAGCACCTGCTTGTGGCTCACGGCGGAGCCGATGGAGGTGACGATGCCTTCGCCGACGCGCGCCAGGATGGTCTCCTCGCCGGCGCCGCCGACGAGTTGTTTGATGTTGGTGCGCACGGTGACGCGGGCCTTGGCTATGAGCTGGATGCCGTCCTTGGCCACGGCGGCGACGGGGGGCGTGTCGATGACCTTGGGATTGACGGATGTCTGGACGGCCTTGAGGACGTCGCGTCCGGCGAGGTCGATGGCTGTGGCGGTGTTGAAGTCGAGGTTCATGTTGGCCTTGTCGGCACTGATGAGTGCGTTCACCACGCTGTCCACGTGTCCGCCCGCCAGATAGTGGGCCTCCAGGTCGTTCTGTTTGATTTTCAGACCCGCTTTCGAGGCGGATATCAGGTTGCCCACGATGATCGAGGGTGGCACCTTGCGGAAGCGCATGAAGATGAGCTGCACCAGCGAGGTGTACACGCCCGACACGAGGGCCTGGAACCAGATGCCGATGGGCACCAGGTAGAGGAACAGGATGAGCGCAATGGCGCAGACGACAATGATGATGATGGTTTCCATGTTGGTGTTTTTTTTGTAGGTTTATTTTTGATTGTCAAATCGGGTGTCGCTCACTTCCACCACGTCGATGCGGTAGCCCTCGATGGCCACCACCTCGATGGGGCGGTCGGGGTCGATGAACTTGTTCACGGCGTGAACCTCCGTTGGCTGCCCGTCGATGAGGGCCTTGCCAGTGGGTGCCAGACGTGAGATGGTGGTGCCGCGCGTCCCCACGGCCACGCTGTGTCCCAGCTGGTTCACCTTGCCAGTCGACTCCTCCTCCAGGCTGAAGCGCTTCCACGTCTTGCCCTTCATGAACCAGGCCAGCATCAGGGCACACAGCGCAATGGCGCACAGAAGCACCACGGTGCCGACGGTGTTGCCGAACATGACGTAGCTTTCCCATACGCCGAAGGCAATCAGCCCCACGCCGAACACGCCGGCGATGCCGCCCGGCAGGGCCACAATCTCGAGCGCCAGCAATACGACGCCCAGCAGGAGAACGATGATGAGAAGTGTAGTGTTCATAATCTATTCGTGTATCTCGGATGTCAGTTGTTTGTCCAGCAGCGCACTGTGCATCGGCAGCAGGTCGCTGTAGGCACCCTGCTTGACGGTGCATTTCCCGTGGCAATGCACCAGTATGGCGCACTGCTCGGCCTGCTCTTCGGTGTGGCGGCAGATGTCGACCAGGGCCTTGATGACATAGTCGAACGTGTGCACGTCGTCGTTGTACAGCACCAGGCTGCAGCCGTTGTCTTCTAGCACGGCGGCCTCGTCGTCGGGTAGGGGGGAGGTATAGGGTTTCTCGTTCATAGGAGTAGTGCTATGGCTTGGGCGCTGATACCCTCTTCGCGCCCCTCGAAGCCGAGGCGCTCGGTGGTGGTGGCCTTGACGGATACTTGGCCTATCGCGATGCCGAGGGCGTCGGCAATGGTCTGTCGCATGGTGTCGATATAGGGGCGCAGCTTGGGCCGTTGGGCCGCCACCGTGGAGTCGATGTTGCCGATGGTGTAGCCCTCCGAGCGCAGCAGCCCGCCCACATGGGCCAGCAACTTGGTGCTGGCGATGCCTTTGTACCGCGGGTCGGTGTCGGGGAAGTGCTGTCCGATGTCGCCCAGGGCGGCGGCCCCCAACAGCGCGTCACAGATGGCATGCAGCAGCACGTCGGCATCGCTGTGCCCCACCAGCCCGTGCGTATGCGGAACGCGTACACCCCCCAGCCAGAGGGGAAGCCCCTCCTGCAGGCGATGCACGTCGTATCCCGTCCCTATCCGCATGGCTATCGTGTCGGTTTCATGTCCCATCCGAGGGAGATGCGGATGGTGTTGGTCAATGGATTGTTGGAAATGATGGTGGTGGGGATGAGGTAGGAAAAGTCGCCCGAGAACTGGCTGTAGCGCAGCCCCACGCCTACCGTGGCATAGCGGCGGCCGCCCTTGTTGGCATGTTCGTAGAAGTAGCCCGCGCGCACGATGAATGTCTCGGCGTACTGGTACTCGGCACCTACCGAAAGCTGCACCTCCTGCAACTCCTCGGTGAAGCCGCCCGGCGCGTCGCCGAACGATTGCAGGGCACCGCGTATCACGCCCATGCTGTAGTACTTCGCCCATCCCTCACTGTCTGTGCGGAGCGGCGGCGTGGGGACCAGCAGCTTGTTGGCGTCCAGCATGACGGATATCTTGTTGTAGTCATCGATGCGGTTGGTATAGCGTCCGCCCAGGCGCAGATTGGCCGGCAGGAACTCCTTGTCGTTGTCGTCATCGCTATAGGAGAGCTTGGCACCCAGGTTGGAGATGAATGCGCCGAGGGCGAACTCCTGCTGCTTGTCGATGGTCTGCTGGTAGTAGAGACCGATGTCGGCGGCAATGGAGTTGGCACCATGGGTGCGGGTGTAGCCTGCCCCGTCGTTGATAGACTGTCCGTTGGTGAGGTCGCTGCGCAGGAAACGGCCCGTGGCGCCCAGGGCCAGGTTGTCGTTCAACTTCAAGGCGTAGGTGAGGTCGATGGCGAACTCGTTGGGGTGCAGCGTGGTCAGCTTCTGCCCGTCGTTGTCGGTCATGTCTATGTCGCCCAGGGTGAAGTAGGTGAGGCCCATGGCGGCGGTGCTGCGGCTGTTGATGCGGTAGTAGCCTGCCAGATACAGCAGGTTCATGTCGCTCACATTCAGGTTGCGCAACCACGGCGTGTAGGTGGTGCTGGCACCCACGGCATCCTCTATGAAAGCAAACTTGGCGTTGTTCCAGTGTGCCGAGTAGGCATCGGGAGTGGTGGCAACGCCCACGTCGCCCATGCCGCTGGAAATCGCATCGGGGGCTATCATGATGATAGGCATGCCGGTGGAGATATAGTTCTTCTGCGAATCCTGCCCAAGCCAGCTCTGCGCGTAGAGGCCGCTGGCCATGAGGGCCGTCGCTACCGTAAAGGTGAGTTTCTTCATTCCTGTTTTTCTGTCTTGTTTTGTCGCCTATAACGGCGTTGTTTCTCTTTTATTGTTTCAATATACAATACATTTCCCTGTGGCTTGGTGAACCTCCCCGTCGCTGTCGGTCAGCAACAGGCGCACCAGGTAGAGGCCCGATACCACAGCATCGGTGCGCCACCGCACGGGCCCCACTATGTATCCCTCTGCCGACACCTCCGGCGTGTGCTCAAACACTTTCTGCCCGCGGGTGTTGTATATCTCCAGCGTAGCAGATTCGATGCGGGATGACACATTGACACGCAGCGATATGTCGGTGTATTCCGTTGCGGGATTGGGTACGCATTCCACCGCCGAAAGCACCATTGTGTCGGCACCGCGCACCGTGAATTCGGTGCTGGCTGTGGCCGATATGCCGAAGATGTTCCATGCTTTCAGCGTAACCTTGTGGCGCCCGGGGGTGAGTTTCTCGAATTTATAGGCCACCATCCCCCGGCGACTGTCGGCGATGTCGGCCTCATACAGGTCGTTCAGCACCACCAGGCTCCCGGGGTTGTCGTCAAGCACGGCGGTGATATCGTGCCCCAGTCCGAAGCCGGTGTTGATGCCCGCCGAGTCGTAGAGGAGCGCCACCAGCGTAGGGCTGTGGCCCACCAGGCCGCCAGTGCGGAAGTTGGTGTCGCCCATGAAGAGGCGTATCTGTGGGGCCGTATGGCCCACATCCGCGCTGTCGCTCATGCCGCCCAGCATGAGGCGTAGGTAGCTACCCGAGGCATGGTCGGAGGCCGACTTGGCATAATGACTCAACTTGGCGTAGTCGTATCGGTAGGAGACATCCATCGGGACGATGAAGCTGTACTCGAACCGTCCGCCGCTCACCGTATGGCTGCCTTTGTACAGCACGTTCTTCTGCTGCATGAAGGCCACCTCGGTGCCGGGATTGTCGTTGGCCAGAGTGTAGGCCCGTGTCTCGCGGTCGTATACCACGGGGTAGATCGTACCGTCGAAGTCGTGTACCAGTTGCCCCACGCTGTCGCGTATCTCGCCGGTGACGGTGACTTTGGAGAGGACCTGCGCCTGTATGTCGGCATTGTCGCTGACGGGTTGCGAGTTGATGTGGGTGACATGGACGCGGTTCCGGGGCTGGCTCAGGCGCAATGCGGGGTCGCCCGTGATGCCGATGCACAGGGGGACATAGGTGCGGTTCTTGGCCATCCGCACCGCGTCGCCGATGGTGTTGGCGGGGTCGAGGGCGAAGAGGACCAGGTCTTTGTTGAAACGCTCGCTGTGGCTGATGGGGCGCGAGGCGCTGACCACCGTCACCATCCCGGCAGGTGCCAGCAGGCAGAGTTCCGCTCCGCACTGGCTCTTCGGCAGGTCGTAGCGGCCATAGGAGCAGGTGCTGGTGATGAATACGGGCAGGCGGTCAAAGTTGGTGTAGCCCGCCACGTCCGATGCCTCCATGTAGCGCTCGGTGCCGATATAGGCTGTCGAGCCGTGCCCTATGTAGTTGAGCAGCAGGCATCCGTAGTTCAGCCGCTGACGCAGGGCGTTGTTCAGGTCGGGATAGAAGGAGCCGATGGCGCCCGATGCCTGACGGTAGGCGTCGGCGTAGAGGCGGTCGATGTTGAGCTGGGGGAATTGCTGCTTGATGGCCGAGGCGACCGCTTCGGAGGAATGGGCGAAGATGGAGTCGGCCGGGCTGCCGGGATCGGCGTCGTCGGCCAGCAGGGCCACGTAGTTGCGCCAGTCGCCGCGGTTGTTTTCGTCGGCCATGTCGCGCCGTGTGATGTAGCTTTCCAGCTTGTCCACCAGCAGCACCGCCTCGCCCACGTTGCGGGCCGGAAGGCGTCCCACGCTGACATCCAGCGCTTCCGACGGCACTCCCCGGCCGTTCGGGGCGAGGTAGCCCAGCATGTCGTCGCTGGCATAGGAGCCCCCGTCGTCGTCGAACGAATGGGGGGTCTCGTAGGTCACCACCGTGGGCAGGTCGCTCCCCAGCAGGTTGCGGTTGTCGTAGCTGCCTTTCCCGAAGAGTATCAGGTAGCGCGGCGGAGCCTGCGGGTGGCGTTCCTTCAGCCAGCGCAGCAGCGACCGGATGGCCATCGGGTCCTGCATGCCGGTGGAGTATTCGTTGTACACTTCCTCGTCGGTAGCCACCAGGGTGGTCAGCCCGTCGAAGAGTTCATGCAGTGCGGCCAGTTTCCCGGCCTGTTGTCTGAACAGCGGGTGGGTCACTATCACCAGGTCGGCCTGCGGGCTGCCGTGGAGGTCTTGGTTTGCGAGCGGTGTGATGGCGGTGGGCGTGAGGTAGTAGGTGCCGTCGAAGAGGATGTATTTCCGGGCCTCGTGGGTGCTGTCGCTCCAGCCGTCGGGACTTATTGTGAGTTCCCGCTCGGCGCCGGCACGGGTTACTTCCCACACACGCGCCCCGCCGGCTCCCGAGGGCTGGAATGTTGCCGCGGCACGTCCTAAGGGGCGTCCGCGCACGATGGCCTGGCCTCCGCCGAAGGCGATGGGGGCCTGGGCGCAGAGCTCTATGTAGTCCAGATAGCCGCTGGCCGCATTCTCGCTGCAGCTGTAGGCGAGGGTGAAGGTGTACGTCGGCGAGGCTTGCGGCAGCGATTCCTCCACGGTGCTGTATACCGAGCGGTAGTTGATGGTGGTCTGCCGGCTGTAGCCCTGGGTGCTCACCGTGAACCGCCCGTCGACGCCGGCCACGCTGGCCAGGGCGTAGCGCAGCTTCACGTCGGACACCTCGCCGGCCGGCAGGCGCAGGGTGAAGGTGCGCGTAGGCACCGCGGTGGAGAACCGCTCGCCCATCCACTGCTGCCCAGACTCATAGAGGTTCACCAGGTCGTTGTTCACATGGGTCACCACCGAGTGATGCCTCAGTACCGTGTCGGCCGCAGGGCCGCTTTCGGGCGCGATGCGCAGGGCGTCGGTGGCGGAGGCGGTGAGGTAGTAGAAGTTCTGGCGTGCGTAAGGGTGGTGGTCGAACACCCAGCGCCCCAGGGCGCTGCTGTAGGTCCACTGCTCGGCCCCTTCGGCATAGAAGAGCAGTTCGTCGCCCGGGTCGAAGATGCCGTTGCCGTTGCGGTCCACTATCTGGCTGCCCACCTGGCGCAGGTCGCCGATAGTGGTCTGGCTGTTGTTGGTGGAGAGGGCGCCTCCGCGGCCGCCATAGACGGCCAGCCCCTCGCACCGCCGCCCGTTCAGGGCCGGCAGGTCGGAGGGGGTGATGCGGTAGATGCCGTCTTCCTCGACGGCCATTTTCCACCATTCGCCCGCAGCCAGCACCGACGACGACTGGCCCGCCGCGCTGACCGCGGCGAGGAGGGTGGCTATGTATAGGGCTATGCGTCTCATCATTTTTTGCGTTTTGATAACGCGCCGCCGGCATTTTTATTGTATTTTCCGGATGAAATATTGCAACGCGCTGTGCATCAGCCTGCTGTAGCCCGTGGTCCGACAGGCGGCCGCCGCGCCGCCCCGCGGGGACCCTGTAGGTATCCTGTAGGTATCCCCTAGGTATTTACTTCGACTGAGAACCGATATGAACGCTTATGGACCGTTTGTTGAAAAAAGGGTGGGGAGGAGTGGGAGAAAAGTCGTATCTTTGCATCCCGGAAACGCACTCCTGCGCAGGTATGGATATTTCATTGTCAGGACATTATGGCTACCGTCGCCTGGCGAAGTCGGCCTTGCCGAGCATCGGCATGGTGCTCATCACCTCGGTCTACAGCATGGTGGACGGCTTCTTCGTCTCGCGCTTCGTCGGCAAGACCGGCTTCGCCGCCATCAACCTCGTCTGGCCGGCCATCATGATGCTGGCCGCGCTGGGACAGATGGTGGGCAGCGGCGGCGCCGCGCTGGTGGCCAAGGTGAAGGGCGAAGGCTACGCCGGCAAGGCCAACCGCATCTTCACCATGCTGGTGCGCTTCTCGGTGGTGGTGGGCACCCTCTCGGGCCTCCTCTTCGGCATCTTCGCCCCCGCCATCGCGCGCTGGCTCGGCGCCGACGGGCCGATGATGCACGACTGCGTCGTCTACAGCCGCGTCTGCATGGTCGGCATGCCCTTCTTCGCCCTCCAGATGGCCTTCCAGTCCTACTACATGGCCGCCGAACGGCCCCAGTTGGGCACCGTGATGAGCCTCGTCTGCGGCGTGACCAACATCCTGCTGGACGCCCTCTTCGTCTGGCTCCTGCAGTGGGGCGTCGCAGGCGCGGCCTGGTCCACCGTGGTCTCCCAGGTGGTCGGCGGCGCCTTCCCCCTCGTCTACTTCAGCTCCCGCCGCCTCAACCGCGGAAGCCTCCGCCTCCTGCGCGGCACGCGCACCCTCTGGCCCTATGTCGGCAAAGCCTGCTCCAACGGCCTGTCGGAATACGTAAGCAGCATCTCGATGAGCATCGTCAGCATCTGCTACAACCTCCAGCTCATGCGCCTCTACGGCGAGGACGGCGTGGCGGCCTACGGCATCCTGATGTATATCTCCTTCGCCTACGCCGCCGTCTTCATCGGCTACAACCTCGCCCTCACCCCCATCATCGGCTACCACTACGGCGCCGGCGACGTAGGCGAGCAGCGGTCGCTCCTGCGCAAGTCGCTGGTCGTCATCGGGGCTGTGGGGCTCGTCATGACCCTCACGTCCGAACTCCTCAGCGCTCCCCTGGCCCGCCTCTTTATAGGCTACGACGCCGCCCTGGCCGCCCTCACCACGCGCGCGATACGTATCTATATGCTCTGCTTCCTCATCTGCGGCTGGAGCATGTTTGCCTCGGCCCTCTTCACCGGCCTCCAGAACGGCCTCGTCAGCGCCGTGGCCGCCTTCGCCCGCTCCATGGTCTTCGAGCTCGGCTGCGTCTGGCTCCTCCCCGCGCTGGCGGGTCCCGACGGCATCTGGTGGGCCGTCGATGTCGCCGAACTCCTCACCCTCCTCCTCTGCGCCGCCCTCCTCCTCCGCTTCGCCCCACACCTCCTCCGCCGCAAATGATATCGCGTCCCTCTGGGATACCGGTATTGTTGTGGCACATGGTAGCCCACATTACGCTGCACTTATGTGGGGTTACGAAGATTCAGCCTCTCCGAGGCAGTCCCCACGTCCCCTGGAAGCCCCCGCGTCCCCTGTTTTTCCCAGCGTTCCCCGGATGCCCCCGCGTTCCCTAGTTGTCCCCGCGTCCCCCGGCTGTCCCCGCGTCCCCTGTTCTTCCCCGCGTTCCCCGGCTGTCCCCGCGTCCCCTGTTCTTCCCCGCGTTCCCCGGCTGTCCCCGCGTCCCCTGACAGTCCCCGCGTCCCATGCCGAGCACATGGATCAGCGTCCCGCAGGGACGCGACCTCTCATAACCCCATACAAGCGAAGCGCAGTATGGGGCCGCATCCAGTGCGCCCATCCCGGCGTCCCGCAGGGACGCGACCTCTCATAACCCCATACAAACGAAGCGCAGTATGGGGCCGCATCCAGTGCACCCATCTCGGCGTCCCGTAGGGACGCGACCACATTTTCTTATCGTATAATCATCTTGCTCTTCAGCAGGCGGTCCACTATCACCGTGTCGCCCTCGATGTGGAAGACGTAGGTCCAGCGGCGGTTATGGCTCACCATGCGCCGCGCCTGCGGGTGGCAACGCCGTATGTCGGCCATGGTGCTCGGTCGGTACAGGTCGGCAAAGACAGCCAGCGACTGCACCTCGAAAATCATCGTGTCAAGATATTTCCGCGCCCCGGCAACACTCATCACGGTGAGGAGGAAGTCGGAGAGCATCTCCACATCGCCCCATGCCTTGCGGGAAATCTTAACGCTGTAGACTTTCATGCTTTTCTAGGTAGCGTTTCCATACAATATCAAAAAACTCCTCCACCTCCATCAGCTCGCTTTCGGGGGTCTTGGGGAGGTCTGCGGCCTTCGCCGAACGCTGTCTGGCAGCAGGGCGGGCAGCACTGGTGGCGGTTGCGCTGTTCAGGGTTTCCATCGTCTTGGCTATCTTGTTTTACGGCTGCAAAATTACACAAAATATTCCATCCGGCGAAATAAATGTTTTCAAACAACCCCCAAGGCACCTGAATCAGGGCGCCTTGGGGGTTTTCTCTTGCAGGCCTGCCGGAGGGTTAGTCCACCAGCATGATCGACAGCGACTTCATCTCCATCCATCCGGCGCGGTCGGTCACACGGATCATGAAGTGGTATTCCCCTTCGGATACATCCTCGGGGATGGGTATCTCCACCCTTGCGGTGTAGTCGCGCGTCCCTGCAGGGATGGTGTAGTCCTTGTTGAGGACCCACGGATTGACGGCCTCGTGCTCATGCTCGTGGCCCTCTTCCGCCTCCCGGGGGCAGTCCTCGGCCTCGCCGGAGTGGGTGTGGTGGTCGTGGTTGGTATGCACCTCGATGTTGAAGTTGCCCAGTTCCTCGTTGTCGGTGAAGCGGTAGCAGAGGCGGATGGTGTCCCCCAGCACGTAGGAGTCGCAGTTGACGGGCGAGGCGGCGATGCCTTCGGCGGTGATGACGGGACGCTCCACGTCCTCGTTGTCGGAACAGGCCGCTGCAAGCGACAGCAGGGCGGCGAATATAAGGGTTTTGTGAATGTTTTTCATGGTGTTTTTCTGTTTTTACAAATTGATTTTCATTTTAATGGCGACGTGCCGCCCGGGTTCGGGCACATCGATGAGCCGGTAATAGCTCGAGTGGTCGTAGTGGCGGTCATTGAGCAGGTTATTGGCCTGCAGGGAGAGCGAGAGGGAATGGCCGCCGAGCGTGAACTGGCGCGAGAAGGCTATGTTCAGCGTGAAGAAGGCGGGCGTGGGCTTTTCGGGAGGGACGATCTTCTCTTGTGCCCCCACGATGTGGAGGTTGAGGGTTACGGCCCCGTCGCCTTCGCGCCACGGCATCCACTGCACCTCTGCGTCGGCGGTCAGCGGCACCGAGAAGGGCAGCGTGTAGCCCTTCATGCCCCCCGACTGCTGGCGGGCGTAGCAGTAGTAGCCCCGCAGCGAGGTCTCCCAGTGTGCCGACAGCCGCAGGGACGCCTCCAGCTCCAGCCCCCAACGCAGCACCTCGGTCTGCGTGTAGCGGTAGAGTTGCAACCCCTCCACGAATTCATACGTTGGGCAGAGGTAGATGTAGTTGGGGAAGTAGTTGAGGTAGGGGTCCACCTTGAGGGCCACCGCCCCACGGCTCCACTCCACGCCGGCATCCAGTTGGTACGACTGCTCGGGGTCCAGCGTGGGATTTCCCTGCTCGTAGCGGAAGATGTGGTAGTTGATGCCGTCGGCACCCAGTTCCTTGGCGATGGGCACGCGGAAGGCTTTGCCCAGGTTGGCGCGCAGCAGCCAGTGGTCGCTATGCCAGTTGGCCCCCACCGACCAGGTGAGGCTGCTGAACGTGCGCGACAGTTCCGAGGAGCACTGCAGCCGTTCCTCGCCGCCGCCTGCCACGGGGGTGCTGTACCAGTCGCGGTAGGCGTGGATGTCGGTATGTGCCGCGTCGAAACGCAGCCCCCCGTTGAGGGTTAGCTGCTCGCTGGTGTGCCAGTGGTCCATCAGGTACAGCCCCCAACTTCGGGCCTCGAAGTCGGGCAGGATGAAGCCCCATCCGCTGCGACGGTTGCGCTGCAGTTCGGCCACGCTCCCGGCGCTGAGCTGGTGGCTTTCGCCGATGGGGAGCTTCATTGCGAGGCCGCCGGTGGCGGTGTGCTTGTCGAAGCGCCGTTCCAGGCTGTCGGGCGGCGTGGGCATGTAGCCGTGCGAGAGGGGCTCGCTCATCTCCTCGCGCAAGTTGTGCTGCCAGGCCAGGTGGCCTTCCAGCCACAGGGCGCCCAGCTGCAGGGTGCTGTGGCTGTGCACTTTCAGGTGGTTCACCCACTGTGAGGGGAGGTCCACGTCGCGGTTCGACCGGTTGTAGTCTATCCTCGACAGGCGCACCTCCAGCCCATGGGCATCGGCGAAGAAGCCGCTCCGGCAGTATACGTCGCTTACCGTCAGGTCGGTGCGGAAGTTCTCGTTGTTGGTCCACCCCAGCGTCAGTCGGCCGTCCACCTCGTTCCCGGCGGTGTTGCGCAGGCGGCTGTGGGGGAGGCGTATCTGGTAGGAGTAGTATTGGATGCTGTCGGTCGGCACACGCGCGTCGGCATAGTCGCTCCACGAGGCCACGGCCTTCCAGAAGAAGCCCTTGCTGCGTCCCCCCAGCCGGAGGGCCATGCCGAGGAGGTCGCTGCTGCTGTTGCCGAAGAGCGAGGCCGACCCCTCGAAGGCGCTTGTGGGGATGGCGTTGCTTTTCAAGGCCAGCACGCCGCCGATGGCGTCGGAGCCGTAGAGCAGTGCGGCGGGACCTTTGACGACCTCCACGGCGTCGATGGCGTTCTGGTCCATTTCCAGCCCGTGGTCGTCGCCCCACTGCTGCCCTTCGTGCTTGATGCCGTTTTCGCTTACCACCATGCGGTTGAAGCCCATCCCGCGGATGGTGGGCTTCGACTGGCCGGAGCCTATGCTCTGGGCTTTCACGCCCGGTATCCTCTCCAGGCTCTGTACGAGGCTGGAGGAGAAGTGGTTGTCCAGGTAGCAGGCATCCACTTCCACGGCGGGCTGCGAGGCTTCGGCCTGCTGTGCGCTGCGTGCGCTGACGGTCACCCCGCGCAGGGTGACGCTGCTGTCCGGCTGCTGCATCAGCAACAGGGTCGACAGCAAGATGAATGCGGTCATAATCTTCTCTCTAACAAATGGATGAATGTGCGCTCGTCTGCAGGAGCGCTCCGTCGGTTGTCAGAGGGGGAGGGGAGGGGCCCGGGCGGGCAGGAGGGCGGGGGAGGCCGTGTGCAGCCGCGCACAGGGGGCGGTCCGCCACACGACGGGGTTCGCTGCGCATACCGTAAGCGTCAGCCCCGCCAGCAGACAGGGTATGCTCATGAAGTGGCACAGCTGGCAGTCGTGCACCGACTGCGAGGTGCTGTGGTAGTGCTTGGAGTGGTGGCTGCAGAGGGTGCATGGGTCGGCAGGCTGGTAGTGGCGGTGCACCGCCGTCAGCCCTACCAGCGTCAGGTAGAGGACCAACATGCCGTAGGTCAGCAATTTCCGTATGTTCTTACCACTCATTTGCACTTGCAAAGGTACAACTTTTTTGCATTCTTTTCGGAAATCTTGAATAATGGCCCCTGTTTTTTTCCAGTTCCACTGGTATGACGGGTAACAATAGTATTACCGGTTCCACCTGGAATAAGGGTAAATACTGGGAATACGTCAGGAATCCCCCAGGGATCCCCCAGCCCTTCCGGCCGTATCCGGTAGGTCTGTTCTTTAACTGTTCTTTAATTGTTCTATAACTGTTCCTTAACTGTTCTTTATCTTTCGGCCCCTTTTCGGTGGGCCGATAAAAGAAGGGAGGGGACATGCGTCCCCTCCCTCGTTCCGTTGGCCTGGGCGGCTTATTGGGCGCTGCCTTTCGAGGCGTCCTCCGGACGGAGGGATACTACAACGTAGTTGTTCAGGTTGATGTACTTGTTGGCCAGGGCCTTGATGTCGGCCGTGCTGACGGCTTTCACCATCTGGTCATAGTTGTTCACCGACTGGTCGCGGCTCTCGTTCAGCTGGTAGCTGCTGCTGATCTGGTTGAGCCAGAAACTGTTGTTCTGTTTGCTCTTGCCGCGGTTGACGATCATCTGCTCCTTCACCTTGTTGAGGGTCTTCTCGTCGCAGCCTTTCTTCATGTACTGCTTGAGGATCTTGATGCAGTCTTTCTCGATCTTCTTGGCCTTCTCGGGGTCGCAGCCGATGTAGAACTGCCAGGTTACCTGTCCGACGGGCGTGATGCTGTAGGAGAAGCCGGCGCTGGGGCTGTAGGCGTCGCCGTTCTTCTCGCGGATGATTTCGGTGACGGTGATGCCGAGGGCCTCGCCGAGTTCACTGATGGCGATGCGGGTCTGCATGTCGAGCTCGGATGCGTCGACATCCATCTGGCCCGTCATGATGAGCATGCCCTGGCGCTCGATGCCCTTGACGGCTTCGGCGTGCTGGATGCCTTCGGCGAACTGGGGATTGCGGTTGACGAACTTCTCGTTCTTCTGCTTCCCGTTGGAGGGCAGGTTGTTGAGGTAGCGGGCGATGAGTTTCACATCGTCGTCGCTGACGTTGCCGACGAAGAAGAAGGTCTGGCTGGAGGCGTCGGCGAAGCGCTCGCGGTAGATGTTGAACATCTGGTCGAGGTCGAGGCTGCGCACTTTCTCTTCGGTGGGGATGATCACGCGGCGCTGGTCGTTGGGATAGGCGGTCTTGTAGTATTTCTCGATGAAGGCCACCTGGGGATTCTCGCGGACGAACTTAATCTGGTTCAGCGTGTTCTCAATCTCGCGCTCGTAGGCCTCCTTGTCCTTGCGGGGGGCGGTGTAGTAGAGGTTGATGAGCTGGAGGGTGGTCTCGAGGTCTTTCGGCGAGCAGTTGCCGGAGAAGCCCTGGGTCTGGCTGCCGATGTAGGGGCTGATGGAGAGGTTCATGCCTTTGAGCTTCTTGGAGAGCTGGGTGGCGCTGAAGTTGGCGATGCCGCCGGCGTCGACAAACTCGGCCGCATTGTCGGCCTGGTAGAACAGGGCGTCGTCGTAGAGCGAGGTGCCACCGAAGGAGAAGCTGCTGATGAGGATTTCGTCGGCCTTGAGGTCGGTCTGCTTCACCACGAAGCGCACACCGTTCGGGCAGGTGTACTCCCAATAGCCCAGCGCGCTGTTGAGCTTGGTGGCTTTGTAGGCCACATGCTTGGGCAGCTGGTCGGTGAACAGCTCCTCGTCCTGGAAGTTGTCCACCCAGGGCTCGGTCTTCACCTTCTTGCTGTCGTTGATGATCTTGAGGGCCTCGGCCTCGGTGGGCACCTTGAAGCCGTCGGTCTCGGGGGCGGTGAGGTAGAATATGAGGTTCTCGTCGGTAATCCACGTCTTGACCAGTTCGTTGCACTCCTCGAGCGTGATCTCGGGGATGAACTCCTTGGCGTACTTCCACTCCTGGCGGATGCCGGGGCAGGGCTCATTCTCCAGGTAGTGGTTCGTGTACTCGTCGGCCAGGCTGTTGGACTGTGTCTTGTTTTCTTCCTTGGCCAGCTTGGTGTAGGTGGAGAGGAGGTCCTCTTTCTGGCGGTCCAGCTCGGGCTGCAGGAAGCCGTGCTCGTCAATCTGTTTCATCACCTTCAGCAGCAGCTCGGCAGTCTCCTCGATGCGGTTCTCCTTGGGGGCTGCGCTGACGGCGAAGACGTCGATCTCGCGGCCCAGGAAGCCGCTGTAGCCGCCGCCGGCGTACATCATCGGGGCCGAAGGCTTCTCCGTGATCTCACGGAAGCGGTCGTTGATCATCATGCTGATGAGGTTGCGCACCAGCATCTTGCGGTAGGCGCCGACGGTGCCGTTGGGCTCCTTCTCGTGCTTCCAGTACAGGGCCAGGCTGGTCGAGGTGGCCTCCTTGTCCTGCGCGATGCAGATGAGGGGCTCCTTGTTGGCGGGGATGGCATACGACTGGCGCGGAAGTTTCTCCTTGCCCTGGAACTGGTGGCTCGAGAAGAGGTCCTTCACCTTCTGCTCCACCGCCTGGGCGCCCTTCTTGCCTTCGTATTCGTAGCCGTCCATGTCGCCCACGATGACGATGGCCTGCAGGTCCGGACGGTACCAGTCATTGAAGAAGTCCACGATGCTCTGGCGCTTGAAGTTCATGATGACCTCCTCCTTGCCGATAGGCAGGCGCTCCGCGTAGAGCGAGCCCTTGAGCATGATGGGCCAGGTCTTCTGGCGCAGGCGGTCGCCGTGGCCCACGCCACCGCGCCACTCCTCGTGGATGACGCCGCGCTCCTCCTCGATCTCCTTCTGGTCGAACAGGATGTTGCCGGCCCAGCCGTCCAGGATCTCGAAGCCCATCTTCACCATCTCGGCGTCGTTGGCGGGCATGTTCACATAGTACACCGTCTGGTCGAACGAGGTGTAGGCGTTGATGTCGCGCCCGAACTCCACGCCGTGCTGCTGCAGCTTGTCGATCATCGAGTTGCCGGGGTAGCCTTTGATGCCGTTGAATGCCATGTGCTCGCAGAAGTGCGCCAGGCCCTGCTGGTCGTCGCGCTCCATGATCGAGCCCGCGTTGCTCACCAGTCGGAACTGGATCATGTTCTCCGGCTTCTTGTTGTCGCGGATGTAGTAGGTGAATCCGTTCTCAAGCTTGCCGTAGCGCACCTTCTTGTCGAGGGGCACCTGGGCCTTGAGGTCGCTTTTCTTCTCCTTCGTGCCGCCGCCGAGGCCCAACTGGCCGAAGGACGTGCCGCCGAATACCAGCGTCAGCAGCAGAATCCAGAATGTCTTTTTCATAGTGTGTGTTGTTTTGTTATTTTATTGTTTTCACTTCTTCTATATACTATATACACAGAATGAGGGTGCAAAGATACGGAAATTTTCCGTATCCCTGAAAAATATTTTATAAATCGCTGTAAACTAAGGCTTCAGCATTCATACTTCTCCAGCACCTGGCGCAACTCCACGGGCGAGATGTCGTGGTGTATCTCCCCGTCCACCGCGTAGGAGATGGCACCCGTCTCCTCGCTGACGATAACGCTCAACACATCAAGCTGTTCCGTCACCCCTATGGCGCTCCGGTGGCGCAGGCCCAGGTTCGGGTCGATGTCCAGGCGCGACGTGACGGGCAGTATGCACCGCGCCGCCAGCACCTGGTTGCCGTGTGCGATGACAGCCCCGTCGTGCAGCGGCGAGTTCTTGAAGAACAGTGCCTCCAGCAGCGCGCTGGAGGCCAGGGCGTCGATGCGCTCGCCTGTGGCGATCAGCTCCTCCACCTCATTCCTCCGCTTGAAGACTATCAGGGCGCCGGTCTTCGACTGCGACATGTGCATGCAGGCGCCGATATAGGCTTCGTAGTTCACCGCGGGCTTGTTCTGCAGCCGGTGCTTCCAGAACTGCAGCCGCTGCAGCCACGACTCGTCCAGCTGCGTCTTGGTGCCCAGGAAGAGGAGAAACTTGCGTATCTCGGGCTGGAAGATGACTATCAGGGCGATCAGCCCCACGCTGGCCACGCCCCCCAGCAGCGCCCCCAGCAGGCGCATCTCCAGCAGGTCGGCCACTCGCCACGACACCAGCAGCACTATCAGCGCCCAGAAGATGAGCATCACATTGGTGCCCCGCACCATGCGGTAGATATAGTAAATCAGGACGGCCACGATCAGCACGTCGATCACGTCGATCAGGCGGAGGGCCGGCAGGCCCATAATGGCAAGGCTTGTCATGGATATAGGAGTTTGATGGTGTCCAGGGCTGGCTTCGGGTCGTGCACCCGCAGGATGCGGCTCCCCTTCATCAGGGCCACCGTGTCGAGGGCCACCGTGCCCGCCAGGGCCTCCTCCGGCGTGGTGCCCAGCCGCTTGTAGATCATGCTCTTGCGGCTCAGGGCCGTGACCAGGGGCTCGCGGAAGAGGGTGGTCAGCTCGTCCAGGCGGTCCAGCAGCTCGTAGTTCTGCTCCAGCGTCTTGGCGAAGCCGAAACCGGGGTCGAGCCACACGTCCTTCACCCCCAGGCGGTAGAGGGTGTCCAGGCGCGCCGAGAAGTAGCGTGCGAGCTCGCCGATGATGTCGTCATAGTCGGTCCGCTGCTGCATCTCGCCCGGCAGGCCGCGGGTGTGCATCAGCAGGTAGGGCACCTGCAGCGACGCCACCGTGGCGAACATCGCCTCGTCGAACTGGCCGCCCGAGATGTCGTTCACCATGTCCGCCCCTGCCTCCACGGCCGTCCGGGCCGGCAGGCTCCAGCAGGTGTCCACCGAGAGGATGGCCTCGGGCAGCTCGCGCCGCAGCAGGCGGACGGCCGCTCCCAGCCGTGCCGCCTCCTCCGCGGGGGAGGGGAGGGTGGCCCCGGGGCGCGACGAGGCGGCCCCCAGGTCGATGATGTCGGCCCCCTCGGCCAACAGCCGGCGTGCCTGGGCCACCATGGCTGCGGGCTCGGCGTAGCGGCCACCGTCGTAGAACGAGTCGGGCGTGATGTTCAGGATGCCCATCACCGCTGGCCGCCGGTATTCCACCAGCCGCCCGCGGACAACCATCCCGAAGGGCTTGAACGGTGCGTTTGTTGTCATGCAGGGGTAACGCCGGACGGGGCTGTTTATTGTGCTGCCGCAAGGTAAATTTTTGCCCCCGGAAACGGCGGGATTCCGGGCATGAAAACCTGGTTTTTTTTTGAAGAAAATCCGGAAAAAGGCCGAAAATGGACCGTTTGCACTCCGCTGGTTCCCAGCGTGTTGGAGGCACTCTCTTCTTCCCCTCTCCTTCCCCCCTCCGGGGCTGCCCCGAGGCCGCCCCGGGCCCTCCATCTCCCGTGCCGCCCCCTCCCGGTATCCCCGGTGCTGCTGGTCCCCCCTATGCCGCCCTGGCAAAAAAAATCTTCCATTTCCCGAAAAATATGTATCTTTGCATTGCCTCCATAAGGATACCAGTATGTGCAACTGCATGTATATCAGCATTTTATGGGGGGGGGGGGCAGCATTTGAGGAATGCCCCTGAAAACCTATATTAAGAGTATAGAAAGGAAAAAAATGAAGAATAAAAATATGAAGAAACAACTGTCATGGAAGCGCGCCGCCGTGCGCGCCAAGAATGCAAAATGGCTCCTGGCGGCCGTGGCCGCCCTGCTGATGGCTTCGTATGCCGGGGCGCAGCAGACCATTCCCTATACGCAGAATTTCGATTCGGAAACCCAAACGGCCAACCCCACAGGTATTGGCACTGGCGCCAAATTCAACACCTATGCGGGTTTGGCTAATGCAGGGTGGCGCACCTACTTCAACACGACTTCTTCTACGAGTGCTAACAATAAGTTGTATGGCCCTCACGTGTCCGTTAGTGGCAATGCTAATGTATGGGTCAATTCGGGTACCAAAAGCCTCAGCCTCGCCGGCAGGGCAGGCCACGGCACCAATCCGACACCAGGCTTTGTGCTGCTGCCCACGTTCGACCAGCCGGTCAATAGCCTCAAGATTAGGTTTTGGCTGCGCACGAGCACGTCTGCATCGTCCGAGCTTTTCCTGAATATCGGCTACGTGACGGGGACGAATTACACTGCTTCCACCCTTGGAACCGACGTCAATCTTCAATTCGAAAGCCTCATGACCATCCCCGCCTCGTCCGCGACTCTGTCAGGCACCTGGGTGGAGGCGGAACTGACCGGTGCCCCCGCCACCGCCACGCGCATCGCCATCAAGCTCAATGTCCCGGGCGGATCCCTCCGCTACTGTTGTATCGACGATGTGGAGGTAACCGCCCTCGCGTCCTGCCTCCCTGTGAGCAACCTCACGGCCACCGCCGACTACACCTCGGCCGCCCTCTCGTGGACCGACAACAACGGCTCCACCCAGTGGCAGGTCTCCGTCGACGGCGGCGCTGCACAGACCGTGAACAACACCTCCTACACCGTCTCCGGCCTCACCCCCGGCACCGCCCACACCGTCTCCGTGGCCGCCGTCTGCGACGGGGAAACCAGCAACCCCACGACGGTCGACTTCACCACCACCAGCTGCCTCTCCGTGACTAACCTCACGGCCACTGCCGACTACACCTCGGCCACCCTCTCGTGGACCGAGCCCGGCCCGGCCACCCAGTGGCAGGTCTCCCTCGACGGCGGCAGCCCCGTAACCGTCAACTCCCCCACCTACACCTTCACGGGCCTCGCCCCCAACACCGACCACACCGCCACCGTGCGCACCGTCTGCGCCGCAGGCATCGATGCCGAGGCCTCCGTCGCCTTCCGCACCGTCTGCCCACAGCCCCAGTGGCTTGCCATCGCCAGCCTCGTCAACGAGAACCTCACCCTCACCTGGCAGGGTAGCGCCAGCCAGTACGAGGTGCAGCTGGCCTCCGACGAGGGCTTCTCCTCCCTCCTCACATCACAGACCGTCGGCACCACCACCGCCACCTTCTCCGGCCTCACCGTGGGACAATATTATTATGCTCGCGTGCGCGCGAACTGCGGCAGCGACCATAGCGAATGGAGCTCCACCGTCACCATCTTCATGACCGACTTCTCCTCCGCCCCCGCCACCGGCCTCTATGCCCACAACGGCACGGTGGTCCTCAACGACCTCGAGCCCCACACCTGGAGCCTCTACACCACCGACGTGGACAAGCCCCTGCGCTCGCTCAACCCCCTCGACGCCAAAATCACCTACCGCGGCTACGGCACCAACAACGTCTCCTCCAACACCACCTACAACCAGGGCAACCTCGGCGACTACAACAGCTACGTCCCCGTGCGCCCCTCCGACTTCACGGCCAGCTCCGCCGCCGACGACGTCAGCGTCGGCATCTCGCAGGAAGAACGCCAGTACCACACCTTCGAGTACTACATGACCCTCGAGCGCGTCGACGGCAAGACTGCCGAGACCGAGGCCACTGGCCGCGTCGAGTACCGCACCATCTTCAACCCTTTCTCCCGCCGACCCACCTACGGCGACCCCGCCGACTATGACTGGGCCACCACCTCGTCGCTCAACGGCGCCCCCTGCTGGCGCGGCTTCTACAAGTGGCGCATCGACCGCATCGCCGGCGGCACCGTCTTCACCACCCCCACCGGCGGCACCGCCCTCGCCGTGGGCGACATGGTGCGCGCCGACCAGCGCCTCTACTTCGAATCCACCAACAACATGGAGGTCGACTTCACCGCCATGTGGGCACCGGCCATCGTGAAGTTCGTCTCCTACGACGATGCACACGACGGCTCCAACGTCCCCGCCTGCGCCCACGGACACTACACCCTCAGGGACTCGGCGGGCGTGGAGCGCAACTTCATCGTGTGCGACGACGTCATGAAGCCTCCGCTCACCAGCCAGTCTGTGCGCCCCTACCTCCCGTTGGCTTCCGACTATATGACTGTCAGTGTCATGGACAGAAACCGTGCGCAAGTCAGTGATGCCAGGGCCAAAGGCGCCCATGCCGGCACCTACAGCTCGGTCTTCCCCAACGGCACCCTCGACGGCGTGGAGCCCGCCTACGGCCCCGTCAAGGCCGACGTCACCACCGCCCGCGGCGCCGTCCGTCACGCCACCTACATCGACCTCTGCCCGGGCCTTACCAAGGCGGAGAACTCCGTCATCCCCTTCAACTGCGACGTCCGCTTTGAGTACCTCGCCTTCAGCCGCCTCCGCGGCACCCGCAACGGTTTCCACCTCGACGGCAGCCCGGCCGCCATGTGGGGCACCATCGCAGGCAACGGCCTGGCCAACCTCACCCTCGGCCGTGGCATCGAACCCATGTTCGACGACAACAAGGGTACCTTCAACTACATCTGGGGCGTCGGCCCCATCAGCGAGGCCCGCAGCGACTGGGGCTGCCAGCGCAGTGCCAACAACGAGCCCCTCAACGAGTGGGGCGAAGTGGTGGACAAGGACGCCCGCTTCCGAGCTTTCAACGCGTATTATACCCGCGAGGACTGCCGCTACACCATCCGCGTCGAGAGCGGCTACATCGGCTGCGTGATGACCATGTCCGGCTGGAACTCCGGCTACATGGATGTGGAAGGCAACGAGTTGAAGGGAAGCAACATATATAAGGTTTCCGGCGACGAAATCTCATACTCCGTCCAGACCCCCGCCAACCGCCTCCACGGCGAAAGGAACTACGCCCGCTTCATCATGGGCACCGACTTCGACCGCGCCGACGAGGCGCAGCGCGTCGCCGCCCTCGGCACCGACTACGAGGCCGTCGGCATCGCCAGCCGCGGCCGCGCCTACGAGAGCCTCGACTCCATGCTCTACCACGAGGTCTACAAGAACGCCAAGGTCAAAATCTACCGCCCCTTCCGCGTCTCCAGCTTCACCACCCAGATGAACAACCAGGACAAGGACAGCGTCTACAGCGACATGATTGTCAAGAGCGGCTTCGTCGGCCAGGAGAACATCGACCGCGGCATCGGCCACGAAGAGGGCGCCACCGGCTCCGCCAAGCCCTGGGGCCGCAGCACGGTCGACGGCATCACCCGCACCGGCTCCACCCACCACTGGACCCCCAAGTCCATCTACAACGTGGCCTCCAACAACAACAACCATCGCGGCAAGCGCCGCATGCTCATCGAGGGCGGCTTCCTCAATTGCTCCGTCTCCGGCGGCGCCTGGGACCGCACCAACGACCTCACCCGCTGGTATAAGACAGGCGTTGACAACCCCACTACGGGTTGGGGCCCCAACACCGACGGCACCTTCACCCCCAACGATGTCTCCACCATCCGCATGAAGGGCGGCATCATCACCGGCAGCATGTTCGGCGGCGGCAACACCTACACCGCCTCCGGCGGCGGCCGACAGATGATCCTCACCGGCGGCATCATCCGCGCCTGGATCGCCGGCGGCGTCAACGGCTCCGACGCCCGCTCCGACCAGTGGGAGGGCATCCACTACGGCAACGCCTGGATCTATGCCGGCGGCACGCTCCATGTCGGCTCCGGCGACACCCTCCACACCACCGTCGGCGACACCGTCTACCACCCCGCCTTCTGCGGCATCAACGGCGCCACCGACGGCCAGATATTCGGCGCCGGTTGCGGCATACGCCCCAACTACTTCCGCGCCGACTCGGTCGAGGTCGACCACCAGTGGAACATGAACGCCTGGAAGCACCACCGCATGGGACGCGTCGACAGCTCCTTCGTCTACATCGCCGACCAGGCCGAGGTCGAAGGCGATGTCTACGGCGGCGGCAACTACGGCTACAACAACACCGAGGACGGCGACGACTACAACCCCGCCTGGGATAATGGCACCGCCAGAAACATAGGCGACCCCGACTACCCCGCCAAGGGTAAGGCCACCCTCCGCATCCTCGGCGGCACCGTCGGCGGGCGACTCTTCGGCGGCGCCAACCACAAAATGGGCCCCGAGGTGGACATCCTCATGACCGGCGGCACCGTCAAACGCGGCATCTACGGCGGCTCCAACACCTGGGGCTACATCAAGAAAGACGTCGTCATCAACCTCCTCGGCGGCACCGTCGGCGAACGCGGCCGCAAGGCTATCATCTGCGGCGGCGGCCTCGGCAAGGAGACGGCCGTCTTCGGCAACATCACCCTCAACATCGGCGCCGCCGGCACCCCCGGCCCCGTCCTCATGGCCGATGTCTACGGCGGCAGCCAGAACGGCACCACCAACACCGGCAGCACCACCAAGGCCCAGATCGGCACCTTCAACTCGAGCCCCTCCCACGGCTCCGGCGGCACCTATATCTTCTACTCCGTCTCGATAGACACCGCCGCCGCACAGGGCCACGGCTACAACACCGACAAGAAGACCACCCTCAACATCTACTCCGGCCTCGTGGACGGCAACGTCTTCGGCGGCGGCTTCGGCCCCGGCGACATGTACGCCACCACCTACGGCGACATCACCGTCAACTTCCTCGGCGGCGAAGTCATGGAGAATATCTACGGCGCCAACGACGCCTCCGGCAAGCCCATGGGCAAGGTGAACGTGTACGTTGGCTCGCCCGACTCCGTGGCCGCCAGCGTCGCCGACGGCAACCTCGCCCACCGCAACCGCCCCGTGGTCCACGGCAGCGTCTACGGCGGCGGCCGCAACGCCCCCTACGGCACCGGCTCGGACAACTACACCCCCGTGGTCGAAATGTTCTCCGGCACCGTCGGACAGAATGTCTTCGGCGGCGGCCACGGCCAGCCCGCCGTGATAGACCTCCATGACGAGGACTACGCCACCAAGGTGCTCATCCGCCACGGCACCGTCCAGGGCAACGTCTACGGCGGCGGAAACGCCGCCAAGGTCATCGGCGACACCCGCGTCGTCATCGGCGGCGACGGCGCCACCACCGGCTCGATTTCCATCACCGTCTCCTCCGCCAACCCCTCGATGGGTTCCGCCTCCGGCGGCGGCTCCTACAGCCCCGACCAGGATGTGGTCATCTCCGCCACCCCCAACGCAGGCTACCGCTTCGTGCGCTGGAGCGACGGCAACACCTCCAACCCCCGCACCGTCTCCGTGAGCGGCGACGCCACCTACACCGCCGAGTTCGAGGCCACCTACAACGCCACCATCACCGTCACGGCCAACAACCCCTCCCTCGGCACCTTCACCGGCGGCGGCAGCCACCCGATGGATGCCAACGTGACCATCGAGGCCACGCCCAACACCGGCATCCGCTTCACCGGCTGGAGCGACGGCGTGCCCTACAACCCCCGCACGGTCAAGGTGACCGGCGACGCCACCTACACCGCCCTGCTGGAAAACATCCCGCAGTATACCCTCACCGTCTCCCCCAACAATGCCGCCTACGGCTCCGTCTCCGGCAGCGGCACCTTCTACGAGGGCGAGATCACCAGCATCAGCGCCACGCCCGCCGAGGGCTACCTCTTCCGCCGCTGGAGCGACAACGAGACCTACAACCCCCGCACCCTCAGCCTGACGTCCAACCTCTCGCTCACCGCCATCTTCGAGGTCATCCCCACCTACACCATCAACGTGGCGTGTAGCCCCAGCGGCGGTGTCGCGGGCAACGCTTGGTTAGAAAATGGCGCCTACAGCTTTTCCTACCTCGAAGGCACATCGGTTTCCATCCTGGCCGAAGCCAACACAGGCTACCGCTTCACCCACTGGAATGACTTTGTGACCACCAACCCCCGCACCATCACCGTCACCGCCAACGCTACCTACACCGCCTTCTTCGAGCCCATCCCGCAGTACACCATCACCGCCGTGCCCAACAACGCCTCGTGGGGCACCGTCACCGGCGACGGCACCTATTTTGAAGATACGCGTGTAACCCTCCAGGCTACGCCTAACGCGGGCTACATGTTCGTGCAGTGGAGCGACGGCTCGAACGCCAACCCGCGCACCTTCTTCGCAACCGAAGACCTCTCCCTCACCGCCGAGTTCGGTGAGAACGTCACGCGCTGGATCGACCTGGGCCTGCCCAGCGGATTGCTCTGGGCCGACCGCAATGTCGATGCGACCAGCCCCGAGGGCACCGGCGGCTACTACGCCTGGGCCGAGACCACCGAGAAGATCAACTACTCATGGACCACCACAGCCTACTATGGCGGCAACAACTCAACATGGACGAAGTACAACGGTGCCGATGGCAAGATGACCCTCGACCCGGCGGACGACGTGGCCACGCAGCGCTTGGGTGGCAACGCATATATGCCTTCGGCAGCGAATTGGCAGGAGTTGTTTGACAACTGCACCAAATCGAATGCTACTGTGAACCGTATCAGCGGCTACAGGTTTACCAGCAGGATCAACGGTAACTCCATCTTCTTGCCCACCACTGGATACAAGAACGGTACCAATACTACCAATATCTACGGTGGTCCCTGCTATTGGAGCTCGACGCGTGGCATTACCGCAGACAATGGCGTCGACATCTACTTCGAATTTAATAATAATTTCTATAGCGGTATGTATGGCGAAGGCCGCTTCTATGGGTTCAACGTCCGCGCCGTCTCCGGCGGTGATTCTTACCAGATCACGGTCGAGACCGACAACGCCTCCCATGGCACCGTCACCGGCGGCGGCACCTTCCGTACCGGCAGCTACATAACCCTCACCGCCACCCCCAGCAGCAACGGATATGCTTTCATACAGTGGAACGACGGCAACACCGACAACCCCCGCATCGTAACCGTCACGGGCGATGCCACCTACACCGCCACCTTCCAACCATTAATCTACGCCACGGGCTTCGAGGACACCGACGACAACGCCACCTGGACGCTCGACAACGGGTCCTACACCAACAAGTGGTACATCGGTACCGCCGCCGCCAATACCGGGTCACGCTCTCTGTATATCTCCAGCGACAGTGGAACCTCCAACTCATACCGCACTATTTCCACCAGCATCGTCTTCGCATACCGCACCGTCAGCTTCACCGCCGGCACCCACAATTTGAACTTCAGCTGGAGGGGCCAAGGCGAGGAGAACTTCGACTTCTTCCGCGTCTTCCTAGTCCCGGACGCCCAGACGCCCAGCACCACTCACACCGGAACCTCAACCTCAACCAACAATTTCCAAACCCAAGTCCCCTCGGGCTGGATAGATTTGATACCCGGAAAGCTCAACTCTGCCAGTGATTGGGCAAACCGCTCCGCAACCTTTACCGTGCCCACCAATGGCAACTACAAGCTGGTCTTCATCTGGCTCAACGACGGCAGCGGCGGTTCTGGCAATCCGGCCATCGACGATATCCGTATATACTGACGAACCCACCCACGAAATGAAAGGGCCAGCGCCCCGCCATCCGGCGGGGCGCTGACGCATTTTTCCCCGCCCCGCCCGCCTCCAAACACCCCTGCGCCGTAGGCGCTTTCGTTTAATAGACATCCCGTCCATCCCACCACCGCCCCTGCGCCGTAGGCGCTTTCGATTTAATAGATAAAACCGAACATCCAGAGAGGGATACTGTGGAGGGCGGCATGTTCGATGTCGTCTTTTACCACATAGGCGCGTTCGGGGTCCAGGGTGGCCAACTGGCGGCGGCTTTTTCCTTTGCCACCCACTTCGAAAGTGAGCCCGTCTATCTCGAAGTCGGCCACCGGCGAGGCTGTAACGCGGTGCCCCACGTTCATCCAGGCGAGGAACATGCTCTCGCGCAACGACCCTTTGTCGGGCGTGGAGGCGGAGAGGGTGTGTGCGATGTTGGGGTTTTGCAGATAGACTTTGTCGATTTTCTCCAGCAGCTTGATTCCGTCGCTCTTTTCGGGCAACAGGCTTATCAGTCCGGCCTTTTCCAGCAGGTGCATATAGGTGGGGAGGGTGTTCCGGCGTATGTCGAGGTCCCGTTCCAGTTTGGAATAGTTGGGTTTGAAGGGGACGGACTGTGCCAGCATATAGATCAGTTTCTTGAGTTTCAGGATGGAGACTGCGTTGAAGTCGGCGAACTGCGGGATGTCGAATTCCACGACCTGTTTCAGGATGCCGTTCAGGCGAAGCATATAGTCGTCATCGCGGAAGAAGGGGTAATAGCCGGTCTTCATGTAGTCGGCGAGAAGCTGCAGGGGGCGCAGGTCGCGTAGCGGGAAGTCGATGTCTCCATGCAGTATGTCGGTCAGGCTGTGTGGGGCGAGGTTCATGCTGTGGGTGATGTTGATGTACTCGCGCAACGAGAGGCCGGGCAGGACGTACTCTATTTTTCGGCGGCTGAGGTCGGCCCCGCCCTGCTCCAGGTCCAGGATGGACGAGCCGGTGTAGACCACCTGCAGGTCGGGCAGTTTGTCGTAGATGTTTTTTATCTCCACCGACCAGTTCCGGTATTTGTGTATCTCGTCGATATACAGTTTCTTTCCTCCTTGCCGGTAGAAGTCCTGGGCCAGGTCGAACAGGCGGTGGCTCGCGAAGTAGAAGTCGTCGGCGAGCACGTACAGCGACTGGTCGGGGTTGTCGTGCAGCTTTATGTGCTGCAGGATCATGGTGGTCTTGCCGACACCGCGGGTACCCAGGAGGGCCACTAGCCGCGACTGCCAGTTTATCTGGTCGTGCAGATAGCGGATAAAGGTTGTATCTGTTCTGTATAACAGAGACTTGTATGATTCGATCAGGCTTTCCATGGGCTGCAGTTTTTTTTGCAAATATACGATTAAAATTCAAAACTGCGCAGTGGAGTGTGCAATTTTTTGCTATTTTCTGCGCAGTGGAGTGCGCAATTTTAGTCGTTTTATGCGCAATGGAGTGCGCAGTTGTCTATGAAACGGAAACGCCTACGGCGTAATTGCCCCGTCGGGGCATCCGTTTAATAGAATCCGTTTTTGCCTACCCACCCAACCTGCGCCGTAGGTGCTTTCGTTAAATAATCTGTCTCCAACAACGAAACGGAAACGCCTACGGCGTAATATTGTGTTGTATTACATGCTTGTCTATGAAACGGCAACGCCTACGGCGTAACCGTCTACTTCGCGCTGCATGTCTGTCTATGAAACGTAAACGCCTACGGCGTAACTGTCTACGCTGTGCTGCGTGTCTGTCTATGAAACGGAAGCGCCTACGGAGTAACCGACTGCGCCGCGCATCTGTCTATGAAACGGAAGCGCCTACGGAGTAATTGCCCCGTCGGGGCATCCCGTTTAATAGAATACATGTATAATACCACCACCCCTGCGCCGTAGGCGCTTCCGTTTAATTGACATCCCTACACCCCATCCCACACCCCATGCCCCATCGGGGCTTTCGTTTAATTATCCTCCAATGGTTTGAACGTGTAACGCTCGTCGTATTCCACGCCGAAAGTTTTCAAAAACGCTTCGTATTCTTCGCGGAATGTATGTTTCCCGTGGTGCTGCTCTTGGTTCATGATGTATTTCACAACATTGTCCACCTGTGACTTCCCATAGGAAAACGCGCCGAAGCCTTCCTGCCAGGCAAACCGGCACCGGACCAGGCCTTTCTCCTTTATCCACAATGTTGTTGCGCGCTTCACCTCCATCACTAACTCCGATATGGCTTGTTTTGGCGCCAGACTGACAAGTATGTGGATGTGGTCGTACATGCCGCCGATGGCGTACACCTTATGCCCACGTGCTTCCACCAGGGCTATGGTGTATTGATATAGTCGGTCCCTCCACGATTTGTCGATAGCGGCATCGCGGTATTTTACGGCGAAGACCAGATGGATGTAGATTTGGTTGTAAGTGTTTGCCATAATGTTTTTTTATGGTAAATAACGTGCAATGGTGTATTTTATTGTATAGTGTGCAAGGGTGGGAAGGATGGGGGACGATTAAACGGAAGCGCCTACGGCGCAATGTTGTTTTTTTTCGTATAGCTGTCTATGAAACGAAAGCGCCTACGGCGCAATGTTGTTTTTTCGTGTAGCTGTCTATGAAACGGAAGCGCCTACGGCGTAATGTTGTTTTTTCGTATAGCTGTCTATGAAACGGAAACGCCTACGGCGTAAAAATCACGCTGTGCCATGTGTCTGTCTATGAAACGGCAACGCCTACGGCGTAACTGCCTACGTTGCGCTGCGCGTCTGTCTATGAAACGGAAACGCCTACGGCGTAATTGCTCCATCGGAGCATCCGTTTAATAGAATCCGTATTTGCCTACCCATCCAACCTGCGCCGTAGGCGCTTTCGTTTAATAATCTGTCTCCAACAACGAAACGGAAGCGCCTACGGCGTAATTGTCTACGCTGCGCTGCGCGTCTGTCTATGAAACGGAAACGCCTACGGCGTAAAAATCTCGCTGTGCCGCGTGTCTGTCTATTAAACGAGAACGCCTACGGCGTAGCCATCTACACCATGCTGCGTATCTGTCTATTAAACGGAAATGCCTACGGCGTAATTGTCTACGCTGCGCTGCGCGTCTGTCTATTAAACGAGAACGCCTACGGCGTAGCCATCTACACCATGCTGCGTATCTGTCTATTAAACGGAAACGCCTACGGCGTAATTGTCTACGCTGTGCCGCGTGTCTGTCTATTAAACGAGAACGCCTACGGCGTAGCCATCTACACCATGCTGCGTATCTGTCTATTAAACGAAAACGCCTACGGCGTAAAAATCACGCTGTGCCATGTGTCTGTCTATGAAACGGAAACGCCTACGGCGTAATTGCCCCATCGGGGCTTTCGCTTAATAGAATCCGTGTATGCCCCCCCCTCAAAAAAACTGCCCCATCGGGGCATCCGTTTAATAGCCACCCGCCCCCGATCCACACCCATGCCCTATGCCCCGTCGGGGCTTTCGTTTAATAGATAAAACCGAACATCCCTGCGCAGTGGGGAGCGCTTCCGTTTCATGGCCTGCCCCATGAGGCAGGTCTGGACGCCTACGACGGGCGCTCCACAAGATGGGGGTCATATCCGTTCATATCGGTTCTCAGTCGAAGTAAATACCTAGGGGATACCTGGAGGATACCTAGAAGATACCTAGAAGATACCAGGGGGATACCTAAAGGATACCTAGGGGATACCTAGAAGATACCTGGAGGATACCAGGAAGGTAGCCTCTGGCCTTTATGCCGGACCTGGTACGTCTGCCCCGGCCGACCGCCCGAAACAGACCCATAGAAGGAATATTTAATCTATGGATACAATAAAAATATGACGCGGGCGTTATGTTTGCGTTATGACTGAATGTGCAGATACCCGAAGCGAGATGGAACGCGAGGTGGCAGCGTGCCGCAGCCTGTTCGAGAAGAAGACGCGCGACTACGGCACCTCGTGGCGCATCCTGCGCCTGCCCTCGCTGACCGACCAGATCTACATCAAGGCCAACCGCATCCGCAGCCTGCAGGAGAGCGGCGAGAACCGCGTGGGCGACGGCATACGGGGCGAGTTTGTGGCCATGGTGAACTATGCCGTCATGGCCTTGGTGCAGCAGGAGCTCTCCGCCACGGAACCCCTCGAACTACCCCTGTCCCAGGCCTTGGAACTCTACGACCGGCACATCAACCGCATCCTCGACCTGATGATGGACAAGAACCACGACTACGGCGAAGCCTGGCGGCAGATGCGCATCGAGTCGATGGTGGACCTCATCCTCATGAAGCTCCTCCGCATCAAGCAGATCGAAGACCACCAGGGCCGCACCCTGGTGAGCGAAGGTGTCGAGGGCGGCTACATGGACATCGTCAACTACTCGCTGTTCTGCCTGGTGCGGCTGCGGGAGGAATCGGATGAATCATAATATTGGATAAATCATACTAATCAGAAGAAAACCATGGAGATAAAAGATACAAAGTTGAACTATGTGTTGAATGTCGTGGCCCGGTGGGCGGTGGGGCTGGTGTTCCTGTTCTCGTCGTTCGTGAAGGGTGTGGACCCGATGGGGACGACCTACAAGGTGCAGGAGTACATGATGGCGTGGGAGGTCTTCGGTATGAGCTTCGAGTGGGCTCTGCCGTTGGCGGGGGTGCTGAGCGTGGCGCTGGTGTGTGCGGAGTTCCTGGTGGGGGTGATGCTGGTGACGAACAGCTTCCGTGTGCTCTCGGCCTGGGCCTTGGTGCTGATGATGCTTTTCTTCACCGGCACGACGCTTGTGGACGCCATCACCAACAAGGTGAGCGACTGCGGCTGCTTCGGCGACGCGGTGAAACTGACAAATTGGCAGACCTTCTGGAAGAACGTGGCATTGGATGTGCCGACGGTGTGGATATTCCTCACGCGCCGCCTGCGCTACCGTCCGCGTTTCGAGCGCGACTGGATCATCCTTCTGGCGGGCCTGGCGCTGATGCTGGTGTTCTGCATCTACAACATCAAGCACGAGCCGGTGATCGACTTCCGCCCGTGGAAGGTGGGCAACCGCATGATTGTGGAGCGGGAATCGATGAACCACATGACCTTCCGCAACCTTGCCACAGGCGAGGAGGTGACGGTGGACTACCCGAACGGAGGGTGGGACCAGGTGCCGGCGGAGTACAAGGACTTCGACCGGTGGGAGGTGGTGAGTTCGACCAGTGACGAACCCTTCGAGGTGCTGGCCGACGGCTTCTCGATGATGGACCTCGAGGGCGAGGACCACGCCGCCGACCTGCTCCCGGCCGAGGAGGGGATGGTGGTGGTGACGGTGCACACGCTCTCCAAGGTGAAACCCGCGGGGGTGGAGGAGGTGAAGCGCGCCCTGGCGCAGGCCGAGGAGAATGGCACGAAAATTGTGATGCTTACCTCGGCGCTGCCCGAGGAGGTGCAGGCCTGGCTGTACGAGAACCAGATCTCGGGCCTGGACTACCTCTTCGCCGACGCCACCGCCATCAAGGCCATGCTCCGCGGCAACCCCGGCTTCCTCTTCGTCAAGGACGGCACGGTGGTGGCCAAGACCCGCAAGGCGGAGGACCTGGAGAACTGAGGCGTGGAAAGGAATGAAAACATAAAGCAAGAAACATGATACAGAGAGTACAAACTTTATGGCTGGCCCTGGCGGCGCTGTGCATGGCGCTGTGCTTCGCCTTCCCTGTGGCGCACTACGCGATGGACCTGCCTACGGGCCAGCGCGTGGAGGCGCAGCTGGACCTGGTGGCGCGCGGCGACGCCGACACGCTGCAGCAGCTGGCCTCGATGGAGCCCGTGGTGGAGTGCAGCCAGAGGCTGACCGGCATGGCTACGTGGCCGCTGGTGACCCTCTGCCTGCTCACGGTGGCCGTGGCGGCGGTGTGCATCTTCCTCTTCCGCCGGCGGGTGACGCAGGCGCGCCTGGTGGGCTTGGCCTTCCTGGTGAATGTGGGCTACGCCTTCGCGGTCTTCTTCTGGGCGGTGGACAAGTACCAGGCCCTGCTGAAGGCCACCTGCGGCGGCGCGGCCGACCCGGCGGTGAGCTGGGCCGCGGGCGCTTTCCTGCCCCTGGCGTCGCTGGTGCTGCTCTTCCTCGCCCAGCGCGCCATCCGCAAGGACGAAGCCCGCGTGCGCGCGGCGGACAGGTTGAGGAATTGAGAATGGAACAATGAGAATGGAACATTGAAATTGAGAGTTGAGGTTCATAGCGTCGGGGATTTGCCCGGGGTGGCGCGCGAGTTGCTCGCGGCGTTCCCGGAGGAGCGCTTCTTCGCCTTCTTCGGCAAGATGGGGGTGGGGAAGACCACCCTCATCAAGCAGCTCTGCGCGGCGCTGGGGGTGGAGGACAACGTCTGCAGCCCCACCTTCGCCATCGTGAACGAATACCGTGCCGCGGAGGGCGAGCCGGTCTACCACTTCGACTTCTACCGCCTCAAGTCGCTGGCCGAAGCCTACGACCTGGGCTACGAGGAGTACTTCTACAGCGGACACTGGTGCTTCACCGAGTGGACCGAGAAGGTGGAGGCGTTGCTTCCGGACCGCTACGTGCGCGTCACTCTCGACGAACGTGACGGCCTGCGCACCCTCGAAGCCCGCCTGCAGGAGGGCTGAACCATAGTCCCGAAAGATAAAGAACAGTTATAGAACAGTTATAGAACAGTTAAAGAACAGACCTGGAGGATACCAGCAGAACATCCAGTAAACCCCTATCATACAGCATGACAAACCAACGAGACAAAGAAGCCCTGGTGCTGGCCCGCCTGGCCGCCCAGATACTGGACGAGAAGAAGGCCGAAGCGGTGCGCATCCTGGACCTGCGCCAGGTGCAGGGAGCTCCCTGCGAGTACTTCGTCATCGCCTCGGGCAATGTGCCGTCGCACGTCAGTGCGCTCTCCGACGCGGTGCACGAGGCCGTGAAGAAAGCCACCGGCCAAGGCCCCCACAAGGTGGAGGGCTACCAGAATGCCGAGTGGATACTGATGGACTACTTCGACGTGGTGGTCCACATATTCCAGAACGAGAAACGCGCCTTCTACCGGCTCGACGAACTGTGGAGCGACGGGCAGGAGGTGGACGTCAGGACCGAGAAGGCATAACCCAGGCAAGGAAAACGCAACGACATGGCAAAACAACAGCAACCCTCCACCCCCACGCCCGCAGGCGGCGGCAAGCGCCCCAAGTTCTCGCGCGTGCTCTTCATCATATACGGCATCATCATGGTCGGCCTCCTCTTCGGCTTCTTCGGCGGGAAGGGGTCGGCGAAGGTGCCGGCCGATTGGGACAAGCTGGGCTACATCATCGAGCGCGGCGACTACGAGTCCATCACCGTCATCAACAAGGAGACGGCCGAAATCAAGATCAAGGCCGAAGCCCTCAAGACCGATTCCGCCTACCGCAACCTGATTAACTACTCCATCACCGGCCAGCCGGCCCCGGCGGGGGTGTACACGCTCAACGTGGGCGACCTGGACCACTTCGACAAGGAGCTGGCCCGCATCGAGGAGAAGACCGGCCGGCACGTGAGCTACAAGATAGAGACCCGCAGCAACGCCCTGCGCGAAATGCTGGTGTGGTTCGGCCCGATCATCATCTTCATGCTCTTCTTCTGGGGCATGAGCGCCTATGCGCGCCGTCAGATGGGCGGCGAAGGCGGCGGAGGCTTCGGCGGCATGTTCGGCTTCGGCCGCTCCAATGTCAAGCAATACGATGCCACGAAGCAGAACAATGTCACCTTCAAGGATGTGGCCGGCCTGGCCGGTGCCAAGGAGGAGGTGATGGAGGTAGTGGACTTCCTCAAGAATCCCAAGCACTATACCGACCTGGGCGGCAAGATACCCAAGGGGGTGCTGCTGGTAGGCCCCCCGGGCACCGGCAAGACGCTGCTGGCCAAGGCCGTGGCGGGCGAGGCCGGGGTGCCGTTCTTCTCCATGTCCGGTTCAGACTTTGTGGAGATGTTCGTCGGCGTAGGCGCCTCGCGTGTGCGCGGACTGTTCGAGGAGGCCAAGAAGAAATCGCCCTGCATCGTCTTCATCGACGAGATCGACGCCGTGGGACGCGCCCGCGGGGGCCGCGGCATCACGGGTGGCAATGACGAGCGCGAGAACACCCTCAACCAGTTGCTTACCGAGATGGACGGCTTCTCCAGCGGCACCAATGTCATCGTGCTGGCCGCCACCAACCGCGCCGATGTGCTGGACAAGGCCCTGATGCGCGCCGGACGCTTCGACCGGCAAATCTACGTCGAACTGCCCGACATCGAGGAGCGCAAGGCCATCTTCGCCGTCCACATGCAGAAGCTCAAGCTCAATTCCGACGAGAAAAGCGAGGGATATGTGGACCGCGACTTCCTGGCCAAGCAGACCCCCGGCTTCAGCGGCGCCGACATCGCCAACGTGTGCAACGAGGCCGCCCTGGTGGCAGCCCGCAAGAACAAGAAGGAAATCGAGAAGCAGGACTTCCTCGACGCGGTGGACCGCATAGTGGGTGGCCTCGAGAAACGCACCAAGGTGCTCTCCGACCACGAGAAGAAAACCATCGCCTACCACGAAAGCGGCCACGCCTCGGTCTCGTGGCTCCTGCGCTGGGCCAACCCACTGGTGAAGGTGACCATAGTGCCCCGTGGCAAAGCCCTCGGTGCAGCCTGGTACCTGCCCGAGGAGCGCCAGATCACCACCTATGAGCAGATGTTCGACGAGATGACCTCCCTCATGGCGGGTCGCGCCAGCGAGGAGATTGTCTTCGGAAAGATATCCACCGGAGCCCTCAACGACATCGAGCGCGCCACCAAGATGGCGCAGGCGCTGGTCACTTACTATGGCATGAGCCCCGAGGTGGGCAACATCAGTTTCTACGACTCCACGGGCCAGAGCGAGTGGGGCTTGACCAAGCCCTTCTCCGAGAAGACCGCCGAGACCATCGACCGCGAGGTGCGCCGCATGGTGGAGGAGGCCTATGCCAAGGCCAAGGAACTCATTGTCAGCCATCGGGAGCAACTTGACGAGCTGGCCACGCAACTCTACGAGAAAGAGGTCCTCTTCCGCGAAGACCTCGAGCGCATCTATGGCCCCCGGCCGTGGGAACAGGAGATGAAGAATGAAGAATCGGAAAATGAAGAATTTAAGGTGAGGAATGAAGAATGAATAACGGGACACTCTTGTGGTTTTTCATTATGAATTCTTCATTATTAATGTATACGAAACAATGAAGACGTTCTGGATACGCACGGCCTCGGCGGCAGTCTATGTGCTGCTTTTCCTCGGCACCCTCTACAGTGGCCGCCTCACGGGCAACGCCCTGCTCGGGCAGCTGCTCTTCGGCGCATTCCTGCTTTTTGTGACGGTGGGGTGCACCTATGAGTTTTTCCGCATGGTGAAGCAGCAGGGCGCGGTGCCTTGCCGCCCATTGGGCTACATTTATGCCGTGCTGACGCTGTCGGTCTTCGTGGCTGTGCCTTTCCTCGGGCTGAGCGCTTTCCTCCTGATGCTCGTTGCCTATATGCTCTTCCCGGCTCTCTTCGGCCTTTCTGCCATCGTGCAATTGTGGAACCACAGCGAGCAGCCCTTCCGCGAGGCGGCTTACACGATGGTCCCCATGCTCTATGCCGCCCTGCCGTTGGCGCTGATGGTGGTGCTCGTGGGCAATCAGGGTGAGCATGCGCTGCTGATGTTGGTGGCCATGGTGTGGGTCAACGACAGCGGCGCCTATATCGGCGGCTCGCTCTTCGGTAAGCACAAGATGTGGCTGCGCCACTCGCCGGGCAAGACATGGGAGGGCACCGCCTTCGGAGTGCTTCTGTCGGCGCTGTTTGGAGTCTTCGTCGGCCCCCTGTTGGTGCCCGCTGTGGCCTGGTACCACTGGCTGGTGCTGGCCCTGATTTGCTCGATGGCCGGGACGTTGGGCGACCTGGTGGAGAGCATGCTCAAGCGCTCGGTGGGCGTCAAGGACAGCGGGAACATCATGCCCGGCCACGGCGGCTTCCTCGACCGTTTCGACAGCCTCCTCGTCATCATGCCCTTCGTCTGCATCTACCTGTTTTTGATGTAATGGAATTGGGAATTGAAAAAGTGGGGATTGAAGAAATCATAATTCGTAATTCATAATTCAGAATCAAAATGACCCTCCACCGCGAAGGAAAACAGACCATCCTGATTGTCTCGGCCGCTGTCTTTGTGATAGTGTTGCTGATGTTGCTTTTTGTGCACCACTGGACGTGGCTGCACTATGTATTTGTGGCGGCGCTGGTGATTTTCGCCTTCATGATTGCCGCCTTCTTCCGCATCCCGAGGCGCATCTTTACCCAGAGCCCCAATGAACTCATCTCGCCGGCCGACGGCACCATCGTCGCCATCGAGCAGGTCTACGAGAAGAGCTACCTCAAGAGCGAATGCATCATGGTCTCGGTCTTCATGAACGGCACCGACGTGCATGTGAACCGCTACCCCTGCGACGCCACGGTGGAATACGTCAAGGTGCGTCGCGGCAACTACTTCGTGGCCTCCTATCCCAAGAGTTCCGACCTCAACGAGCGCACCGAGGTGGGCCTCGCCCTTCCCAGCGGCAGACGCATACTGCTGCGGCAGGTGGCGGGCCTCATGGCGCGGCGCATTGTCTGCTATGCCCGGGAGGGCGACCAGGTGAAGCAGAACCAGGAGATGGGCTTCATCAAGTTCGGCTCGCGCGTGGACCTCTTCCTCCCCCTCGACGCCCACATCCTCGTCTCCCTGCAGGACAAGGTCAAGAACGGCATCAGCCCCATTGCGGAAATTGGGAATGAAGAATGAAAAATGAAGAGTGGAAAAATCTTAATTTGAACAAGCATGATCGACGCCGGACAGATACTCTATGAGGACAACCACCTCCTTGCCATCAACAAGCGCCCCGGGCAGATATGCCAGGGGGACAAGTCCGGCGACCTCCCCCTCACGGCCCTCGTCAAGGAGTTCATCCGGCAGCGCGACAACAAGCCCGGACAGGTCTACTGCGGCCTCATCCACCGCATCGACCGCCCCGTCTCCGGCGTGGTGCTCCTGGCCAAGACCTCCAAGGCCCTCACGCGCATGATCGACAAGGTGCGCACGCGCGACTTCGAGAAGCACTACTGGGCCGTGGTGCGCACCGCGCCGCCAAGCCCGGAGGATGTGCTGGAAAACTGGCTCGTCAAGCGCGAGAAGATTAACAAGTCCTACTGCGTCTCCAACGGGCAGCCCGATGCCAAGCTGGCGCGCCTATCCTATCGCGACATCGCCGTCTCCGAGGGTGGATACCACCTTTTGGACGTCAATCTGCACACCGGACGGCACCACCAGATACGCTGTCAGCTGGCCAACATAGGGTGCCCCATCAAGGGAGACCTCAAGTACGGTGCCCCTAGGCCCAACCCCGACGGATCCATCTCGCTCCACGCCCGCTCCGTTACCTTCCAACACCCTGTGCGCGACGAACTTGTCACCATCACCGCCCCCAACCCCGAAATCGAGCAGATGTTCCTCATCCAAAACCACCAGTCCATATCCGTTCATAACGGTTCACAGTCGAAGTAAATACCTAGGGGATACCTATAGGATACCTACAAGGTCCCTGCAGAATATAGACCGAAAACAGTTAAATTAACATAAAAATGAACATACGAACCCTGCCGTTACTCCTCCTGGCGGCCGTAGCCTCCACCGCCGCCGCCCAGAGCGTGGTGTCCAGCGACTGCGACAGCCTCGTTGTGAACTACCGTACACCCTCGTTCACAGTGGAGTCGAGACTTCTGGAAGGCCGTGAATACCCCCTCCTGACCGCCGAAGGCTACCACCCCGGCGGCCAGATCGGTGCCCCGGCGCTCCCCACGCTCGCCAGCACTATCGAGATACCCTTCTGCTCCGCCATAGAGGTGGAGGTCCGCAATCCGCAGTACGACACCATCGACCTGCAGGGCGGCACCCCGTGGCCCCTCCAGCCGTCGCGCCTCAAGACCCCCGGCGCCCACCGCCCCGCCCGACTCGACACCGCCCTCTACCGCACCGATGCCTATTGGGGCACCTCCTTGGCTGCGGTGCAGGACCTCGGCATCGCCCGCGACCGCCGTCTTGCACTCCTCACCTTCTCCCCCCTGCGCATCAACCCCGTGCAGCGGAAAGCCATCCTATGCCGCAGCGCGCAGGTGGTGGTCCGCTACCGCGACGCCGACGCGCAGGCCACCGCCACCCACTACAGCCGCTACCATACGCCCGCCTTCTCGCACCTCTCCACCCTCAACAGCCTCCCCACCTCCAAGGACGCCACCGCGAGGGTGCCTGTGCGGATGGTCGTCGTGATGGGCGATATCAACGGCGTGGCCTCCTGCCACAGCCTGCAGAAATTCGTGCAATGGAAACGCACCCAGGGCATGATAGTGGATATCATCGACGCATCGCAGATAAGCACGCCGCAGGAGGTAGCCGACTCGCTCACCCTCATGTACGCACATGCCACCGAGGAACGCCCCGCACCCACCTTCGTACTCCTCCTGGGCGACCACCAGCAGCTCCCTGCATTCCAATCCAGGCTCAGCAACGACAATGAAGTGCTGCTGGACATCCTGGCCGCGAACGAGAGCCGCAGCTACTCCGACTACTACTATACCACCTGGACTTCCGACAACCTGCCCGACGCCTACCTCGGCCGCTTCTCGGCCGCCGACACCGCCACCCTCGCCAATATCATCGAGAAGACCCTCCTCTACGAGCAATACGCCTTCAGCGACGACAGCTATCTGGCCGCCGCAGCCCTTGTGTCCGGCGTCGACTACGGCACATCGGGCAGCCTCAGCTATGACCTGGTGAACGATGCAGGCTACATATACAGCGACCCCACCATGGACTACCTCGCGCGGCACTACTTCAACGCCGCCAACGGATACTCGCAGGTGAACTACTATAAGAACCACACCGCCTATGCACCCGCCGGCGTCACGGTGACAGGAAGTTCGCAAAGCTACGGCACGGCAAACGCCCTCCGCAGCCGATACGACGAGGGTATGGGTGTCATCGCCTACAGCGCCCACGGATACGTGGGCTCGTGGTACAGCCCACAGTTCAACAAATCCAACGCCAACAACATGCAGAACTCCGGCAAGCCCTCCATGGTCTTCGCCAACTGCTGCCTCAGCAGCCAGTTCCACAACACCACCTGTCTGGGCGAGGCCATGACCCGTCGCGGCGACAACGCAGGGGCAGTGGCCTACATCGGCGGCGTGAACCTCACCTATTGGGAGAACGATTTCCATTGGGCCATCGGTGTACGCAACAACATCTCCGCCACGATGAACACCGACTACAACAGCCAGCGCCTGGGTTCCTTCGACCAGATGTTCCACACCCACGGCGAGACCGCCGCCAAACGCGCCTCCACCGCCGCCGCCATGATGTACGCCGGCCTGATGGCAGTGAACAGCACCGCCTCCTATGACAGTTGGCATCGCGACATGGCGGACTACTATTGGGAGGTGTATGAGCTCCTGGGCGACCCGTCGCTCCTGCCCTGGCTCGGACGTGCCGCCGACATGCCGCTGACGCTTGAGCAGCAGGGCTCCTGCCTCCGCCTCGCCACTGCCCCCTATGCCTATGTGGCTGTCGTCGACAGTGCCACCATGACCCCCCTCACCGCCGCTTTCGCCGACCAGTACGGCAACCTCTGCCTCGACATCGATCCCTCGAACTGCCCTCCGGCATTCTTCACCATCACCGCCGCCGGCCACAAGCCCCTCCAGCGGCCCCTCTCGCAGGTGCCCGTCGGAATCGGAGAGGTCCCCTCGCAAGTGCTCTCCCTCTTCCCCAATCCTGCCACCGACCGCGTCACTGTGGAGGCCCCCCGTATGCAGCGCATCGAGGTCATAGACATCGCGGGACGCCCCCTGATCAGCCGCAAGGCCAGCGGCGACCGCATGGAAATAGCCCTGGGCCACCTGCCCTCGGGCCTCTACTGGGTCCGTGTGCAGATGGCTGACACCGTGGAAATAAAGAAACTGATTATTAACAATAACTGAACAATACCATGAAGAAAACACTCTGTCTGCTGGCTGCTGCCGTGGCACTTTGCACGGCATGCTCCAACAACAACCAGCCGGGTCCCAATGCCGAGCCCCCGGAGTTGAAGTCATTGGCCGACACCCTCGCCTGGGCCTATGGCCAGAACATCGCCGATGTGCTGCAACGTGGCATGTTTGCCTCGCTGGATGCCGACCTCATACTCCAGTCGGCCCACCATGCCCTCGCCGGAGGCCGCCAGCCGTTCCCGCCCGAGGTGACCATGCAGGCCTTGGAATTCATCGCCACTTCCAGCAACCAAATCGCGGCACAACAGGATCAGAACCAGCGCATGGCTGTAGATGAGAAGCAGGAAGCCTACTTTTCCGAGCTGCAAAAAAGCAACTCCAAGGTGAAGCGTCACCCGTCGGGATTCTACTATGAAGTGATGAAAGAGGGCAAGGGTCCCAAGGCCAAGCTGGCGCAACGCATCAAATTCGACTACCGCGGCAAGCTGATGTTCACCGGCGAGGCCTTCGACCAGACCTACGGCAAGCGCGAACCCATCATGCATGTGGTGGGTGAACCCATGTTCCCCGGCCTGATCGAGGCATTCCAATTGATGAATCCCGGCAGTATCTACCGCTTCTACTTCCCCTACCAGCTGGCCTTCGGCGCGGCGGGTGGCGGCACCGTACCTGGCTATACCCCCCTCATCTATGAGGTGGAACTGCACGAGACGTACGACGACTAATAGCCCAATATCTTGAGCATCGACTTGTAGCTCTGCTCTTTGGCGAATAACTTTGTAGTGTATTCGCCTTCTTCGTTTTTGTCTATGATGACATGCTTCGGCGCAGGGATAAGGCAGTGCTGAATGCCGCCGTAGCCGCCGATGCTCTCCTGGTAGGCACCCGTGTGGAAGAAGCCGATGTAGAGCGGGTCGTCCTTCTGCAGTTTGGGCAGGAAGATGGCGTTGGCGTGGCTGTCTGCGTTGTAGAAATCCTCGCTGTCGCAGGTGAGGCCGCCGAGGAACACGCGCTGATATTCACAGTCCCAGTGGTTTATCGGCAGCATGATGAAGCGCTGGTTGATGCCCCAGGTGTCGGGCAGGGTGGTGATGAAACTGGAGTCTATCATGTACCACAGCTCGCGGTCGTTCTGCTGCTTCTGGTCCAGGATGCTGTAGAGGGTGGCGCCGCTCTCGCCCACGGTGAAGGAGCCGAACTCGGTGAAGATGTTGGGCTCCTCCACACCGCGCTGGGTGCAGATGTTCTTTATCTGGGCCAATATCTCCTCCGCCATATATTCATAGTCGAAATTGGCCGCCAGGCTCACCTTGGAGGGGAAGCCTCCACCGATGTTCAACGAGTCCAGCTCGGGGCAGACCCGCTTGAGGTCGCAGTAGACATTGACGCATTTGGCCAGTTCGTTCCAGTAGTAGGCTGTGTCGCGGATGCCGGTATTGATGAAGAAATGCAGCATTTTGAAGCGGAACTTGCGGTTCGGCTTAATCTGTTCTTCAAAGAATGAGACGATGTCGTTGTAGCGGATACCCAGGCGCGAGGTGTAGAAATCGAACTTGGGTTCCTCTTCCGACGCGATGCGGATGCCGAGATTCATCGGCTCGTTGCCCTCGGGGAGCGTGCGGTCGATGGTGTAGTACTCGTTCTTGTTGTCGAGGATGGGTATCACGTTGCGGAACCCGTCGTTGAAGATATTGATGATATTCTCGATGTAAATGTCTTTCTTGAATCCGTTGCAGACGATGGTTTTGTCCTTGTCGATGAGGCCCTGCGCGTGCAGTTCCTGGATGAGATTAATGTCGAACGCCGAGGATGTCTCGAGGTTGATGTCGTTCTTCAAGGCCTCGCGCAGCACGAATTCAAAGTGCGACGACTTGGTGCAGTAGCAATAGTTGTAGCTGCCCTGGTAGTCGGTCTTGGCGATGGCCACGTTGAAGAGGCGCTTGGCGCGCTGGATTTGCGACGAAATCTTGGGCAGGTAGGTGATTTTCAGCGGAGTGCCGTATTGCTTGATGACCTCCATGAGCGGTATGTCATGGTAGTAGAGTTCGCCATCCTCGGTGCGGAATTCGTCCTGCGGGAAGTCGAAGGTCTGGTCGATTAGGTCGTAATATTTGTTTTTCATTGCAACTAAATTGATTAATTTACAATATTTTCACCCATCCGTCTCATTTGGGTTGGCGGTGCAAAGATACAACTATTTTAGTTACTTGGCGGAACTTTTTGCAATTTTCTCCGATTTCGGGTCGGGGTGGACAGGGGGCAGGGCGGAAAACTGAGGCTGAAGGGGGTGCAAAAAACGCGAGATTTTTTTGAACAAAAACCGGAAAAAGGCCGATTTTGGTCCGATTGTAGTCCGTTGATTGTCAGCGTGTAAGAGGTATCCTCTTCTTCCCCTCTTCTTCCTCGCTCCGTGTATGGGACGAGACCGGCAGGAGAGGGCTCCGCCCATGGCCTGGTAGAAAGTGCATAAGGGCAGGGGTGCGGAGGCAGGAAGACAGTAGTAAAGGTGCAGAAGGGAAGGGGCGCAGGGGCGGGAAGACGGGGGTGAAAGTGCTAAAGGGTGGGGGATCGGGGTGCGGCGGGAGGGTTATTTGCCGCGCCCCTGGACGATGATTTTCACCGTGTAGACCATGATTTTGAGGTCGGTGGTGAGGGACATGTTGTCCAGATAGAGCAGGTCATAGCGCAGGCGCTCGATCATTTCGTCGACGTTGGAGGCGTAGCCGTATTTGACCTGCCCCCACGAGGTAATGCCCGGCTTGACGCGCTGCAGGAGCAGGTATTCGGGTGCCCGCTTGACAATCTGATCGATATAGTACTGCCGCTCGGGCCGCGGTCCGACGATGCTCATGGTGCCGCGCAGCACGTTCCAGAACTGGGGTATCTCGTCCAGCCTCACCTTGCGCATGAAGCGTCCGAAGGGGGTGATGCGGGGGTCGTTGTCTTTGGAGAGGGCCGGCCCCTGCTGCTCGGCGTCGATGTACATGGAGCGGAACTTGTGCATGCGGAAGGGGCGTCCGTGGTAGCCCACGCGCTCCTGCGCATAGAACACCGGCCCGGGGGACGAGAGCTTGACCACCAGCGCCGTGACCAGGTAGACGGGCGAGAGAATGAGCATCGCCACCAGCGAGATGACGATGTCGGCGATGCGTTTGACGGAGTATTGCCACTCGGCCATCAGACGGTTGTTGATGACGATGAAGGGGGAATGGAAGATGCTCTCCTGGCGGATGGAGCCGATGATGAGGTCGCGGGCGTCGGGAGTTATCTTGATGATGAGGTCGCCGCAGGTGTTGAGGGCGCGCAGTATCTCGTTGATTTTCTCGCGCTCGTGGTCCTCGACGGCGATGATGACCTCCTCGACGCCGTGTCGGTCAATGAGTTGGCGCAGGTCTTCGATGGAGCCGAGGTGGGGCATGACGGCCTGCAGCTGGGGTTCGATGGAGCCGTTCACGGTGACGAAGCCGACGAAGAGGTTGCCGCTGTAGGTCTCCTGGTTCTCCAGGTCCAGATAGGTCTGGAAGGCTTTGCCCTTGCTCCCGATCATCAGCGAGGGGAAGCCGAGGCACCGCGTGTGGACCATGTGCGCGGTCTGCGAGGTGATGAGCATGCGCGGCACATAGGTGAGCAGGAAATGGGTGCCGAGGAGGAAGAGGAAGGCGCGGTAGTGGCCTGCGTAGGAGGTCACGTGGTCGTCCACCAGGAGGAGGAAGAAGATGGCCACCACGCCGATGACGGTGGCCAGCATGGTGTCCAGCAGTTCCTTGACGCGCGCCTTGCGCAGCACGTTGCGGTAGGAGCCCTGCAGGGTGTAGAGGATGATCCATCCGGCCGGGACCGCCATCAGACCCAGCCACAGCTTGGGGGCGGCAAGGATGCTGCCGTCCAGCGGCACGTGCTCGAGGCTGCTTTTCCGGAAGAGGAAGAGGGCGGTCCACGAGAGGAGCGCCGCGAGGAGGTCGAAAAGGATATACTTGACGGTCTGTCTGCGTTGCATGATGGAGGCTTAAAGGGTTTGGGTGGTGGTGACTACCCTCACGTTGTCCAGCCGCACGGAGCCGCCTGTGCCGTCGATGTTGAGGGCTCGGAAGATGAGGCGGAAGGTGGGGTAGTAGCCGAACCATTCCCATGTGCGGCCCAGGTTGATGTACATGTGCTGCCACGTCTTGGAGGGGTTCACCACCATTACACGCTGCACGTCGGTGCTGCTGTTGCTCATGTATTGCGACTGCATGTACACCTCGAAGGGGAGGTCGCTGCGATGGTCCAGTTCCAGGTAGACGATGCTGCTGCCGCGCGCGGTGGTGATGGTGTGAGACTGGTTGATGGCGAAGGGGACATACGTCTCCGTGTCGGGCACCGAGACCAGCCCGTAGCCCTCGCCCCACAGGGTGCTGTCGCGCTCGTGCTTGCGCCACTCCACCGAGTCGAAGAATATCGTCGCCCGCGTAGGCTCGAACGACTCGAACATCAGCACGTTGCTGCTCTTGATTCTGTAGGTGGTGCGGAGCGTGTCCAGACGCAGCGTGTCGCCGCTCTGGAGCGACACGTTGCGCAGCGTGTCGCTGTTATAGAATGTATAGTGCGTCTGCATGCCGGATACGCCGCTGATCTTGATGGCGGGATGGAACACCAGGTACTCCACCTCGCCGCTGTAGAGCACCGGAATGGTGAAGGGAAGCTCGAACAGCCCGAGGGTCTCCACCTTTCTGGAATCCTTGTAGAGGGCCTCCACATAGCACGAGACAATCTCCGCCGAGTAGAGCCCCGGGTCGGGGTCGAGGGGGTTGGTGTTGCTCCGGGTGAGCGTCATGGCGTCCACGTGGAGGAACGACGGGGCCACGAAATCCTCGTCGCCGCCGCACGCCGCCAGCGTCAGCACCACGGCCGTCAGGCATGTCATTAGGCGTATTTTCATCGCTTTGCTCGCTGTTGTTTCGCCCCCATTAACGGCCTTGCAATGCATTTATTATGCCCATGTGAAAATTTATGCGTAATTTTGCACCGCGATTTTCGCCTCAACCGTTTAATATCAACACGCTGTATGAAAGAACTGGCTATGCATGTCTACGACCTCATGGAGAACTCCACCGCCGCCGGCTCCTCGGAGGTCACCCTCTCCATCGTGGACAGCCTGAAGGACAACGACTTCCACTTCACCATCCAGGACAATGGGCGCGGCATGAGCCCCGAGTTCCTGGCGCGCGTCACCGACCCCTACACCACCAGCCGCACCACACGCAAGGTGGGCCTCGGGCTGCCTCTCATCAAGATGAATACCGAGAACTGCGGCGGCGGCATGCGCCTCGAAAGCGAGGTGGGCCAGGGTACACGCCTCGAGTTCTGGTTCCAGCACTCGCATTGGGACCGCCCCCCCATGGGCGACCTCGCGGGCACGCTCGTCATGCTCTTCTCCGCTCACGAGGAGATCCGCTTCCTCTTCCACTACCGCACCGACAGCGGACAGTACGACCTCGACACCGACGAACTGCGCGAAGCCCTCGACGGCATGTCCCTCAACGACTACAAGGTCATGGCCTACCTCAAGGAAATGGTGGCCGAGAACCTGGCCGAAATACACGCCAACGAATGACACGCATCGGAGTGCTCAGCGACACCCACGGCACCCTCCCGCCGCAGGTCTACTCCTTCTTCGCCGATTGCGACGAACTGTGGCACGCCGGCGACATAGGCCCGGACGTTCTGGAACGTCTCCGCTACTTCAAGCCCGTGCGCGCCGTCTGGGGCAACTGCGACAGCTTCGCCCTCCACTACGAGCTCCAGGAGCGCCTCTTCTTCGAAATCGAAGGCCAGCGCGTCCTCATGACCCACATCGGCGGCTGGCCCGGCCACTACCCCTACGAGCTGCGCCGCACCCTCGCCCTGGCCAGGCCCGACATCTTTGTCTGCGGCCACAGCCACATCCTCAAGGTGATGTACGACCACGAGATGCACTTCCTCCACATCAACCCCGGCGCCGCCGGCCGCCAAGGGTTCCACAAGGTGGGCACCCTCGTGCGCTTCGCGCTGGACCCACGGCCGTGCGAACTGGAGATAAAGGAATATCCTAAACTCCAGTCCCCCAGTCCCTAAGGCATCCTCCTCCGAGTCAACTCCGTGACAACTCCGAGTCAACTCCGAGTCAACTCCGAGTTTCTCCGACAAGGGTCCGACAGGGCTCCGACACAGCTCCGTGTCAAATCTCCGCGCAAGGGGAGGGGAGAATGTGACGAGGCGAAAATTTTTTCATACAATTTAAAAAAATGTTGTATCTTTGCAGAACCGTTTGCGAGGTGCGTTTCCTGCCAACGAACTGCCTTCCAGACGGTTGGATAGCATATAGTTGAACCCGTGCCGCGGGCAGGAGGCACACAAAAGCAAAAAAACAAAACAATGGATTACAAGAATGTGAAACCCCTGGCCGACTTCGATTGGGATGCCGTGAACGAAAAAGCGGGCAAAATCGCCGTGCAGAAGGCCGACGAGAAGAACGACGCCTACGACAAGTCGTTCAACTCGTTCACCGAACAGGACGTCATCGAAGGCACCATCGTGGCCATCACCGACCGCGAAGTGGTGGTGAACGTCGGCGCCAAGAGCGACGGTGTCATCCCCGCCGCCGAGGTGCGCTACAACCCCGACCTGAAGGTGGGCGACAAGATCGAGGTCTATGTCGACAGCCAGGAGGACGCCAACGGCCAGCTGCAGCTCAGCCACCGCAAGGCCCGCATCCTCAAGAGCTGGGAGCGCGTCAACCAGGCCTACGAGAGCCAGGAGATCATCACCGGCCACGTCAAGAGCCGCACCAAGGGCGGTCTCATCGTCACCGTCTTCGAGAACATCGAGGCATTCCTCCCCGGCAGCCAGATCGACGTCAAGCCCATCCGCGACTACGACGTCTATGTCGACAAGCAGATGGAGTTCAAGGTGGTGAAAATCAACCACGAGTACAAGAACGTCGTCGTCAGCCACAAGGCCCTCATCGAGGACGAGATCGAGGCCCAGAAGGCCGAAATCATCAGCCACCTCGAGAAGGGTCAGGTGCTGGAGGGCGTGGTGAAGAACATCACCTCCTACGGTGTCTTCGTCGACCTCGGCGGCGTGGACGGTCTCATCCACATCACCGACCTCAGCTGGGGCCGCATCAGCCACCCCGAAGAGATTGTCCAGCTGGACCAGAAGATCAACGTCGTCATCCTCGACTTCGACGAGGCCAAGCGCCGCATCGCCCTCGGCCTCAAGCAGCTCACGCCTCACCCCTGGGATGCCCTCGACGCCAACCTCAAGGAAGGCGACCACATCAAGGGCAAGGTGGTGGTCCTGGCCGACTACGGCGCCTTCGTGGAAGTGATGCCCGGCGTGGAAGGCCTCATCCACGTCAGCGAGATGAGCTGGAGCCAGCACCTGCGTTCCGCCCAGGACTTCCTGAAGGTGGGCGACGAGGTGGAGGCCGTCATCCTCAACCTCGACCGCGAAAACCGCAAGATGAGCCTCGGCATCCGCCAGCTCATGCCCGACCCCTGGCTCAGCATCGCCGAGAAATACCCCGTCGGAAGCAAGCACACCGCCACGGTGCGCAACTTCACCAACTTCGGCATCTTCGTCGAGCTGGAGGAGGGCGTCGACGGTCTCATCCATATCAGCGACCTCAGCTGGAGCAAGAAAATCAAGCACCCCGCCGAGTTCACCAAGATCGGTGAGAAGATCGACGTCGTCGTCCTTGAGGTCGACGCCGAGAACCGCCGCCTCAGCCTCGGCCACAAGCAGCTCGAGGAGAACCCCTGGGATGTCTACGAGAGCCTCTTCTCGGTCGGCAGCGTCCACCAGGGCAAGATCGTGAACATGAATGACAAGGGTGCCACCGTGATGCTCCCCTACGACGTGGAAGCCTTCGCCCCCATGCGTCACCTCGACAAGGAGGACAAGAGCAAGGCCAAGAACGGCGAGACCCTCGACTTCAAGGTGATCGAGTTCTCGAAAGAGAGCAAGAAAATCATCGTCTCCCACACCCGCACCTTCCAGGAGGGCACCGATACCCGCAGCGAAGGCGACGAGAAGAAGAGCCGCAACACCTCCAAGTCGGTCAAGCAGATCAACGAGAGCCTCGAGAAGACTACCCTCGGCGACCTGGATATCTTCCAGAAGCTGAAAGAAGAGAACTAAAGTTTAGTTTATGTTTAAATGAAGCAGCGGGGGCATCGACAAAGTCGATGCCCCCGCTGTATTGTGCCGGAAGACTACTCTTCCGGTGCGAACATCGGGTCCCAGGCCGGGAGCATCACCGGCTTCTGGTCCATCATGGCGCGCAGGTTGGAGGGGATATACTTCTCCTCGAGCACCACGCGGAACATGTACTCGTTGAACCAGTCGTTGGTCATGATGAGATTGCCCTGCCATCCGCTGCCCACGCCCCAGCTGTTCTCCACCATCCACTTCAGGGGCTTGCCGTCGGCGTCGAGGTCCACGGCGCAGAGCGTCATGGCGTGGCTGCTGCCGCTGGCGTAGGTGGCCACGCGCTGGCGCTTGTCCATGCCGAAGGTGGTGCCGAGGAGGCTCTCGTAGTCGAAGTTGTTCATGTCCAGGAATCCCTTCTCGCTGTCGAGGAACTTGCCCACGTCGCAACTGAAATACATCATCGTGCTGTCCTTGATGGAGGCGATGCACATCGGGGCGATGTCGGACATGGGGAGGTTGAGGTAGCGCCAGTTCTGCCCGTCGTAGACGTGGCGGTCGTACTGTATCTCGTATACCTTATAGTATTCGCGCGTGGGGTCGTTCATCACCATGTAGTACTTCGAGAAGTCGGTCTTGGCGAATTTCTCGTAGAACTCCTTGGGAGTGTAGGTGTCCGTGGACACAATTTTGCCGCCAGCGTCCTTCTGCTGCCAGGTGAACTGCTGTGGAGGCTCGCCCATGGTGAGGGCCAGCATGCGGTAGATGGTGCCGAGCATCTCGGTCTTCTTCTGCTGCAGCTTGGCGGCGGTCATGCCCTTCTGGGCGGCCATCTCGCGCAGCTGCAGGCCGTCCTCGCGCAACTTCAGCGCCAACAGGCTGCTGATGGCCGAGGTGTTGTTCGTGTTGAACGTCTCAGGCATCACGTCCGACGGCACCAGTCCGTACTTGTCGATCAGGTTGGCTACGCCGGTGAACTGGCCTCCGTCGCCGATGGGGTTCTTGAAGAGCCACTCCACCTCCTGGTCCGTCATCGGCTTCTTGTAGGTGTCGATCATGGCTTGCAGGAAGAGATTGCTCTTCTCCAGCTGGTCGTAGAAGAATAGATAGGCCTGCGAGAACTGGAAATCCGCCGGCAGTTTGTGCTTGCGGATGGCCTGGTTGCGCAGCACGTTCATGCCGGTGAACATCCAGCAGCGGCCCGACGACTTCTGGTCGGTCACCGCCTTGCTCACCACGCGGTGGCTGAAGTTGGCGTCGAAGCGTGTGGCGTTCTCGTAGTTCATCGCCAGTTTCTTGGGACTCTGGTTCACCATGATGTTGCGCAGGGCCTTGTCGCTGGCGTTGCCGCCGAAGCCTTTCTTCATCTGTTGCATCATCTCGGTGGTGATGCCGCCGCTGTACTGCATCTCGGAAGGTTTCTTCTGTGCCGTGGCACCGCCGCATGAGAGCATGGCGGCCATGGCGAGTGCTATGTATTTTGTCTTCATGTATTGTGTGGTTTTTGTTGTCACTTGCAGTAGGATAACGAGGCAGGCGTCGGGATATTGTTTGTCGGCACAAATAAAACAGGGAGACCCCTGTGCTGGAGCCTCCCTGAAGTGATGATGCCGGGGGATCCTGAGTGTCATTCCGTCACCAGACGTACGGAACGGCCGCCTACGCGTGTGGCTTCCCATGTGACGATGCCGTCGGTGTTGAAGAAGAAACACAGAGCCCCGTCGCTGTCGTAGTGTGTGGTCGACCAGTAGTTGCCTGACTCGCCACCTTGCCAGAAATATATGCGGCTGTAGCCGTTGTTGCCATAGCCGGCTGCGGGCAGGAAGATGGCTCCGGCATCCTCCATCATGGCCCACTGCTCAAGGGTGTACACGTTGTTGTCCCAGGCGTCCAGGTCGTTGTTCAAGGCAAGACCTTCGGGAGCGGTCCAGGCGTCGGGCAGGATGACTGTGCCCGTGGTCTCGCCCACCGTGGCAAGGCCTACTTTGGTGTCAGCCTCGGGACGGTTCTGAGTCAGATACTCCCACTCTTCACTTGTCAGTGTGCGCCATTTGTGCGTCTGGTTGCCTCCGTTGCTGATGGCATTGTGCCAGGCCCAGTCGGCTTCGGCGTAGTCGCCCGTGAGGTCGTTGTCCGCAGAACCGCCGGGGTAGTTGGCATTCCACTGCAAGGGCAGGTCCCACGGCTGATAGGACGTGGCGCCACTCTCCCAGCCGCTGTTGCCCCAGGCGAAAAGGTCCACCCATCCGTCATAGGTCTCGGAGATGTTGACGTTGTCTTCGCCGACCATGTCGTACTGGTTCTCTGCAAAGCGCCAGGTGCCCGTCGAGGCCTGGTACTGCAGGTTGCCGCGCGAGAAGCGCACCTGCTTGGTGTCGCTCACCGAGAAGAGGGCGTTGCTGGCGCCGTCGTCGCGGAAGCCGCCAACGGTCGCTGCGGGCTGGTCCGAACCGCCGCCGTTGCCGCCGTTGCCGTTGTTGCCACTGTTGCTGTTGTCGTCGTCTTTGCTGCAGGCGTTGAATGTCAGGCCTGCCATCATGGCCGCCATGGCCAGTGCGATGTACTTTGTTTTCATGATTGTTTGTATTTTAATTGGTGAATAAAAAAAGCCGTGAACTTCTTTCTTTGTCCATCGTTGAGGTTCTCGACTACCTATGCTGCGAACAAGAAAAGCCCACGGTCCCGTGAGCGTTTCCCTTTCCTTGTGCAGCATAGCAATGAAATTGTCAAGATTTCAACGATGCGTCCGAAAGTGAATACGCTTCAATATGTGTTGTTGTCTATGTTTTGTACTACATGGTTTGTTGTTAAATGAGTTGCAAAAATATATTTTTTTTAACATGGCAAAATATTTTTCCGCCCATTCGGGGAAAATGTGTACTTTTGCAGTCGCAAACATGTTAAAATTATACAGATGAAACACCTCAAATTCATGGCCGTCGCGATGGCCGCCGTGGTTCTTATCGGTTCCTGCAAGCAGAAGAGCGAGACTCCTGTGGAGCAGAACAATGACAACATCTACCAGTTCACCGTCCTCGACGGCACGGACAACGAAGTGAGCCTTGCCACCCTTGAAGGCAAGGTGGTGCTGGTGGTCAACACTGCCACGGAGTGTGGCTTCACACCTCAGTATGAGGAGTTGCAGGCTCTCTACAAACGCTACCGCAGCGAGGGCTTCGAGGTGCTTGATTTCCCCTGCAACCAGTTCGGTGCCCAGGCCCCAGGCAGCAACGAGGAGATACACGCTTTCTGCACCGGCACCTACAACGTCACTTTCCCGCAGATGGCCAAGATTGACGTCAACGGCGACAGCGCCACGTCTCTCTACACATGGCTCAAGGCCAAGGCTCCCTTCTGTGGCTTCGACACCACAGATCCCCGCGGCGCCTACCTGGACAAGATGTTCCGTGCGCAGGACCCCGACTACGACAGGAACGACGATATCAAGTGGAATTTCACCAAGTTCCTCGTCGACCGCGAGGGCAACGTGGTGGCCCGCTTCGAGCCCACCGCCCCGATGACAGCGGTGGCCGAGGCAGTGAAGGCGCTGCTGTAATGCAAAACGTGCCGAACCCCTGGGGGGCCGGCACGTTGTTTTTCGCGCCAAGCGTCAGAAGAGGTCGCGGAACCGCTGGACGGTGCCCTCAATCTGCTGCTTGTCTTTGAAGTATTGGTAAGTGCTGATTTTCAGCTCGACGGTGGCCTCCTCGTCGCATACCACCGTGGCGTGCTGGTGCATCTGGAGCATGGAGGAGGTCCACATGTGGTTGATGCCGTTCTCGATCATGTGGTGCAGGGCGCGGGCCTTCTTGGGCCCGTTGCATAGGATGAGCACCTCGCGAGCGTCCATGACGGTGCCCACTCCGACGGTGAGCGCCTGCTTGGGCACCTGCGACTCGTCGTTGTCAAAGAAACGGCAGTTGGCCTGTATGGTGTTGGTGGTGAGTGTCTTGATGCGGGTGCGGGAGGTGAGCGAGGAGCCGGGCTCGTTGAAGGCGATATGGCCGTCGGGACCCACGCCGCCCATGAAGAGGTCCACGCCGCCCGCCTGCGCGATCATCTCCTCGTAGCGGGCGCACTCGGCCAGCAGGTCGGGGGCGTTGCCGTCGAGGATGTGTACGTTCTCCTTGCGGATGTCTATATGGTTGAAGAAGTTGTTCCACATGAAGGAGTGGTAACTTTCCGGGTGGTTCACGTCGAGGCCCACGTACTCGTCCATGTTGAAGGTGACCACGTTGCGGAAACTGACCTTGCCCTCCTGGCAGAGTTTCACCAGGTGCTGGTAGAGGCCCAGGGGCGAACTCCCCGTAGGGCACCCGAGAACAAAGGGATGCTCCGCCGTGGGGTTGAAGTCAAGGATACGTTTGGCCACATAGTTGGCGGCCCAGACTGACATCTCGTCGTAGTCTTTTGCAATAATTACGCGCATAATGCTGTTGTTATTTTATGGTGTTTATATGTCTCTTCGAGGGTGCAAATTTACATAAAAATTTTTGATTTACACACAGACGCATAAAAATATTTTGCTACGCAGTCAGAATCAGGCAAAAGAAAAGCCGCCTGATTCGCGTTTTATATGCAAACGGGCTTGGTGTCCCAGTGATTTATT
>JAGAYN010000015.1 GCA_017940465.1 Bacteroidales bacterium | reverse complement strand
TGGCCGACTACATCGACTATTACAACAACAAACGCATCAAACTGAAACTAAAAATGAGCCCGGTGCAATACCGAACTCATTTCTACAGACTAATTAACTGATTTTATTAATCCGTCCAACTTTTTGGGGGCACTTCACCCAAGGCGGCCCCTCTTTCTGTTTACAGGAGTTTCTTTTTCAAGTTGAGTATCATGTCCTCGGTCATGCGGTCGAGGTCGTACTGCGGGTTCCATCCCCACTCGTTGCGGGCGCAGCTGTCGTCCATCTTGTCGGGCCACGAGTCGGCTATGGCCTGTTTGATCGGCTCCGGCTCGTAGACCATCTCGAACTGCGGATAGTGCTTCTTGATGGCGGCGTAGATGATTTCTGGGTCGAAGCTCATGGCCGTGACGTTGAACGAATTGCGATGTACCAGCTTCGACGGGTCGGCCTCCATGATGTCGATCATGGCCTTCTGGGCATCGGGCATGTACATCATGTCCATATAGGTGCCTTTCTTCAGGGGGCAGACGAATTTCTCGCCCTTGACGGCGGCGTAGTATATCTCGACCGCATAGTCGGTGGTGCCGCCGCCGGGGAGGGTCTGCCATGAGATGAGGCCGGGGAAGCGCACGGAGCGGGTGTCCACGCCGAAGCGTGTGAAGTAGTAGTCGGAGAGCAATTCGCCGGTCACCTTGGTGACGCCGTAGATGGTGTTGGGGCGCTGGATGGTGTCCTGCGGCGTGTTGTCGTGGGGGGTGGAGGGGCCGAAGGCGCCGATGGAGGAGGGCGTGAAGACGGCGCAGCCGAAGAGGCGGGCCACCTCGAGGCAGTTCACCAGCGACCCTATGCCCACGTTCCAGCCCAGCATGGGGTTCAGCTCGGCGGTGGCGCTGAGGATGGCAGCGAGGTTGTAGATGGTGTCGATGTTGTACTGCTTGACGGCGGTGGCGATTTGCATGATCTGCGTGCTGTCGATGCGCTCCACCGGCCCGCGCTCGTAGGGGTCGCCCGTGAGGGGACGGAGGTCGGAGCAGACGACATTCGCGTCGCCATAGATGTCGCGCAAGTTGCGGGTCAGCTCGGAACCAATCTGGCCGCCGGCGCCCACGATGAGAATCTTTTTCATGACTATTTTGACATTTTAACCATTACTGTTGTTCTATGCAACCGTCCGTAGCACAACTACTTAGGGCTTTTCCTGCCCACGGTTGCCACAGGCAAAGATACAAAAATAATTCCTACCGCACCCCGTTTTGGAAAATTTTGCCTCTCGGCATACTAAATATATAATGGCAACGTTGATGATAGTAACTGACAGCGGCGACACATCCAGCCGCCGCCCCCGCAAAATCCCCCACCATACACCGCTGATTCCCAGCACCAACCCCATACCAACCCTATACCAAGTCTATACCAACTCTATAGTAACTCCGAGAATACTCCGTGATTCCTCCGAGAATACTCCGAGGCTGGACGGCTATAACTAGGCTAAAAAGCGTATACCGCGCTGAGGCTCAAGCGCAGGTTGCCCACGGGGATGGGGTCGCCTCGATAGACGGCTGCGGTGTATTCCGCCTCGGCGGTGAAGGAGAGGCCGGTGAGGGTGGTGTAGGTGAGGCGTGGCTGCAGGCGCCACAGGCCCGTCAGGTCGTGTCCGCGCCCCATGTAGTAGAAGCTGTCGTTGGGGTCGTAATCGATGTCGTAGGCGGGGGTGCTGTTGAAGCCCAGACCGCAGAAGAGACCCGGCCGCCAGTGACCGTGGCTGCGCTCGAGGTCGATCCAGAGGGTGAAGAAGGTCTCGTCGAGGGCACCCCAGCGGCCGGTGCTGTCGTTGTAGATCAGCGTATAGCCGCCCATCGAGGCTATCTCGTAGAGGGTGTTGTGGAAAATGGCCTGTGCCCGCACGATGAGTTCCTCCCCTTGGTGGGAACCGAAGAGGGAGAAGGAGGGCTGGTGCAGGAGCCGCCCCTCGGGGTCGGGCACCACGGGCTGGATGGACTTCAGGTTGTAGGCTGCGCCGAGGAAAAGCCTGTCGCCACGGTAGCGCACCTGGGCATTCAGCTCCGGCTGCAGGCTGTGGCGGGCGAAGAGGGTGCTGGAAGCCGGCACGCCGTCCAGCAGGCCCTGGCTCATGTTGTCCAACTGCCACGTGGCCACGCCCACCACCTCCAGGCGCTTGTGCCTGAACGCGTAGCGCACCTGCGGCTGGCGCGAGTAGGGGTGGAACGGAGCGCCCATGTTGAGCGGGTTGGTCATGGGCATGATTTCGTGCACCACCATGGGGTGCCAGTACTGCCCTGCCAGCAGGCGGTGGCGTCCGCCCCAGTCCATGTCGATGTAGGCGTGGCGCAGGCGCAGGTTGTTGATGGCGGTGTTGGTGGAGCCGGTGAAGTCGCCCTCGATGTAGGCGCTGGTCTTGGCGCCCAGCATGTCGGGCCCGCTGATGCGGAGGCCGAGGCGGGCGGTGATGGCCAGCATGTTGGCCTGCCAGCCGTCGTTGATGTCGCGCCCCATGCTGTCGCGCACGATGGGCTTGGGGTAGAAGAGCATCATGTCCTCGCGCCCGCCGACGACCGAGCGGCTGTCGGCATAGTAGTGCGGGTTGACGAAGCCGTGCCAGCCGAGGCTGAAGGGCGACTGGGCCCGCAGGGTCCTGGACAATCCGAATACTCCGAGTAATCCGAGTAATCCGAATACCCCGACAAAAGCCAGCGCTCGCCTCATTTCTTGTTTCCTCCGGCAAGGGCCAATATCAGTCCCAGGGCCACGCCGAGCAGGGCGGCGAAGAGGACCTGCAGGTTGGCGGGCAGGATGAAAGTGATGGTGTGGGCTGGGAACCAGATGAGGGGGATGGTCTTTTTGATGACGATGTTCCACTGGGCGTCCCAGTTGACCTTGGTGGCGAATATCTCGCGCATCTTCATGGGGCGAAGCAGGCCGCGGACGGTGCCGCCGCCATCGAGGATGTGGATGTCGGTGCACTTGTGGAAGGTCATCATCACCGGGGCGAAGATGCTGTTCATCAGCACGCTGACGGCGAAGGCGATGCCCAGCTTGCCCCAGGTGAACTGCGGGGCATTGAACACAGCGGCCAGGGTGCCCCTTTCGCAGCCGCCGACGGTCTCGAGGAAGGCGGGGACGCCCACCTTGAAGATGACCATCGCCATGGCGATGCACATGCCGAGGAATCCCCACACCATCATGCGGGGCAGGACGCCGAAGCCCTTCTCGTTGTAGACGCCCTTGCGTATGCGCAGGGCGAGCATCTCGCCCAGGGTGGCCAGGATGGCGAACTTGAAGAAGGCCATGATGTAGGGGTGGTTGTCCGTGGCCCAGTTGAAGCCCTCGGCACATCGGGTCTGCGGGATGGCGAAGAGCGCTGCCACCACGGCCACGCACAAGATGAGTATCCAGTCTGCTTTTTTCATTATTATAGAATGTTTTCCCTATGTAACGCAGACGGCTACTTTTTTATTGTCCCGGTTGTAATACTTTCTACAAACTGCTCCTTGGAGAGGGTTCGCTCCTCCCCATCGGCGAAGCAGGAAATCTGCCATACGTCCTGCTTCAGTACAGGCAGATAGAACAGTTGTCCCGTGAGGCGCGAGCAGTGGAGGTAGCACTCTTTCAGTGTGCGCACCTTCTCTTTGTATTCCTCCGTGTCGAAAAGCTGGCTCTGTGCCACGTTTACGCTTTTCACCTCGAAGAGGTGTATCCGCCCCTGTCGGTCGCGCATCACGAAGTCCGGGTAAGAGGCGTGGATGCCCGCTTGGTAGTACTCGAAGCGGATGGCAGAGCCGGCGAGGTAGTTCTTGCCCCACAGGTAACGGTCGCCACAGTCGGATAAAGTCTCGTCGCCCGCGCGCATAACAACTTTGTGCGACAGTTCTTTGAGCACCTCGGCCCACTCGCGCTCGGCCTCGCTGTCGAACGAGAAGCGATCCTTGCCGTCGCGCCGCCGCCACACCCAGTCGGCAATGGTGGCGTAGTGTTCGTTGTCGGTGTAGAGCGATTTTACGGGCAGCGACACTGTCTCATCGCGCATCACCATACTCTGCTCGTAGTCGCAGATATAGCTGCTGTAGGCCTTCTCCACCTTGCCGAGGTTTTCCGCGAAGTGCCACCAGCGCCCGCTGTGGCCGTCGGCGTACTGGTAGCACAATTGGCGCACCTGCTCGTCGGCACGCTGCAGCTGACGGTAGAGGTCAAAGAGCGAGGCGTGGGCAATATCCTCCTTGATGTCGCCCAACAGGGTCTTTATGTCGAATGCCTGCCGCTCGGTGAGGGGGCGCAGCATGGTGGTCTTCACCTGCAGCCGTGGCGGTATCTCGTCCTTGTTTGCCAGGCGCACCGCCATCATGCGGCGCATTTTCTCGGGCGGGATGCCCCACACCCATGCCGTGGTGGCCAGCTGTTGCGCCTCGGGCGAGAGGTGCTCGTAGTCGGCCAGCCGCGGGTTGCGGCGCACGCGACCCATCACCTGCTCGTCGAGCTGCTTGCTGGTGGTGTCGCGCACTTGGTAGAGCATGCAGGCCCTCGGGATGTCCCAGCCCTCGCTGATGACCATCTTGAAGACAATGACATCCACCGTCGAGCTGTTGCCCTTGGCGTAGTCCTTCCAGCGGCCGACGGGCAGTCGGCCCACCTTGTCGTTGGTGCGGCAGTCTTTCTCTTTGTCCACGATAAGCATCCACTTAAGTTGCTGATGGCGGGCGAGGGCTTCCTCGATCTTGCGCAGTTCCTCGGCGGCCCGCTGCTTGTTGGATATCTGGATGATGAGGCAGGGGTTGACGCCCAGCAGGTCGCGGTACATAGGCTGTATCTCCTCCAACTTGCGCAGCGCGTCGTCAACCGTGTCGTCGTCGCTGCCCATCTCCACATGTTTGATGAGGGCGGCACGGACGGCGTCCTGGTCGGTGATTTCCACATCGGGATGCTGGCCACGCTTCAGGTTGGGCGTGGCGGAGAAGTTGATCACCTTGCTGAAGAATCCTGGGGCGAGATTGTCGAGGTTGTTGGTGGCCTGGTGGCATTCGTCTTTGACGAGGTAGACGGGGTGCTGGTTTATCATCACCGTGTCCATCAGCCAGGCCTGCATCGCACCCTGCATCAGGCGGCCTCCACGCTTGTAGAGGTCGCGCGGCAGCACATATACATTGTAGTCCCCGGGAATGGAAAGGCGCTCCTCGCTGCCCACCTCGGTGTTGATAAGGTAAGGGCGCAGGGCGGGGAAGGTGCCGTCGGCGGCGAGGCGGCGGAATTGCTCGTGGTTCTGCTCGGCGAGCCCACCTTTCGAGAGGGTGCTGACGAGGAACACCACCTGCGGCTGCTGCTCCAGCACACGGCTCATTATGTCGGCCATCATGCGCGTCTTGCCGCTACCCGTAGGGGCGCGGAAGGTGAGTTCGTTGCGCTGGGGCAGCAGCTCCACTAGTTGCGCCACGGCTCTTTGCTGAAGGTCTATGGCATCCTGTGTCATCGGTTGTCGGCCTCCATCCGGCGGGCTTGCCATTCGTGGTCGGTTTCCAGGGTGGTCTGCGTGGGGGCGAAGTGGCGGCAGACCCAGTCTACCTTCTGCTCCATTGTCTCGAAGCGCGGCTGGCCGTAAAGGGTTTCGTCTATCACGTCGAAGGCCGACTGACCGGCCATGGCGTTGAAGTTGGCGACGGTGGCGACGTCCACTACATCGAGGCTTCCGCCGTAGGGTTGGTGCTTCTGTGCCCAGGCAAAGTCGCGCGAGCCGTCGTAGCACTCGCCAGTCATCACCCGCTTCAGGCGCTTGGCCGTCACGTCGTGGGCTATGCCGTTTGGTGTGGTGTCTGTCGGCTCGTTGAGCTGGCAAAGGATGAAGCGGCGGTTGCCGCCGTCCTGCCGGTTCAGTTCCAGCAGCGCCTGCCCCGTGGTCCCGCTGCCAGCGAAAAAGTCGAGGACGAGTGAATCCTTGCTGCCATACAACGATATTAGCCTTGATATAAGCGGCACTGATTTTGGGTATTGGAATAGCACTTTACCACCCATTATATCGCGAAGTAAGCGCATTGCGTCCTGCGAATGGCCAACTTCCTCATAATTCCACACTGTCATGGGTGTCATTGCATTCTTCACTTTTGACAAAAATCTTTTTGGCGCAGGCACCAAATCCCCATTTTCACCAAACCATATTCTGTTGTCAGCGACATATTCCTCAAACCGCTCTTTGGACAGTCGCCAGCAATAGCCATCTGGCGGCCAAACCTTACGTCCACTTGGCGTTGTAATCTCGTATACCTGACTTTCTACACGAGGGCCAACAGCAAGGTTATCAGTTCTCCATAATCCCCGTGGGTCATTGTCTGGATTCTTATACTTGCTATTTGCCTCTTCCGTTCTTGGTAGTCCATTACATACGGCTTGGTCTATATTCTTCGCAAAGCATAATATGTAGTCGTGGCTCTCGGAGAAGTGCTTCTTTAGATTGACTGGGGCGTATGCTCTCTCCCATATAACCGTAGCAATGAAATTTCTCTCCCCGAACACGTCGTCGAAGAGACACTTCACGTAGGCCTGGTTGCGGTCGTCGATGGAGCAGAAGATGACGCCGCTGTCGGAGAGGAGTTGCCGGGCGAGCATCAGGCGGGGGTGGAGCATGGAGAGGAGGTTGTCGCGTGTGATGGCGTTCTCGTAGTTGGTGTCGGCAAACTGGCCCATACTGTCTTTGCCGTAGGGTGGGTCGATGTAGATGACGTCCACCTGGTTGCGGTACTGGATGAGCAGGTTTTGCAGGGCGTGCAGGTTGTCGCCAATCACGAGGCGGTGAGGAGCCGCGTCGGTGCCGTCGGAGAACGAGAGCTCCTCGTTGCGGCGGAAATAGCGGATGTCGGAGGTGGGCTTCTCAAGCCGTTTGTCGAAGTGGAGGCCGGTGCGCTTGTAGGTGGTGCCGAGCGAGGCGATCATCACGGCCTCGTTGTCGTCGTCGGCCCGCAGGATGAGCTTCTCCAGCAAGGCGGCGTTGGAAGGCTCAAGGATATGGTCGCCGACCCTGCGCCGCAGGTCGGCCACCAGCTCTTTGCGTGTCTTGTTCATGGTGCTGCGCGTTTTCTTTGTTGTAGCGCGGCTGCCTGTCGAGAGCGTTGCAGGCGGGGATACACAGGGAAAAAAAGGCGACGAGGCAAACGGTTCTTTGCTCATCGTCTTTCAAGGTATCCGCATACCTGCACTATCAATAAGCAGACCTACGCCTCGCGCGCATACGTCTTGCCTATTCACGATAGTGCCTTTTCTTTATTGCGGATTTTAGAAAGACTCGAATATCAGCAAACGCTATGGGTTAATATGTCGGGTTGTTTACATTATTCTTCTTTTGTACAATATGTGCTGGTCATTCTTCTTTTCGTGCAGTGCTTTTACTGCATTCACCTCTTGTATCAGATGTTCTGATGTCGGCTGGAGCGTATGTCATCGACAAGTGCCGTGGCAATATTAGCCGGGCTATCGGGCATATTTCTGGTTGTCTTTTTATGGTCAGTAGCTGTACGTAGCGCCGTCCCTGCCGTCCTTGACGGTGATGCCGAGGCCGGCGAGAGCGTCGCGGATGCGGTCGCTGGTGGCCCAGTCTTTGTTCTGCCGGGCGGCGGCGCACAAGATGAGTATCCAGTCTGCTTTTTTCATAATCGGTGCTGTTTGTTCATGATGCTGTTCCGGCCCCTCCCCCGGCGGCAGAGCCGCCGGGGGAGGGGGGAGGTGCGTCAGTAGCTGTGGTTGGCGAAGGAGACGATATACTTGCCGTTGGAGCCGGGATAGTTCTCCACGCGGAGCGAGACAGCGATGGCGCGGGGGTCGTAGGTGACGGAGCCGGAGAAGTCGGCCGCACAGCGGTAGCCATTGACGGAGAGGGTGTCTTTCGATGCGGTGAGGTTGGCCTGGTAGTTCCAGTCGGTGAGGTGGACCGTGTCGAAGACCTTGTTGATGCGCAGGCGGGACGACTCGACGCTCACCTTGACGGTGTTGTCGTCCACCTTGGAGATGCTCACCTTGCCCGAGTTGTCGGGATAGACATAGAGCGTGTCGCGCAGCTTGTCGCCTTTGTAGTAGCGTGTGGCGACGGTGATGGCGCAGTCGTAGCCGCCCGCCACGCGGTCGGCCACGGGGTCGTCGGCGCAGGCGGCAAGCGAGGCCGCGAGGGCGACGGCGAGGAGTGTGGGGATTGTCTTGTGCATATCAAAAACTGTAGGTGGCGCCGTCCCTGCCGTCCTTGACGGTGATGCCGAGGCCGGCGAGGGCGTCGCGGATGCGGTCGCTGGTGGCCCAGTCCTTGTTCTGCCGGGCGGCGGCGCGGATGTCGAGGATGACGTGCATCAGGCCGTCGATGAGACCGCTGTTGTTGCCGGCAGCCTCTTCGCGGATGCCGAGGATGTCGAACAGGAAAATCCTGAACACCCTCCTGAGCCCGGACACATCGATATAGGTGAGGGGCCAGCTCTCATTGATAGCGTTGTTGATCAAGTGCGCCGCGTCGAAGAGGTGGCTGATGACGGTCGGCGTGGCGAAGTCGTCGTTCATCGCGTCGTAGCAGAGCTGCATGTAGTCCTGGATGCGCTCTTCGGGCTCGTGGTCCACCTCGATACGCGAGATTGCCTTGTAGGCCTCGAGGAGCCTGGCGAGCCCCTTCTCGGCCGCCTGCAGGGCCTCGTTGCTGAAGTCCACGGTGCTGCGGTAGTGCGCCTGCAGGATGAAGAAACGGATGGTCATCGGCGAGTAGGCCTGCGTCAGCATCTCGTGCTTGCCGGAGAAGAATTCGTCGAGGGTGATGAAGTTGCCGAGGCTCTTGCCCATCTTCTGGCCGCCGATGGTGATCATGTTGTTGTGCATCCAGTAGCGGCAGGGGGCGTGGCCGGTGGAGGCTACGCACTGCGCGATCTCGCTCTCGTGGTGGGGGAAGACGAGGTCCATGCCGCCGCCGTGGATGTCGAACGGCGAGCCCAGGTACTTGGCGCCCATGGCGGTGCACTCGGCATGCCAGCCGGGGAAGCCGTCGCTCCAGGGCGAGGGCCAGCGCATGATGTGCTCCGGCGAGGCTTTCTTCCACAGGGCGAAGTCGCCGCTGAAGCGCTTCTCGTCCTGCCCGTCGAGGTCGCGTGTGGTGGCGAGCATCTCGTCGATGACGCGTCCGCTGAGTTGGCCGTACTTGTGGGTCTGCTCCTGGTACTTGCGCACGTCGAAGTAGACGCTCCCGTTGCTGACGTAGGCCAGGCCGGCGTCGAGTATCTGCTGCACGAGGGCTATCTGCTCCATGATGTGGCCGCTGGCGTGGGGCTCTATCGAGGGTGGCAGCACGTTGAGGCGCTCCATGGCGGCATGGTAGCGGTTGGTGTAGTACTGCGCCACCTCCATGGGCTCGAGCTGCTCCAGGCGGGCCTTCTTGGCGATCTTGTCCTCGCCCTCGTCGGCGTCGTGCTCCAGGTGCCCCACGTCGGTGATGTTGCGCACGTAGCGCACCTTGTAGCCCAGGTGCTGCAGGTAGCGGAAGACCACGTCGAAGGTGATGGCCGGGCGGGCATGGCCGAGGTGGGCGTCGCCATAGACCGTGGGGCCGCACACGTACATGCCCACATGCTCTTCATTGATGGGGCGGAAAAGCTCCTTCTGACGGCTTAATGTATTGTAGATGAGCAGATTTTGTTCCATATAGGTGTTGCTATTGTACTGCAAAGATACGCAAATTGGCCGACGTGGCCAAAAGTTTTTTTCCCGATGTCCGGAATGCCGTTTTCGGGGGGTGGTTGGAGCGCTGAGGGTCCAACTCCGAGTCAAGTCCGAGACAACTCCGTATCAACTCCGAGTCAACTCCGAGTCGGCTTCGAGGGAGGGTGTGGCACGGCTAATGGTCGGAGAGAATCAGCCTCTGCCGACGGTTGCCCGCCTGCAGGATGTAGACCCCCGGGACGAGGTGCGAGAGGTCGATCTGCCCGCCTTTCGCTTCGGTTCGCGTGGCGGTGCCCTTGAGGTCGAAGAGCAGCACCTCGCCGCAGGTGTCCACGTGCACCAGCCCCGTGGAGGGGTTGGGGTACACCTGGAGCCGCCGCTGCGCCACGGGCTGCAGGCCCACATCGGAGGGGTCGTCCTCGCTGCCCGGCCCCATGAGCCACTCCTCGCGCCGCGGCAGCACCACGCTGTCGGCCACCTCCTGCAGGTAATCCGCCTGCCCGGCGTCGAGGCTGGCGTGGAAGCGGCACGGCATGACGGGCTCCTCGAAGAGGGTCTCGAAGAGGGCGCAGGCCACCAGGTAGGAACCCGCCAGGTTGGGATGCACGTCGTTGAAGGCGGAATGGAGCATCAGGTCGTGGTGCACGGCATAGTGGTGGCGGAAGCACTCGCCGGCCGGGGCCATGGGCAGCCCCGCGAGGGCGGCCATGCGGAGCACGGTGTCGCGGATGCGCTGCTGCGAGTAGAGGTAGGTGGCGTAGTCGCCCGAACCGTTGCCGGGCGTGACGCCGTTGCTGATTTCATACAGGCACACCTTGGCGTCGGGGCTCATGGCGCGGAGCGTCTCCAGGAACTGGAGTATGGCGCGGGCCATCTCGCCGGTGCTGCGCGAGAGTCCTGCCGACTCGCTGGAGCCGGGCTGCAGCACCACCTTGTCCCATCGCTCCTCGCGTATGAGGCGCTGCACCTCGGACGTGGCCGCCAGCTCGACCAGCCCCGTGCCGCCGAGGGTGAACGAGCGCGCCTCCACCTCGTGCCCCTTGTCGGCGGCGATGCGCTCGAACAGGTGAGGCATGTCGTTGAAATAGGTCAGGCTGTTGCCGATAAAGAGCACGCGCTCCTGCGCCCCCGCCCCCGCAAGGGCCAAGGCACACAAAAGGATGAGGACTGGTTTTTTCATACGTGTATGGGTTTTGGATCGATGTTCAGAACTGGAAATAGATGAAAGGCTGCAGGTCGGCGGTGACGAACTGGTAGAGCACCAGGGCCATCAGCACCACGAAGAGGCCCATCAGCCACAGGGGCATCTGCGCGAACCACAGGCGGTAGCGGCGCTTGAACCGTGTGGGCAGCCAGTGCACGGCCATGCCCAGGGCGAAGAGGAGGAACACCTGCCAGTAGGAGCCCACAATCTCCGGCACCTGACGGAGGTTCCACGCCGACCCTATCTGCCCCATCATCTGCGAGGCCGTCTGCCAGGCCACCTCGTTGGCCTCGGCGGGGTCCAGGTTGGAGCCGCTGCGGAAGAAGAGGCGCGTGAAGGAGATGAAGACGAAGGTGAAGAGGATGTTCCATGCCTTGTAGAGGCGCGGCGCACGGATGCACTCCAGGAGCGTGATGGCCACGGCCGCCACGGCCGCCGTCACCGCCAGCACGTTCAGCAGCGCGCTCTCCACCAGCCCCCGCGCCACCGTCAGCACCAGGGCCAGCGTCACCACCGTGGCCACCCGCCGCGCCTTGGGCAGCGGATGCCACCATTTGTAGGCCAGGATGCCCAATCCGTTCAGCCCGCCCCAGGTGATGAAGTTGAACGACGCGCCGTGCCACAGGCCCCCCAGCAGCATGGTGTCCATGTTGTTCACGTTGGTGCCCAGGGTGCGTCGGTGCGAGGGGCGGAAGGCGAGGAGCATCAGCACGGCGGCCGCCACTGCCACCGCCGCCACGGTGAACCATGTGCTCTGCAGGCGGAAGGCGGCGATGGCGAGGATGAGGAACAGCAGGAAGTAGCTGAGGAAGCCCGCCGAGCGGTTGCCGCCCAGGGGGATGTAGAGGTAGTCGCGCAGCCAGCGCGAGAGCGACATGTGCCAGCGGTGCCAGAAGTCGGTGGGGTTCTGCGCCTTGTAGGGCGAGTTGAAGTTCACCGGCAGGTAGAAGCCCATCAGCATCGCCACGCCGATGGCGATGTCGGTGTAGCCCGAGAAGTCGGCATAGACCTGCAGCGAGTAGAGCATCAGGGCCGAGAGGTTCTCGAAGGGGGTGTAGAGCAGCGGGTTCTCGAAGACGCGGTCCACGAACGAGACCGCCAGGTAGTCGCTCAGCACCAGTTTCTTTATCAACCCGTTGCAGATCCAGAAGACGGCCACGCCGAACTGGCGACGCGAGAGGAAGAAGGGCCGGTAGAGCTGCGGCACGAACTGGTCGGCGCGCAGGATGGGGCCCGCCACCAGCTGGGGGAAGAAGGCGGTGTAGAACCCGAAGTCGAGAATGTTGCCCACGTGCGCTATCTTGCGGCGGTAGACATCCACTATGTAGCTGATGTTCTGGAAGGTGAAGAATGAGATGCCGACGGGGAGCAGGATTTTGATTCCGATGCTGTGCTCGGTGTGGAAGGTGGCGTTGAAGATGTCGAGGAAGAAATAGGCGTACTTGAAGAAGCAGAGCACCGCGAGGTTGAGCACCACGCCCGCGGCACACATCGCCTTGCGCCCGTGTTTCAAGCGGTCCATGCCGATGCCGAGCAGCCATCCCGTCAGGGTGGACCCGACCAGCAGCAGCACGAAGAGGCCCGACGTCTTGTAGTAGAACAGCAGGCTGAAGGCAAAGAGGTAGGCGTTGCGCAGCGTCTGGCGCGCCCCCGGCTTCCGCTGGCGGCCTGTGATGAGGGCGAATCCGGCGTAGATGAAGAGGAAGAGCACCCAGAAGTGTATCTGGGTGAACAGCAGCGGGTGGCTGCTGTCGAACGAGAAGAGGCTCAATATGTACTGCCAGAGGTCGCGCATGGTCATACGTTTTCAGGGGAGTCGTCCCGGCTTTTGACGCTGTCGACCAGCTGTCGTGCCAGCCCCGCCAGCGCCTTGGGGCCCGGAGGCAGAAAGGCCTGCAGCGGCAAGTGGAAAAGACGCACCGCCAGCGCCACCTGCGCCAGGGCCATGAAGCCCTGCGCCGTCAGCGACGCCCATGCCGACCCCGTGGCGCCCAGCCGCGGGATGAGGAGCAGGTTGGTGCCTATGTTCAGCGCCAGGCTCAGGGCGGCGAACAGGTTCAGCTGGCGCAGGTGGCCGCCGGCGGTGAGGAGGGTGCCGAAGATATAGGTGAGGCTAATCGGTACGATGCCGAACACCACCACGCGGAACACCGGCGCATAGGCGGCGCCGCGGCCGGGATAGAGCAGTTCCATCAGCGGGTCGGCCAGCAGGCATCCCCCCAGCGCGGCCCCCACGGCGAAGAGCATCATCGGGGCGAAGACGGTGCGCGTGGCGTCGGCGATGCCGCTGCGGTCGGTGCGGCAGAGGCGTGAATAGACGGGCAGGAGCGGCACACTCACCAGGTAGGCCACCATCGTCAGTGCATCCAGCAGGCGGAAAGCCCCGGCATAGATGCCCGCGTCGGCGTCGGAGGCCAGGCGGCGCAGCAGCACGGGGTCGATGCGGTTGTAGCTCGCCATGAGCAGCACCAGCAGCGCGAAGGGGGCGCTCTGCTTCAGGATGGCGAGGAAGAAAGGACCGTTCCAGCGCAGTCCGCGCAGACGTGTCTTGCGCCCCAGCACCGCCAGGGCGCCCGCAGCCGTGACCGTATAGGCCGCCAGCTGGGCATAGACGAACCAATAGATGGAGAATCTTTCGCGCAAGGGACTCCACAGCAGCGCGCCGCAGATGATAATCATCAGCAGGCGGTCCAGCACCGAGAAGAGGCTGTCCAACCGGAACAGGAGCAGCCCCTCGAAGTTGCTCCGCAGGAAGAGCACCAGCGAGTTGAGTGCCTGGCACACACACAGCAGGGCCAGCAGGCGGAACTCCCCGCTGCCGTAGCCCATCGCCAGACCCACGCCGAAGGTACACACCAGGTAGGGCACCAGCAGGCACAGCTTCACCCCCAGCAGCGACGGCAGGTGTTTGCCAATCAGCTGCGGGTGCTGCGCGATGTTGCGCGTGTTGAAGTTGGTGATGCCCAGGTCGAGGAGTATGTTGAAGATGTAGCTGAAGCTGAAGAGGGCATAGTAGAAGCCGTACTGTGCGTTGCCCACGGTGTTCTGCACCCCCACCTCCACGCCGAGGATCCAGAGGGGCTTCACCACGAGGTTGGCCAGCAGCACCCAGAAGAGTCCGGAGAGAAGCTTCTTGTGCATGGGGGTCAGGGGTCTGTTTTATCGATGTTCCAATGCTCCTCGAACTCCCATTTCTGGCGGAGTTGGAGGGTTTTGTCGAAGAGGACGGCGCGTTCGGGCTGGCGGCCGGCGCGGTAGTCGCCCGGGGTCCAGGCGCCGTCGCCGTCGGTGTCCAGCACGGCCCGCACGCGGTAGTCGCCCTCTTTCAGGTGGATGAAGCGCAGGGTGCCCGAGGCCTGGAGCGTCTGGCGCTGGGCCACGGTGTCGCGCGAGTCCAGCACCTCCACCACCAGCGGCGCGCCGCTCTGGTTGGCGATGTGGAGGGTGAGGGTGGCATAGTCCTTGGGGGTGAGCTGTATGCGCAGGGAGTCGTTGGTGTGGCCGTAGAGGTCGGTGAAGAGGCTGTCGGCGATGAAGAGGGAATAGCGTTCGCTCGAGGCGAGGGATGCCTCGATGCGGGCGCCGAGGCCGGTGCTGTCGAGGCGGATGGGGTAGCGCGAAAGGGAACTGTCCTTGAGGAGCATCACCTCGGCCCAGGCGCTGTCCGCCACCTGCACGATGGGGTTGGCGAAGGCCAGCCGCAGGTCGTCGTAGAAGGCATCCGAGCCGGAGCAGAGGGCTTTCATGAGGCTGCTGCCCGGGGTGGCGGCGGGGGTGGCGCTGCCGGAGCGCCCGCGGCGGCCGCCGCGCGAGGCGGTCTGGGACGCCTTGGGGCGGTAGCGGAGGCGCAGCGTGTCGGACAGGCCCTCGTCGGCGAGCACCAATGTGGCGCTGTCGCGACCCGCCTCGCGGAGCCAGAAGGTGAGGGTGTCGCGCCGCGGATTGAGGCGCAGGAGGCCGTCGGCACCGCTGATGGAGGGGGAATGCATGGGGGCGGCGGTGACGATGCGCACGAGGCTGCTGTCCACAAACTCGCTGGCCGTCACCCTTTGGCGCGTGGTCACCGGGGCTGAGAGGCGGAGGGTGGGCAGGGAGGCGGTGTCCACGCTGTCCAGCGCGGGCAGGAAGGCGGGGTCCCAGGCGGCGGCCTCGTCGGGGTCCAGCCGCAGGTTGCGGTTGGCATCCTCCAGGGCCACGAGGCGGTAGTCGCCCGGGGCGATGTAGTGGAAGGCGAAGGCGCCCTGCTTGTCGCACCGCGTGACGTAGGCCGGGGCCTCGCTGGCGGCCACGGTGTCGGCCGTGCACTGCTCGCGACGGTAGGCCATCACCGTGACTGTGCCCGCCCACGGCTTGCCGGTGCGGGCGTTCTCCACGCGGCCCGAGAGCATCATCGTGTCGATGCTTGCGCCGGTGGAGAAGACGTATTCAAAGCTCGGGAGCAGGTTGCCCTCCGTGAAGTCGGCCACCGCGTCGCGGAACTGGAAGAGGTAGGTGGTGTTGCTCTCCAGGCTGTCGCCCAGTTTCACCAGCACTCCCTTGCCCTTGGTGGTGTACTCCGGGGCCTGCTTGAGGGGGGGCGAGACGAGGACGTTCTCGGAGGGGTTCTTGAGGACGACGTACTCGTCGAACTGGATATAGAACTGCTTCTCGCCGAAGTGGCGGCTTTCGTTGCGCGGAGTGGTGGCGAGCGGTCGGGGCGGGGTCTCGTCCTTGGGGCCGCCGGAGGGGGAGCCCTGGCGGGCGCAGGCGGCCGCCAGAAGCAGCGCGAGGGCTGCCAGGGCCGCAAGGCCACGGGCGCGGGCGCGTTGCCGCGGGCGGAGGGGACGGGCGTGGGGCGAGGGTGTCATCTAACCGAAGAGTTCGTGGAGCTCGAGGTGGAGGGCATGGAGCGCGTCGTCGACGGGCGAATGCTGCGCCGCCGAGGCGAAGATGGAGGCCGCCAGGCGCGTGGGGTCGTCGCTGTCGTTCAGGGTCACGGCGGAGGCATTGACGAGGTTGATCATCTCCTCCTTGGCCTCGCGGATGCGGATCCACGCCTCCTCGGAGAGGTAGACCTGCTGCGAGAGGTTGTGCTCCCACTCGTCGCGTATGTTCTTCGTCATCACCCCCTGCAGCAGCTTCAGGTCCATGCCCGGCTGCCAGCAGCGGAGCACGAGGCTGTTGGGGCTGATGCGCTCCAGGAAGAGTGCCATGCGCTCGTAGGCCTGGAGGCGCACGGGGGTGACGGCGCGGAGCGTCTCGCGCCGCTCGTCGAGCTTCATCTGCAGCAACTGCTGCTTCTGCTGGTGGTCGAACCAGCGGCGGGCCAGCAGGTAGAACAGGCCGCCGGCCAGGGCCAGGGTCGCCAGCATGGCGACCACGAGGAGGAGGTACATCATTGCTCTGAAAGTAATTGGTTGACTAACTGTGTAACGCCCCGCGTGGCCACGTCGCGGATGAAGGTGACCTTGCGGCTGACGGGCACCTCCTTGGGGTCCACCACGTAGCAGGGCGCGTCGCGGCGGACGTAGTGGATGAGGCCGGCGGCGGGGTAGACGGCCAGCGACGTGCCGACCACCACGAAGAGGTCGGCCTCTTCGCAGAGGGCCGCGGCGGGCTCGATGTTGGGCACCGCCTCGCCGAACCACACGATGTGGGGGCGCAGCTGCGTGCCGTCGGGCGCGAGGTCGCCCAGGTGGATGTCGCGGTTGCCGATGTCGACGATGAGGCTCTCGTCGCGGTCCGACCGGCCCTGCGTGAGGAGCCCGTGCAGGTGCAGCACGTGGCGGCTGCCCGCACGCTCGTGCAGGTCGTCGATGTTCTGGGTGACAATCCGCACGTCGAACCGCTCCTCCAGCCGCACCAGCTGGCGGTGCGCCTCGTTGGGCTGCGCCTGGAAGAGCTGGCGGCGGCGCTGGTTGTAGAACTCCAGCACCAACGCCGGGTCGCGCTCGAAGGCTTCATGGGTGGCCACGTCCTCCACGCGGTGGCGCTCCCACAGCCCGTCGCTGTCGCGGAAGGTGGAGATGCCGCTCTCGGCGCTGATGCCGGCGCCGGTCAGTATCACGATTTTTTTCATCACCCTCCTCTAACGCGTCCGCAACGCGATTATTGCACCGCAGCGAAAAAATATCGCCCACAGCCTGACCCGATAAACAACACACCGCGGTGAACGCCAGCGTGTTGAGCGGTATTTCTCTATGCAGGGTACGACTTTCCTCCGAGACAACTCCGTATCAACTCCGTGTCAACTCCGAGTCGGTACGACTTCCCCCGGCCCCGGGGCCGGATGCGGGGGGAAGAAAAGTTTTCCTGTGTGTGAAAAAAAACGTATATTTGCAACCACGTAAGTATCTTAAAACACACAATAAACAATTAATAATAAAATGGTTACAAAACTTGACGACCTGCTCGAGCTGGTCAAATCCAAAGGTAAGAAGCGCCTCGTGGCCGCTTATGCGAACGACTCCCACACCATCGGCGCCGTCTCCGCCGCCATCGACCGCGGCATCGTGGACGCCACCCTCGTGGGCGACATCGAGACCATCAAGAAAGTCTGCGCCGAGGAAGGCATTGACGTGAACAAGTTTGAACTGGTCCAGGAAGCCAACGACACCAAGGCCGGCGCCCTCGCCGTGGCCCTCATCAACGAAGGCAAGGGCGACTTCCTCATGAAAGGCCTCCTCTCCACCGACAAGTACATGCGTGCCATCCTCAACAAGGAAAAAGGCCTCATGCCCGCCGGTGCCAAGAACCCCATCCTGACGCACATGGCCGTCATGGAGGTCCCCTCCTACCACAAACTGCTCGTCTGCAGCGACATGGCCATCATCCCCGCCCCCGACTTCAAGCAGAAGCAGGCCATCATGAACTTCCAGATCAGCGTCGCCAAGAGCCTCGAGAACCCGAAGCCCAAAGTGGCCGTGCTGGCCGCCACGGAGCAGGTCTCCGTCGGCATGCCCGCCTGCGCCGAAGCCGCCTGGATGGCCATGATGAGCCAGCGCGGCCAGATCCCCGGCGCCATCGTCGACGGCCCGCTGAGCCTCGACTGCGCCATCGACAGGGAGAGCGCCCAGACCAAGAAGCTCACCTCCGAAGTGGCCGGCGATGCCGACTGCCTCCTCTTCCCCAACATCGAAAGCGGCAACATCTTCTACAAGGCCTGCACCAAACTGGCCGGAGCCGAACTGGCCTGCATGGTGATGGGTGCCCGCGTCCCCTGCGTCCTCACCAGCCGCGGCGACACCGCCAAGACCAAGCTCTACAGCATCGCCCTGGCTGCCCTGCAGTGCAAATGATGTATATTTAAAGAAACGGCGAACTAAACCAATTTGACGAATGGCTTGCGCAGGACAATTTCGAGCGAATTGCTCTAATTGTGCTTGCGCAAGTTTTCTTTTCGAGTAATCAGCCAATGATTCCAACCCGGACAATACGCTTGATACGTTAAATTCGCCGTTATAAAAAGGAAGTTATGCAACAGTTTTTTGAAGGACTGAACAACATCGCCATCACCGTCTGCGACGCCGAGGGCAACGTGCTCGACATGAACCAGCACAGCGCCGACGTGAACAGCCACGGCCACAAGATCATCGGCAGCAACCTCATGGACTGCCACCCCGAACCCGCCAAGACCAAGCTCAAGGGCCTCCTGGCCAACCACGAGCTCAACGCCTACACCATCGAGAAAACCCTCGCCGACGGCTCGAAGGTGAAGAAACTCATCTACCAGACCCCCTGGTGGAAGGAGGACGGCCAGTTCGGCGGCCTCGTGGAATACTCCATAGAGATCCCCTTCGAGATGCCCCACTTCGTCCGCCAACCCAAACCCCAGCAGTGAGGCAGATTCGCATTTGAAGACGATAGTATGAAAAAGTGTATTGTACTGGTATTTGTAGTTTCGAGCATTGTAGCCCTGGCGCAGCCCCAGCAGGGCGCCATCCGCGGGCGGGTGGCCGATGCGCGGAACGGCGAGAACATTGAATATGCCAACGTGGCGTTGCTGAAAGTGGACGACTCGTCGCTGGTGAACGGCACCGTGAGCGAAGCCAACGGGTCGTTCCGCGTCACGGCCCCCTACGGCCGCTACCTGCTGCGCATCACCTTCATGGGCTACGAGCCCTACTTCCATCCCCAGCCCGTCACCCTCGGCGAGAAGGCCAGGGAGGTGAACGTCGGCAAGGTGCAGCTCCGCATGAGCGGCACGATGATGGAGGCCGTCGAGGTCACCGCCGAGCGTTCCATGGTGGAGTACCAGCTGGACAAGCGGGTGGTGAACGTGGACAAGAACATCGTGGCCGGCGGCGGCACCGCCACCGACGTGCTGGAGCAGGTGCCCTCCGTGGCCATCGACAACGACGGCAACGTGACGCTCCGCGGCTCGACCAACGTCAAGGTGCTCGTCAACGGGCGCCCCAGCGAGCTGTTGGCCAGCGACCTCAGCACCCTGCTCGAGCAGATTCCCGCCTCGACGGTGGAGAACGTCGAAGTCATCACCAACCCCTCGGCCAAGTACGACCCCGAGGGCATGAGCGGCATCATCAACATCAAACTCAAGGACCGCACCGCCGGCGCCCTGGGCCTCAACGGGGTGGCCAGCCTCAACATGGGCGCCCCGCTGCATGTGCCCAGCGGCATGCGCGAGCACGGGCACTTCGGATTCAAGGACTACGCCACGCTGATGGGCAACATCAGCCTCAACTACACCACCGAGAAGTACAACCTCTTCCTCACGGCCGACGGCGGACAGCGCGCCCGCGGCAACTACGGCACCTCCGACATCGCCTACCTCAACCCTGACGGCAGCCCACGCTCGCACTACCTCATTGACCAGTACGGCGCCGGCCCCGGACGCATGGGCAGCGTCAAGGTGGGCGGCGAATACTACTTCAACCCGCAGAACAGCCTGCTGCTCTCCTACCAGCTTCGTGGCGGCAACCGGCGGCGCATGAACGAGTATATCGCCCACGACGAGCTCTACGACGACTCCCTGCGCTACGAGCAGAGCAGCGGCAACGAGAATCCCAACCGCAACCACTCGTTCAACCTGCTCTACACCAAGAAGTTCGACCGCCAGGACGAGGAGTTCACCACCGACCTCACCTTCAGCACCCGCCAGACCAACGGCGAGGGCTACCAGGAACAGACCTACTTCGGCGACGCCCTCTGGGACAACTACTACCGCCGCGAGAGCAAGACGCACAACAGCCACCGCGCCCTCAACATCAAACTCAACTGGCTGCGCCCCATGGACAACGGCTGGCGGCTGGAGACCGGCTACGAGGGCCGCATGGACTGGCCCGACCAGCAGGCCGACTACTGGCGCAAGGAGTACAACGATGCCCACGACCTCTTCACCTACTTCGACAGCCTCTCCTCCACCCACTTCCGCTACAACCAGCCCGTCCACGCCCTCTACGCCACCTATGGCGGCAAGCTGACCGACGCCCTCTCCCTCCAGGCCGGCCTGCGCGGCGAGTTTGCCCGCACCTACGGCGAGGACCTCAACCACCCCGCGACCCAGCCCGTCGACAAGACCTACTGGCAGCTCTACCCCACGGTCCACCTCTCTTACAAGTTCACCGACCTGCAGAGCATGCAGCTCAGCTACAGCCGCCGCGTGCGCCGCCCCAACATGTGGGACCTCAACCCCTACATGGACGTCCGCGAGGGCGAGCAGATGAGCTTCGGCAACCCCAACCTGGACCCCGAGTACACCAACGCCTTCGAGCTCTCCTACAACCTCGGCATCGACAAACTCAACATCTTCACCTCGGCCTACTTCCGCCAGACCAACAACATGATGACCCGCTACGGCTTCGTGTGGAGCGCCGAGTCGGCCGCGCGCTACGCCTGGTGGGAGCCCTACAACCCCGAGTACGACGGCTACTGGGCCTCCACCGGACAGAACCTCAACCGCGGCTACAACTACGGCCTCGAGTTCATCGTCGACTACCAGCTCTTCAAATGGTGGAAAATCAACGTCAGCATCAACCTCTACCAGAGCCATATCGAAGGCACCGCCCTGCTGGACAACCAAGGCAAGTCGTCCTTCCAGGCCAGCGGCAAGTTCAGCTCGTTCATGACGCTGCCGGGCGACTGGACCATCCAGCTGAGCGGCCAGTACTGGGCTCCGTGGCTCGACCTGCAGACCGAGATGGACCCCGGCTACTGGGTCGACCTCGCCGTCAAGAAAGACGTCTTCCAGCGCCGCGGCACCATCAACCTGCGCCTCTCCGACGTCTTCGCCACCGGCGGCTGGGGCCACACCACCCACACCGCGCAACTCGACCGCGTGGTCAAGAACCGCCGCCTCTCTCCCTCGCTCACCCTCGGCTTCTCTTGGAAAATCAACAACGGCCTGCGCCAGCAACGGCGCATGCAGGACATGGACGGCGACGAGGGTGGAGACGAAAGCGCCATATACTGAGGTCGCCGTGCGCGACCGGGAGGGCCGGCGCGAGGTGTTCGACCCCACGCGCCGCCGATGGGTGGCGCTGACCCCCGAGGAATGGGTGCGCCAGCAGACCATCCTCATGCTCCACCGCCACTACGGCTACCCCCTGGAACTGATGCTGGTCGAGGGTGCCATCACCCTCAACGGAATGACCCGCCGCTGCGACATCGTGGTATACTCCGCCGCCGGGCAGCCGCAAATGATTGTGGAATGCAAACGCCCCGACGTATCCCTCACGCAGAAGGTGTGCGACCAGGCCTGCCGCTACAACACCGTGCTGCAGGTGCCCCTCCTGCTGCTCACCAACGGGCGGCAGCAGGTGGTGCTGCAGGTGGACTTCCAACGCCACTCCCTGCGTCAGCTGACGGACATCCCGGCTGTTAAAAAAAGTTAAACGCTGGGCCGAAAGGTAGTCCATCCAGTCAGTACAATATGAAAAGGGCACAAAAACGGCAGATACTGGTCGACCACTACCTCGACTTCTACAGTGTCGCCGTGGCTATGCTCAAAGACGACGACGATGCCAAGGACGCCGTGCAGGAGGCTCTGGTGCGGACGCTGGTAAGGGCAGGGGTGGACGACCCCCTGCGCTACTGCATGAGAACCGTGCGCCACCTCTGCATCGACACCCTGCGCCGGAAGAAACGGCTGCACAGCCTCGACGGGATGGAGCTGGTGGCCGACGTGGAGCAGGAGGAGCTGCTCGACATCCTGCGCGAGAAGAAAAAGAACCTCTCGCGCACCGAGCGGGCCCTGCTGGAACTGCACTACGAAGAGGGCTTCACCCTGGCCGAGATGGCCGCCATCACGGGCATGAGCCTCTCCAACATGAAGCGCGTCATCGCCGTCGCCAAAACAAAAATGAAGGAAGAAATAGAGAAAGCAATATGAAACAGGATACCCTGCAGCACCTGCTGGAAAAATACCGCGAGGGGACGCTCTCCGGCGAGGAGTTGTCCCAACTCAACAGCCTCGCCCACAAGGATGAAGTCCTCTCCGCCGCCCACCGCCAGGCTCGTGGCATACTGGTGCGTCGCTACACGGGACGCGCCGGCCTGGCCCTTGCCGCGCTGATGCTTGTGGGCGCCGGCGTGTGGATGATGCGTCCGCCCTCGGCCGAGGCCCCCCTCGTGGCCGAGACGCGCCCCACCACCCCCTCCGTCGCCTCCCCCCTC
>JAGAYN010000014.1 GCA_017940465.1 Bacteroidales bacterium | reverse complement strand
GCAATAAATCACTGGGACACCAAGCCCGTTTGCATATAAAACGCGAATCAGGCGGCTTTTCTTTTGCCTGATTCTGACTGCGTAGCAAAATATTTTTATGCGTCTGTGTGTAAATCAAAAATTTTTATGTAAATTTGCATCTCGAAAATGGCACGCTACTTTATCCATCTGGCCTATAACGGAGCGAGTTACTGCGGCTGGCAGACCCAGCCGGGGCTCCCCACGGTGCAGCAGACCCTGGAGCAGGCACTCTCCACGCTGCTGCGCGAGCGTGTGGGCATAGTGGGTTGCGGACGCACCGACACAGGGGTCCATGCCTCCGACTTCTACGCCCATTTCGACGTGCAGCAGCCGCTGGATGCCGAGGCTGTGGTCTTCAAGCTCAACAGCTTCCTGCCGCAGGATATCGCCATCTTCCGCATCTTCCCCGTGGCGGACAACGCCCATGCGCGGTTCGATGCCACGGCCCGCACCTACCAGTACCACCTCAGCGACCGCCGCCTCCCCTTCCGGCAGGGGCTCTACGCGCGTATCTATTACAAACCCGACCTCAACCTGATGAACCGGGCCGCCGAGGTGCTTACGGAGTACGACGACTTCACCTCCTTCGCCAAGCTGCACACGCAGGTGAAGACCAACATCTGCCACCTCAGCATGGCCCGCTGGGAAGAGGAGGGCGACGAGTGGGTGTTCACCATCCGCAGCAACCGATTCCTGCGCAACATGGTGCGGTCGGTCACGGGAACCCTGCTCGACGTGGGGCGTGGCAAGCTCTCCATCGAGGGCTTGCGCGCCATCGTGGAGCGCAAGGACCGGTGCGCTGCCGGAGTGAGTATGCCGGCGCAGGGTTTGTTTCTGACTAAAGTGGAATACAATGAAGTATATTGAAGTATCATTCACCATGGACGACACGGGCCTCTTCCGCGACATGCTGGTGGACACCCTCGGCAACGAAGGCCCCTACGAGAGTTTCGTGGACACGCCTGACGGCGTGAAGGCCTATGTGCAGGCCGCGGAATACGACCCCGAGTGGCTGGCCGCCACCGTGCAGGCCTTCCCCATACCGCTGAAATACAACGCTTCCGAGATGGAGGACAGGAACTGGAACGAGGAATGGGAACGCCAGCACGAAGCGGTGCTGGTGCGCTACGAGGGCGGCTCGGTGTGGGTCCGTGCGCCGTTCCATTCCCACCGGACCGATGTCGATTACGAAATCATCATCGAGCCGAAGATGAGCTTCGGCACTGCCCACCACCCGACGACGGCGATGATGCTCGCCTATGTGGCGGAGCTGCCGCTGGTGGGGAAGCGAGTGTTGGACATGGGTTGCGGCACCGCCGTGCTGGCCATCCTGGCCAAGATGCGCGGCGCGGCCTATGTGGAGGGCATCGACGTGGACGAGTGGGCCTTCCGCAACGCGCAGGAGAACGCCGCCACCAACGGCGTGGAGCTGTCACTGAAGCTGGGCAGCGCCGCCGACATCTCCGGCCGGTTCGACCTCATTATCGCCAACATCAACCGCAACATCCTTCTGCGCGACATGGCGGCCTACGCCGAGGCGCTGGAGGGTGGGGGAGTGCTGCTCCTCTCGGGCTTCTACCAGGCCGACGAGGGGGCGCTCATAGCCCGCGCCAATGAGTTGGGAATGACCTTTATAGACAAGAAGACCCGCGACGGCTGGTCGGCCCTTCAGCTACGGAAATGATTGTCTGCATCGCCGAAAAACCCTCTGTGGCGCGCGAAATAGCCAAGGTGCTTGGCGCCAATGCCTCCCGCGACGGCTATATGGAAGGCAACGGCTACCAGGTCACCTGGACATTCGGCCACCTCTGCACCCTCAAGGAGCCGCAGGACTATACGGACCAGTGGCGACGGTGGAGCCTCGGCTCGCTGCCCATGATACCGCCCCGCTTCGGCATCAAGCTCATCGACAACAAGACCTATGAGAAGCAGTTCCGCACCATAGAGCGGCTCATGCAGGCTGCCGACAGCATTGTAAACTGCGGCGATGCCGGGCAGGAGGGCGAGTTGATTCAGCGGTGGGTGATGCAGAAGGCCAAGGCCACCTGCCCCGTGCAGCGCCTGTGGGTCTCCTCGCTCACCGAGGAGGCCATCCGCGAAGCCTTTGCCAACCTGCGTCCGCAGGAGGAATACCAGCCGCTGTACGAGGCCGGCCTCTGCCGCGCCATCGGCGACTGGCTGCTCGGCATGAACGCCACACGCCTCTACACCCTCCGCTTCGCCCAGCAGAAGGGGCAGGTGCTCTCCATCGGGCGCGTACAGACCCCCACGCTGGCCATGATTGTCAAGCGCCATTTCGAGATTAAGAACTTTACCCCTGAGAAGTATTGGATACTGAGTACCCTCTACCGGGGCGTGGTGTTCTCCTCGACGAAGGGGAGGATCAAGAAGCCCGAGGAGGGGCAGAAGGCATTGGAGGCCATCCAGGGCAAGGAGTTCACCGTCACCGACATCCAGCAGAAGACCGGCACCGAGGCTCCCCCGCGCCTCTTCGACCTCACGAGCCTCCAGGTGGAATGCAACAAGAAGTACAGTTTTTCAGCCGACGATACCCTCAAGTACATCCAGTCGCTCTACGAGAAGAAGCTCACTACCTACCCGCGTGTGGACACCACCTACCTCTCCGACGACCTCTACGCCCGGTGCCCTTCCATCCTGCAGGGCATCAAGCCCTACGGGGCCCTCGTGGAGCCCCTCATGGGCAAGCGGCTCAAGAAGAGCAAGAAGGTGTTCGACAGCAGCAAGGTGACCGACCACCACGCCATCATCCCCACCGGCCAAGACCCGTCGGCCACGGCGTTGAGCCTGGAGGAAAAGCGGGTGTACGACCTGGTGGCGCGGCGCTTCATCGCCGTGTTCTACCCCGACTGCAAGTTCAGCACCACCACGGTGCTGGGCGAGGTGGCGGCGGTGGACTTCAAGGCCACGGGGAAGCAGATACTCGATGAGGGGTGGCGCACGGTCTTCGGCGGCCACGCGGCCACCCCCGACGAGGAGGGCAGGAAGGGCGACGACGAGGAGCAGTCGCTGCCATCCTTCGAGCAGGGCGAGCACGGCCCCCACGAGCCATCGCTGACTGAGAAGCAGACCACGCCCCCCAAGCCCTACACCGAGGCCACCCTCCTCCGCGCGATGGAGACGGCGGGTAAGAGTGTGGAGGACGAGGAACTGCGCGACGCCCTCAAAGCCAACGGCATCGGCCGCCCCTCCACCCGTGCCGCCATCATCGAGACGCTGTTCAAGCGCCAGTATATCAGCAAGGTGCGTAAGAGCCTGGAGCCTACGCCTACGGGCATAGCCCTCATCGGGGTCATCCAGGAGGACCTCCTGAAGAGCGCCGAACTCACGGGGCAGTGGGAAAAGAAACTGCGCGACATCGAGGCGCGCAAGTTCGAAGCGCGGCAGTTCCTCGACGAGTTGAAGCAGATGACCGCCCAGATAGTGCAGCAGGTGATGTCCGACGGCACACGCAGGCTCGTCTACCAATAGCAGAATTTTCAGTCAGTTGCATAATAATTCCCCTTTTATGGCGTTAGCCGACAGTATGATAGCCGAAAACATCAACCGCATCAAGGCCACCCTGCCCGCCGGGGCACGGCTTGTGGCTGTGTCGAAACTCAAGCCTGTGGAGGACATCATGGAGGCCTATCGGGCTGGCCAGCGCCTCTTCGGCGAGAACTATGCCACCGAGCTACGCGACAAGCATGCGCAGCTGCCACAAGACATTGAGTGGCACTTCATTGGCCATCTCCAGTCCAAACAGCTCAAGTACTACATCCAGTTTGTGAGCCTCATCCACGGGGTCGACTCGCTGGAGCATCTGCACGACGTGGATGCTGCGGCCGCGAAGGCGGGGCGTGTGGTGGATGTGCTGCTGCAAGTGCATGTGGCACAGGAGGAAACCAAGTTCGGTTTCGCGCCCGAAGAGCTGGAACGGCTGCCCGACCTGCAGGGGCTGGAGCATGTGAGGGTGTGTGGACTGATGGCCATGGCCAGCCACACCACCGACGAGTCGCGCATCCGGGCCGATTTCCACGCGGCGCAGTCCCTCTTCCGCCGCCTCAAGGATACCGCCTTCGCCCGTTGCGACCACTTCCGCGAGCTTTCCATGGGCATGAGCCACGACTACCCCCTCGCCCTCGAAGAGGGGAGCACCCTGGTGCGCATCGGCAGCAGCATCTTCGGCGCGCGCGACTACAGCAAGAAACCTTTCTAAACCATTCCCTTATGCAAATCTTCCAAAAGAACAAGAACATCGTCATCTCCTACGTGGTCATCACGCTGGGGCTGATGCTCTACACCTTCGGGTGGTCGGCCTTCCTGCTGCCGGCACAGATAGTGGGCGGCGGCGTGAGCGGCCTTTCGGCTATCATCTACTACGCTGTGGGACTGCATGTTCCCATCGGTATCCTCAATCTTATCTTCAATGGTATCCTGGTGACCGTGGGCTTCAAGATGCTCGGCTCCAAGTTCGGCGCGAACACCATCTACGGCATCGTCATGTCGTCGGTGTTTTTCATCATGTGGCAACAGGGGCTGCATGTGGAGAACCTGTTCGATGTCAATAACTTTGGCGGCTTCATGTGCGCCATCATCGGCGGCGCCTGCTGCGGCGTGGGCATCGGCATGTCCTTCGTCATGGGCGGCAATACGGGCGGCACGGACATTATCGCCCTGATTGTGAGCAAGTACTACAACGTCTCGCCCGGCCGCGTCATCATGCTCATCGACATTGTGATCATCGGCTGCTCCTACTTCGTCAGCCACAAGATTGACAACGTGGTCTTCGGCTACGTCGTCATGGGGGTGCTGACCTATACGCTCGACATGGTGCTCGACGGCAACAAGCAGTCCTATCAAGTCATGGTTTTCTCGTTGAAGAACAAGGAGATAGGCGATGCGGTGTCGAAGGAGGTGGGGCGCGGGGCCACGCTGCTCGACGCCGAGGGATGCTATTCCGGGCAGTCGCAGAAGGTGCTCCTCATGCTTGTCCACCGCACGGACAAGTCGTTGGTCATGCAGATTATCCACCGCATCGACGAGAACGCCTTCGTCTCGGTCAGCAAGACGCAGGGCGTGTATGGCAAGAACTTTGAAAAACTCAAGTTATGAAGATGATTTCCCCTTCGCTGCTGAGCGCTGATTTCGGCCAGTTGCAGCGCGACATCGAGATGCTCAACGCGTCGGAGTGCGACTGGCTGCACGTCGACGTGATGGACGGCATGTTTGTCCCCAACATCTCCTTCGGCCAGCCGGTGGTGAAGCATATCAAGAAGCACGCACGCAAGCCGCTGGACGTGCACCTGATGATTATGGACCCGGGGCGCTATGTGGCTGACTTCCAGGCGGCGGGGGCCGATATCCTCACCGTCCACTACGAGGCTTGCACCCATCTGGACCGCGTGCTGCACAGCATCAAGGACCACGGGATGCAGTGCGGCGTGGTGCTCAACCCCCACACGCCGGTGGCCCTGTTGGAGGACACGGTGGCGCTCTGCGACGTGGTGCTCCTCATGTCGGTCAATCCCGGTTTCGGAGGGCAGCAATTCATTGACAATACGTATAATAAGGTACGCCAGTTGAAGCAGATCTGCAACCGCCGCAATGCCTCGTGCCTGATTGAGGTGGACGGCGGAGTGAACCTCCGGAACGCCCCGTTGCTCTACGAGGCCGGGGCGGACGTTCTGGTGGCCGGCAACGCCGTGTTCGGCAGCAGCGACCCGATGCGTACCATCCACGAAATGAAGCAGTAATGCGGCCGCGACTAATCATTGCCCCGGGCAAGGAGAAGGCTCTGCAGCGGCGTCACCCGTGGGTCTTCTCGGGCGCGGTGCGCCGTGTGGAGGGGGAGCCGCAGGAGGGCGACGTGGTGGACCTCGTCTCCGCGTCGGGCGAGTGGATCGCCGCCGGGCACTACCAGCAGGATAGCATTATATGCAAGGTGCTGTCGTTTGATAACCAACGTATTGATGCCGATTTCTTCAAGCAACGCTTGCAGTCCGCCATCGACCTCCGTCGGCGCCTGGGCTTCTTCGACAGCGCGGAGACCAACGTCTTCCGCCTGGTGCATGCCGAGGGGGACTACCTCCCCGGGCTGGTCGCCGACTGGTACAACGGGGTGCTGGTGCTGCAATGCCACAGCGTCGGGATGCACCGCACGCTGCCCCTGCTTTCCGACCTCTTCCGCCAGTTGCTGGGCGACCGCCTCGTGGCCCTCTTCGACAAGAGCGGCGCCACCCTCCCCGGCGGTGGCCATGACGGCTACCTCTGGGGACGCGAGCCAGAGGAGTGGGAGGTTACGGAGCACGGCAACCGCCTGCTTATCAACTTCTTCGAGGGACAGAAGACGGGCTTCTTCATAGACCAGCGCGAGAACCGCGCCCTGGTGCAGCGGCTGGCCCGCGGACAGAGGGTGCTCAACTGCTTCGGCTACACCGGCGGCTTCTCGCTGGCGGCCCTGCGCGGCGGCGCGGAATACGTGGAGACGGTGGATATCAGCAAGAAAGCCATCGCACTGTGCGAGCGCAACGTGGCGCTGAACTTCGCCGACGCGCCCCACCGCGGCACCGTGGCCGACGTGCTTCAATACCTGGGCAGCCCCGCTTCGGGAACGGCTCCTTTTTCATTCATCATCCTCGACCCGCCGGCTTTCGCCAAGAACCACCGCGCGCTGCAGGCAGGGTTGAAGGGCTATCGCTCTATCAATCAGCGCGCTATGGAGGCCTTGCCTGACGGAGGGTTGCTCATGACGTTCAGCTGTTCACAGGCCGTCTCGCGGGACGACTTCCAGACGATGGTCTTCACCGCCGCCATGAACGCCGGTCGCAAGGTGCGCATCGTCAGGCAGTTGCCCCATGCCATGGACCATCCCGTCTCCATCCATCACCCCGAGGGGGAGTACCTCAAGGGGCTGCTGCTGCAGATCTTCTGACCTTCTGACATTGACATAGGCCGTATTCGACGCGCGGTTCATGCGGTCGAGGGTGAAGCCGTAGAGGTGCAAATCGGCTGACTGCCAGCCGTCTGGCAGGCGCAGGTGCAGTTTCTTCTGCCTCCGCTCGGCGGCCTGGGCCAGGATGCCTTCGCCGAGGGTGGCGTTGTATATATATAGGTACACGCGATCGTCCGCCCGTCCGCCGCGGCCCGCCTCGCAGGGCTGGTAGGAGGCTTCCAGCACGCCGTCGGCGTCCACCGCGGCACCCTGCCACGCGACGTTGGCCGCAGGGCCGGCGGCGAGCGCAAGGTGCTGGTAATCAACCGCGCCGTCGAGGGCGAAGCAACGCTTGTTGCGCTTGACGAAGAGGTTGCCTTCGGTCATGCCGAGGTCGAGGGACAAGTCCCTCAGTCCCAGCAGCAAGGCGGGCCTCATGGCGGCCGCCATGCGCACCATGCCGACGAACCAGTCGCGTTCGCGCTGCTGGTGCGGGGTGTTGGGGTAGCGTATGTCGGCGCGGTAGGCGCGCAGGACGGGGCGCCCGCGCCAGAGGTAGCCCACCGAGGGGCCGAGTTTTCCGATGATGGGGCCCATGTAGCCCTGGTAACTTTTTGCCATATTGATTGGTTTTTAGGTTGTTGTACGTGAATAGTGTCCGGTGTCGCCCCGAGGGGTCCACCTGTTATACAACGCCCGATGCCGGATTATATTGCGTCCGAAGTCGGCCCATTCCCGGCGCAAGGAAGAAGAGGGGAAGAAGAGGATGCGT
>JAGAYN010000013.1 GCA_017940465.1 Bacteroidales bacterium | reverse complement strand
GGCAATAAATCACTGGGACACCAAGCCCGTTTGCATATAAAACGCGAATCAGGCGGCTTTTCTTTTGCCTGATTCTGACTGCGTAGCAAAATATTTTTATGCGTCTGTGTGTAAATCAAAAATTTTTATGTAAATTTGCAACGGATATTATATACAGTGTAGACCATGTTTGAGAACCTTAGTAGCAAGATAGAGAAAGCGTTACACACCCTGCGTGGCAAAGGCAGCATTACCGATATCAATGTGGCGGAGACCGTCAAGGAGGTGCGCAAGGCGCTGCTGGACGCCGATGTGAGCTACCCGATAGCCAAGGAGTTCACCGACCGCGTGAAGGCCGAGGCCATGGGGCGCAATGTGATCACGAGCATCGAGCCCGGGCAGTTGATGGTGAAGATTGTGCACGAGGAACTGACCAAGCTGATGGGTTCGGAGTCGGTGGATATCAATATCAAAGGATCTCCGGCGGTCGTCCTCATCGCCGGCTTGCAGGGTTCGGGCAAGACCACCTTCTCGGCCAAGCTGGCCAACTACCTGAAGGGCAAGAAGGGCCGGACGGTGATGCTGGTGGCGGGCGACGTGTACCGCCCGGCGGCCATCAGCCAACTGCAGACCCTCGGCACACAGATCGGTGTGCCGGTCTACACCGAGGAGGGGAACCGCAACCCTGTGCAGATAGCGCAGAACGCCATCCGCGAGGCGAAGGCCAAAGGGGCCAGTGTGGTCATCGTCGACACCGCCGGCCGTCTGGCGGTGGACGAGGAGATGATGGACGAAATCGCCGCCCTGAAACGCGAGCTGCAGCCGCAGGAGACGCTCTTCGTGGTGGATTCGATGACCGGCCAGGACGCGGTGAACACCGCCAAGGCGTTCAACGACCGCATTGATTTCGATGGCGTAGTGCTCACCAAACTCGACGGCGATACCCGTGGTGGCGCGGCCCTCACCATACGCTACACCGTGCAGAAACCCATCAAGTTCGTCGGCATCGGCGAGAAGATGGAGGCTCTCGACGTGTTCCACCCCGACCGAATGGCCAACCGCATCCTCGGCATGGGCGACGTGGTGAGCCTCGTGGAGCGCGCACAGGAGCAGTACGACGAGCAGGAGGCTCGCCGCATACAGAAGAAATTGATTCACAATGAGTACAATTTCGAGGACTTCCTCTCGCAGATAGGCCAAATCAAGAAGATGGGGTCGATGAAAGACCTCGTGGGGATGATTCCCGGGATGGACAAGTTGACCAAGAACGTGGAGATCAGCGACGATGCCTTCAAGCCCATCGAGGCCATGATCGGCAGCATGACACCCTACGAGCGCCGCAACCCCTCCTGCCTCAACGGCAGCCGCAAGCAGCGCATAGCCACCGGAAGCGGCTGCACGATACAGGACCTCAACCGCTTCCTGAAGCAGTTCGAGGACACCAGGAAGATGATGAAGATGGTCAGCAAAGGCGGCGGAAAGCTGCCGATGAGGAGGCGGAGGTGAACGGGAACACTATGGGGATACGGGAAAAATAGACATTATATACAAATAGAATAACAATAATATGGGAGACAATCATGTAACAACCCCCGGGGGAGAGGGTGCGAGACTGCTGGACGGCAAGGCAATGGCCTTGCAGATCAAGGACGAGATTGCCAACGAGGTGCGTTCGTTGACCAACGAGGGGCACCGTGCACCGCATCTGGCGGCCGTCATCGTGGGCGAGGACGGGGCCAGCATGACCTATGTGGCCAACAAGGAGAAGTCGAGCCATGAGGTAGGATTCACCTCCAGCGTCTACCGCATGAGCGAGAAGACCACCGAGCAGCAGCTGCTGGAGACCATATCGTTCCTCAACAGCGACCCCGACATCGACGGTTTCATCGTGCAGCTGCCCCTGCCCAAGCACATCGACGAGCAGAAGGTGATCAACGCCATCTCGCCCGACAAGGATGTGGACGGCTTCACACCGGTCAATATCGGCCGCATGGTGCTGGGCGAGGAATGCTTCGTGCCTGCCACCCCGATGGGCATCTGCACCCTGCTGAAACGCTACGGCATCGAGACCGCAGGCAAGCATTGTGTGGTCATCGGGCGCAGCAATATCGTGGGGACGCCTGTGGCCAACCTTCTGAGCCGCAAGGGATTCGACTGCACGGTCACCATGTGCCACAGTCGCACACAGAACCTCAAGGAGCTGACCTTGCAGGCCGACATCCTGGTGGTGGCCATCGGCAAGCCTGAGTTCGTCACGGCGGACATGGTGAAGCCCGGCGCCGTGGTGGTGGATGTAGGCATCCACCGTGTGCCTGACGCCACGAAGAAGAGCGGCTACCGCATCATAGGCGACGTGAAGCATTCGGAGGTGGACCGGAAGTGCAGTTGGGTGACCCCCGTGCCCGGCGGCGTGGGCCCGCTGACAATCGTGAGCCTGCTGCAGAACACCATGAGTGCCTACCGCAAGCATACCAACCGCTAACTACAAGGCAAGAGGGCGACCCCGCTGGGGCCGCCCTCTGTTTTCTGTTGCGGTATAGGCTACTGCTCGATGATGTATTTCACGGGGATAGTGGCCACGATGCGGAAGGTCATGCTGGGTGTGTTCTCGCGGTTGATTTGAGGCTGGTAGCCATCGAGGTCCTGCATGATGAGGGTGATGCGGCCGGGCTCCATGTCGAAGCGCAGGTTCTCGCCCACAATGCCGGTGGTGCCGTCGTCGTAGACAACGTTGGTGGGGTAGACGTAGGGGAGGGGGTTCTGGAGGCTGTTGTCGTACACATAGACAACTACATTGCCGCCGTAGACGACTCCGTCGGTGAGGACAGGCCAATCTACTTCACAATACGCGTAGTTGAGGCCGTCTTGCAGGACCCAGTCGCTGTGATACACGGTCACTTCCTTGACACGTACGACAGAACTCTCGAGAATCACCTCTTCGGTGGAACACGAGGTGAAGGCTGTGCCCATGAGTAGGGCTGCCAGCATGGGGAGGAGGATTTTCTTCATGGTGCTTATGCTTTTTGTCGGTTTGTTTCCTTATGGTTTTTCGGTTGCAAAGATACGTAAAATAACAGTAGGAAAAATCTATTTTTTTTAAGTAAATTTCTTTTCTGGGTGTTGTGTTTTGTGTATCAGTGTGTTGCGTGACGGGCGGGGCGGCGCGGGGCGGCTGCGGGGAGGGGTGCCGGGGCGGTGCAAAATGTTAAAAACGGGCTTTTTTTGAAAAAAAGTGAGCCGATATGAAACAATTTGGACTTTTCTTCGTTATTGAGTATATTTTCAACCGGAGTATAACTGAAACAGGCGCAGTATGAGACAACTGAAGATTACCCATTCGATCACCAACCGCGACATCAAGTCGCTCGACAAATACTTGCAGGACATCTGCAGCGAGGAGCTCCTCACCCCCGAGCAGGAGGTGCAGCTCGCCCAGCGCATCAAGCAGGGCGACCAGGCCGCCCTGGAGCGCCTCACCAAGGCCAACCTGCGCTTTGTTGTCTCTGTGGCCAAACAGTACCAGAACCAGGGCCTTTCCCTTCCCGACCTCATCAACGAGGGCAACGTGGGCCTGATAAAGGCCGCCAAGCGTTTCGACGAGACGCGCGGCTTCAAGTTCATTTCCTATGCCGTGTGGTGGATCCGGCAGTCTATCCTTCAGGCCATTGCCGAGAACAGCCGCATTGTGCGTCTCCCCTCCAACCAGCTTGGCGCCCTCAACAAGCTCAAGAAGGAAATCAGCAAGCTGGAGCAGCAGTTGGAGCGCCCGCCATCGGAGGAGGAACTGGCTGAGATTCTGGATATTCCCGAGGACAAAATCAAGGCCATCATGGGTATCAGCGGGCGCCATGTGAGCATCGACGCCCCCCTGGCCAGCGACGAGGATGTCAACTTCGTCGACGTGCTGCCCAACGAGGACACCCCCCCGACGGACGACAAGCTGATGCAGGAGTCGCTCTCGCAGGAAATCGAGCGTTCCCTCTCGACGCTCACCGAGTACGAGCGCGACGTCATCAAGATGTACTTCGGCATCGGCATGCCGCACCCGCTGAGCCTGGACGAGATCGCCATGAAGTTCAACCTCACGCGCGAGCGTGTGCGCCAAATCAAGGAGAAGGGCATCAAGCGCCTCAAGACCAGCAGCAAGAGCAAGCACTTGAAGGCCTACCTGTAGGCGATACCGGAAAGCAGGCGTCTGTGGACAGAATCATTCACTATTTTCCCGACCTTACGGAGCGACAAAAAGAACAGTTTGCCGCTCTGTTGCCGTTGTACGAGGAGTGGAATGCGCAGATCAACGTCATCTCGCGCAAGGACATGGAGCATTTCTACGAGCACCATGTGCTGCATTCGCTGGCCATTGCCAAGGTGATGCCATTCAGCAACATGACCGAGGTGCTCGACGTCGGCACCGGCGGCGGCTTCCCCGGGGTGCCGCTCGCTGTGATGTTCCCCAATGCGCGCTTCACGCTTGTCGACTCCATCGGCAAGAAAATCAAGGTGGTCTCCGACGTCATCGCCCGCCTCGGCCTCGGCAATGCCAAGGCGTTGCAGGCCAGGGCCGAGCAGCTGGATGGCGAGTACGACTTTGTGGTGTCGCGGGCCGTCACGGCGTTGCCGGAGTTCGTCCCGTGGGTGAAAGGCAAAATCTCCAAGACGCAGTACAATCCCCTCCGCAACGGCATCCTCTACCTCAAGGGCGGCGACCTGAAGAACGAACTCTTCACCTTCCGCCACAAGGTGCGCACCTGGGACATTGCCGGTTTTTTCCAAGAAGAATTTTTCGAGACCAAGAAGGTCATCCATCTGCCGCTCACATAGGGCGGCATCCCCGATCCCCCAATCCCTGAAGCCCCGAGTATAGGTCCCAAAAGCGGCGCAAGAGCTTGTCTCTTATGCCGTTACGGGGCTTCTTCCCGGTATGGGGCCGGCCGAGGGCAGGATTGACCGGTCCATAAGGGTTCATATCGGTTCTCAGTCGAAGTAAATACCTAGGGGATACCTATAGGATACCTAGAGGGTCCCCGGGGGGTGCAGGGTCATCGGCGCCAGAAGCGGGGGAGGAAAAGGATGATGACGGTCATGCACTCCAGCCGTCCCAGGAGCATCAGCAGCGAGCATACCCAGAGGGCGGGCGCGGAGAAGTGGGCGTAGCTGCCGAATCCGCCGGAGGCGCCGAGGCCGGGGCCGTAGCCGGTGAGGCAGCCGGCCGAGGCGCCGATAGCTTCGGTGGCGTTCACTCCGCCAAGCATCAAGGCCATGGTGCCCAGCATGAGGGTGGCGCCGAAGACGATGAAGATGACCATGACGTTGTTGATGATGTGTCCGCTGACGGGGCGTCCGTTGAGGCGTACGGGGTCCACGGCGTTGGGATGCAAGCGGCTGCGCAGGATGCTGCGGGCGTTGCGCATAAGGATGAGCACGCGCATCGCCTTCAGTCCGCCGGAGGTGGAGCCCGCCATGCCGCCGCAGATGCTGAGCATCAGCAGGAGGAACGTCGCAGGGGTCCACCACTGCGTGTAGTCGTCGATGACAGAACCGGTGGTGGAGAGCGCGCTGAGGGTCTGCACGGTGCCGAGGCGCAGGGCGTCGCTCCAGCCGCAGCCCGTGTGACTGTGCACCGAAAGCACGACGAAAGCCGAAGCGATGAGGCAGGTGGCGAGGTAGAAACCCACCTGGTCCACCTTGTGCCTCACCTGCCGCCAGCGGAAGGTGCAGAGGAGGAAGAGGAGGGTGAAGTTCACGCCGCTGAGGAGCATCTGGGCGGCAAGGAGGTATTGCTGCGTGTGGGTGAGGGAAGCGATGCTGTCGCTGTAGGGCGAGAAGCCTCCGGAAGAGATGTTGGTGAAGGTGAGGTTCACAGCATCCCACAGGTGCATGCCGCTGAGCATCAGCAGAATGATGAAGATGACGGTCAGGGAGAGATATACGGCCAGTGTGCGACGGACGGTGACGGTGGTGCGGACGGTGGTCTTGCCCGTGTTGTCGGCACCCGAGGCTTCGGCGGTGTAGAGCGAGTATTTGTTGATACCCAGCCTGGGGGTCAGCGCCAGCACCAGGAGCACCACGCCGAAGCCGCCGAACCATTGCGTCATCGAACGCCAGAAGAGCACCGAGGCGGGCAGGCCGCCTACGTCGGAGAACACGGTGGCTCCGCAGGAGGTCACGCCGGACATGGCCTCGAACCACGCCGCGGTGAAGCTCGGGGTGGTGGCGGTGGCGAGGAAGGGCAGGGTGGCGAAGAGGGTGAGGGTGAGCCAGAGGAGGGTGACAAGGAGGTAGGACATGCGGCGGTCGTTGATGCGGGTGTGGCGGCGGAAGGTGTGCCAGAGACCGCAGCCTGTGGCGAGGGTGGCTGCCGACGAGGCGGCGATGCGCCAGAGGGTGCCGTCGGAGAAGTGGATGGCCGGCAGGAGGCACAGGGCCATAAGCGCACCCTCGGCGGTGAGGATGATGCCGAGGAACCTCAGGAGTGCCTTCCATTCCGTAGGGTTTCTCATCGGCGAAGCCTCCAATATGAGGGTGAAACAATAGCCAGCAAGGCGAAGATCTCGAGCCGTCCGGCAAGCATGAGCGCGATGAGCACCCACTTGGCGGCAGTGGGCATGAGGGCGTAGTCGAGGCTGGCACCGAGCGAGTTGATGAGCGGCGAGGGGCCGAGGTTGGAAATGTTGGCCGCCGCCAGGCAGAATGCTTCGGCAATACCGCTCCCGCACAGCGTCAGCAGGAAGGCGCCCCCGATGATGAAGCATATATACAGGAATACGAATCCGAAGATTTTGTTCACGTATTCGCCTGGAACCACCTTGCGGTCTATCTTGACGGTGAATACCACATCGGGGTGGAGCATGCGGGTGAGGTAGTTGCGGAGGTAGATGAACAGGGTCATAAGCCGTCGCAGTTTTATGCCGCCTCCGGTGGAACCGGCCATGGCACCGCTCAAGATGAGCAGGAAGGTGGCCACGGATACCCAGAAGGGCCATGCGGGAGGGGGAGTGGTGTAGAAGCCGCATGTGCTGATGGTGGAGGCGATGTGGAAGAGGCTGTAGCCTATGGACCTGGGCCATCCGTTGCCCATCACTCCGAATGCCGCCGCACTGCTTCCGGCCGCCAGCAGGAACACCGCCGCATAGACCCAGAATTCCTGGCTGGCTTTCAGCTGGCGCCATTTGAAGGTGAACAGGTTGTAGAGCAGTGCCAGGTTGATGCCGCTCAGGAACATGAAGAGGGTGAGCAGGGCGAGGGTGAGGTGGCTGTAGCCACTCATGCCCAGGGGGGTGGTCATGAAACCGCCGGTGGATACCGTGCTTAGGGCCAGGCAGACCGAATCAAGCACGCCGTTCCCGGCCAGAATCAGCAGGACTGTCAGCACGATGGTGAGCAGCGTGTAGATCTGCCACATGCGGCTCACCGAGGTGGAGATATGGGGATGCAGCTTGCGTTGCTGGGTGCCACTGAATTCTGCCGAGTAGAGCCGCAGGGCACCGCGGTTGAGTCGCTTGAGGATGGCCACTACAAACAGGATAAGTCCCAGGCCGCCAATCCACTGTGTGATGGCGCGCCACAGGAGAATGCTCTGCGGTATGGCCGAGGGGTCGGGGATGATGGAGGAGCCGGTGGTGGTGAATCCGGAGAAGGATTCAAAGGCGGCATTGGTGAACGAAGCGGTGCCGGAGAGGAGGTAGGGGAGGGCTCCGCCGAGGGGCACGGCGATCCATACGAGCGATGTGACCCAGAAACTCTCGCGCTCGTGGAGTTCGTAGGTGGCCTTCCGCCCGATTCCGTTGCGAAGCAGCAGGCCGATGGTGGCCAGTGTGGCGGCAGCCAGGAGGAGCGGCCACAGGGCCCCGTCGGCATAGTAGAGGGATGCCGCCAGGGGTGCCAGCATGGCAGCGGCCATGACCAGCAGGAGGATGCCTGTGAGCCGGGCGAGGAGTCTATAGTTGAACCGGCGCATCTAATCGAACAGCTTGGCCATGTCGGCCATGGCTTTGGGGAGGGTGAAGACGACCACCTTGTCGCCCTGCTGCAGCTGCAGGTCGCGGCTGGGGAGGATGGTCTCGCGGCCGCGTATGATGCCGCCGACGGTGGCGCCGTGGGGTATGGCCAGTTCGCCCAGGGGCTTCCGCGTGGCGGGGGCGTGTTTGCCCACGATGAGCTCGATGACCTCGGCGTTGGTGCCCGAGAGCCACTTGGAACTGACGGCGTCGCCCTTGACGATGAAGCGGGCTATATAGCTGGCTGTGATAAGTTTCTTGTTGATGATGGTGTCGATACCGATGTCCTGCGATATGTCGATGAAGCCGGTGTTTTCCACCAGCGCTATGGTGCGTCCCACGCCCAGCCGCTTGGCATGGAGGCAGGTGAGGACGTTGGTCTCGGAGGAATCGGTCACTCCGATGAAGGCATCGGCATTCTGCAGCCCCTCGTCCTTGAGGAGTTCGATATCGGTGGCGTCGCCATGGATGATGAGCGGGCTGTCGAGCTGTGCGCTGAGTTCTTCTGCGCGGCGGCGGTTTTCCTCGATCAGTGTGATGCGCATGCGGTCCTGCAGCGTCATGGCGGCATAGCGGCCGATGCGGCCTCCGCCGGCAATCATGATGTTGCGGATGGAGACGGCCTGCTTGCCGACCACGCGGTTGATGTTCTCCAGCTGGTTGGCCCGGCCGATGATGTAGGCCAGGTCACCGGCACGGAAGACGGTGTCGCTGTGGGGGATGATGGTTTCCCCTCCGCGCAGGAGGGCCACCACGCGGGCCTGAAGGTCGGGATAGTCGGCCGTGGCTTCGGGCACGCTGCGCCCCACCACGGGCGAGTTCTCCTCCAGCCGGACGACATACATGGTGAGCAGGCCCCCGCTGAAGTCGAAAAACTCGGTGGCGGCGCTGTTGTTCAGCAGGTTGGTGATCTCTTTCGCCGCGATGCGTTCGGGGCACACCATCTCGTCCACGCCGAGGTCGCGGAACATCTCGCGGTGTTTGGGGGCGAGGAGTTCGGCGTTGGTGATGCGGGCCACGGTGCGTTTGGCGTGGAGTTTCTTGGCGAGTATGCAGGTGACGAGGTTGATGCTCTCGTGGTGCAGCACGGAGAGGAAGAGGTCGCAGTGGGCCACGCCGGCTTCTTCGAGCACCTGCGGCGAGGTGCTGTCTCCCGTGATGGTGAGGAGGTCGGTCTCGCTTTCGAGGCGTTTGAGCAGCTCCGAGTGGGGGTCCACCACGGTGATGTTATGGTCCAGTTCGGTGAGCGACTTGGCCAAGTGAACGCCCACTTCCCCGTCGCCTGCTATGATGATGTTCATTGTATTGATATTCAGATTTGAGGCTGCAAAAATACGAAAGATTTCCGACCCGACAAAATTTTGGTTTTTTTTCGCTTGCTTTTCCGGAAAAAGGCAAAAATGGCAGGTTCCCAATAGGCTGATTCCCAGTGTGTAGGAGGCATCATGTTCTTCCCCTCTTCTTCCCCCCCTAAGGGTCCTCTTGGTGCATGGCAGGAGGGTACAAGGAAAGGGCACCCTGTCAGAGGGGTGCCCCTGTCATTTCTCCTGTATGCACTCCCCTACAATCCGCCATGCCCCAGGTCTCCTCCCCACCCCTGCGGAAACTTTTCACAAGTACCATATTTATGTATTAACAGGGAGTCGAAGCCCTACATCCGAAAATAGGGTAATGGATGGCTCCACTTTCTTCGTTGTATCCAATCAAGCCCTTTCGAGCCGGAAGGAGACAGCAAAAGCGACGTGCCGATGCTATACAACTGGCAACATGCAACATGCGAAAAACCGCATTCCTGCTGGCGGTGGCCCTGCTCTTCACCGCCTGCGACAAGCCGGAGGGAGAAAGCCCCTCATCCACCTCCGAGGTCTTCCCCTACACCAAGGACGGCCAAACCCTCTACTACCGCATCGTCGGCGACCATGCCGAAGTCACCCACCCCGTCCCCTCATGGGATGGCCATCTGCAGCCCGAAGGCGACATCGTCATCCCCGAAACCGTCACCTACCAGGGCAAAGCCTACATTGTTACCTCCATCGGCGACAGCGCGTTCTACGATTGCAACATGCAGGCTAGATATAGTTATATAAATGTAACCATTCCTCCTACGGTAAATAATTTGGGAGACTATTCTCTGTATTTTAGCGGCGATGTATGCAAGATAAGGAGTTTGCCATTGATTCCACCCGTGCTGGGGACGTTTCCATTCAACCCGTACAAACCTGGTGAGACACTTGCTATAGGGGGCTCTACAACCACAATTGAAGGCATCTCAGCCGAAGTCTATGTACCATGCGAATCCTTGGAGTTATATAAATCAGCACAAGGATGGTCTTCTTATAGTAGTCTTATTGAATGTGAAAACGATTGATACCCTTCGAGAAAATCACGCTCGACCTCGGCACCTACGACTGGAACCGCGACTGGACTGTCCGCATCAACATCTACACCCCTGGCCGCACCGACTGCTACACCACCGGCATCACCTTCGTGCCACAAGCCAGCGGCGACGGTTGGGCCTACAGAAACGTGTAGCATACAGTCCCAAGAGGATGTACCCAGCAAGGTTACAAAAGGTTTGCGTATTCCTACCTTTGCAGTCGCTATTCAATACAAACACACCATGGACAACAAGCAAATTGCCCATGGTGTTTTGGACTGTGCTATGGTAGCGCGCGATTGCTGTCAATCGGCCCAACGGACGTTTCCCTTGCCGGCCCCCAGCTCGAAGTGGCACTTGGCGATGCCGAGGTCGATGCGTAGGTAGGTGCCGATGAGGGAGAAGCGGGTGTGCGCCCGGACGCTGCCGTCGGGAAGAAGCTCGAACCCGAACTTCTGCATGTTCATGGCCGTGGGGGCCAGCAGGGCGGCCTCCATGCCGTCGCGGAACCACTGCGGCACCTCGCCCGAGGCCGTGTAAAAGCCCTCGATGGGCTTGTGAGGGTGCGGAACGCCCTGGTTGAGGCCGTAGCCGAGGGAGATGACGCCGTAGAGTTTCTCGCCGGGGGCGATGCAGTAGGACGAGGGCTGCTTGCTGAAGGTGAGCCCCACCCAGCAGGAGTTGAGGCCGAGGGTCTGAGCCAGGAGGACGATGAGTTCGCCATGGTAGCCGACCTGCTCGTCGAGCCCCTTGCGGGCGACGAGGGCGAGGTAGTTGCTGATGCCGCTGAACTTGCCGTACTTGGCCATGCCGCCGGCGAAGGCGCGGGGCTCGCCGGTGACCAGTTGCAGGTGCAGGCCCGCAGCCTCGTTGGCCTCGGCCACGGCCTGCTGCAGGCGGGCGGTCTTGTCGGCCTCGATGGGCCGGTCTATGTACTGCCGTACGGAGTGGCGTGCGACGATGGCTTCCTGTAGTGTCATATACCGATGCTGATATTGGGGGGGGCACATGCCGCCGGAACCGTGGGGCGCCCTCCGGCGGGGGCACCCCATATTCCGGGACATGGCTATTCAGTGCGGAAGGCTGCGAGGTCGGCCTCGGTGAAGTGCATCACGTAGTAGGCTTTGGCGCAGACGTTCTCTTCGGCCATGCGGACGTAGACGTTGGCGCTGTCGGTGAAGAGTTCGGGGGCGCGGCTGGCGTCGTCGATGATGAGGAGCGACATGATGATTTCGCAGGTCATGTCGTAGAGGCGGCGGGCGAGGAAGTCGTGCAGTTCCTGGTTGCCGGCATCGTTTACGTACTTGACGGCCTGCTCGTAGAGGTCCACCAGGCGGGCCACGCGCTCCTTGAGGGGCTGCATGGCGGCGGAGACCTCCTTCTGCAGCATGTCGCGCATCACCTGGAGGTAGGTGCCGTTGGTCACGTAGCGGATGGCGGCGACCACCTGCAGCTGCGTGGTGCCCTCGTAGATACTGAAGATACGCGCGTCGCGATAGAGGCGCTGGCACTTGTATTCCATGATGAAGCCGCTGCCGCCGTGGACGCTGATGGCGCCGTAGGCGTTCTGGTTGGCGTACTCGCTGTTCATGCCCTTGGCGATGGGGGTGAAGGCGTCGGCCAGACGGTTGTACTGCTTCATCTCGGCGCGCTCCTCGGGGGTGAGTTTGCGGTCGCGGGCGATGTCCTCGAGGCACTTGTAGAGGTCCACATAGCGGGCGGTCTGGTAGAGGAGGCTGCGGCCGGCATCGAGCTTGGCCTTCATGCGGCTGAGCATGTCGTAGACGGCAGGGAACTCTATGATCTTCTGTCCGAACTGGGCGCGCTCGCGGGCGTAGGCCAGGGCCTCGTTGTAGGCCTCCTGGCTGAGGCCCACGCTCTGGGCGGCGATGCCGAGGCGGGCGCCGTTCATGAGGGCCATGACGTATTTGATGAGGCCCATCTTGCGGTCGCCGCAGAGTTCGGCCTTGGCGTTCTTGTAGGTGAGCTCGCAGGTGGGCGAGCCGTGGATGCCGAGTTTGTGCTCGATGTGGCGCACGTCGACGCCGCCGTTGCGTTTGTCGTAGATGAACATCGAGAGGCCACGGCCGTCCTTGGTGCCCTCCTCGCTGCGGGCGAGGACGAGGTGGATGTCCGAGTCGCCGTTGGTGATGAAACGCTTCACGCCGTTGAGGCGCCAGCACTGCTCCTTCTCGTCGTAGGTGGCTTTGAGCATGACGCGCTGCAGGTCGCTGCCGGCGTCGGGCTCGGTGAGGTCCATGCTCATGGTCTCGCCGGCGCAGATGCGGGGGATATATTTCTGACGCTGCTCCTCGGAGCCGAACTCGTAGAGGGTGTCGATGCAGGACTGCAGGCTCCAGATGTTCTGGAAGCCGGCATCGGCGGCGGCGACGAGTTCGCTGGCCATGCTGAACACCACGTTGGGCAGGTTCAGTCCGCCGTAGCGGCGCGGCATGCTGACGCCGTAGAGGCCCGCCAGGCGCGTCTGCTCGATGTTCTCGACGGTCTTCGAGGCGTAGATCATGCGCCCGTTCTCGAGGTGCGGCCCTTCGAGGTCGACGCTTTCAGAGTTCACGGCCAGCGTGTTGGCCGCCACGTCGCCCGTGATTTCCAGTACGCGGCGGTAGTTCTCCATCGCGTCCTCGAAGTCTACCGGCGCATAGTCGATGCCCTTCTGTGCGTCTTCGTAATCCTTTTCTCTCAGGTCGACGAGGTGCTTCATCTCGGGGTGCGAGAGGTGGAAAGCAATCTCGGGGTGGTCGCTATAGTAGTTTGCCATGATTTATTTGCTGTTTTGACGGTAATACTTGATCATTTTGGGGACGACTTCCTCGACGGTGCCGGTGATGACGTAGTCGGCTATCTTGTTGATGGGTGCGTCGGGGTCGCTGTTGATGCTGATGATGATGCCGCTGTCCTGCATGCCGGCGATGTGCTGTATCTGGCCGCTGATGCCGCAGGCGATGTAGACCTTGGGGTGTACGGTGACGCCCGTCTGGCCGATCTGGCGGTCGTTGTCAATCCATCCGGCATCCACCGCGGCGCGGCTGCCGCCCACCTCGCCGTGGAGCACGCGGGCGAGCTCGAAGAGGCTGTCGAAGCCCTCCTTGGAGCCCACGCCGTAGCCGCCGGCGACGACGATGGGAGCCCCTTTGAGGTTGTGCTTGGCGGCCTCCACGTGGTGGTCGAGCACCTTCACCACGAAGGCTTCGGGCGAGACGTATTTGCCCACCTCGGGGTAGACGACCTCTTTCTTGCAGGCTCCCTCGTAGAGGGCTTTCTGCATGACGCCGCTGCGGACGGTGGCCATCTGGGGCCGGTGGTCGGGGTTGACGATGGTGGCCACGATGTTGCCGCCGAAGGCGGGGCGTATCTGGTAGATCAGCTGCTCATAGGTCTTGCCGCTCTTCTTGTCCTCGTAGGGGCCGATTTCGAGCTGCGTGCAGTCGGCGGTGAGGCCGCTGGTGAGGCTGCTGCTGACGCGCGGACCCAGGTCACGCCCGATGACGGTGGCGCCCATGAGGCAGATCTGCGGCTGCTCCTCGCGGAAGAGGTTCACCACGATGTCGGTGTGCGGCGCCGAGGTGTAGGGGAAGAGGCCGGGGGCGTCGAAGAGGAAGAGTTTGTCCACGCCGTAGGGCAGTATCTGTTCCTCCACCTTGCCCTTGATGCCTGTGCCGATGACCACGGCATGCAGCTCCACACCCAGTTCGCCGGCCAGTTTGCGGCCCTTGGTGAGCAGTTCCTGCGAGACTTCGCGTACCTCGCAGCCTTCAATCTCGATGTATACAAAAACGTTATTCATAGATTTCTTTATGTTTTACGGCGGATTAAACTAATTCAGCGAATTCTTGTCGGGTTGAAGCCTATGCCGATTACTCGAAATCAGATGCGTCCGTTGGGAGTAATCCGCCTGTAACTGACTTGCGTGACAATTGGTTTGATTCGCATAATTCGCCGTTATTTATCCGATGATTTTGTCGTTCAACAGTTCGGCAATCATGCCGTCGATGTCTTGGTCGCTGGCGGTGAGGGTCTTGCTTTCTTTGGCCTGGAAGACGATGTTCTGCACTTCCTTGACCTTGGTGGGCGATCCGCTGAGGCCGCACTGGCTGGCGTCGCCGTCCACGTCGGCCACGCTCCACTGCGTGAGGTTCAGGTAGTTGCGCTCGGCGCGGAGGGCACGGCGCGGGTCGTCGTCGGCGATCTCGAGGGGGCAGGCGGCGTATTTGTATTTCATCACCAGCTTGGCGTTGGCGGGGCGGCATTCGGCGGCGGAGCCGTTCACCGTGACCACCAGCGGCAGCGGGGCTTCCACTACCTCCACCCCGCCGTCGATGAGGCGGCGGATGGTGGCTTTGCCGTTCTCGACCTTGAGGATTTCCTCGGCATAGGTCACCTGGTTGAGGCCCAGTTTCTGGGCCACCTGCGGGCCGACCTGTGCGGTGTCGCCGTCGATGGCCTGGCGGCCGCCGATGACGATGTCCACGTCGCCGATTTTCTGGATGGCGGTGGCGAGGGCGTAGGAGGTGGCCAGCGTGTCGGCGCCGGCGAAGAGGCGGTCGGTGAGCAGCCAGCCGGTGTCGGCGCCGCGGTAGAGTCCTTCGCGGATGATTTCGGCGGCACGTGGGGGACCCATGGTGAGCAGGCCCACCGTGGTGCCGGGATGCTGCTCTTTCAGGCGCAGGGCCTGCTCGAGGGCGTTGAGGTCCTCGGGATTGAAAATGGCGGGCAGCGCGGCGCGGTTCACCGTGCCTTCCGCTGTCATGGCGTCTTTTCCAACGTTCCTTGTATCAGGTACTTGCTTGGCAAGCACTACAATCTTCAAACTCATATTTTTAACAAATTTTAAAATGCAAAGATACGCAGTTTTTTTGAATCGCGGACAAAAAAGTGCCGCCCGGAGCCATTTTTAACTTTTCAAAATGGGGAAATGGTTCACAAGCGTTCATATCGGTTCTCAGTCGAAGTAAATACCTACTGGATACCTACCGGATACCTACCGGATGGGTGGCGGGTGCCGGCGGGGGAGGATTTTTTTTTGAACGGTTTCAAAATTATTTCGTACCTTTGCACTTTGAATTGATTACTAAAATAGAAAGCATATCATGAAAGTCAAAGAACTGGTTGAGAAACTGAACCTGAAGGTGCTCAGCGGCGAGAGCGGCCTGGACCGCGACATCGACGGCTGCTACGTCAGCGACCTGCTGAGCGATGTCATGGGCAACGCCGAGATGGGCAACGTGTGGGTCACCCTGCAGACCCACAAGAACGTCATGGCCATCGCCTCGCTCAAGGAGCTTTCCTGCGTCATCCTCGTGAAAGGCCTCTCTGCAAGCGAAGACACTGTGGAACAGAGCAATGAGGAGGGCATCCCCTTCCTCTCCACCACCATGCAGACCTACGAGACGGTGGGCAGGATATATCAACTGCTGAATTAGAGGCGATGACTCCGTTCAAGGCCGACCTCCATATCCATACGGTCCTCTCGCCGTGCGGCGACCTTGAGATGTCGCCTTCGGCCATCGTGGAGCGTGCCTTGGAGCGCGGCTTGGACATGATTGCCATCTCCGACCACAACACCACGCGGCAGGTGAAGGTCGCCCAGAAAATCGGTCGTGAACGCGGCCTGTTTGTGCTTGGGGGAGTGGAGGTTACCTCGCAGGAGGAGGCCCATTGCCTCTGCTTCTTCGAGACCGACGCGCAGCTGGACGCCTTCCAGGAGTTCCTCGATGCCCACCTTCCACCGATACCCAACGACGAGGACCGCTTCGGCTACCAGCTCATTGTCGACGAGAACGAGGAGATTGTGGGCGAGGAGCCCTACCACCTGCTCAACGCCATCGATGTGGATATCGACGGGCTCTACGACGAGGTGCATCGCATTGGCGGCCTGTTCGTGCCGGCGCATGTGAACAAAAGCACCACGTCGCTCACCAGCCAGCTGGGTTTCGTGCCGCCGGACATCCGGGCGGACGGGTTGGAAATCAACAAGTTTATCACCCGGGACGAGATGGTGAAGAAGTTCGCCTACCTGAAGCGCTTCAATTTCATCACCGACAGCGACGCCCATTTCATCCCCGATGTGGGCAGCGTCTACAACGTCATCCACATGGAACACCGCTCGTTTGCCGAGTTTGCCATGGCGCTGCGCGGCGAGGAGGGCAGGTGGATCGACACGATGGCTTTCCGTGGCGGGTTGTAGGTTATGGGGTATAGGTTATGGGTTATAGAGGGGGAGTATGGGTTGGGGGAATCGGGAGGATATATATATTGAAACAATAATATATAAAATACAAAAGGATATGAGAAAGACAGTATTGGCACTTGTGATGTGCCTGTTCAGTGTGGCGGCCATGGCCCAGGGCCACCGCCAACATCCGTCGCACAACGGCGGGACCGTCAGCTTCGAGTCGCGTGGCGGCGAGGTGTTTTCCGTCTATGTGGACGGTACGCTTATGAACCGTATGCCGCAGAGCCGTGTGATGCTGAGCGACCTGGGGCGCGAGGTGCACGAGGTGGTGGTCGTCATGAGCCGTCCGGCGCAGAAGGCCGCCGTGCTGAACCTCCGCGTGGCGGAGCCCAATGCGGTGGTGGGTGTGGACTATGACCCTCGCCACGATGTGCTTTCGCTTCGTACAGGAGCGCAGAATGTGGCCTCGGACGTGCAGAGACCCCAGCGTCAGCACGCTGGGCACCACCCCGGACACGATTTCCAGGGCCAGCAGGTCGCTCCGCAGCCCACGCCTCCGCCGGCACCCCGTGCAGAGGAGCGCGGCACGTCCGAGGAGCAGTTCTCGGGTATGCTGGCCAGGATGAAGGCGCAGTCGTTCGACAACGACCGCCTGGCGTTGGGCAAGGTGATTGTTTCTTCGTCGAGCCTTACGGCGGAGCAGATCGGTCGCCTGGCGGAGACGATGGAGTTCGCCTCTACGAGGGTGGAATTCCTGAAGTATGCCTACCAGTACTGTGCCGACCCGGTGAACTACTACAAGACCACCGACGTGCTGACCTTCAGCAGCGACAAGAAGAAGCTGCTGGATTTCATCGCCACGCAGAAGTGACGTTGAGGTCCTGGAAAAGAGAATCGGGGCGGCCATGCGGCCGCCCCGATTTGTTTACGGTGTGTCTGGTGTTCAGAAGAAGAGCATGGTGCTGGGGTTCATGGCGGTCTCGACTTTGAAGCGGAGGCTGCCGGAGGGGGTGAAGCTGTAGAGGTCGCCGTTGGTCATGTAGTCGGAGGAGGTGATGTAGATGTTGCCGGTGTTGGGGTCGATGTTGAAGCCGTAGGCGTTATTGGAGATGACGGGGGTGAAGGGGAAGGACTGGGCGACGCCGGTGGCGTCGATGACGCGGAAGGTGGCGGTCTCATTATAGTTTTCGTCATATTCCGTGGCGTAGCCGTAGAGCATGCCGTTGTAGACGACCAGTTTGCTCAGGGGCTTGCTGGTGGGGGTGATGTCGAGGGTGGTGGCGTCGATGATGGCGGTGCCGGCGGGGATGTCGCCGTAGTTGCCGGTCCAGGTGAGGATGATGTGGTTCTCGTCAAGTTTGTAGACGCGCTGCAGGTTCATTCCCACGGTGATGGCGGTGGGATTGCTGAAGGTGGTCAGGTCGATGACATAGAGGGTGCTGTCGTAGACGGTGTAGTTGCCGTTGAGTTCCCACGAGCTGGCCACGAATGCCTTGCCGTTGGCGATGGCGATGCCTTCGGGTCTGAAGTTGCCCAGGGGGCAGGTGGCCACGAGGCTGAGGGTGGCGGTGTCGATGCAGGCCACGCTCTTGTCATAGCAGGTGATGTAGAGGTTGCCGTTGTGGGTGGCGATGTGGCGTGGTTTGCGGCCGTGCATGTCCACGCGCTGCGACTTGCCGGTGGTGGGGTCGATCACTTCGAGGCTGTTCGACTCGGTGACGGTGACGTACACCTTGGAGCCGTAGGCCACCATGTCCTGTGCGTTGCTGCCCAGGCTGCGGCCGTTGGCGTTCTGGAACCAGGCGTTGTCGATTTCGCCGGTGGTGGTGTTGAGGTAGGAGATGGCTGCGTTGTTGTCGCTGCCTTCGTTGAGCAGTAGGGCGAAGGTGGTGGCTGGGTCGACGGGGTCGGGGTCGACAGGGTCTGGGTTGACGGGATCTGGGTTGACGGGATCTGGGTTGACGGGGTCGGGGTTGACGGGGTCGGGGTCCTTTTCGCAGGCTGCGAATGCCATGGCCAGCAGGCCGATGCAGAGGAATCTGGTGAGGTGTTTCATAATGTGTGTGTTTTAAAGGTTTATGTGTTAAAATTCGTATGTGGCGGCGAGCCTCCAGTTGCGTCCCATCATGGGGTAGGAGGCCACGATTTCATATTGTGTGTCCAGCAGGTTGAGCACCTGTGCACGGAGGGTGAGCGTGCCCAGGGGCAGGTCGAGGCTGCGGTCGAGGGAGAGGCCGAGGTCGGTGTAGGCCGGCAGCCGGTTCTCGTCGGTGTTCTGGGGGCCGCTGTGGCGGTGGCCCACCACCATGGCGGTCAGGCCGAGGTTCACCCAGCGGTTCTCCCACCGGGCCGTGGCGCCGCCGCTGTGGCGCGGGGTGTAGATTATCTGGTTGTCGTAGGTCTTGCTCTCGGGGTCGCTGTGGTCGAGGGCCTGCTGGAAGGTGTAGTTGAGGTGGAGGCTCAGGGCGTTGTATTCCAGGCGTGCGGTGGCGTCGAGGCCCAGGATGTCCACCGTGCCCAGGTTCTGCATCGACCAGTAGAACATGTTGCTGGTGGGGCGGCTGACGATTTTGTCGCGCACGTGGTTGTAGTAGGCGTCGAGGGAGGCGGTGGCTTGCAGGGGGGCGTCGCGGAGGGGGAGGCTGGCCGCCTGGCTGATGCCGAGGTTGAACTGGTGGGCCTGTTCGGGCATGAGGTTGCGGGGCATGAGGTAGAAGAAGTAGAGCTCGCTGAAGTTGGGGGCGCGGAAGGACTGCTTGTAGAAGGCGCGCAGCGTGGTACCCTGTCCGATGGCGAGCATGGCCGAGAGGTAGGGCGAGAGGCGGCGGTAGGTGGGCATGGTGTCCAGGTCGGCCACGCGGTCCTGCACGTGGGTCAGCAGGAGGTGTGCGCGGAGGTCCAGGCGGGTGTCGCCCAGGAGGTGGCGGCTGTGCAGCGCGGCGGCGGCGGCCACGTTGCGGCGCGAGACGTCGTTGCGTTTGCTGAGGTTGCTTTGGAGGCGCGCCAGCGAGCCGTCGGCCGCCAGGTCGAGGTCGAGCCAGGACGCGAGGCGGCGGTGGTAGCTGCCGCTGAGGTAGCCTTCACGCTGGCGGTAGCTGTTGTAGATGTGGGAACCGAGGGAGGTGTCGGTGTAGTCGTCGAAGCTGTGGCTCACCTTGCCCAGCAGCTGGGCGCTCCAGCGTCGGCGCTCCACTCGCCAGCGGGCTTGTGCGAAGGCCAGTTCTTCGGTGGAGCTCTGGCCCGAGACGGTCTGCGAGTAGAAGGCCACCGGGCCCGGCAGTTCGCGCTTGCCTTTGTTGTAGTGCACCTTGGCGGTCAGCGTGTTGCCCTCGGCGACGGTGTAGAAGAGGTTGCCGTCCACGGTGGCCATCCACACGGCCGAGTGCTTGCGGCGCTCGGTGCTGGAACTGTCCTGGTGCGAGGCGGTGTAGTAGAGGGTGAAGGGGTAGTCGCCGCGGCTCTGCAGGTAGTTCCCGTAGAGGCTGGTTTTCAACTGCTTGTTCCATTTCTGCTCCCAGAGGAGGGTGGGGGAGAGCATCCCGAAGGAGCCGCCTTCGATGCCGGCCTTCATGCGGGTGCGCTCGCCGGGGAAGAACTGCGGCTCGGCGGTCTCCATGTTGAGCACGTTGCCGGCGGCATAGGCGCGTGCGGTGAGCAGCGGGCGCTGCTCCTGTCCCTGGCTGAAGCTGACGTAGGCGGCGTTGCCGAGCATGTAGCGTCCGAGGTCGACCTGTCCGTTCTGCGAGTTGTCGATGGGCACCCCGTCGAGGGTCACGGCGGAGAACTGGCTCCCCAGGCCGCGGGCCGAGACGGTCTTGATGCCGCCCACGCCGCCGTAGTCTTTCAAGGTGACGCCGGCCATCTGCCTCACCGCGTCGCTCAGCTGCAGGGCGCCTATTTTTTCCAGATGCCCGGCCTCCATCACCTGGGTGGGGGCCGCCGTGCGCGTGGTGGAGGGGGTGCGCTGGCTGCTGACGGTGATTTCCTCGAGCCGCTGCACCGTGTCGATGCCTTGGGCTGCCGCGGGGGCCGCCGCAAAGGAAAGAAGAGCCCCCAGGGGCAAGGCACGCATGAGCATTAGGGTTCCGCGAGCTGGCCGCCTTTGGCAGCAGGCAATAAACGATACTATGCAATATAGAACAATTCTGCTCATCTATCAACGGTCCTTTCCTCGAGGGCTCTTATTGATTTCCGTGGTTCCGGCAGGTCTTCTGGCTTGTTCCGGCCTTCCTCTGGCCTTCCCGCGGCGCTGTGGCGCGCCGCAGTGGCTTTGCTTGCGGGAGGGGCTGACTGTGTGGAACTTACAGCAGCGGGACTGCGCAGGACTCTCACCTGCTTCCCTCTTGGCGCCCTTGTTCCTGGGCGACCGAAACCATTTGCAAAGTTACGAACTATTTTCCACCTGGCCAAATATTTTTTCCTCGAGGCTCCGCACAGGGTTGATTTCCAGCCAGATGTTGCTTTCGCCGTCCTCCCCGCCGCCCTCGGGCGCGGCGGTGGCCGGGCCCTCGCCGGCCTGCAGTTGGCCCAGGTAGGCCGTCGGCGACGCCTGCCCGGTGCGGTCCACGCAGAAGCCCCACAGGTGCACCTCGCCCGCGGCCCACCCGTCGGGCATCAGGAAGCGCAGTTGCCTGGCGTGGCGCACCGCCTCCACGGCCACTCCCTGCCCCAGCGCGGGGCAGTAGGCGTAGACTGCCACGCGGTCGTCGTTGCTGGCGCGGGCCGACAGCATGTTCTTCGTCCAGAACACCCGCGCCGTGCGCCCGTCGTCCGTCCAGGCCCCCAGGAAGTCCACATTCGGCAGCCCGCCCTTCGAGAAGCGCAGCGCCGCATAGTCCACCCCTCCGCCCTGCGGCGCAAAGCTGCTGTGGTTCATCCGCAGGAAGACGTTGCCCTCCGTCAGCCCCAGTCGGTCGGCCTCATGGTGCAGGCCCAGCCGCAGCACGGCCGTGGCCGGCGAGGCAAACAGAATCATCGCCTTGAAGCGGCTGCGCTGCACGAGCTGCGCCTCCGTTCGCGCGTCGCGGATGTGCGGCACATGGGCACGCACGCACCAGCGGCCGCGTCGCCAGTAGCCCACCACCGGCCCCACACGCCCGCTGAATCCGTCCAAAATTCCGTTTCCGATTATCGCCATGAATGTTTTTTTTGCTTCAAGTGTACTTTTCTATCCTTTTTTCCACATAACGCGCATCCGCCCTGTTTATTGCTCCCAATCATTACGGAAATAAAAAGAGGAGCAAAAGGGGTTATGTGCAAGGTGCTGACTGTCATGCTGTTGTATGGCAGGAAAATAATGAAAAAAATGCAAAAAAAATTGCCCGATTCCCAAAAAAGTTGTAATTTTGCACCTCCAAAGACACAATCTGGTATTCACCGGTATAGAAGAAGGAATCCAATGGAGATTAGAGAAAAAAGGAAGTATGTCAAGAATCCCAACCGTTCGTTGGTCATCTTGAAATCGACGCTCAGCCGTCTGCCGATCTATTATTGCTATCTGCAGGCAGCCCACAAGGCAGGCATGGAGTACATCTCGTCGGCAGTGCTTGCCACCAAGCTTGCGCTCAACCCCGTCCAGGTGCGCAAGGACCTGGCCAGTGTCAGCACCCAGCCCGGCCGCCCCAAGTGCGGCTTCAGGACCGAGCAGCTGCTGATCGACATGAAGAACTACCTCGGCTATGACGACATCGTCGAGGCCGTGATCGTAGGCGTAGGCAACTTCGGCAGCACCCTGTTGCAGTACAAGGGTTTCAACGACCATGGCGTGAACATAGCCGCCGGCTTCGACATCAACCCCGAACTCCAGGGCAAGCGCCTCAACGGCAAGTCTATCCTGGCGATGGAACGCTTCACGCCCTACGTCAAGCGCGAGCACATCCGCATCGGCATCATCGCCGTTCCTCCCGCGGAGGCACAGAAAGTGGCCGACCTCATGGCAAAGAGCGGCATCAAAGCCATCTGGAATTTCGCCCCGACCCACGTCTTTGTGCGCAAGGGGGTGATGATCAAGAATGAGAATCTGGCCGCATCGTTGGCCATGCTTTCCAAGCAGTTCACCAAGCCAGCGTAGTGCCGGTCCCTATGGGACCAGCACTCCTGTGAGGTCGTTCTCCAGAGCGGCCGTTACTTTGACGTTCACAAACCGACCCACCATCGGTGCGCGCCCGTGGGGATGGCGAATCAGCACTTCGTCGTCCACCTCGGGGCTGTCGTATTCGGTGCGGGCAATCAGGTAGTCGCCCTCGCGGCGGTCCACCAGGCAGCGGTAGGTGTTCCCTATGCGTCCGCGGTTTTTCTCCAGCGAGATCTGTTCCTGCAACGCCATCAGTGCGGCCACGCGCCGCTCCTTCTCCTCTTGGGGCACGTCGTCGTCCAGGCGGAATGCCTCGGTGCCCTCCTCGGGCGAGTAGGGGAAGCAGCCCATGCGGTCGAAGCGGGCCTGGCGCACGAAGTCCATCAGTTCCTCGAATTCCGCCTCCGTCTCGCCCGGATAGCCGGCGATGAGGGTGGTGCGTATGGCCACGTCGGGTATCGCCTCCCGGAAGCGGGCTATGAGGTCCAGCGTCCCTTGCCGGTCGATGCCGCGCTGCATGGAGGTGAGGATGCGCGAGTTGATGTGTTGCAGGGGGATGTCGATATAGTTGCAGATGTTGGGGTGGTTGCGGATGGCCTCGATGGCGTCCTGCGGGAAGGAGGTGGGGTAGGTGTAGTGGAGGCGTATCCAGGGGGCGCCGGTCTCGGTGGCGAGGCGTTCGAGCAGGGTGCCGAGCATCCGCTTGCGGTAGAGGTCCATGCCGTAGTAGGTGGTGTCCTGGCTGATGACGAGCAGTTCCTTCACCCCGCTCTGCACCAGGCGACGGCCTTCGTCCACCAGTTCGTCGATAGGGCGTGAGCGGTGGGCGCCGCGGATGAGGGGGATGGCGCAGTAGGAGCAGCTGCGGTTGCACCCTTCGGCTATCTTGAGGTAGGCGTAGTGGCGCGGGGTGGAGAGGGCGCGGCGGGCCGCCAGGTCCATGGGGGTGGCGGTGGGTTTGGGGGAAATCTGATTAATCGGAGTATTCTGATTATTCAGATTACTCAGACAATCAACAATCTCCCCCCACTGGTGCACGCCGAACCAGGCGTCCACTTCCGGCATTTCGGCCGCCAGTTCCTCGCGGTAGCGTTCCACGAGGCATCCGCAGACAATCAGCGTCCGCGCCTTGCGTCCGCGGGTTTTCACCTCCACCTGGCGCAGGACGGTGTTGATGCTCTCTTCCTTGGCGTCGCCGATGAAGCCGCAGGTGTTGATGATGATGGTGTCGCAGTCGTTGCGGGTGCGGTCGAAGTGCACCGTGTGTCCGGCGGCGGCCAGGTGTCCGGCCAGGTTCTCGCTGTCCACGGTGTTCTTGGAGCAGCCGAGGGTGATGATGTTGATTTTCATTCGAACAGGGAGTCTACGAATTCATCGGGGTTGAAGAGCTGCAGGTCGGTCATTTTCTCGCCGAGGCCGATGTAGCGGACGGGGATGTTGAACTGGTCGGAGATGCCGATGATGACGCCGCCTTTGGCGGTGCCGTCGAGTTTGGTGAGCGCCAGGGCATTGACGTCGGTGGCCTGGGTGAACTGGCGGGCCTGCTCGATGGCGTTCTGGCCGGTGGAGGCGTCGAGGACGAGGAGCACTTCGTGGGGCGCGTCGGGCACCAGTTTCTGCATCACCTTGCGTATCTTGGAGAGTTCGTTCATGAGGCCCACTTTGTTGTGGAGGCGTCCGGCGGTGTCGATGATGACCACGTCGCTCTGCCTGGCGATGGCGCTCTGGAGCGTGTCGTAGGCCACGGAGGCGGGGTCGGCGCCCATGCCTTGCTGCACGATGGGCACTTCCACGCGGTCGGCCCAGAGCATGAGCTGCTCCACGGCGGCGGCGCGGAAGGTGTCGGCGGCGCCGAGCATCACCTGCTTGCCGGCCTGCTTGTAGCGGTAGGCCAGCTTGGCGATGGTGGTGGTCTTGCCCACGCCGTTCACGCCGACGACGAGGATGACGTAGGGCTTCTTGGGCATGGGGGCGTCGAAGTCTTTGGGGAACCGGTCCTGGGGCTGGCGCAGGAGCTGTGCCACCTCGGCGCGGAGGATGGAGTTGAGTTCCGAGGTGGAGATGTATTTGTCGCGCCGGATGCGTTCCTGCAGGCGCTCGATGATTTTGAGGGTGGTCTCCACGCCCACGTCGCTGGTGATGAGCGTCTCTTCGAGGTTGTCGAGCACGGTGTCGTCGACGGTGGATTTGCCGATGATGCTCTTGGTCAGCTTCTGGAAGAAGCTCTCCTTGGTCTTGGCCAGGCCCTGGTCCAGCGTCTGGCGTTCCTCTTCCTTGCTTTTACGGATAAAGACGAATAGTCCCATATTATTGTTTGTTAGGTTGTTTCAGTTGTTTCATCATGGAGGGGCGGATTTCCTTGTCGAAAATCTGGCTGTAGCGCTCGAAGGGGTAGCGGTCGCAGTCGCCAGAGGCGAAGTACCAGAGCACGACGGTGAAGTCGTGGGCGTTGTAGAATCCCGGGATGGACTGCAGGGGCGAGCCGTCGGCCTTGAAGAGCACATAGGTGGGGAAGCCGCGCACGCCGCGGGCGAATTCGTGGGTGCTGCCGCGGCGCCCGTCGGCGGGGCGGTATACGGTGCCGAACCAGGTGAGGCTCCGCTCGGTCTCGGCATTGAATTTCACGGGATAGTAGTATTGGTTGAGGATGGCGGCCACGGTGGGGTCGCTGAAGGTCTCGCGGTCCATCTTCGTGCAGTAGCGGCACCAGTCGGTGTAGAAGTCCACGAAGTAGATTTTGGTGCCGATGTTCTCTTGGGCGGCCTTGTGGATGCCGCTCCAGCGCACCTGGGCCTGCAAGGCGGTGAGGGTCAGGAGGGTGAGGGCTGTGAGCAGGGCTTTTTTCATGGTGGTCTGTTTTTTAAGGGGTTCAAAAGGGGTCATATCGGTTCACAGTCGAAGTAAATACCTACGGGATACCTATGGGATACTTAGAGGGTGGCTGGCGGATAGGGGTGTTTTTGTGTTAAAATACGTTAAATTTATCAAGGGATTACCATTCGTACTGCCAGTCTTTGTCGTTCTCCTGTTCGGACTCGACGTAGATTTCCTCCCTCTCCTCGCGGTCGCGCAGGCGGAAGAGGCGTCCGAGCCAGTCGTCCTTCTTGGAGCGTGTCTGGGTCTGCTTGTGCTTGTCTTCCTCGATGATGCGTGCGATTTGTGTGACGTAGTTCTCGACGTAGTTGCGGTTGGCGGAGGGGTCGTGGTGGAGGACGGCGCCGGTATAGTAGTGGCGGAGGATGGAGTCGTAGCTGATGCCGAGGCCGACCATGCGGATGGCACCTTCCTGGCTGAGGCCGACGCCGTGGCCGTAGCCGTGGCCGTGGATGACGATGTTGTTGGAACTGCTGTCCACCTGGACGGAGAAGAAGGTGGATTTGAGCTGGAAGTCGACGCGGATACGGGTGAGGGGCACTCCGAGGAGGCGTTTCTTGCGCTCGGTCTGGGTGAAGTGGAGGAGGCTGTCGCGTATGGCGGGGTCTTTGGTGTTGAGTTTATGCTTGGTGGCGAAGTAGTTGAGCCAGCGGTCGATGCTGACGGTTTTGGTCCAGTCGCTCTGCCGCATGTGGAAGGAGAAGGTGTCCTGCACGGAGCGGAGGTAGGGGAGTGCGGTGCGCCATACGTCCTCGGAGTTGGCGGTCTGGCCTCCGGAATTGGAGTGGAAGGGGGTCTCGATGAGCTTGCCGTCGGAGTCGACGAGGGTCTCGCCGCTGCTCTGTATGGCTCCCATCATGATGTCGGGCCGTATGCAGCGGTTGAGGTATGCCTGGCAGTGGACGTGGTCGCAGAAGTTGTACCCCTCGGGGCGGTGCTTGGTGCTGTTGCGGAGGGCCCAGGTGCGGCTGATGATGGCCTGGATGCGGAAGATGTCGGTCTGCTTGCCATATATCTCGCTTTGCACCACGCCGGCTATGTAGGTCTCGAATTCCACGTCGTTGATGATGAGGAGCGAGCCGTTCTTGGCGGGCGATATCTCGAGGTCGCCCTCGTAGGTGCGCTGCTTGGCGCCGTCGGGGTTGAGGCAGAGGATGCAGGCGGTGTCGGTGGCTTCGAGGCGGAGGGTGGAGACGGTGCCGTAGTCGGTCTCGCCCACCCGCAGGCGGAGCTTTCCCGCCTGGGGCTGGATGGTGACGGAGCGCCCTTCGGTGATCATGTCTTCCACGAGGCGGTTGCCGTCGGCATAGAGGTTGTAGGCGCCGAGGTCGAAGGAGATGTTGATGTTGGATACGGTGTTGTTGGAGTAGATGCGCACACGCACACGGTCGGCATGGGCGGCGGTGGCGAGGAGGAGTAGGAGGGCGAGGGTGAGGGTGTGTTTCATCGGATGGTGTCGATTATGGTTTGTGCGGCACGGAGGCTGGCTCCGGGGCCGCAGAGTCTGGCTTCCACGCGGCGGTAGCCTTCGAGCATGTGCCGGCGGGTGGCCTCGTCGGTGGCGATGAGGTTGAATTCGGTTTCGAGCCGTTGGTCGTTGAAGTCCTGCTGGAGGAGCTCGGTGACGAGGTCGCTGTCGTCGATGAGGTCGACGAGGGCTATGTGGTTGATGCGTCGGCCTACCAGGGTTTTGGCTATGGCGATGGATATGGGGTTGGCGCGGTAGCAGACGACTTGCGGCACATGGAAGAGGGCGGTTTCGAGGGTGGCGGTGCCGGAACATACGACGGCGGCATGGGCCTGCGACAGGAGGTGGTAGGTCTGGTCGTAGACAAGGCTGACGGAAATGTCCGAGGTGTTGAGAATGGACCTGTAGAACTCCTCCCCCACGAGGCTCATGGCGGCAACGGAAAAGCGGTATTCGGGGTGCCTTTGGGCGAGGCGCAGCATGGGGGGGAGGTTGTGTCGTATCTCGTTTTTCCGGCTGCCGGGCAGGAGGACGATGAGGGGGTGCTCCGGGTTCGGAGTCTGGAGTCCGGTTTTTTGGGTCCGGATGATGTCGATGAGGGGGTGGCCTACGTAGGTGGCCTGGGGCATGTGGTTGGCGGCATAGAACTGCTGCTCGAAGGGGAGCAGGTAACAGAGGCTGTCGAGGTACTGCCTCATCCCTTTGATACGCCCCTTCTTCCAGGCCCACAGCTGGGGGGATACGTAGTGGATGGTCCTGATGCCGTGGGCATGGGCCCATTTTTCGATCTTGAGGTTGAAGCCGGGATAGTCGATGCCTATCACGGCGTCGGGCTTTGTGGCCATGATGTCGCGCTTGCAGAAGCTGATGTTCCCCAGCACGGTACGCAGGTGCATGGCCACTTCCACGAAGCCCATGATGGCCAGGTCGCGTATATGCCGCACGGGCTCTCCCGCCACTTCTTTCATGCGGTCGCCGCCCCAGAAGCGGAATTCCGCGTGGGGATCCACCTGCTGCAGGGCGCGCATGAGGTGGGCACCGAGGAGGTCGCCCGAGGCTTCGCCGGCTATGAGGTAGTATTTCATTGGGGCTGCAGGGTGTTGGTGCGGAGAAGATAGGCCAGGAAGGGTATGAGGGTGAGGAAGAGTAGCACGATGATGGTCTTGGCGGCGGTGGCTTGTTTGTTCGACATGTAGCGTCGCATAATCAGAATAGGGGGGATGAAGCAGGCGGCATACCAGCGCAGGTGCTCCAACGGCGGCAGGGAGGCTGTCATGAGGCCGGCGGTGAGCAGTGCGGCTGTGGCCAGCATGCTGCCCACTCCTGCGGCAAGGGCGGCGGGTACGGTGTCGTGGGAGAGCAGCTTCATTTGGCTATGGGCTGTGGGTTTTGTCCGAGGAAGTAGGAGGCGGGCTGCAGGATATTGTCGAAGGTGTAGTATTGGATGAGCACGGTATCCTTGTTGTCGACGATGGCATAGAGTCGGTCTATGTCGAATTCGTTGTACATTTCGGGGTCGGGCATCACGGCGATGTCGTCGGGGTTGAAGTATTTGATGTAGGTGCGGAGTTGGTGGGTGTTGCCGGCGGTGTCGGTGATGGAGAGGATGGTGCGTGGGGTGCCGCTGACGCAGGTGTCGGCAAAGCTGTTGGGTACGATGGAGGCGAACTCGTCGAAGTTGAGCCATGTGAAGGAGGCGAGCATCTGTGCCACGCGTGCGGTGTCGAATTGTGCGACTGTCTGGTGCGGGGTGAGGAGCTCGAATTGGAATCCTTCGCCCTGACGTACCACAGCAAAGGATTCCTGTGGCGATTCGGGTATCTGGAGTTCTATGCGTTGTATCTGGTGCACGTTGAGGTCGACGATGGTGTGGCTGCGCCATTTGATGGGCTCGGCCACGAAGCGCGGTGTGAGGAATCCGCGGAAGCCCGGGATGTGGATGATGTAGGGCACCTTGTCGCCCTGCCGGAACATATAGGAGGCCATGAGGTCCTGGGTCTCGCGACCTACGTAGTAGGTGGTGGTCAGTCGTTCGCGGGGGAAGAGTTGCAGGCGGCCGCCGAACCAGTTGATGAGCGGCTTTTGCTGGTAGACCTCCACTTTCACGGCGCGGGCCGACAGGTCTTTGATGGCGTTGGGGATGGCGTTTTTATTCACCTGTTGGCGGATACGCATGGTGTGCAGCGTCTCGAGGAAGAGGTCCACCATGGGCTGGTTGGCGGGGTAGGTGCGGTCGACGGTCCAGCTGCTGTCGCCGATGCGTTCGAGGGTGACGTGGTTGTCCTGCTTGTCGGCCAGGAAGAGTTTGGTAACCGAGGCGATATCCTCGATGTGGTAGTCTTGCTTGAAGGTGGCGGAGCGGGAGCGTGAGATGGCGACGATGGCGGCGATGGCGGCGAGCGCTACGGCCGCAATGATGAGTATGAGGTTGCTTTTTTTCATGGTGCTATGCTTCGTGGTGGCGCGGTGACGCCTGTTGGTAACGGTGTTTGCGTGTGAGGATGATGACGGCGGCTGCGATGGCCAGCAGGAGCAGCGGGAGGGCTATGTTGAGCGTTTGGAAGAGTGGGCGCTGCTGGCGGCACTGCAGTGGGTCGAGTTTGCGTATCTTGATGTTGCGCGAGCGGGCGGCCAAGAGGCCCTGGTCGCCGGCGAGGTAGTTCACTGCGTTGAGGATGAGGTCGCGGTTGGCGTAGTAGGTCTGGGTGAAGTTGTCGTATCCCAGGGGGTAGACGGCGCCGTCGTCGCTGCCTACGCGGTTGCGTATGATGTCGCCGTCGGCGATGACGATCATTTTGTTCTCGGGGCTTTGGGCCTGGAATCCGATGGCGTCCTGGGAGGTGAGTTCGGGGCTGAGGCGGTTGCGCCAGGGGGATTGGAACTCCCCTTCCAGCAGCACTGCCACGGGGAGCGTGCTGCGGTTGTAGAGACGCTGGTCGGGTTCGGCCTGGGCGTCGGCGAGGTCCACGATGGCGGGGGCGTTCTTGACGCGGGTGTATTCGGAAGTGGTCAGGAGGACGGTCTTCTTGATGTCGTTGTCGATGAGGTCGATGCTGGAGATGAAGTCGCTCTTGATGATGTCCAGGTTGCGGACGATGGGGTGGTTGGAGGTGGGGATGATTTCAGGGAAGTAGTACCAGGGTACGAACCTGTACTGCGGCTTCTCGCCCACGATGCCCACCTGCATGGGGATGGGGCGGCAGCGGATGTCCATGATGAGGTTGGGGTTGAGGCGCACGCCGTAGGTGAAGAGGGTCTGGTCCAGGCGGGTGTCGAGCCGTGTGGCTATGAATTGGGCGCGGTTCTGGAGCGAGTCTATGTCGGCGTCGAGGGCGTCGAGCAGCCAGAGCACCTTGCCGCCGTGCATGATGAACTGGTCGAGGATGAAGAGGTCCTGGTCGCTGAAGGGCTGTGTGGGTTTGGCTATGATGAGGAGGTCGAAGAGGTTGACCATGCGGTAGGAGGAGTCGCTCCGGTTCTGGTGATGGGCGGTGAGGGACTGTATCTGTCCGTCGATGGTGACGTAGTCGAGGCTGTAGTTCTCCTGCAGGGCGCGCTGGATGTCGTAGAGCACGGGTCCGGCCAACTCGCCGTGCCCTTGCAGGAAGCCTATGGAGGCTTTCTCGCCGCGTTCGAGCGAGCGGATGGCGCTGGTGAGGGCGTATTCGAGGTTCTGGATGGAGTTGTTCAGCAGGTCGTCCTGGCTGACGTATTTCTGGCTTTGCAGGAGCTGGATGGAGGTCTCGCGCCCGCGGTAGACCACGTCGGCGGCGGGGATGATGGTCTGCGAGGTGACGCCGGTGGCGGTCTGTGTCTGTATGTGGGTGGGCTGTATGCCTTTGGCGGCCAGTTTCTGGTAGAACATCTGCTGTTCCTCGCGGGTGTCGAAGGCGTTGGGGTCCACAAACTCGTAGTCGATGTTCGTGTTGTAGGCCCGCAGTTGGTTGAGCATCTCCTTGGTTTCGTTTTGCAGCCGTTTGAAGTCGGGCGGCAACTCGCCTTGGAGGTATACGCGGTAGAGGACGGGCTCATCGATGCGCTTGAGCATCTCCTTGGTGGAGCGTGTGAGGGTGTAGCGCCGTTCGGAGGTGAGGTCGAGGCGGAGGAATAGGAAGTTGGAGATGACGGCGACAGAGGCGATGATGAGGGCTGTGGCACCGAACTGCAGCCAGTGGGTGCGGCGGAGGTTCTTGCGGTTGTGCCATCCGTTCCACAGGCGGCTCTGGAGCACGGTGCGTGTGGCCATGAGGAAAAGCGCGGCCAGGCCGAGGAAGTAGACCACGTCGCGCGTGTCCACCACGCCGCGGCTGATGCTTTCATAGTGGTGCATCACGCCGAGTTGCTTCACGAAGAGGTCGCCTTTGCCGAGGAGGTGCATGTTGTACAGCGACTCGAAACCCAGGTAGAACAGGGCGCTCAGCAGGGCGGCCAGGATGAAGGAGATGATCTGGTTGTTGGTGAGGGCGGAGCAGAAGACGCCGATGGCGGCGAAGGCGCCGCCGAGAAGCAGCAGCCCGATGTAGGAGCCGACGACCGATCCGGTGTCGATGTTGCCCACGGGGTCGCCCAGGGCGTAGACGGAGAAGTAGCTGACCAGGGTGGGGAGGAGGGAGATGGCGACGAGCGTCCAGGCGGCGAGGAACTTTGCGAAGACGATGGTCCAGTCGCCCAGCGGACGGGTCAGCAGCATCTCCAGTGTCCCGGTGCGGCGTTCTTCGGCCAGCGAGCGCATGGTGATGGCCGGAATGAGGAAGAGGTAGAGGAAGGGGGCGATGAGGAACAGGCCGTCGAGCGAGGCGTAGCCGTAGTCCAGGATGTTGAAATCGCTGCGCAGCACCCACAGGGTCAGGCCCGTGAGGGTGAGGAAGACGGCTATGGTGAGGTAGCCGGTGAGGGACGAGAAGAAGCTTCGGAGTTCTTTCTTATAGAGGGGCCACATGCGGTTGCGGGTTTATTCGATGAATTTCTGTGTCTTGCTCTTGATGCTGCGTCCCTGGTAGATGCCGTCGGCCAGCTCGCGCACCGTCTCCGCCATCACCTGTGTGGTGGCCATGAGGATGCGGCGGTCTATGTTCTCCCAGATGTCGGTGGTGACGCGGTTGTGCTGCATGCCGTTGAGGGTGGTCAGCACCACCGAGGGGATGCCTATCTGGTCGAAGCCCCTTGCGTCGCCTCGGGGGTTGGTCTTGTCTTCGGAGTTCACTATCAGGCCGAAGTGTTCGCGGTCGCGGGTGCGGACGATGTCGTAGAGGCTCGGGTAGCGGTTGTCGCCGAGCACCACGATGCTGTCGCCGCAGCCTATGTTCTGTGCGTTCACGAAGGCTTCGATTTTGCGCAGGCGGGGGTAGTTGCGGAGGAAGATGCGCGAGCCGAGGAACTGCTGTTCGCCGCCGCTGAACAGGACGAAGAGGACGCTGCGGCGGGGGCGGTACTGGGGCAGGGAGAGCAGGCGTGCCGTCTCCAGCACGGCGGCCACGCCGGAGCCGTTGATGTCGGCCCCGGGAAAGAGGCAGGTCTCGCCTTGCATTCCCACGCCGTCCATGCTGGCGCCCACCACGATGATCTCGTCGTTCAGGCGGCGGTCGGTGCCTTTGAGCATGCCGAGGACGTTGGCGGTGACGGCGCGTCCGCGGTAGAGGGCGTTCACGTCCACTTCGGCGCGGCAGGAGAGGGTGTAGGAGCGTGGGGTGTGTTCGGTGTTGATGTCGCGCAGGGCTTCGTCGAGGGTGGTGCGTTCATACTGCATCAGGTTGCGTCCGCACTCGAGAGTGAGCTGCAGGATGGGGAAGGTGGCCAGGTGTGGCAGTTCGCCGCACCAGGCGCGTCCCTGCGGTTCGGTGGGGAGGCAGCTGGGGCTGGTGTTGATGGCCAGCATGCCGATGGCGCCGTGGCGTTCGGCGATGCGGGCCTTGTCGCGCAGGGTCATGCTGTGGGCCGTGGCGGCGGCGGGCAGCCAGGGGTGCTCCGGCAGGCCGGTCAGCACCAGCGCTATCTTGCCCCGCACGTCCACGTTGGCGTATTCGTCGTATTCGGGATTGTCTATGCCGTAGCCCACGAACACCATCTGCGCGTCGATGTAGCCGCGGCCGGTCATGCCGGCGCAGCAGTAGTCGTCGCCCAGGATGTAGGTGTGGCGCTCCTTGGTGCCGGGGGTGTAGGTGACGAACTTGCAGTTCTCCACCTCGTTGCTTTCCACCTGGAAGCGTTGCAGGTCCACCGTGGCGCCGTAGCGCTGGAGGGTGCGGCTCACGTAGTCGGCTGCGGCGTCGTAGCCTTCGGTGCCGGCCATGCGTCCGCGATAGGTCTCGGACGAGAGTTCGATGATGTGCTTCATCACCGAGTCCGTGTTGGCGGTGGGCATCGCCAGCGGCGCACGCTCGGTTTGGGCGGTCGCGGTGGCGCAGAGGGCTGCGAGGGCGGTCGCGGTGAGGGCCCGCAGGTGGCGGCGAAGCGTGTTTTGTCTCATTTTTATATTTGTTATTTTATATATTCTGTTCTTTATCAGTGCGTTGTGCCGACGCGCGGCACAGGCTTTCCTGCACAAAGATACATCTTTTTTCCAAACCGGCAAAATCCTTTCATCGCTTCACCACCTTCTGCGTCTTGCCGTCGGCGTGGAGCAGGTAGATGCCGTGCGGGAGCGCGCCGAGGTCGAGGGTGGCGCGGCCGCCGTGGGCGGTGGCGGCGAGGAGGGTGCGGCCCGTCATGTCGCAAAGGGTCAGCCGTGCGCCCTCCGCCAGCCCTTCCACCGCGATCGGGCCGTGGGTGGGGTTGGGGGAGAGCGTGGGGGTATCGCCATCGGCCGTGCGTGCGGAGGCGCTTCCGGGCAGCGAGTATATCTCCTCAATGTAGTTGAGCAGGGCGCTCCGCAGGCGTCTCCAGAAGGCGGGAAGCTGTGCGGCGGGCGGTGTTTTCTCGGAGGAGATTTCGAGGGTGAGCTCAAGGCAGTCGTGGTAGTAGTTCATGTAGTCCTGCCTGCCGCCGCCGATGACGTACCAGTCGCCGCCGGCGATGTAGCCCTCGTCGGCCACGTCGCGCAGGTAGCCGTTGTCCACGGCGCGGCAGGTGTCCACAAAGCGGCGGCAGACGGCCTTCCACCAGTCGCTCTCGGGGTGGGGGCGGTCGGCGCTGGTGAAGCTGTCCCACGGGTAGTTGGCCACCTCGGATCCCCCGTGCAGGTTGGCGCTGAGGCGGAAGCGGTGGGCGTTGGTGTAGGCGATCATGGCCGCGTTTTCCTGCGGCAGGGCCTTGGCCGTGGGGCTGAAGGGGTCGGGGAACGTGCGGTTGAGGTCCACGTAGTCCGCGTTGTAGCGCATCGCGCCCTGCACGGTGTGGTTGCCCATGCGGTAGGTGCCGTCGGGGTTGGCCAGGGGGTTGATGTAGATGGCCGTGCCGTCCACCAGCGCGGTCAGCCTCGGGCTGTGGCCGTAGCTGGTGAGGAGCGTGTCGATCAGGCGGAGCATCATCGCGTAGCCTGTCACCTCGTCGCCGTGGATGGTGGAGGTGTAGAAGAACTCCGGGCGGAGGATTTCCTGCTGGCGGTTGCCCTCGATGTGGAGGGCCAGTATGAGGCGGCCCTGGATGGAGGTGCCTATGGTGTCGAGCGAGCAGATGTCGGGATAGTCCGAGGCCCAGCGTTGCATCATCTCCACATAGACGGGGTAGGTGGGGTAGCGGTCCCAGGCGGCCATCTCGGCCACGGTGGAGGCCATCTGCACGGCCTTTCTTCCGGGGGTGGCGGCGGCTTGGGGCGGGAAGGCGTCGGGACGCGGCTTGAGCTGTGCCGTGGCCGTCGTCGCGGCCAGCAGCAGGGCGAGGAGGGACAGTGTCTTTTTCATCATGGACCTTTAACGCGGGAGGGGCGTTTTTATTGTGTCGCCACCACGGCTCCCGGCAGGCTTGCCACGCCGCCCACGAAGGTCTCCACCAGCCGCAGCAGCCATTCCAGCGGCCATGCCGTGGCTCCGCAGGGCAGCGCCACGTAGGCCAGCGCCAGCAGCAGCGCCAGCCCCGCCAGCGGCACCACCACCACGTTGCTCAGCAGGAACCAGGGGTGGAAGCGGTGGAAGGTGAGCAGGGTGGCGGGCAGGGTGGCCAGGGTGGCCGCCAGGCTCACCGTGGCGCTCTGCCACAGGGGGTGGGCGTGGCGCCGGATCAGCGGGCGCGCCAGCAGGATGCCCGCCACGGCGCTGTAGGAGAGCTGCCAGCCCGTGTCCGCCACCAGCAGGGGGTCGGCCATGAGGGTGACGATGGCGCTGGCGGCCAGCAGGTTGAAGGTCTCGGTGCGGCGGCCGAGGATGTGGCTCACGATGAAGAGGCTGAACATCAGCGCTGCGCGGATGGCCGGGGGAGCGAGTCCGGTGAGGAGCGTGAAGCCCCAGACGGCGAGCAGCTGCACGGTGCCGCGCAGGGTGCGTCCGCGGCGGTCCTGTCCTGTCCAGAAGAGCAGCAGACCCGCCATGGCGGCCAGCAGTCCCACGTGCAGGCCGCTCACGGCCAGCAGGTGCGACAGGCCGGCGTCGCGGTAGGCCGTGCGTGTGTCGGGCTCGAGGGAGGCTTTCCATCCCAGGGTGAGGGCGGCGGCCACGCCGGCGTGGCGCTCTTCCAGCGGGCCGTTTTGCAGGCGGTGCAGCAGGCGCATCCGCAGCCGCTCTATGCGCGAGCGGCGCGAGGTGAGGTCGTGTCGGAGCACCAGGTAGTGGTCCGAGGTGGTGTAGAGGCTCCCCCGGAGCGTGTCGGCGTAGCCGTGCACCAGCAGGCGGTCGCCGTAGCGCAGGGTGGCGGCGGTGCTGTCCCGGCGCAGGTAGAGGCGCAGGGTGCCGCGCACGGGCAGGCCGTCCACCTGTTCCACGCGGGCTGTGCTCCGCCAGCTGCGGCTGCCGGGTTCGGGCGAGGAGCGGAGGGTGAGCTCGAGGAAGGCGGGCGAGGGGCAGTGGTGGCGCCAGTCCAGCGTGTCGCGCTGCGGGTCGGCCACGTGGTGGCGTATGGCTCCGGCGGCGAAGACCACGGAGAGGAAGAGCATGGAGAGCACCCCGTCGCGCATCCGGTGGTCCGCCAGCAGCAGGGCGCCCCCGACGAGGGCCGCCGCCGCCGTCAGGCCCACCCACGCGCCGGTGGGCAGCCCCGGCGTGAACCGTGCGGCCACGATGCCGGCCAGCAGCGCCAGCGCCACGGGCACCAGCGGCATCCTACGCATCGCCGCGCAGGATGAGGTCGGCGGCCCTCACCTTGGGCACGTAGTGCACCCCCTCGCGGCGGTAGTAGGCGTGGCTCTCCCCGGCCCCGATGGGCGTCAGCTCGATGCGCTCGGCCCCTTTGCCGATGGCAAGTACGAGCAGCGGCTTGTGCGGCAGGGCGAAGGCTTCCTGCAACTTCTCGCGGTGGAAAGCACCGATGATCAGTCCGTTGAGGCCCATCTCCACCGCCTTGAGCAGCATGCTCTGCACCGCGATGCCGAGGTCGATGTCCACCAGGGGGCTCTCCTCCACCGTGGCGCAGCAGAGGATGAAGGCCTGCGGCTCGGTGCCGGGGAAGGGGAGGTGCAGCTCGGGAAGGGCGGCGCCCATCTTGACCAGTTCCAGCACCTTCTCCGCCCCGTCGGCCTTGGTCACCGGGCGGAAGCGCAGCACCTGCTGGTTCCGCGCCGACGGGATTTTGGTGCACACGCCGATGATGCGCTCCAGTTCGGCGGCGCTCACCTCGTAGGCGCTCTGGTAGCCCCGCGTGCTGCGGTTCTTGCGCAGCAGATCGTCCAGCGTCTTGCCGACGCGCTTCACCCGCGTGCGCCCCGCGCCAAGGGTCTCTTCGTAGCGTTTTTCCAGGTAGTTGTCTGCCATGATTTTTCTGTTTTTGTCTCTTCGGTTTGCTCGTTTTACGGGCGCGGACGCCTGCCGCCGCCGGCGGAAAGGGCGATTTTTCCCAGATGGCGCTTCTTGCTGGTTGTCAGCACGTAGCGTGTGTTTCAGGTGCCGTGTCCGACTGCAAAGGTACATTTTTTTTCAAAAATATTTGGCCATTTCGCAAAATGTTCGTACTTTTGCATCCGCTTTCAAGGCGAAAACGATCTGCTAGCTCAGTTGGTTTAGAGCGCTTGCTTGACAGGCAAGAGGTCACAAGTTCAAATCTTGTGCAGATCACCCCCCAACCCTTGCGGTGCAACCTCCGGCTGCACCGCTTCTTTTTCCCCTCCACGCAAGCGGCAATCCCCCATAAAACCTGGCCTTATCCGGGATTTTCACCCTCCACGGTCCAGCCCGTCCCCCTCCGACATCTCGGACTGACTCGGAGTTGACTCGGAGTTGACACGGAGTTGTCTCGGACCATCCCCCTCGGGGGGTCAAGGCGTGGCGAAGTCGAGGTAGGGCAGGAGCCGCTCCAGCGTGCTGTCCGCCATCGACGGCACGGCCCGCAGGTCCTCGGCCGAGCGGAAGAGGACGCCGCGCGAGCGGAGGGCCACGATGTCGCGCGCCTGGTAGTACTCCATGTAGGGGTGGCGGGCGAGGGCTTTCAGCTCCGCGCTGTTGATGGGCAGGCGACGCAGCGCCGTGGTGTCGAGCGCGAGGTGCGGCCGCAGGTGCTCCAGCAGCGCGGGCGTGAAGCCGTAGACCTCCAGCAGCTGCGTGTCGGCCACGAAGCCGCCCAGCCGCTCGCGGTAGCGCACGATGCGGCGCGCATAGGCCGGCCCGATGCCGTGGAGGAGCTGCAGCGTCGTGCTGTCGGCCGTGTTCAGCTCCACCTGCAACGCCTGCTTGCGCACGGGCGGCGGTGCGGTGGTGTACAGCCCCTCTGCCGGGAGGCTATTCGGTGTGTATCGGATTGGTTCTCTGTACGATGCGTGTGTTTCGCGCCGCGAAGCGTAGACGGAGTCCTCCTTTTGCGTCAAAATCTCACGCTGTCCGGCCAGCGAGGCCGCCCCTTCCGCCCCCTCTTTCCCGCCTCGCGACGAAAAAAAATAGTAGCCCGTCAGGAACAGCAACAACGCTATCACCCAGGCAATTCCGACGATTTGCGACCGCATCGGGAGGTGTTTTTTCGGGGTCATGTGAAGAAAAATTTGGTCATGTCGAAAAAAGTTCGTACTTTTGCATCCGCTTTTACGCAGAAGAGGTCTGTTAGCTCAGTTGGTTTAGAGCGCTTCCTTCACACGGAAGAGGTCGAGAGTTCGAATCTCCCACAGACCACCGGCGAGGCTCCCGCAGGGGAGTCTCGCTCTGTTTACCCTCCCTTCGGGGCCCTTCCGTCTCGTGGTTGCGCTTCGGTTTCATGGTGCAAAGATACGAACTTTTTGTCAATCGGCATACAATTTTCGCCTCCCCCGGGCGTTATCCCCTCCAAAACACATCACCACCATGATACGCGAAGAGACTGTTTTCGGCCCCATCTTCAGCCGCCGCCTGGGCAGCTCGCTGGGCATCAACCTGCTGCCGGAGCGTGGCAAGATATGCAACTTCGACTGCATCTACTGCGAGTGCGGCTGGAACCGCGACGGGCGTGAGGACACGGTGCTCCCCACCGCCGGGAAGGTGCGCACCGACCTGGAGCGCATGCTGGAAAAACTGCGGGCCGAGGGCACGCCGGTGGACAGCATCACCTTCAGCGGCGACGGCGAACCGACGCTCAACCCCGAGTTCCCCCTCATCATCGACGACACCCTGCGCCTGCGCGACCGCCACTATCCCGCGGCCAAGGTCAGCGTGCTGAGCAACGCCACGCGGGTCCACCTGCCGGAAGTGTTCGACGCGCTGCGCCGCGTGGACAATCCCATCATGAAGATCGACGCGCCCACGAATGAACTCGCGGCCAGAATCAACATGCCGGCCCCGGGCTACGATGTGGGACGCGTGGTGGAGGCGCTGCACCGTTTCGAGGGCGACTTTGTGCTGCAGACCTGCATGCTCCGCGCACCGGAGTTCGACTCTTCGAGCCCCGAGGTGATAGGTCCGCTGATGGATATCGTGCGCGAACTGAAGCCCCGCGAGTGGATGGTCTACACCATTGACCGCCCCACGCCGATGCAGGGGCTGCAGAAATTCAGCCCGCAGGAGATGAAGGCACTGGTGCAGCCCGTCATCGACGAGGGCTTCACTCGCGTCCAAATCAAGGGGGCAGTGGAGGATTGCTAAGCCACCATGTCGGCAAGCACGTCGAGTGCGCGGAGCACCACCTGCCAGGCGATGCCCTTGTCCACGGGCTTGCGCGCCGTCTGGTGGATGCGGACGGCGACATAGACCGTGGCGGCATACATCGCTGCCGCCAGCATCACCATCAACACCACGAAGGCCCATCGCGGCAGCGCCCCCATCACGCGCAGGGCGGTGCAGAGCATCATCAGCGCGAAGCCCAGCGAGACGGCGCCCGCCGTGAGCCATCGCTGGCCAAGGGGGTCAGGCACATAGGCAGCGCGACGCTTCCGGCGGCGGTTCTTCCCCTCCTCGGGTTGCAGCGTGGGGTAGACATACATGATCATACACACCAGGCCCACCAGCAGCCCCACCGGCACGGCCAGCGCCATGCTGTAGAACAGCTGCCAGTCGGCGATGACAATGCAGGCCATCACTGTGAGGGCCGCCACCACGGCGGTGAGGCCCAGGAGTATGTAATAGATGCGTTGGTTGTGTTCAGTCATCGGGGCAGGCTTTTGATAAAACTGGATATGGCGTCCATCGCCTCCGGGGCGAAGGTCTCTTCAATCTGGATATATTCGTCGGGCGAACCCGTGCGGCAGTGCTGGAACAGGTGGTTGAGGCCGGGGAATTCGCGGCATACGGCGTCAGGCTTCAGCCTCTGGATGGCGGGCAGGTTGCGCTCGGCGCTCACCTGGCAGTCTTTCCCTCCCTGCAGGGCCAGCAGCGGCACGGTCACCTGCGGCAGGTAGTCGGCGGGGTCTATCCGCAGGAATTCCCGCATCCATACCCCCTCCAGCTGCTGCTTCAGCGTGTAGGCCATGCCCCGCTTCAGTTCTATGCTGTCGGCTTGGGCGGGGGTGAGTTTCTCTGTGTATTCTTGAATGATGGCTTGATAGGCCTTGAGGTCGCTCCCGGCTGGCAGTTCCAGCAGGCGGCGCATGCAGCGGCTGCGCACCTCGCACAGCGGAAGGCTCACGCCACGGGCGCGGAAGAGGTCGCGGTTCTGTTGTGCAAGCACCTCCAGTCCCCTCTCCCCTTGTCCAGCCAGCATGACGACGAAGGCGGCTCCGCGGTTACGTGCCGCCACCAGGGGTGCTATGGCGCCCCCTTCGCTGTGGCCTCCGATGCCAGTCCACCGGTGGTCCACGAGCCGGTGTTCCAGCAGCACACCGAACATCGCCTCGGCGTCCTCGCTGAAAATGAGCGTGGTAGCCTTCTCCAGAGGGCCTCGGCTGGCGCCCACACCGCGGTCGTCGTAGCGCAGGGTGGCGATGCCGTGGGCGGCCAAATAGTCGGCCAGCACCAGGAATGGCTTGTGCTGGAACAGCTCCTCGTCGCGGTTCTGCTGTCCGCTGCCGCTCACCAGCAGCAGGGCAGGGAAGGGTCCGTCGCCTTGCGGCAGGGCCAGGGTGCCCTCCAGGTGTATGCTGTCGCCGTGGCTGTCCACGTAGTCAGCCACCAGTGTCTCTTCGCGGAAGCGGTAGGGATAGGGCGGCGTCTGCGGTCGGCGCAGTTGGAAGATGGTGTCGGATGGGCGGAAGGTGATGGCTTCGCGCAGGAGACCCTGCCGCCAAGTGCCTTGCCACAAGCTGTCCTGCCGCGCGAGGGTGGCCTTGAAGCCTATGCTGGCGCAGGCGATGCGTAGCGTGTCGTTCCGCAGGTTCCACTCGCTCACAGGGATGGGGTCACGGCTCTGCAACGGGCTGTAGAGTAGCAGGCTGTCCCCTTGCAGGTACAGACAGAGGGCCAGTTGCGTCTGGCGGCTCCAGCCTGTCCACCACTGCCCGTGGGCCAGTGCGCACTGCAGCAGCGACAGCAGTATCAGCGTTCTTGCCTTCATCGGCTGAACATCACCCTTTCACTGTTGAACATGCGCGTAAGTCCCCACACGGCCACACCGGTGTAGACCACGTTGGAGCAGAGCGTTGCCGCCACCGGAAGCCATTTCATCTCATGGGCGAATACGGCTGTCATCGTCTGGATGGAGTTGTAGAACGGCACCAGATAGGCACCGATGCCTTCGGGTACATGGCTTTGGAACATCGGCATCAGGCCGCAGAACATCACCACCAGCATGAATGGCGTCACCATGGTGCCGGCGTTCTTCACGTCCTTGGCCATGGCGGAGAGAAGGCTGACGGCAGAGGCCATGATGAGTACCGTGGCCAGGATGATAAGCAGCAGCACCAGGTAGTCGGTGAAGGTGTAGTTGAGTCCCAGTTCAACACCCGCCGCATCGGCAGGTATCATCTTGGGAAGCGACAGGAGGATGCCGATGAAGCTGGAGATGCCGCTCAGGAGGGCTATGCCGCTGAGCGATACCACCTTGCCTATCGCCAGTTCGTTCCTCCGCATGGGGGTGACCAGCAGGGTGGCTATGGTGCCGCGTTCCTTCTCGCCGGCTATGCTGCTGGGCGCGATGGCCATGACGCCACTGAAGAGAAGCATGAGGATGAGCATGGGGATGAGTTTGGAAAGGATGCTTCCCACCACGTCGTCCTGGCTGGCCATGTCGTAGCGGTCCTCTTCCGTGTCGGCGCGGTTGATGTCGAAGCGGTTGCTCATCTGGTCCTCGTAGGCCGAGAGTTGCGCTTCCAGCATGCCGTAGACGCGGCTGGAGGCGTTGTTGGCAGAGTTGTAGTATATCTCCACATTGGGGGCCGCCACGCCGCTTTGAGGGCTGTAGGTGGCCACCATCTCGTCAAAATCCTCGGGGAAACGCAGGGCCACTTCGTTGAGGTCCTTGTCCTCGAGGTTGTCTATCTCTTCTTGGGATACATCCTGAAGGACGGCGATGGTGCCGGGTAGGTCGAGCACCGTCTGGGTCAGGCTCTCCGGCAGGTGCTCCACACGCAGCGTCACCACCTCGTCCTGCCCCTCGGTCATCATCTTCTCCATCCCGCTCCCCATGACTGTATATATAATGTATATAAGCAGACCCGGCATAATGACCGTGGTGAACAGCAGTTGACGGTCGCCGAAGAAGCGGGCGAATTCTTTCTTGATGATGGTCAGTACATTGCTTTTCATTCTTCACCTCCTTTCTGTTCCTTGTAGATTTCAAAGAAGCGGTCCTCAAGACTGATGCCGCCGCACACCTCTTGCAGTGTGCCGCAGACGGTCATGCGGCCGTCGATGATGACGCCCACGCGGTCGCACAGGCGCTCCACGAGGCTGAAGATGTGGGTGCTGAGGATGATGGTCTTGCCCTCGGAGCGTAATTCCTGCAGGTAGTCGGTCACGGTGCGTGCCGTCAGCACGTCGAGGCCGTTGGTGGGTTCGTCGAAGATGATGATGTCGGGATTGTGCACCAGCGAGATGACAAGCGAGAGTTTCTGCTTCATGCCGGTGGAGAGGTTGGCCACCTTCACCTCGGCGAACTTGTCGATGCCGAAGCGGGCGAACATGCGCTGCTTGCGCTCCTTGCAGGTAGTTTCGTCCACGTGGTGCAGGCGGCTGAAGAAATCGAACAGGTAGTTGGGGGTGAAGAAGTCTTCCAGTTTCAGTTCCGAGGTGAGGAATCCTATCTTCCCGCGCACCTCTTCGGGCTGGCTCACCACGCTGCATCCGTCCAGCCAGGCGTCGCCGCTGTCGGGCTTGATCAGCGTGCTCAGCATGCGCAGCGTCGTCGTCTTGCCGGCCCCGTTGGGTCCCAGCAGGCCGAATATCTCGCCACGGTAGGCGCTGAAACTCAGGGCATCCACCGCTGTCTTGCGCTTCGCGTCGGTGCGCTCAATCTTTTGTTGCTTGCGCGATAGGGTGAAGGTCTTGCTCAGCCCCTCGGCTTTCAGTATTTCTGTGTTGTCCATGGTTCTTGGGAGATGTTTATTTTCGTAGACCGGAGAGGACCGGGTTGGCATACATTTCCATGAAGATGCGTCGGTGCTCGTCGCTGGCCAGGCGGTTCATGCGCTGGAGGAACAGGTTCTTGACGTTGCTGTCGTAGTGCTGTTGGAAGCGGGTGCTGTTGTTGAGCAGGTCGAAGGCCAGGTAGTTGGTGGACATAAGGTGGTAGAGTTTCTGTATGCGGCGGTCGAGCAGTGCGGCCACATGGTCGGCCAGGTCGGTCCCTTCTTCGGGCTGCAATTCGGAGGGGGCGAGGGGTTTGCCGATGGAGAGGTGTATCTTGCCTTTAGGGCCTATGATGCCGGTCACCACGCTGTTGGTGTCCTCGCCTTCGCTCTTCTGGTAGCCGCCGTGGGCGCGGGTGAAGAGTTCGTTGGTTTTCATGATGTCGCAGGGGTCCCACTCGTAGGACACAGCCAGCGGCACGATGTGCAGGTCGGCCAGCGTCTGTTGCTGGGGACTGTCGCTGCCGAGGGTGAGCATCTTGATGATGGCCGGCGCGGTGGTGTCGATGCCGTCCTTGCTACGGCCGTTTTTCTGCGCAATCCACACTGATTTACCGCAGTCGGATATCAGGTGGTGCAGGTATTGCGACAGGTGCTGTAGGCTGCGGTAGAAAGCCATCGGGTTGCCGCCACGCTCCATCTGTATCAGCTTGTTGCTCAGGAAGAGGTCGCGGAAGAGGGGCGACTCGATGAGGTTGTTTCCGAACACGATGTATGACGTCTCGCGGCCGCGGCGGATGAACTCCATCTGCAGGAGGAAGGCGTCGAGGGTGATGTCGCGGTGGTTGGAGAGGTACAGATAGGGACGGCCGCGCTTGATGTAGTCGAAGCCGGAACAGGAGAAGCCTGTCGAGGTGGTCTCCACGACGCGGCAGATGGCGTCGTACATGAAAGTGGTCTGCAGTTGCTCCACGCTCTGCACCTGCCGCAGCCGTTGCAGGCTGTCCTCGGCCCGCTCCTGGGGGTAGATGAAGCGGAGTATCTGGGGGATGAGTTCCCAGTGTTCAATGCGGGGCAGTGCCTGGCGCAGTTCTTCGTCGTTGTAGGGACGGATGTCGTTGAAGTTGATGGTGTCCATTTAGAATACGTTGTCTATGAGGAAGTCTATTTCGGCTTTGGGGTCGGCCTCTTCGTAGAGGATGCGGTAGACGGCCTCCACGATGGGAATTTCGTCCGTGCGGCCGATCATGAGGGCAAGCTCGTGGTAGTTCTGGGCGGAGAAGTAGCCTTCCGGCACGGTGCCCATCTGGTTGAATATGTCTTCCAACCTGATGCCTTTGGCGATCATCTCGCCAAGTTTGCGGTTGCGGCTGTGGTGCGACCAGCAGGTGACCATCAGGTCGCCCAGGTAGCAGTTGTCGGCTATGTTTCTTGTGATGGAGGGGAACACCTTGAGCAGGTTGCTCAGTTCGCGCATGGCGGCGCTGACCATCACGGCGTTGAGGTTGTCGCCGTAGCCCAGCCCCTGGCAGATGCCGGCGGCGATGGCGTAGATGTTCTTGGACAGGCCGACGCGCTCGACGGCCAGGATGTCGGTCGTGTGGGAGGTGTGGAGATAGGGGCAGCGCATCATCTGCTCCACCTCGATGGCCAGCGTGGGGCTGTTCGAGGCCATGGTGAGGAAGGTGGGCATCTTCCGCGACGCCTCCTCCGCGTGGGTCGGGCCCGAGATGACGCAGATGTCGTTGCGCTTCACCTTGAGTGTGTTCTCCAGGTAGACGCTCACGCTGGTGCGCCGCTTGGGCAGGACGCCCTTGATGGCGGAGATTATCTTCTTGCCCTTGTAGGCCGCCTTGGGCAACTGTTCCAGGGTGTCGGCTATGTAGGCCGAGGGGACGACGAGGAAGAGGTAGTCGCTGTCGGCCACCACCTGTGCCAGGTCGCCACTGATGGTCAGCCTCTCCATGTCGAACTGCACCGAGGGCAGGTACTTCGGGTTGCGCCCTTTGGCCTGCAGCCCATCGCGGACTTCTTCGCTCCGCACCCACCAGTTGAGGGTGCGACCCTCTTGTTCCAGTAGTATTTTTACAATCGCAGTGGCCCATGTGCCACTTCCAATCACCCCTATTGTGTTCATTTCTATCGTGTTTGCTATGTGTCTATGCGGTTGGTTTTATTTACAAAGATACGCATTTGTTTTTGCATTTAATAACATAATTTTGTTAAAATACGTTAATCTGTATGGTCGGGTATTTTCACCACCGTGGCAGTGAGGTTGGATTTTTTTGTGGTAATTGAAGAATTCTTTGTATCTTTGCAGCGTCAAAAGTATGCAAATATAGTATTCACTATCTGTAAATCATATAGTTATGGTGACGATGAAGAAAAGCATAACCCTCCTGGCCCTGGCCGCCGTCGCGGTGGCTTTCGCCGTGGCTGCTTGCGAAAAAGAAGAGCCGACCGTGACCTACACCCACGACGACGGGCAGCTCCGCCTGCGCGGCGTGGTGGTGGTGCGCGACACGGTGCCGCCCGATTCGGTGAACTATATCAACATGGTCTTCGTCAAGGCCGGCACTTTCCAGATGGGCGGCTTTGGCGACACCCTCGACACCGAGGTGCCCGAGCGTGAATGGGAGTGGGAATTCCAGACCCCCTCGCACAATGTGGTCCTCTCGGAGAATTTCTACATCAGCCAGACCGAAATCACGCAGGCCATCTTCGAGGAGGTGATGGGCTATAATCCCAGCGTGTTCAAGAATCCCGACCACCCAGTGGAGAACCTCACCTTCGAGGAGGCCCTGACTTTCTGCGACACCCTCAGCGCCCGCACCGGCAAGAACTTCACTCTCCCCACCGAGGCGCAGTGGGAGTACGCCGCCCGTGGCGGACACCTCGCCCCGCAGCCGGCCAAGGTCGGCGTGCTTCCGGTATATCCTATATATGCCGGCGGCAACGACATCGATTCCCTGGCTTGGTACCGCGAGAACTCCGACAGCACCAGCCACCCCGTGGCGAAGAAGAAGCCCAACGTGCTGGGCCTCTATGATATGAGTGGCAATGTCAGTGAATGGTGTCTCGACTATTGGGGCCGCTACACCAACGAAACCCAACACGACCCCACGGGCCCCGCCACCGGGACCAACCGCGTGCGCCGTGGCGGCAGCTGGGCCTACTACGACCGCTACTGCCGCGCCCCCTTCCGCGACTACATGAACCCCGCTTACCGCCACTCCTACGTCGGCTTCCGCATTGTCCGCCTGCCGTAGGGGGGGGGGATGGGATAGACATGGGTTTATTTCACTGTAGTCCGGCCCGATGGGCCTTTGGACTGCGGCAGGGACCTCCCTCTTGTAGTAACGTTGTTTAGTGTCTTCAGTAGAGGAAACCGAAGAGCCATAGCGGGATCTTCTTGCCGAGGGCGTATTCCATATCGTCGGCAGCGATGTAGGCGTCGGGGGTGTCGGCAATCTGGTTGCCGTCCTTGCCGGGGCCACCCACTTCAAGGGTGTACCGGCCGTCGACGATGAAGTCGGCGCGCTGCCCATATTCTACCTGGTGCCTCTCCGACAGTTGGTTGACGAAGAATGTCTCCCTCGCCGTCCCTGTTTCCACATTCGTCAGGGCGAGCGCGTGGAGCAGATTGGTGTTCTCCATATAGATTTTGTCGGGTTTCTGCATCCGTTTGATGTTCTGTATGTCGCTGTAGAGCAGGTGGATGAGCCGGGCGCGGTGCATGTGGGCGAGATAGTGGAGGATGGTGTTCCGGTTCAGCTCTGCCGATTTGGCCATCTTGCTGATATCCACCGCAAACGGGACGCCGCAGCTGATTACCGACAGCAGGCTCCGCAACTTGCGCACATTGGCCACATCCACATTGCCCAGCTGCGGCAACTCTATCTCGAGAATCATGTTCACTACCTTCTGCACCTGGGTCAGGTAGTCGATGTTTTTCTCCAGGAAGAAGGGGTAGTAGCCATGCTTTAGGTAGTGGGGGAAATACTTCAACGGCCGACATGCCTGCATCACTTCCTGCGATGCCTCCAGCGGGTGGGTCAGGATGTCGTCCAGGGAGAGGGCCGGCAGGGAGACGCCGTGGCGGAACGAGAGGTACTCCCTGAACGAAAGACCTTGCATCTCATAGCTGACGCAGCGGCGCGAGAGGTCGGCTTCTGCGTTTAGTATGTTGAGCAGCGACGAGCCGGTAAACACCACCTGCATCTCGGGCAGGCTGTCGTGGATGTTTTTCACCTCACGGCTCCAGCCCTCGTATTTGTGCACCTCGTCGAGGTACAGGCACTGCCCGCCGCGTCGGTGGAACTCTTCTGCCAGCTCCAGCAGGCTGTGTCGGGTGAAGTAGAGGTGGTCCATGCTCGCATAGAGGGCCGTGTCGGGGTTGCTGCCGTAGCGCTCTTTGATGTGCTGCAGCAGCATCGTGGTTTTGCCCACCCCACGTGCTCCTCGAATCCCGATGAGGCGTGAATCCCAGTTGATGGCATCCATCAAGCTGCGCTTGTGCCCCATGTTTAGGTGGGAGATTATCCTTACGTGCTGTATTTGAAGTTGTTCCATGGTTTCTTTGCGTTATATCCCAAATGCAAATATACGATTTTTTGCTTATTCCAGTAAGCAGAGTTAATTTTTTTTTGCTTGTTCCAGTAAGCAATTCCGTGGTGGATTTGTATGATGGAGTAAGCAGTGGTGAGGCCCGTTGTACTATGTTGTTGTTATCTTCCTCTTTGTCAGTCATCCTGTTTCCCCGCAGGCGATGCACAGCCTTGGCGCGGATTCCCGTTTCGGTGCAGTCCGCAGGGCATCACTTCCATCGGCGATACAGCATCCCTGCCAGTACCGAAGAGGGTAAGGAGAGGGGAAGAAGATGATGCTTACAATATATTGTAAATCAGCCTTGTGTAGGTGGGGTAAAAATGGCTGTTTTTCGGGTTTTTTGGCGGCGGTTATGGGGGTGTTGTCTAGCAGGAGGGAGGGGCGGTTGGTGGGAAAATGTTGGGGTGGAGGCAATAAAAGGGCGTGTTTGCAGTTATGGGGGTGAAAAAGAGGCACAAGATACGTGAAAATGGACTTATTATATATGAATAGCGCTGCCCTGCGCCGCGGCCTGTGGCTGGTGGCGGTGTTGGCGGCGTGGGGGCCGGTGCACTCGCAGGGGAGCGGCACCACGCAAGAGACTGACTTCGAGCGTGTGCAGGCGCAGCGCCTGGCCCACGAGCATTACACTTTCGCCACCGTGCTCGACGGCGACACGGTGCCCCTCTACCAGTTGCGCGAGGTGACGGTCTATGCCTCCGGCATGCTCCTCACCCCCAAGGAGATACGCAACAATTCCAAGCTGATACGCAATGTGCGCCTGATGCTGCCCTACGCGCAAGAGGGCAAGCGGCGGCTGGACCAGCTGGAGGTGGAGATCGCGGGGCTGCCCAAGAAGGACCGCAAGGCCGCCATCAAGGCCGCCGAGAAACAACTGATGGACGACTACAAGGGCGAGCTCTCCAAGTACACCTTCTCGCAGGGGCTGGTGCTCATCAAGTTGATCGACCGTGAGACGTCGCGCTCGGCCTACAACATTGTGGGCGAGCTCCGTGGCTCCTTCCGCGCCGGCCTCTACCAGACTTTCGCCAAACTCTTCGGTTTCAACCTCAAGACCAAATTCGACCCTCAGCACGACAAGAAGGACGACCTCATCGAACGCATCGTGCGCTCCATCGAGAGGGGACAGCTGTAGTAGAATGAAGAGTGAAGAATTAAAAATGAAGAATGGGGGTATTGTCCTTTAACTCCCCCGTAACTCCCTCAACCTCTCTCAAACTCCCCCAGAACCGCCCCTCTTAACTCCCCAATTTACGCTTAGCCCCCCCCCCCCCCGGCTTTACAGCATGACAATCTTGGCCGAGGTGTTCTTGAACTGCGGCATCGTCATTCCCACATCGGCCCCGATGTAGGTCGGGTCGCAGACCGTGTAGTGCTTCCTGTTGACGGTGAAGTAGTCGCCATCCTCCTCGCTGGGGAACGCCACTGCGGTGGCCAGATGCCCGGGCCACTGCACCAACACCACCTCCAGCCCCAGCAGGTCGCGCACCAGGATGCAGAAGAGGATTGAGCGGTCCTCGCAGTCGTTCTTTGGGTAGAAGAAACTCTCGTCGCCGAACAGCGGCCTTTCGTAGCCGAACTGCTCCTGGTCGGTGGCGTATTGGAAAGCGTTCTGCACGAAGTCCAGCAGTAGTGCCACCGCCGCGCGCGGGCTTTTGCCCTGGGTCTGGCCCTGCAGGATGGGGTACAGGTCCCCCTTCACCCCCTCGCTCAGCCCTGCGCGGGCATAGTAGTCCCAGGCATCGCTCAGGGGGTAGTTATCCATAAAGTCTATCAACTGCCTGTCCACGCCGACCGTGGCCTGCACCGCGCCGTACCGCTTCGACGTGAAGGTGCGTCTTGTCCGGCTCTGCCCGCCCACGGCAGGCAGGTGCGTCATCAGGATGTTCGACACCTGCTCCCGTGGGAATCCCACCTGGCATACCTCTAGGTTCCCCTCGCGCGAGGAGGAGAGCACATAGTGCGGCCGGCCGTCGAGCATCACGTAGCTGTAGTTGTAGATGTTGCGGTTGAAGGGCACCAGCATCACTAGCCGCCCGCCTTGCTTGGCAATCCGTGCCTTGTAGCCCGACTGCACGTAGAGGTACATCTGCATCAGCACCGCCTCGTTGCTCCCCTTCCCCAGCAGCCGCTCGCTCATCGCCTGCAGCAGCTGCAGGTAGCCCCAGTCGTTCAGGTGCAGCGCCTCGCGCTGTGCCAGGCAGTCGTGCAGCAGGCCGTCGTACTTCTTCTGCGACAGTTGCTTCCATGCCTCCGCCACCCCCTTCTCGTCCACCGAGCGCAGCTTGAACGACAGACTCCCGCCGTCGGCATGCACCTGGCAGGGAGTGCCGTACAGGGAGAACTGCACCGTCGGCGCCGACGGTGCGGCCTCGGGGATGGCCGGCAGCGGCTGTGGTGGCAGCGGGGCCGGTCGGGGGACCACCTCCGACTGCGGCAGGCGGTCCATCGTGGGCCTCTTTTCGCGGTCGGGCTTCGGAGGCGTGGGTGGGGCCGGCTCCTTGGGCTTGGGTTTGGGAGGCTCCTGCCTCACAGGCTTCCACGCCTGCTGCATCGCCGCCGCAAAGTCGGCATTGGCCTTCTCGCGGAATGCGGCATACTCCGCCTCCGCCTTGCGCCGTGCCTCCCCATACTGCTCCCTCGCCCCTGCCGCAGCCTGCCGGTACTGCTCCCGCATTCGCTCCCGCTGCCGGTTGAAATCCTCGCGTCCCACCTGCGCCGCAGCTCCCGCCGCAAGCAGCATCGCCGCTGTAATTGCAACTACTTGTCTCATCTGTTGTCTGTTAGGTATTTCGTTTTTCATGCCGTCGCTGTTCGTTGTGGGCGAAAGGCCGTGTCAGTACAGCAAGCCGAAAGTCCATAACGGAATTGTCGAACCATGCCCGTATTCTACATCGTCTTTCACCAGATGTCCGTTGGCAACGTCTTCTATCTGTCCTCCATGCTTCCCTTTTCCGCCGACCTCAAAGGTATGTTCTCCGATAACAAAATCGGATATCTTCGAATAAATCACATCGCACACGGCCCGGGTCTGGTTGTAAAAGAAGGTCTCGCTAAGGTTCCCCACATTGGCGCTGTCTGGATTGAGGACATACATCAAGTTGGTATTGTCCACATACACCTTTTCCACCTTTCCAAGGCTGCGCAGGCCCCCCGTCTCGTCCCGCAGCTGGCCAATCATGCCCGCCCGCTCCATATAATGCAGATAGTCGGGCACAACATTCCTGCTTATGCCCAAGGCGTTGGCGATGCTGGAATAATCTGGCTTGAAAGGCGCGCTTTGTGTTACGATGGCCATCAGTCGACGCAGCTTCCTTCCTGTGGAAACCGACATGGATGTATATTGGGGGATGTCAATCTCGAGGGTTTGAGTGACCACTTGGTCCACCCTCGACAGGGAAGCACCCTCCTTGCTGAAAGGGTAATAACCGTTGCGCAGGTATTGCCGAAAGAGGGGCAGCGGATGCTGGAGAACCGTTGGGTCGACCTTGTTGGCTATAATATCCGCCAACGTGTACACAGGCATCTTTATTCCGTGAAACATTTCCAGGTACTCACGGAACGAAAGCCCCTGCATAGTGTACATTACGGCGCGACGACTCAAGTCGGCCTGCCCTCGCAGCAGGTCTAACCCCCACGCCACGAGGACCAATCAGCCCTATCATCCTAAGGTTCCAGTCAATCGTCTTGTACTTATATCGCACAAAATCAAGGCTTATAAACCCCATCTGCTCTCGCATGTAATCGTAAAGAACATTGTCAATCATTGCTCGTCAAGATTATTGATTTCGGCTGCAAAGATACAAAATATCCTTGACGTGCACTAAAAAAAGTGCTGCTACTTGCATATATTGCACTTTTTTTAGTGCACTGTTATTTTCGGGCTGTGTTGGAGATGGCTACATAATGTTTTTTCTGCGGACATTAATTAGATGGCAAAAGGTAAATATATAGGAATATGTGGAGGGTCGAGTGTAGAAAGCGATATTTGATAGACGCCATGCTGGTAGCTTTCTATAGTGTATACCTCGGGAGAGATTGTAAGTGTTACAGCCACATTCCGACCAGGCTGTAGTGTTCCACTGGTCGGGTTTACACCGGAGAACAATCTGTATGAGACGAATTCGTAGCCGATAAATCCAGAAACCACATTGCGATCCACATCGTATATTTGCCAAGAGATGGGATCCATAGTTTTGTTGAATAGCTGGAAAGCATAGGTTGACGCGTACTTGGGTATAGTGATACTTTCAATAGGGTTCTCTGCCATGTCAGTGATGGTGAGGCGACTGCTTTCGAGGACAGAATGATCGTTTAGAAGGAGGTCAACTTTCTTTTCTTGTCCAGGACTCAGTGTGATTGTGTGTGTTCGATGATTTAGGACTCCATCGTCTATTATATAGCCACTCACATAGGACTCTTTTTCGCCATAGATATTATACACCCCTGCCTCAACGTTTGTAAAACTATATGTCCCATCACTATTGGTGACAGCGAGGTGTTTCGGAACAGACTCCCCCTCTTTCACAAGGGTTACTTTCACCGCATTAATCGGGTCATTATAGTGTCTTGCTGTTCCGGACACACTGCAATACTTATTCTCGTCTTCATTGGAGCAAGATGTAATAAGCATGGCACAGAGCACGCTTAGAGGGTATAAAATGGATCTCTTATACGTCATTGTACACAAACTGTTGAATGTTGCCGTATTCTATTTGATTGTTCCACTTCACCCACGCTCTTACAAAATAGAGCGTGGTTTGTGGAGGGAAGTCCCAGTATGTATAGCTATACTCACCTACGCCTGTGCCTACTACATTGACGTTTGTACAGTTTGAGCCGTTGACGGTAGGTTCTGAATTGGTTGAGGAAAAGCAAAAGCCACGGTTTGTGTACTCAGGGTTTCCTGCATTATTCACCTTTGCATGAAACGTGTTGCTCCATGGGGTTACGTTTCCGTCAATATAAGTTATGGGGAGAGTTAAGACTTCCGGCTTTGCGTATCCGCCTACAGCACGAACTTCTATGACATTGCTTCCGTTGCCTGTTTGGATATAGAGTTGCGTAGAGTTACTTCCCGCAGGAAGCTTTGTCCTGTCCAGCTGAACCGTGAACATGGCGGAACGGCCTGGGTCGATATCACAGGTCGATGGAGTTACAGACATCCAGTCACATGAGTATACTGCTATACTCCTGACAGGTACAGTCCCATTGTTGAATACATTAAACGCCAGTAGGTTCAATGATGGATTGCTGCCAAAGTCAAGTTCGGTAAGAGGGTTTCCCATCATGTCTTTTATGCTGATGTACACAGGCAGGGCTTCTATCTGGACATCTCTTCTCCGGCTTTGCCCAGACACTACATCAATGGGATAGTCATCTTTCAATTCGCTGTATTCGGCTTTCGAGACGGTGATATAGTATGTTCCGTTAGCCAAATACCGGAACTCATACATCCCATCCAACCCTGTCAATGTTGTCTCTCCAGTCGGACGCAACTGTACATTGGCATACTGGACGGGATGTCCAGTGGCATAATCCGTGACGAGTCCATAGATTGAACCATTATGTTGTGATTCTCTACTGTCATCGTCTCCCGAGCATGATTGAGAAACCATGCCGGCCAGCAGGATGCCAGCCAGCATTGATATGTATGATGTCAGGTGTTTCATTTTACGGGAGATGGTTCTACTTCCATAACGAGATTCAAAATCATTGTTTCTCCAGCATTAACCGTAATATCTTTAGTATTTGACTTGTACCCGGCCTTTTGGAAAGAGATTCTATATTCCCCTGGATCAACGTTGTTAAACTGGTAGCTGCCGTCCATACCTGAATAATTGTTTCTATTAGTGGGAGCAATAGTTACAAGAACAAGATTAAGAGGTTCTCCAGTATTATATGACTGGATAAATCCGCTGATGGTTCCTGTGGTGTCGTAGGTTGTTTTTGTGCAGGCCGTGGTGAGGCAGAGGAATGCGGCGGCCAGGGCGAGGATGCTGATTGCTTTTTTCATTGTTGTGTTGTTTTTTGTTGGTTAATGAATTTAAAATCTGTAGTTCAGTGCCAGGCCAAACCCGTCGGGGGTGGCGTAGGGGGTCATGGCGACCTTGTCGAGCACCACGTGCTTGCCGCCTTTGCTGACGATGGCATCGACAATGTTCCACACGTAGACCGCGGCGGCGGCCCCGATAAAGACGTTGCGGATGTTCTGCGCGTTGTTGGCGTTGTCGATGTATTCGGTCATCAGCCGGGCGTTGCGCTCTGTTGAAGCGCGGTTGCTGTAGTCGGCTCGCAGGCTTTCGCTGACGATGATGCCGCCCACGGCCAGCACCTCGGCCCCGATGATGGCTATGCCTTTGACGGTCTGTCCCTTGTAGAGTTGCTGCATGCCCGGCACAAGGCAGCGTGCCGAGAAGGGATAGTCGGAGGTGACGGAGACCGGCTCGAAGGTGTTCTGCGGGTGTTTGGCCGTCTGGGCCAGCAGGTGGACACGGTATTGGCCGGAGGACACCTGCTCGGTGTATTCGTCAAGGATGCGTGATTTGACAATCAGCTGGTCGTTGACGCGGGCCGACACGTTCCCGTTTTCGACCGAGATTTCGGCCGATGAGCCGGTGGCCATGTTTCTGCGGTTGATGATTTCCAGCGTGGCGGCTTTGCGGGCTTCGCTGGGGGTGCTGCCCATGCCGGAGACGGGCTCGAGGTAGGAGTTTTCCATTTCCAGCACACCGTTCGTTGTCCAGCGCGGAGGCTGCTGGGCGTTGGCGGCATACCCGATGGCCAGCAGGATTGCGCAGGCCAGGGCTGTTTTGAGTGTGTTTCTGCTCATAGTGTGTTTTTTGGGGTGTTTCTTTATTTGTCGTTCTGCATCAGTGCATCGACGTCGCGCAGGAACTGGTAGTAGCCGTATCCGGCATCGAAGCCTGCTTCCTGGTAGATGCTCTGCAGCATTGGCTGCAATGACATTCGGGCGCTACAGGTGCTTTCGTACATGGTCTCCCCGTTGCTGCCTTTGGTCTCGTTGTCCTGATACTGGGTGTAGCGGATGGCGGAGAGGTAGAACTCCTCGGGGAAGCCTGTATTCATCCCACGCCTCTCGGTCATGTCCGACACAATTTTCTTCAGTGTGTCTATAGCAGCATGTTCTACATTCGACAGTGCTTTGAACTGGGCAGTGCTCAGGTCACGCGAAATTCCCTTGCCCGAAACATGAAGCCATTTGTTTTCGAGGCTGTACTTGCTGTTGTCATTGACAAGAGAAACCTTGGTCGGCAGCTGTGACGAGCGCGAACAACTGAACGACATTAGGGTGCATGCCAACATTACGGCTATTATGACTGCTGTCTTTCTCATCTATGTGAGTGGATTGCAGATGCGGGCATGGCGTGCACCATGCCCGCATTGTGGTACTGGTTTAGTTATCTTTCAGATGTTCACGGAAGCTTCCCTCGAACTGGTCAATACCAACGTTGGCGCGCATGACTGCGTCGTTACTGATGGCGGCCTCAGCCGATTTGATGAACTCTTCGATGGCTATCTTACAGTTGTATTCGGCCTCCCACTGACCCTTGTCGTTCTGCCACGAGTCGGAGTAGCACTTGGTGGTGTGACCGATGGACTTGTTGATGACCGACTGGAAACCAGTGTTCACTTTGCGAATGGTAACTGCGTCCCAAGCGTCGGCGGTTTCAAGGTCGGAGCTGTGGCTCAGGTCCTCAATGACAGCCTTCACTGTCTGCTCCAAGCGCATTTTGAGTCGCTGCTGTGCATTTTGCAGGGCTCGGGTTTCTGCGCCGTTGGCGGTCGACCAGGTAGCCTTGCCAAGTTCAGCCATGTACTGGTCATCATCCTCGCATGCGCGGCTGAGTGATTTTTCCACGCGCTGTTTTTCTCTCAGTTCACGAAGTTCGCGGACGCTTTGAGCCGACACCGTGTAGGTCATTCCGAGGAGCATCATGGCTCCGATAATCATTTGTTTTTTCATGTTGTGTAATGTTTTAAATGGTTGATAAAAGGATTTTGATTGATGTGTCTTCTCCTGTTTGGAACCACAATAAAAAAAGAACCGCGAACTCTCTCTGTTCAAGTCCGAGGTCCTAGGAATTACCTACCATGCTAACAAGAAAGCCCGCGGATGCCCGCGAGCGTTCTCTGCTTTCTTGAAGCACGGTAGTCGGAAATTTCCTAGGTTTCGGACTTGCTTTCGATAAGCGAAAACGCTATTTCTATTTTATTGTTTCAATAGTATTTTAGTATGCTACATGTTTAGGTCTGTTTTTTTGTTTTGACGCTGCAAAAGTACACACTTTTTCAAACATGGCAAAATTTTTTTCTTCCGCCCCCCCCCTCGGTCTCCCCGGTGCCGCCACTGGAAGCGGCCGGAGTGCCGTGGCGGGAAACCGCGCTCGTTCCAACGTCGATGTTGAATCTACAATGGCGAAAAATGCGCCTGGCGCACAATAAAATGCGCCGGGCGGTGTTATGTCATTAACTTCTTTTAAACCCCCTTGACAATGCAAATGATGAAAGGCTACTGTTTCCTGTCTGCTGTCCCGATGCGGGGCGAGGCGTCCGACCGTGCGGAGATGGTCAATCAGCTGCTGGCGGGCGACACCTTCGAGGTGCTGCGCCGCGAGGAGAAATGGAGCGCAATACGCTTGGACTATGACGGTTACGAGGGCTGGGTGGACAACAAGCAGTATGTGCCGTTCAGCACCGCGGCCGACCTCGCGGAGCGCCTCTTCCTCGGCACCCCCTACCTCTGGGGCGGACGCTCCACCGCCGGCATCGACTGCTCGGGCCTCACGCAGGTCTGTTTCAAGGCGTTGGACCTCTGGCTTCCGCGCGACGCGTCGCAGCAGGCCACCTGCGGCGTCGAGGTCTGCTCGTGCGACACCCTGCGCGACGACCTCGCCTTCTTCCAGAACCCCGAGGGGCGCGTCGTCCACGTAGGCATCTGCCTCGGCGACGGCCGCATCATCCACGCCTCCGGACAGGTGCGCATCGACACCCTCGACCGCCAAGGCATTTTCGACGGCACGACCTACACCCACCGCCTCCATTCCGTCCGCCGCATCGCCCGCTGACCCCCCGTTTTTTTTCAACATCCCTGGAGCATACTTTCCAGACACTTGGAGGGGAAGAAGAGGGGAAGAAGAGGGTGCCTGCAAGACGCTGGAAACGAGCCTGTTGGAAATCTGTCAAAAACGGCCTTCCGGCCACTTTTCCGCCAAAAATGTGCAGCTTTTTTGCTGAGTTTCTAACTGCTTGGTACACAGTGTGTATGGACTGTTTCTCCGACCGGTGCCCGGATTGGCCCCGGAGACCCCTTTCCGAGAGGCTGGAAAAAAATATTTTTGCAATTCAAAAAATGTGTGTATCTTTGCAGCCTAAAACCACGTTGTCCAATGGCCGAACTGACTGAACAAGAACAGATCCGCAGGAACTCCCTCGCCGAACTCAAGGCGCTGGGTATCAACCCCTATCCGGCAGACCTCTATGAGGTCAATGCCGTCACTTCCGACATCCTGGAGCGCTACCCGAAGGACAACAGCCTCTTCCAGGAGGTCAGCATCGCCGGCCGCATCATGAGCCGCCGCATCATGGGGGCCGCCTCGTTTGTTGAGCTGCAGGATCATGCGGGTCGCATACAACTCTACGTCAAGCGTGACGAGATATGCCCCGGCGAGGACAAGACGCTCTACAACACCGTCTTCAAACGCCTGCTGGACATCGGCGACATCATCGGCGTCAAGGGCTATGTGTTCGTCACCCAGATGGGTGAGATTTCCATCCACGTCAAGAGCCTCACCGTGCTCAGCAAGAGCCTGCGGCCCCTGCCGATAGTGAAGGAAAAGGACGGGGTGGTCTACGATGCCTTCTCCGACCCCGAGCAGCGCTACCGCCAGCGGTATGTGGACCTCATTGTGAACCCCCAGGTTCGCGAGGTGTTTGTGCAGCGGGCCAAGATAGTGAACGAGATGCGCTCCTATTTCAACGAGCAGGGCTACCTCGAGGTGGATACCCCCGTGCTGCAGAGCATCCCCGGCGGAGCCGCCGCGCGTCCCTTTGTGACCCACCACAACGCCCTCGACATCGACCTCTACCTCCGCATCGCCAACGAGCTCTACCTCAAGCGCCTCATTGTGGGAGGCTTTGCGGGTGTCTATGAGTTCAGCCGCAACTTCCGCAACGAGGGTATGGATCGCACCCACAACCCCGAGTTCACCGCCATGGAGATCTACGTGGCCTACAAGGACTACAACTGGATGATGCAGTTCACGGAGCAGATGCTCGAGCGCATCGCCCTGGCCCTCAACGGCACCACCAAGGTCAATGTCTGGGGCCATGACATAGACTTCAAGCCCCCCTTCCGCCGCGCCCCGATGTGCCAGCTCATCAAGGAAGAGACCGGCATCGACGTCGGCGGCATGGACGAGGCACAGCTCCGCGAGGCCTGCGCCAGGATGGGTGTGGAGACCAACCCCGCCATGGGCAAGGGGAAACTCATCGACGCCATCTTCGGCGAGAAGTGCGAGCACAAGCTCATCCAGCCTACCTTCGTGACGGACTATCCCATCGAGATGTCGCCCCTCTGCAAGCGCCACCGCGACAACCCCGAGCTCACCGAGCGCTTCGAGCTTTTCGTCTGCGGCAAGGAGTTGGCCAACGCCTACAGCGAGTTGAACGACCCCATCGACCAGCTCGGCCGCTTCCAGGAGCAGCTCCGCCTCTCGGAGAAAGGCGACGACGAGGCCATGTTCATCGACCATGACTTTGTCCGTGCGCTGGAGTACGGCATGCCGCCGACCAGCGGCATGGGCATCGGCATCGACCGCCTCGTGATGATGATGACCGGCGCGCAGAGCATACAGGATGTGCTCCTGTTCCCCCAGATGAAGCCCGAGAAGAAGGTCTCGGTCACCACCGACGAGGACTTCATTGCCCGCGGCGTGTCTGCCGAGTGGGTGCCCGCCCTCCGCAAGGCAGGTATCAACACCTTGGCACAACTCAAGGAGGCCAACCCCAACAAACTCTTCAACGACCTGGGCGGCCTGCGCAAGAAGCTGAAAATGGACGTCCCCGCCGTGCAGAAGGAGCAGGTGGAAGCCTGGATTGCCGGCACGACGGCATAGAGAGAAACACAATTATTAATCCAAACATTATTAACAGTACAAAAACAAAAAACATGAAGAAAGTTACTCTTTTCCTGTCGGCCCTCGTGCTGACGATTGGTGCCATGGCACAGAATGCCGAGCCCTACAATTTCATGCCGTCATGCGCCCGGGGAAGCCAAGGGCTGAATATGACCGTCTATACGGCACAAGAAGACGAAACCTCATTTGTGACTGGTACCAACGCCTACGAAGACTCGGCCTACGCCCAGTTTATGGCATTCCAGAACCCCATGAAGGTGGTGGGTATGTACGTTTATATGGGTAACGGCAATGAAAATTCCACCGTCAATGCTGCCCCTTGGTTCCGCCTGTATGACGTATCCTTCGAGAATGTTTTAGCAGAGGGAACCTATCATACCAGTGACATCTCCACCCAAACCTACACTCAGATGGTCTTCCCGACCCCTGCCACTACAGAGGCATTCTGGGCAGCTATCGCCGTGCCTACCTACACTGCTGCCACCAAGAATGCCACTCCTTGGCATTTTATCTACCACACGCCGGATGGCTGCAGCAATGATTTTACTAATCCTAACGACCCTAATGACACCATCCACCTTACCCGCAGCTACTCGCTGACCCAGCAGGGTGGCTATAACTGGTTTGATGTGGCTCCGTATTGGAACATGGAGGGTATCGCCCTCTATATCTATCCCGTTGTTGAGGTTGGCGATGATGTCAGCGTCGCTCAGGTTGACCTTGACAATATGTCCACCGTCTATCCCAGCGTTGCTACCGAGCGCGTGACTGTGGCTTCCGGTGCCGGTTTGGAGCAGGTGGACATCATCAGCATGAATGGCCAGGTGGTCTACTCCGAGAAGGCCAGCGGCATCCAGCACCAGGTCAATGTCTCTGGCTTCGCTGCCGGCAACTATGTTGTCCGCATGAAGACCAAAGGCGGCATCACTACCAAGCATCTCATTGTGAAGTAACCACACACGCCCTACAGAAGTGGTTGTCAAACAATTCTTGTTTAACCACTACGAAGTAAACTGTTATGTGGTGGTCGACGAGGGCAGCCGAGAGTGCGCCCTCGTCGACCCTGCATGCAGTTCCTCTGCGGAGGATGAGTTGCTCGGCCACTTCCTTGCCGACAACGGGCTGCAGCCCAAGTACATCCTCCTCACCCACGCCCATGTGGACCACATCGCCGGCCTGCGCCAGGCCTGCCAAGCCTACGGTCTCCCCGTGTCGATGCACGCTGAGGGCCGCAAGCTGCTCTGCCAGGCCGAGGCCTACGGCTCCTTGATGGGGTTCGCGGTGGACAATATGGATGATCTCGACTGCCGACCGCTCGAGGACGGCCAGGTCCTTCCCCTGGGCACTTCCTCTATCGAGTGCCGCTATGTGCCCGGCCATTGTCCGGGTTCCCTCTGTTTTGTCCTTCCGGACTGCCAGTCGGTCCTCACCGGCGATGCCCTCTTCCACTTCAGCATCGGCCGCACCGACCTGCCGGGCGGCGACTATCAGTTGCTCGTCTCCAAGATCAAGGAGCGCATCCTCTCCCTGCCAGACGGCTACACCGTCCTCCCCGGCCACGGCGTGGCCAGTCAGGTGGGCAAGGAGAAGAAGTTCAATTCTTTCCTTCAATGAGCACAGTCAAGATTGACCGCTCTTGGTACGAAGTGCTGCGGACGCAGTTCGAGGCTCCCTATTTCGCACAGTTGAAAGAGTTCCTCATGGCCGAGCGCCGGCAGTATACCTGCTATCCACCTGGCAGCAAGATATTCAACGCCTTCGACCACACGCCCTTCGACCGCGTCCGCGTGGTCATCCTCGGTCAGGACCCCTACCACGAGCCCGGCCAGGCCATGGGTCTCTGCTTCTCGGTGCCGCAGGGGGTGAAGGTGCCTCCCTCGCTGGTCAATATCATCACCGAAATCAACACCGACCTCGGCACGGCCATTCCCGCCACCGGCGGCGACCTCACCGGCTGGGCCGACCAGGGGGTGCTGCTCCTCAACGCCACGCTCACCGTCCGCGCCCACCAGGCCGGCAGCCACCAGCGGCACGGGTGGGAGCAGTTCACCGATGCCGCCATCAGCGCCCTCTCCGCTCAGCGCACGGGCATAGTCTTCCTCCTGTGGGGCAGCTATGCCATCGCCAAGAAAAGCCTTATCGACCCGTCTCGCCACCACATACTCACCGCGCCTCACCCTTCGCCCCTTTCGGCCTACCGCGGTTTCTTCGGCTGCCGCCACTTCTCGCAGTGCAATGCCCTGCTGGCACAGCAGGGGCAGCCGCCCATCGACTGGACACGCATTGGCTGATGCTGCCAAAATATTTTTTACATCGGCATCACAATATTTAAGTTAATATTTCGTTAAAGCGGCAATTATAAACCTTAAAAACTTTAAAATTATGAAGATTACCAACAAAATGTTTGCCGAATGTCTTGGCACATTCTGGCTTGTCCTGGGTGGCTGCGGCACTGCGCTGTTCGGCCATGTGGGCTTCCTCGGCGTGGCCCTCGCCTTCGGTCTCACCGTTGTGGCTATGGCCTACGGCGTCGGCCATATCAGCGGCGCTCACCTCAATCCCGCCGTTTCGCTCGGTGTGTTCGTCAATGGCCGCATGAGCTTGAAGGACATGCTCCTCTACTGGGTGGCTCAATGCGTGGGTGCCGTCATTGCTGGCGCCGTGCTGCTCTGCATCTGGAATGCTGCCGGCCTGGGTGCCACGGGTGTTTTCGCCGCCAATGGCTACGGTGCCGAGTTTGCTGCCGCCACCGGCAATGCCGACTACCTGAGCCTCAGCGCCGGCGGAGCCTTCCTGGTGGAGTGCCTGCTGACCTTTGTGTTCCTGATGGTTATCCTGGGCGTTACTGACAGCCGCCATGCCAACGGCAAGTTCGGCGGTCTGGCCATCGGTCTCACGCTGACCCTCATCCACCTCATCTCCATCCCCCTGACCAACACCAGCGTCAACCCTGCCCGCTCGCTGAGCCAGGCGCTGTTCAGCAATGCCGAAGGCTGGAGCGCCTGCGGCCAGCTGTGGCTCTTCATCGTGGCCCCGCTCGTCGGTGCCGCCCTGGCCGGCCTCTGCTACAAGTGGCTCGGCGGTTGCAAGGAGAGCAAGTAAGAACTTCCTCGCAACGATCTGAAAGAAAGGAGGCCGCCTCATGTCGAGGCGGCCTCTTTGGCTATGTTGTCGCGGGTGAGCAGCAGGGGTTCCACCGTGTTCACCCTTTGGGGGTCGTAGGGGCGGCGGAGGCGGATGTAGTTGTCGGTCCAGCCTTCGAGGTGGCCTTGGTGGTCGGTGCTTTCCCAGAGGACGGGCCGCACCTTGCCCAGCTGGCTTTGGATGAAGGCTGCATGTTTCTGTTCCGACAGGTGGAGGAGCTGCCGCGTGTGTTCGTGGCGCACGGCGACGGGGATTTTCTCGTCCAGACGCATGGCGGCGGTGCCGGGGCGGTCGCTGTAGGTGAAGACGTGGAGGTAGGAGATGGGGTTGCTGTCGACGAAGCGGAGCGTCTTGCGGAACTCGTCTTCGCTCTCGCCGTTGAAGCCGGCGATGATGTCGGCGGCGATGCAGGCGTCGGGCATGGCCTGTTTGATGCGCTGCAGCTTGGCGGCGTAGAGGGCGGTGTCGTAGCGGCGTCGCATGAGGCGGAGCACATGGTCGCTTCCGGCCTGGAGTGGGATGTGGAAGTGAGGGAGGAAGGCGCGGCTGGAGGCGACGAAGTCGATGATGTCGTCGGAGAGCAGGTTGGGTTCGATGCTGGAGATGCGGTAGCGGAGGATACCGTCCACGGCGTCCAGTCCGCGCAGGAGGTCGAGGAAGCTTTCGCCGGAGTGCTGTCCGAAGGTGCCGGTGTTCACGCCGGTGAGGACCACCTCCTTGGCGCCTGTGGCGGCGATGCGGCGTGCGGCGCAGAGTGTCTCCTCGATGGAGGCGGAGCGTGAGCGTCCGCGGGCGTAGGGGATGGCGCAGTAGGAGCAGAAGTAGTCGCATCCGTCCTGGATTTTGAAGAAGGTGCGGGTGCGGTCGTTGCGCGAGGCGCCGGAGTAGGAGAGGAGGGGCTTGCTTTCGTTGCCGAGGACCTGTGTGACGCCGGGCATGGCTGCGATTTCGGCGGCGGCGGTCTGTGCGAAGCAACCCATGACGACGATTTGTGCCTGCGGGTTGCGGCGGTGTGCCTGGCGGATGGCGGCGCGGCATTTTTTCTCGGCCACGGCGGTGACGGTGCAGGTGTTCACCAAGTAGAGGTCGGCTTCGGCGGTCCAGTCCACCACCTCGTGTCCTTCGGCGGCCATGCGGCGCAGGTGGTCGGCCGTTTCGGCGTAGTTCAGCTTGCATCCCAGAGTGTGTGCCGCTATGCGCATGTGTAGGGTTTTTGCCGTTTCAGGGCCGAAATTTTCCGTTTCGGTATGCTGGTATTGTTTCGTGTCGGGGATTGTGCGTATCTTTGCATCGTAATTCGAGAGAGATAATTCAGTCTGAGTGATTGAAAATCAGCGTTAAAAGGTTTCCAAAATACCTTCTAAATTTTGGATTTCGTAATAGTGTTTAATGGAGGAAGTGGGCTGCCCGTCTCGGCGGCCCGCTTCTTTTTTTGTATGTGGTGTGCCGTGAGGGGTCAATCTTCGTCGGCGGGGATGGGGTGTTGGCGCAGGGAGGCCATCTTGATGCCGTCCTCGTCGGGGAAGATGGTGAAGTCGGGCCTGGGGTCGAGCAGCAGTATGTCGCGTCCCTCGTTGTCTTTGCCGAGGCCCTGGATGCAGTCCGCGGCCACCATGATGCGCCCTTTGCGGTTGGCGAGGCTGAAGTGGCTGTTGCCGATGCGTGCGTAGACGGCGTCGGCGCCCTCTTGTGCGACGAGTTTGGAGCCGTCCTTGAGGTAGACGGCCACGCGGTTCTTGCCCATGGGTGCGAGGCAGGCGATGTCGAAGATGGAGACGAAGCGTTCCTCGGGGCAGAGGAGGCGTATCTTGCGTTCGCTCATGAGGCCGTGGTTCCAGCGTTCGTCGACGGAGAGTGTGCCTTGCTCGAAGATGCGGTAGGAGCCGTGCTTGAGGCCGCGGAGGTAGTTGCCCTCGCGTGCCACGCGGCCCTGGTCGTCGTATTCCAAGAGCTGGCCTTCCATGTTGCCGTCGATGTAGTTGCCTGTGATGTAGCCTTTTGTGCCGAGGCGGCGCCACCAGCGGCCCTGGCGCTGGTTGTTGTGCCAGTGGGTGATTTCGGCGGTGTCGCCCTGGTTGTCGAAGACGGTGTGCTGGCCTTCCTTGATGCCCATGCTGTAGTAGGCTTCCTTGACGAGGTGTCCGTCGGCGGCGTAGAATTTCCAGAGTCCGTCGCGGTTGCGCTGCAGGTATTCGCCGGTGGCGAGGAGGCGTCCTTGCTCGTCGAAGGCTTCGTGGGCGCAGCGCACGCCGGGGATGGAGTAGGTGTTGCGTATGCGGACGAGGCCGGAGGGGTAGTAGTAGGTGCTGGTGCCGGTTTCGAGGCCGTCCACGTAGTCGGCTTCAAAGAGTTTGGTGCCGTCCTTGTCGGTGCGGATCCAGTGGCCTTGGCGGAGGCCCTGGCTGTCGACGGTGTTCTGTGCGGAGGCGACGGCGGTGCAGAGGCACAGGGTGGCGACGGCCGTCAGGAGGCTTGTGGCGGATTTCATGCGTGGGTGTTTTTATGTTGTTTTTCAAATATTTATGTCGTATCCGAGGCCGAGGATGTGGGCGTCGGGCTTTTTCTTGTCGGTGGCGAAGAGGTAGAAGAGGTCGAGGGTGCTGCGGGAGCTGATTCTCAGCTGCACGCCGGCGAAATGGTGCGTCTTCTGCCATTGTTCCCAGGCGTAGAGTTCGACGGCGAGGTAGGGTGCCAGGAGGTGCCCCGGGGCGTGGTAGCCTACCTTGAGGTAGGAACGGAGGACGTGGCTCCACTGGTTCGCGGCGTCGGCCGAGGGGGTGAAGGAGGCCACGTAGCGTTCGCGCAGCGAGGCGGTGAGGTGGCCCTGCTTGAGGGTGAGGGTGGCGCTGGGGAGGAGGCGCAGCTTGTAGGTGTCGGGGTTCTGGACGCGGTCCATCCCGAGGTCGGCCTTGAGCCAGGGGAGCAGCTTGGCGCCGACGGTGGCGCGGGCGAACCAGAGGTCGAGGCCGAGGTCGCCCCGCCGGCCCTGGGCGTCGGTGGCGGTGAGGGAGCGGTGTTCGAGGCGCAGGCTCCCGTACCAGGTTTTGTTCCACGAGTGGCTGGCCTGGACGCTGGCCCAGGTGCCGAGGTTGCCGTCCTGTGCGGCGGCGGCGAGGCTGGCGGCAAGGGCCAGCAGAAGGGTGAGGCGGTGTTTCATAGTGCCTGTAATTACGCGAAAAAGAATATTTTATTGTCTGCCGGAAGAACTTTTTTCGCACAAGGGGTTCAAATCGGGTCATATCGGTTCTCAGTCGAAGTAAATACCTAGGGGATACCTACCGGATACCTACAGGGTCCCTCCCCACGTCATGGGGGTTCGGGGTCCGGTTTTGAGTTTTTTTTTACAGGGTGCACAATAAATGCCGCGGCAGCGGGTTATATACATTATTATAAATGAAAGAAACTACTATGACAAGAACCGCAACCCTCCGCGCCGTCGGCCTGACAGTGGCCGTCGATGCCGTCCTGGTGGCCGCCGCCTGCCTGGTGCCGGCCGCTTCGCACGCCATGGCTTATCCGCTCTATACCCTCAACCCCATGTTCGCCATGCTTCTGGCAGGGGTGCTGGTGGGTCGCAGGGCGGGTATGGAACGGGTGAACGCCCTGCTCCTGGCCGTGGCCATGCCCCTCGTGTCGCACCTCCTGGTGGGGATGCCTGCCGGGGACAGGGTCTTCTGCATGATGGCCGAACTGGCCGTGGTGGCCGCCCTGGTGCCCGTGCTGGCGCGCCGGTGGCATGCCCTGCCGGCTGTGATGGTGGCCGCGTTGGCCGGCAAGGTGGTCTACTATGCCCTGAAGGCACTCCTCCTTGCGCCCGCCGTCCTCATCGGCACCGACTGGATGCTGCAGATCTTCGCCCTGCTGCTTTGGGGCGGATTGTTCGCAATGGTGTATAAATCCGGGAAGTAGGTTATTGGTTATGGGTTATAGGTTAGGGAGATAGAGGTTGATGGATTCCCTCCATGACCTATAACCCCTAACCTATAACCTAAAAAAACAGACTGCAATGAAGCATGTGGCGGTTGTCTTGGCCGGCGGTACCGGTTCCCGTATGGGAGGGGATGTGCCGAAGCAGTTCCTGCAACTGGCCGGACGCGAGGTGATAGAACACTCGGTGGATGTCTTCGATGCCCACCCTGCCATCGACGAGGTGGCGGTGGTGGTGCATCCCGAATGGCGCCGGCACTTCGAGGCGTTGGCTGCACGTCGCCGCTGGGTCAAGCTGGGAGCTGTCATCGATGGCGGTGCCGAGCGCTGGCAGTCGTCGCTGGCCGCGGTCAGCCACTACGAGGGCATCGAACCGCTGAACCTGCTGCTTCACGACGCAGCCCGGCCATGGGTCACGGCCAGCATGGTGTCGCGTGTGGTGGAAGCCCTGGAGGTGCACGAGGCGGTGGCGGTGGCTGTCCCTGCAACCGACACCCTCTTCCGCGTCGAGGAGGGCTGCATTGCCGACATACCGCCCCGCGCCGACTACTATTGCGCCCAGACCCCGCAGGCGTTCCGCTACACGCTCCTCAAGTCGGCATACCGCCAGGCCCGCCAGGACCCGGCCTTCGTGGCTACCGACGACTGTGGCGTGCTGCACCGCTACCGCCGTGATGTGCCGATACATATCGTGCAGGGCGCGCCCGAAAACGCCAAGATAACCTTCCCCAACGATATTATATAAGATATGACCCGACGCATGACTCCAGTATTTATCGCAGGCCCCTGTGTCATCGAGAGCGCCGAACTGCTCGACACGGTGGCCGCCGAGCTTGTACGTATCAACCGCACGCTGGGCATTGACATTATCTTCAAGGCCTCGTTCGACAAGGCCAACCGCACCTCCCTCGCCTCCTTCCGTGGGCCGGGGCTGGAGAAGGGGATGCAGATGCTCTCCGACGTCAAGGCCAAGCACGGCCTGCGCCTGCTGACCGACATCCACGAGGCATGGCAGGCCGCGCCTGCGGCAGAGGTGGTAGACGTGCTGCAGATACCCGCCTTCCTCTGCCGCCAGACCGACCTCCTCGTCGCCGCCGCCCGCACGGGCCGCACGGTGAACATCAAGAAGGCCCAGTTCCTCTCCGGGCTGGACATGCAGTACCCCGTGGAGAAAGCCCGGCAGGGCGGCGCCGCCGACGTGTGGCTCACCGAGCGGGGCAACACCATGGGCTACAACAACCTGGTGGTCGACTTCCGCAACATCCCCGACATGCTGCAGTTCACCCCCACGGTCATCATGGACTGCACCCACAGCGTGCAGCGCCCCGGCGCCGCCGGCGGTAAGACCGGTGGCGACCGCCGCTTCGTCCCGCCCATGGCCTTGGCCGCCAAGGCCTTCGGTGCCACGGGCTACTTCTTCGAGGTGCACCCCGACCCCGACCGCGGCCTCTCCGACGCCGCCAACATGCTGCGCCTGGCCGACCTCGAACCCCTCATCGTCAAACTGTTGCAATAAGACATGGATACCGACCTCATAGAAGTGGGCCGCCGCTGCCTGCACGACGAGGCACAGGCCATCCTCGACCTGGTGCCGCGCCTGGGCGATGATTTCGTCAAGGCAGTCGACCTGATATACAGCTGCCAAGGCAAGTTTATCGTAACCGGCGTGGGCAAGAGTGGCCACATCGGCAGCAAGATTGCCGCCACCCTCGCCTCCACCGGCACGCCCTCATTCTTCGTCAACCCCCTCGACGCCTACCACGGCGACCTCGGCATGATACAGCCGGGCGACGTGGTGATGGCCATCTCCTACAGCGGCATGACCGACGAGCTGCTGCGCTTCCTGCCGCTGCTGCATCGCCGCGGCATCCCCATCATCGGCATGAGCAGCAACGCGCGCTCGCCGCTGGGGCGGATGAGTGTGTGCCACCTGGACATCGCCGTCGGGCATGAGGCCGACCCGCTCGGGCTGGCCCCCACCTCGTCCACCACCGCCACGCTGGCCATGGGCGACGCGCTGGCCTGCGCCCTGATAGAGCGGCGCCAGTTCAAGGCCACCGACTTCGCCCAGTATCACCCGGGCGGCTCGCTCGGCAAGCGCCTGCTTTCGCGAGTGAAGGATTATATGGTATCGTCGAACCTGCCAGTGGTGGGACCGTCGGATATGGTCAGTGAGACGATTATTCAAATCAGCAAGACGAAGCAGGGGATAGCGATAGTGCTGGACGGGGGAGAGTTTGTGGGTGTGGTGACGGATGGCGATGTCCGTCGAGCGATGCAGAGTTGCCGCGAGAGGTTCTTTTCTTTGTCGGTCAGTGAGATAATGAGCCGGAATCCGAAGACAATCGGGACGGAAGCCCGTCTTACGGAGGCGGCCGACCGGATGAAGGAGTACAATATCCACACGCTGGTGGTGGTGGACGAAGGAGGAGCGGTGGTGGGTCTTATCGATTTGTTCCATTGTATGTAGGAGATGAGGATATGAAGACCGTTGCATTTGTTCCTATCCGTTTGAACAGCAAGCGAGTGGAATCCAAGAATCTAAGGCTGTTGGCTGGCAAGCCCCTGATGTGTTACGTCATGAAGACATTGGTGTCGGTGCCATCGATAGATGAGGTGTACTGCTATTGCAGTGATGGCGGGGTTGTCCCGTTGTTGCCAGAGGGGGTGAGGTTTCTTCGCCGGGACAAGTTGCTAGATTCAGACCAGACGCTGGGGCAGGATATTTATGATGCATTTGTGTCGCAGGTGGATGCCGACATATATGTGCTGGCTCATGCGACGTCGCCATTCGTGCGAGCGACAACCGTGGCAGAGGCTCTGTCCCACGTGGTGGACGGGTCGCACGATTCTGCATTTAGTGTGGAGCGTATGCAGACATTTGCTTGGTACGAGGGCCGCCCGTTGAACTACAGACTGTCGGATATTCCGCGCACCCAGGATATAGAACCTGTGTATGTGGAGACCAGCGCTTTCTTTATTTTCCGCCGCCAAGTGTGGACTGAGATGCACCAGCGTATAGGCAGGTCGCCGTATATGGCAGTTGTCGACAGGGTAGAAGGGGTGGATATAGACTGGCCGGAGGATTTTGAGTTTGCCGAGCGGATTGCCGAGAGTGTGTTGCGATGAGAGCAAGTGCGATTACCGCTGCGGATGGCAGTATCAGGGTTTCTTATGACGAGGTGAGTCAGGTCTGTATGACCCCGTCCCTCTACGGACTGCTGCAATACCTCCTCCTCTTCCCCGAAGAGACAGTGAAAAGACACACCTGCTACTTCCTCGGCTACGCCGTCCCACGGACAGTGAGCGACCACCTCCCCGCCGTACACGTGGACGCCAGACAGACCGCCTCCCCACTGGCACCCAGTCGGTGGCTCCACAAACTTTGGCTGCGTATCTCAAAAGACTGGCGATGGCCCTTCCTCCGTCACGCCCAAATCTACGCGCTCGACCTCGGATTCGTAGGCCCCCTCATCGGCAGCAGGGACTACAGCCTCCTCTCCGACGGCCCACGCTGCATGTCGCAGAACATGCAGCAGGAGAGCGTCGAATACCAGCGCCAAATGCGCAAACACCGCACCCTCACAGGACGGCTGGAAACCCTCCTCTATGGACCCGTTGCCACCCACACCTATGGCAACAACCCCCAGTGCAAACGCTTCTACATGACCGAGGAAAACGAAAGCCCCGTGTATGGAGGGCGACCCGTCGTCGTCAGATCCCTGCAGGAAATGTGGAACGGCGCCTCCGAAGGAACGTGGGCACTCGTCAAGCGCGTCTTCAACCTCGATGAAGAAGACCTCTCGCTCCTCCGCAGCCGACGCGTCATCTTCCTCACCCAGCCTCTCATGCTTGACTGTGGTCTCACCGAAGAGGAAAATGCCGAACTTCTTCGGCGTCTTGTTGCCCCCTATGGCGAAGCTGACATTGTCTTCAAAGTCCATCCGCGCGACAGGTTCGACTACCGTCGCCACTTCCCTCATGCCGCCGTCTACGACAAAAGCGTGAACATGCAGCTCCTTGTGCTGCTCGGCGCCAGTGTCCAACGTGCTGTCACCATCTGCTCCACCGCCATCAATTCCTTCCCCGAGAGCGTCCAAGCCGACTGGTACGGTCCGCAGGTACACTCCAAAATCGTCCAAGCCTACGGAACGAATATTCGCCCCATGAGGGAGTATAATCAGATTTAGCGGGCTGCGGTCGTTTTTGTAGTTGATAGGGTGGAGGTCAGCGGCTGGGGAGATTGAGCAGGCCGCGGGAGACGTTGCGGCGGAAGGCGATGAGTTTGTTGCCTTTAGAGAGTTGCCCACGCAGGGCGAAGGCGGACCAGAGGGCGAGTGTTCCGCCCCATTTGACGGCCTCTTGCAGCAGACGGTGCAGGTATTTCCCGCGCGAAACCTGGCGTGTGCGCAGGCGTTCGCTGGTGCCGATGCCGTGGGTGAGGCGGTTGAAGTATTCGTCGGTCAGTTTTTTGGGTGGGATGAGGTGGTAGAGGATGGCGGTGGGGAGGTAGTGGAACTGCATGCCGCGGGCGGTCATTTTGGCGAAGAGGTCCTTTTCTTCGGCGCCGATGAGGCTGTTGCCTTTGCGGCCGAGTTGGACGTTGAAGCGGCCGATGGTGTCGAAGACGCTTTTGCGGTAGGCCGCGTTTCCGCCGCCCGGGTAGGCGCCGCGTGGGAAGGGGCGCTGGCGTTGGCCGAGGTCCAGCTCGCCGGTCACGAGTTGGCGTGTGTAGTGGCTCATCCACGAGGGCTCCTCGCATCCGTCGTATTGCGGTGTGATGGGGCCGCCGGCGGCGACGGCGTCGGGGTGATGGAGGAAGAAGTCGGCGTAGGTCTGCAGGTATTCGGCGTTCACGAGGGCGTCGTCGTCCACATAGACGAGCAGCTCGCCGCGGGCTTCTTCTATGCCGCGGTTGCGGGCGTGGGAGAGTCCTTGCTGCGGTTCGAAGCAGTAGTGCAGGTCCACGGCGGGGTGGTCGGCGCGGAAGCGTTCCACCTCGTCGCGTGTGTTGTCGGAACTGTTGTTGTCCACGAGCACAATCTCGTAGTCCTGCGGCGGGAGGGTGCCGGCGGCGAGGCTGTGCAGCACGTTGTAGAGGTAGCGGGCGCGGTTGTAGGTGCAGAGGATTACGCTGGTCATGCCTGTTTCTTTTTCCTGTAGGTGAGTGCTATGGCGGCGGCCATGGCCAGGAGGGTGAGCAGCGACACGGCGAGGGTGATGCGGTTGAGGCTGTGCACCTTGGGGGCTTCGTTCTTGAATTCGATGAGGTGTTCTCCGGCGGGGATGACCATGGCGCGCAGCACGTAGTCGGCGCGGAAGTAGTCGGCGGGCTTGCCGTCGATGTAGGCGCGCCAGTCGGGGGCGTAGTGTATCTCGCTGAACACGGCCAGCTGTGGGCTGGCGGAGCGGCTGCGGTAGGCGAGGTAGTCGGGGTTGCGTTTGGCCTGGTGCTCGCGGGCGATGGTGGCGGTGCTGTCGGGAGCGGGGCGGAAGTCGCGGGGCGCGGTGGGCTGCGTCATGTCGACGATGGCGGTCCGGGCGGGGTTGAATTCGTTGAGGGCCAGGATTTCGTCGTTGGGGTTGTCCACGGGTTTCAGTTCCTGCACGAACCATGCGTTGCCCAGGGCGTCGGGGTTGCGCATCACGACGGCCTGCTGCCCTTGCTGTTGTACTATGTAGCGGGCGTTGAGCATGTTGAGCACTTCGGGCTTGATGCGGCGCGAGAGGTAGAAGTCGATGAGGTTCTGGTAGCGGCTGAGCTTGGCGGCGCTGTAGCCTCCTATCTGGTCGTGGAAGGCGCTGGGCTTGGAGTCGTTGAAGGTGTTCACGGCCAGGTTGAGCACGCGGTAGTCCTGGTCGCCGAAGGCGGCGGCCTGCTGGTCGATGTCGTAGTCCCACGGGTCGCGGCGCAGTTCGAGCTGGCTCTTTTCCACGAAGTTGTCTGTGTTGAGGTAGCGGCGGTCCACTCCCCAGAGGTCCACCAGCACGAGCACGCCCACAAGGGCGACGGCCACGCCCTGTTTCTTCACCTTTCCGTTGTTGAAGAGCCAGAGGGCGGCGGCGGCGAGCAGGATGAAGAGGAGCGAGCGCCAGGAGTCGCTGCGGAGCAGCGCGGCGCGGTCGCTGACCAGTGCGGCGCGGATGGTGTCCCACTGGGGGCCGTACTGCGCGGCCATCTGCTGGTCGGAGGTGCCGCTATATGCGAAGGAGCCGGAGGCGGCCATGACCACCAGTATCAGTGCCGCGAGCGAGCCGGCGGCGATGTAGAGGGCGCGGTTGATGCGTTTGGGGTCGCGGGCGGGGTCGAGCACGGCTTTGAGGGCCAGCACGGCCATGATGGCCATGCAGACGTTGGCCAGCACCAGCGCCATGCTGGGGGTGCGGAACTTGTTGTAGAAGGGCAGTGTGTCGAACACCCACTGGTTGAATCCCATCAGGTTGTGTCCCCAGGCGAGGAGGATGGCCAGGAGGGTGGCGGCGAGGATCCACCACCGTTCCGGGCCGCGCACCGCAATCATGCCAAGCAGGAAGAGCATGATGACGATGGCGCCGAAGTAGACGGGGCCGCTGGTGAAGGGCTGGTCGCCCCAGTAGAGGGGGGCGTATTCGGTGCGGAAGCTTTTGTAGAAGCTGGAGTTGGTGCCCACCCGCTCGCCGCTTCCGCCGCCGTAGGCACCGGGGACGAGGAGGGTGTAGGTCTCGCCGAGGCCGTAGCTCCAGCTGAAGGCGTAGTCGATGTCGAGGCCGGTGGAGGTGTTCTGTGCCGTGGTGGCGGCGCTTTCGCCGTAGAGGTCGGCGGGGGTGACGGTGAGTTCGTTGCCTCCGCGCATGGTGTGGCGGGCGTATTCTTCGTTCACCAGTAGCAGTTTGGCGTTGCTTCCGAAGGCCAGTGCGCCGCCGAGGAGGAGGAGCGCCGCCTTGAGGAGGAAGGGTTTGAGGGCCTTGCGGGCCACGGCGCGCACCAGGTAGGCGATGCCGAGGGCGGCGCAGCCGAGGGCGGTGTAGAAGGTGATCTGTATGTGGTTGAACGAGATCTGCAGCGTGAGGGCGAGGGTGAAGAGGAGTGTGCCCCAGAGGGCGCGGCGCTTTCGCTGGCTCGGGTCGAGGGCGGGGTCGGTGGCGGCGTTGAGTGCCATGTACATGCCGGCCAGCACGGGCGCCATCATGGCCATGGCCCAGGCCTTGGTGACGTGGCCGGCCTCGATGATGATGATGTTGTAGCTGCCGAGGCCGAAGGCCAGTGCACCGACCAGTGCCAGCCAGGGGCCGGCGCCGAAGGCGAGCATGGCCACATAGAAGCCCAGCAGGTAGAGGAAGAGGATACCTATGTTGCGCTCGAGCCCGATGTGGTGCAGGGTCACGGCATCGCGCAGGGGCTGGAAGGCCGAGTGTTGCGGGTCGTTGGTGATCTGGTAGCCGGGCATGCCGCTGAACATGGAGGGTGCCCAGTAGGGCACGTGGCCCACGTGTTCTTTGGCCTGCCGTTGGGTGTAGGCCATGGCGTCGCCTTTCTGTATGTCGCCCTGGCGGATGGCTTTTCCGCCCAGCGCGGGTGCGAGGTAGGCGCAGGCCACGGCCAGCAGGGCCGCCACGATGCCTGCATGCAGGAGTATTTTCTTCGTCATATGTTGCTTCTTTCAGTGTTCATGTTTCGTTGTCTTCACTTCACGGTGGGGTATTCCACCCGCACGTGGTAGATGCTCATCATCTTGGCTTTGAGGATGGTGCGTATGCGTGCTATGTCGCCGTAGGAGAGCTGGCAGTTGTCCAGCTGGCCGGCGGCCACTTTGGCGTCTATCAGCTTGTCGATCAGCTCGTCGGTGGCCTCCTTGGTGTGCTGCTTGAGGCTGCGGCAGGCGGCCTCGACGGTGTCGACGATCATCACCACCGCCGTCTCGCGCGAGTAGGGGCGGGGCCCCTGGTAGCGGAAGGTCTCGCGGTCGAAGTCGCCGTCGGGGTGCCGCTCGAGTTCCTTGGCATAGAAGTATCCGGTGTAGGTGGTGCCGTGGTGGGTGCGGATGAAGTCCTGCACTTCGGCGGGGAGGTGGTATTTGCGAGCCAGCTGGAGGCCGTCGGTGATGTGCGAGGTGATGATGCGTGCGCTCTCGGTGTAGTCCAGGTCGTTGTGGGGGTTGTAGCCGGAGGTCTGGTTCTCGGTGAAGTAGATGGGGTTGCTCACTTTGCCGATGTCGTGGTAGAGTGCGCCGACTTTGGCCAGCAGCACGTCGCCTCCTATCTCGCTCACGAGGTCTTCCACGATGTTGGCCACCTGCATCGAGTGCTGGAAGGTGCCCGGGGCGCGGCGGCTCAGCTCGCGCAGGGCAGGCGTGTTGGTGGACGAGAGTTCCAGCAGCGTCATCGCCGAGGTGATGCCGGAGAGTTTCTCGAACAGGTAGATCAGCGGGTAGGCCAGCAGGGTCAGTATCGCGTTGAGGAAGAAGATGAGGTACTTCTGCGGGTCGAGGGCCAGCAGGTTGGTGTCCTGGCTGAGGATGCCGGCGGTGTAGATGAGCGAGTAGCTCAGGAAGATCACCAGCGCCAGCAGGAAGAACTGGCTCCGCCGCTCCAGGCTCCGCACCGCGATGATGCTCATCATGCCGGTCACGAGCTGGTAGAAGATGAACTCGAAGGCGTCCGGCACCAGGTTGGCCAGTATGATGACGGTGGTGAGGTGTATGTACAGCGCCGCCCTCATGCCGAAGAAGACGCGCATCAGTATCGGGATGATGCACAGCGGCACCAGCAGCACCCACTCCGGCGCCAGCCGCACCATCAGCGCCTCGCAGGCCGACATCAGGAGGATGAGCAGCATGACGAAGGTCACCTTGCGGTTGTCGTCCAGCAGCGGATGCCGTGTGTTGCGCAGGAACATGTAGAGGGCCGTGAAGGCTATCGCCGCCAGCAGCAGCTGCCCGAGCATCTGGCCCCACACGCTGTAGTGGCCCGAGAAGCGGCGGTCGTCCTCGGCCTCCAGGGCCGCGATCACCTGCGCCTGCTCCTCGCTCACCTCCTCGCCTTTGCTCACAATGAGGTCGCCCGCGCGGACGAGCTGCGAGGTGTAGCTCAGCTGCGAGAGGCGGCTCTCCAACTCGAGGGCGGTGCGGTGGCGGTCCAGCACCAGGCTCGGCAGCAGCAGGCTGTCGCGCAGCAGGCCCGGCTCGAGGTCGGCGGCCGTCACGTAGTCGCTCACGCGGTGCTCGCTGCCTATGTGGCCGCTCAGCACCACGATGCGGCGGTCGCCCTCCACCAGCCCGCTGGTCTCCAGGTAACCGATGCGGAAGATGCTGTCCATGCGGTGGCGCAGCTGGCGCGCCAGGGCCGGCGGCAGCGTGCGCGCGCGACGCTCCAGCCGCTCCAGCGACTGGGCGTGGGCCGCACTGTCGCGCTGGTAGTACAGCACCGCGTTCCGCCGCTCCGTCTCCTGCTCCATCCGCACCTCCCCCTCGCTCTTCATCACGGCGAAGTCGTAGGGCGCCGTCAGGTCGGCCGCGCGCCACACGGCGCCCACCTTGTAGTCATACCGCTCCCCGTGCCGTTCGTGGGGGAACAATGCCACGATGGCCGCCGCCGTCACCAGCATCAGCAGCAGGCGGTACAGCAGCCCCAGGCGCTTCACGGTGCTCGATAGGAAGTTGCTCATGTCCGGTACAAATCGGGTGCAAAGTTACTACTTTTGCCCGATATGGCCAAATTTAATTCCTCGCCGTTGCGCAACGCAGTGGGGGACAGTGCGTTGTGCTCCCCTCCGGCCGTCGCTGCAGGGGCCTCTTCCGCTGGGGCGGCCGGCGTGGGCGACGCAGTGTGCAGCGGCACGTAGGCGCTGGCCGAGGGGCGGCCGTGGCGGTCGAGGGTGAAGCCGTAGAGGTGCAAATCGGCTGACTGCCAGCCGTCTGGCAGGCGCAGGTGCAGTCTCTTCTGCCTCCGCTCGGCGGACTGGGCCAGGATGCCCTCGCCGAGGGTGGCGTTGTATATATATAGGTACACGCGATCGTCCGCCCGTCCGCCGCGGCCCGCCTCGCAGGGCTGGTAGGAGGCTTCCAGCACGCCGTCGGCATCCACCGCGGCGCCCTGCCACGCGACGTTGGCTGCAGGGCCGGCGGCGAGCGCAAGGTGCTGGTAATCAACCGCGCCGTCGAGGGCGAAGCAACGCTTGTTGCGCTTGACGAAGAGGTTGCCTTCGGTCATG
>JAGAYN010000012.1 GCA_017940465.1 Bacteroidales bacterium | reverse complement strand
GGCAACATGACCGTCTGGAGCCCCTGGAGCCCCGGCTACCGCCTGCCGGCCACCGTCGGCATCCGTCCCGACATGGAGCCCGTGGCGCTGGAGGTGAAGCCCAACCCGGCCAATGAGTATGTCGAGGTGACGGCCGAGGTGCCCGAGGGCAGCCTGGAACTGCGCGACGCGCAGGGCCGCCTGCACCTCTCGCAGCGGCTCGAGGGCGGCCACGCCAGGATTGAGTTGCAGGGCGTGCCGGCCGGGGTGTACACGCTGCACCTCCGCTCCGCCGAGGGGAACGATGCCAGACGCCTAATAGTCAAATAGATAGAACAAACGGAATGACGTTCCGCGAGGGAGGCACGGCATTGCTGTCACGCCTCCCTCGCCGTTTTTGCAGCGACCATTTCGCGGCAAACGGTCCATAAGCGTCCATATCGGTTCTCAGTCGAAGTAAATACCTACCGGATACCTACCAAATACCTACCGAGTGCGGAGGGCGGAGTTAGGAGTTCGGAGGTGGGTGCGGAGGGCGGAGGGGGGAGTTCGGGGTTCAGAGGGGGGTGGCGAGGGTGGCGGCAAAGGCGATGACGTTGCGGTCTTTTTGCTTTTCGGATTCAGTCAGTTGTTGGTAGGGGATGAGGCTGGGATGGAGTTTGAGGGTGTTGGAGCGCTGTTCGCCTGGGAGTGTGGCACGCCAGCCGGCGAGGGTGCGTTCGGCGACCCAGCGGAGGTGTTCGCTTTCAGCCAGGCGCTCGACGAGGGTGTCGTCGGGGGCGGCATGGTGGCGCTGGAGGATGGCGATCAGTGAGCGGAAGCGGTCGGCCTGGTAGCGCGAGGCGATCTTGGATGCTTCGGGTGTCTTGTTTATGTCGAACCAAAGCTGCTGCCACTTTTCATAGTTGGGTGTCAGGAGGGCGGAGGGCGGAGTCGGCTCTGGTGTGGAGGTGGCGTGGGTGAAGGAGCCGAAGAGGTTGTCCCAGTAGAGGCCGTTGATGGTGATGGGGAGGCGGTCGTCGAGCAGGTCGATGTCGAAGCCTTCGGGCAGTGAGCCGAAGAGATGCAGGTTGGGGTATTGGTCGGTGGGTATGAGGGAGGCTGGCGGTTGGGGTAGTGCCTGCCGCACGAGAACGCGTGTCCTGGTGCGACGGGCGGAGGGTTGGTAGAAGACGGGTTCCGGGAGGGTCAGCGCCGCTTTCAGTGCCTGGTCCGGATCGGGGAGGCAGATGGCGATGGTGAGGAGACGGCTTTCGTCCGCGGCCCATTCCGCGATGCGCTGTCTTGCGGTCGGGGACTCCAGGAGGCCGTCGAGGAATTCGATGTGGATATTGTGGATTGCGTCCAGATTGGGCAGCAGGGTGTGGAGGCGTTGCTGGAGAATGGGGGCTTGGGGGTCGATGATGGTGATGAGGGTGGGCTTGGGGCTTGGGTAGTGGCATACGCGCAGCGCCTGCAGGAGGAGCGCCGTTCCCATGTTGCCCATGCCTGCGATGACGAGGTGCACCTGCCTGTCACCCTCCTCGATAGGCTCGAAATCCAGTGGGTCGTAGCCCGCTTTGCCCGGGTAGCCCCATAGGAGCCGGCCCCAGTTCTCGTAAAAGTTGAAGATACGTATGTCGAGTGTCTGCTGGCCGTCGTCGGGGCCATAGTATTCTTTGGGGATGCCCAGCCGTTGGAGGAGGTGGTGGGTTTCTACGTCATTGACCATTACGTTGATGCGCAGAGGGTCGGCGGCGCGGCGTTTTTTGTGCGAGAGCAGTTGCGCGATGGGTTGCAGGAGGGTGAGTTGTGCCAGTTGCCGGGAGGTGGAGAGGGTGTCGTCGAGGGTGAGGTGGAGTTCGATGGCGTTGTGGAGGCACAGGAGAGGCAGTTGGTCGGCGAGGCCGAGGTTTCCCAGGGCGTAGATGATGACGCGCCGTTCTTGTCGGGGGGCGAGGGAGGAGATGAGTTCCGCCCTTACTCCGGTGGGCGAGGAGGGGCAGAGGAGCAGCACTTTGGCATGGGGGTGTTTTTGGCAGAGTTGGCTGATGAGGCTCACGGTGGCGGGGCTCCATCCGATGATGACTATGTGGTTGCGCAGGTGCTTGTAGCGTACCTGCCCTTCGCGGATGCGCTCCACGTAGCGTTCCACGCCGCTGGTGAACACGGTTACCATCAGGCCTCCGAAGACGAGTGCGCCGCATACGCCCAGGAGGAAGTAGAGCCATAGGTGGGGATGGGAGGGGTCGTTCTCGACGGGATTGATGCCGAGGGCGTAGAAGGTGTTCCACCACACTTTGCTGTCGATGAGTGAGCCTATGGCGACAAGGCAGGCCAGTGCCAGCACTGCCGTGGCAAGCACCAGCAGGTAGCCTCGCATGCCGCTTTGCAGCAGGCGGTTCATCCAAAGGCGCAGTCTGAACATGGTGAAGGGGTTTGGTTAGAGATTTCTGCGGCACTCGTCGATGAGTGCGTCGAGGGCCTTGTCCGACGGGTTTTCCTGCTTCAGCTCCTCGAATAGGGTGAGGGCGGCTTGGTATTTCTTGTTGTTCAGGTAGCGTCGGGCTTTGCCCATTTTCACAGCGCGGTCGTTGTCAGCCTTGCGGGCGGGGGTGGTTGTGGCAGGCTCTGCCGCAGGTTCCGCCACGGGTTCCACTATGGGTTCGGGCTCTGCCTTGACGGGTTCTTTGGCTGTCTCCTTTGTGGCGGAGGGCTGAGGAGAACGCTTGGAGGGTGCGGCTTTGGCAGGAGCGGCAGGCTGTGTGGCGGCTTCTTCCACGGCTGGGGCGGCGGGCGGTTCCGGTTCGGCGACCTTCGGGGTGTCCACGGCGGGCGCTGCCGCTTCCGCCTCGCCTTTCGAGGGGAGCAGCAGCACGAGGGCCAGCACGGCGGCCACAACCACGGCTGCCAGGGATGCCAGGGATGCGACGAGGCCCCATTTGCGTCTGGGCGGTTCGGGGGTGGTGGGGATGTCGTCTGCAGACATCTTTCCGGAGAGGCCGTCGATGATTTGGGGGAATTTGCTTTCGGGGCGCGAGGTGGCGTCGATCCATTGCACGTTGGTCAGCATGAACAGGAAGCCGCCTTTGAGTTCCACCTGCGAGATTTTGAAGGGCAGGATGGTTTTGTTGTAGGATACCGCGGTGGCGAGTTCTTTTTTCACGAACTGCGATTTTTCCGAGTGCTCGGAGAATACCAGCAGCAGTGCCGAGCAGTTCTGGATGGCGTCGTTGATGACGTCAGTGTAGTCCATTCCAGAGGCGATGTTGCGCGGGGCGATCCAGCAGGGGTGTCCGTTGGATTCAAGATACTGGACGATCTTGTAGGCGATGTCGCGGTCCAGGGTGGAGTAGCTTATGAATATCTGACGTTCCATCGTTGGGCTCGTTGCGGGTTAGTGGATCTGGATTTCGTCGATGCGGACGTCGATGTTGTGCGAGCGCAGTTCCTGGCGCAGTTTTTTGGAGCGCGAGCGGTTCACCACGGTGGCGTTGATGCTTTCTATGAGGTCGGTGAGGTAGATGGTGCCGGAAACGGCCAGTCCGCCGAAGGCGAGCGCATTGTCGAAGTTCTTGTGTTTCCAGAAGGGTCCGTCGCCCCATTCGGTGCGTTCGTAGTCCTGCGATTTGAGGACGAAGCCTGCGGCCGACATGCCGGCGAAGAGGAAGAAGGGGATGGCGCGGGCGGAGACGGTGGAGATGCGGCCCTGCTTCTTGGTGCCGAGGCCGGGGATGAGGAGCGAGGGCATCCAGGCCAGGGGGCCGGAGGTCTTGAACTTGGTCAGCGTGACGTCGGTGTAGAGCGAGCCGTCGTACTGTTTGCGGGTGATGCCGAAGGTGTAGTCCCTGCGGTAGGGAAGCCTCATGCGGTTTTTGCCCACGGCGGTGGGGTCGCTGTTGGTGAAGTAGCGGTTGTCGATGCTGTCCACATAGATTTTGAGGTCCTTGCGGTTTGCCAGCTCGTCGCCTTTGAGGGTCACCTCGCTCTGCTGCCATTCTATGCGTCCGGACAACTGTTCGCGGGTGTTGATGGTGATGCCGTAGCGGGAGACGGGCTCGATGAGGTCAAGCGCGGCCAGGTTGTCCACCAATGTCTGCAGTTCTTCGTTGCGGCTCTTCTCTTTCGAGCGCGACTGCAGGAAGGAGCGCTCCATACTGATCTGGATGCTGCCGTTGGAGCGGTTTTCGTGGGTGGTGATGAAGTTGAACTCAAAGTTCATCGACTGTGCCTTGGGGAGGCGGTTGTCGTGTATCTCTTTGTTGATGATGTCGTTGAGGCGGTCGACGACGGAGCGGTAGTTTTGCGGCATGAAGGTGGAGTACTTGGGGTAGCGGCCCTGCGTCTGTTCCACCAGCACCTGGCGCACCAGCCCTATGGAGTCGTCGGCGGCGTTCACCCGTGCCAGGGAGTCGCACCAGCGGATGCCGGCCTCGAGGTCGCCGTCGGCGTTCACGGCGCGTTTCAGTTCGGCGCGGTAGTGGGCCACCTGCATGCGTTCGATGTCCTGCCGGGCTTGGTAGAGGTGTTCGTCCATCGGCTCGTACCAGCCGAAGAGGGTGTCGAGCGTGGTGAAGGCGAGGTGGTAGCGGTGGCTTTTGGCCAGCTCGTCGGCACGGTGGAGGCGGTTCTCGACGAGGGCCTTGCGGCGGTCGGACTCTTTCTTGACGTAGGCGGCGATATCGCTCTCAAAGCGCACGGCCAGGCGTCGGCCGTCGGCATCCTCGATGTATTCCGCTTCGTAGAGGCCGGAGTGTTTCTCGTAGGCGTCGCGGCCGGTGTATACGTTGCGGCGGCCGTCGTACATGTAGCCGCTCTCGTGGAAGGCGTTGGTGAGCTGCGAGGTGCATTCGCGGCTGTAGTCGAGGTTGAGGATGATGACGTTGGGCAGCCCCTGTTCCGACTCGCCGACGTAAACGGCGGGCATCAGCTGGCCGCTCACGTTGGCGTACCACACCTGGCAGCGGTAGGAGAGGGCGATGCCGCTCACGGTGTCGATGCGGTGCACGACGTCGCTTCCCAGCTGGAAGCCTTTGGCGTCCATCATGTCGATGAGTGTTGTGTTGTTGGGGTCGCTCAGCGGGGCATGAATCATCTGGAGCAGGTCGGGGCGGTCGATGCACCAGTCGTCCTCGCCTGCGGCAGTTTCCTGCGCCGTCGCCTCAAGGCCCGCAATCAGAGCCAGCAAGAAGAGATAGAACGTATATTTTTTCTTCATAGTCAGTGTTTTACATATATATAAATATGCAGATCGAGTTTGCAAATATACGAATAAAATCCCAGTGTGCAAAATCTTTTTTCCGAGGCACGGAAAGTGTGAAAACCGGGCCAGTGGTCCATAAGCGTTCATAACGGTTCACAGTCGAAGTAAATACCTACTGGATACCTACAGGATACCTACCGGATACCTATAGGGTGGCTGGAGGGTGGCTGGGGCGTTCGGGGGGTGGGGATGGATGTTCGGAAGGTGGAGTGAGGCGTTTGGGTAGGAATGTGAGGGTGGCGGGAAGGGGATGCCGGAGGGAGGGCGGGGGATTCACTAAAAGTGGTGAGGGGCGGTGTGGTGTTTTTTTCGTATTTTTGCATACGGAAAACTAAATATGCTTTTATGCTACTGTCTGATTTACAAACTGGTGAGCGTGGAGTGGTGACGCGTGTGGCGGGCCATGGAGCCTTCCGCAAGCGCATCATCGAGATGGGTTTCATCAAAGGGGTGGAGGTCACGTCGGTGCTGAATGCGCCGCTGAACGACCCGATCAAGTACCGGATCATGAATTTCGAGGTGTCGTTGCGCCACAGCGACGCCATGAAGGTGGAGATTGTCACGCCCGAGGAGGCGGAACGGGAGATAGCGAATCACGACGATTTCCGTGCGCTGGAGGCCGAGGAGACCACGTTGCAACACATCGCGAAGGAGCGCAGCAGGACCATCAACGTGGCCCTGGTGGGCAATCCCAACTGCGGCAAGACGAGCATCTTCAACGTGGCCGCCCACGCCCACGAGCGTGTGGGCAACTACAGCGGTGTGACGGTGGACGAGAAGGTGGGCACGTTCAAATACGGCGGCTACACGTTCAACCTCACCGACCTGCCCGGCACCTACAGCCTCTCGGCCTACTCGCCCGAGGAGCTCTATGTGCGCCGCCATATATTGGAGAAGAATCCCGATATCATCCTCAACGTGGTGGACGGCAGCAACCTGGAGCGCAACCTCTACCTCACCACCCAGCTCATTGACATGGACATCACGATGGTGATGGCGCTCAATATGTACGATGAGCTGCAGAAGAGCGGCGACCGGCTGGATATCGAGCAGTTGAGCACCCTGCTTGGTATGCCCATCGTGCCCACCACGGGACGCAGCGGGCAGGGCATCGGGTCGCTTTTCGACAAGATTATAGAGGTGTTCGAGGGAGGCGGCTACCGCCACATTCATGTCAACCACGGGCGTTACCTGGAGCGCCACATCAAGCAGCTGCGTACCCACCTGTACGAGCATGGCTTCAGCGACGAAATATCAACCCGATTCCTGGCTATCAAGTTGTTGGAGCACGACAGCCAGCTGGAACGCTACGCCGCAGAACGCGACCCCGACGGGAGCGCCCTGCAGTTGCGTGACCAGATTGCAGAGGGATACAAGAAGGGCAGCGGGCGTCGATTGGTGGAAAATGTGGTGGACAATGGGCACAAGGTGGATGTGGAGTCCGGGCATCAGGATATCGAGAGCGCCATTACGGATGCCAAATATGCCTTTGTGCGCGGAGCCTTGGCCGAATGCTATGTCAGGAATGAGAAGAGCACCCTCCACAGTCTCACCGACCGACTGGACTCCATTGTCACCCACCGTTGGCTGGGCTACCCGGTGTTTCTCCTCTTCATGTTCGTCACCTTCTGGTGCACCTTCACGCTGGGTGCCTATCCGATGGACTGGATCGACGGCCTGTTTGCCTGGTTGGGCGAGAGGATAGGGGAGGGGATGAGCGAGGGCCCCTGGCGGAGCCTGGTGGTGGATGGCATCATTGCCGGCGTGGGATCCGTGCTGGTGTTCCTGCCCAATATATTGATATTGTACCTGTTCATCTCCTTCATGGAGGACAGCGGCTATATGGCCCGCGCGGCATTCATCATGGACAAGTTGATGCATCGCATGGGGCTGCACGGCAAGAGCTTCATACCGATGATTATGGGCTTCGGGTGCAATGTGCCGGCCATCATGGCCACGCGCACCATCGAGGACCGCAAGTCGAGGCTGCTCACCATGCTGGTCATCCCGATGATGAGCTGTTCGGCCCGCATACCGGTCTACGTCATTCTCTGTTCTGCATTCTTCTCCACCCATGCCGCCTACGTCATCATGGGGCTTTATCTGCTCGGGATGGTGATGAGTGTGCTGATGGCCAAGTTGTTCAGCCGCTATTTTGTCAAGGGCGACAGCCTGCCTTTCGTCATGGAGCTGCCACCCTACCGTCTGCCCACCGCCAAGGCGGTGCTGCGCCACACGTGGGAGAAGGGCAAGGAATACCTCAAGAAGATGGCTACCATCATCCTGGGGGCGAGCATCATCGTGTGGGCACTCAGCTACTTCCCTTACCACGAGGACCCCAAGCAGCAGGCCGAGAACAGCTATATGGCCAAGATAGGCAAGACGATAGAGCCTGCCATGCGCCCCTGTGGCTTCGACTGGCGCCAGTCGGTGGCGCTGCTTTCGGGCGTCTTTGCCAAGGAGGTGGTGGCCAGCACGATGGGGGTGCTCTACAGCACTTCGGATTATTCCGATGGCTCTGATTGTTCAGAGTATTCCGAGTCTTCTGAATATTCTGAGGATGCCGATGATTTCCGCATAGCGTCGCTGATACGCGACCACATGACCCCCCTTTCGGCTTTCTCGATGCTGCTATTCATCCTGCTCTATATGCCCTGCCTTTCCACTGTGGTGGCCATCAAGAACGAGAGCGGCCGCTGGAAGTGGGCGGTTTTCACCATGGCCTACACTATCGGGTTGGCCTGGGTGGTCTCCGCATTGGTGTTCCAGTTGGGGAGTTTGTTGCTGTGAGGATGAAAATTTAACAGAGTTTAACAGTTATATTGAAAAAACTTCGTACCTTTGCCAGTTGAAACAGAGACGGAAGCAGCGTTTCCGGTCTTTGTTTCGAACTGATAATCTTATAGATAGAGGAAAGATTAATAACTGTGGAAAGCACTAAAAACATGTATATAGCCCCTTGCTTGACCGTGGTGGAATTCCGGATGGAGAGAGGGTTTGTGTCATCCTCAGACCCTAACGACCCCAACCCCGTCAGAGGTTGGGCCAGAAACCTCGACAGGCAGGTAGGCGAGTTGATAACGCTGGACATGGAAAACAACAACCTGTTTGCTACCGACCAACGCATATCAGGAAACAATGAAAGTGGTTATGCGAGCGGTGGTATGGCTGCCGGTTACTTCGAGTACGGGGATGGTGGCGGCTGGTTCTAATTTTTTTTTTCTATTACAACAAAGAATAGTTCCTTATGAAAAAATGTGGATTTATTCTCATGGCAGCTGTTGTGGCGATGTTGGCTGCAACATCTTGCGACACTGAAAAGACAGATGTGCAACCTACCCCTGCACCCATCCCGGAGCCTACGCCCGATCCCACGACTGACCCCTCTCCGGAGGAGGGCTATACAGAGTTCATTGTCTCACTGCCCGAATTTTCGTCCACTGGCGGTTCCAAAGTGAGCCTCAACTCGCAAGGTGCCTGGTGGGAAGAGGGAGATTACATTTTGGTCAATGGCCACTTGTTCATGCTGAAGAGGGATGGAGACGTGTGGAAGGCATTGAAGCAAACCGATCCCATGACGCAAGTGCTTCCTGTCAATGGTCATTTTTATTGCTGTTATGTAGGTAAGTCCAGGCAGACGACGGTGAGTTGGGATGCGGTTAATTGCAGGTACAGCAATGTGGATTATTCAGACATGATACCATTGGCAGTGGCTACCACCAGCAATAAAATGATTATGTATCCCTGCTGCGCTGTGATTGGCATGGCTTTCCCCATGGAGTTTGCCGGGGAGACTAATGCATATGTGGACATAGACTATGATGGGAGTGAAACCAATGGGATTGTCGGTGCAGATTGTACCATTGTCCCTATGGACGACAACACGACCAGTATTATACTTGGAGATGAGGGTGATACTTATCGCGCTTTCGAGGTGAATGCAGAAGGTCGTGCATATATGGTAATACCGATGTTGGGCAATTCTGTCCGGATAAATCAAATTGTATTCCATGTTGGAGATGATGTAACCTATACTGCAGGCCGCAATGGAAGTGATGTGGTGTTGCAGAAGGGGAAATGGATGAATATCAACTTTGCCTCACTCCGCACCGATCAAGAGTTGGACAATGTGGAATAGTACAAGTCTCGCAATTGGAATAGAAATGAATAGAACAAAGCCCCGGGATGGCATCCCGGGGCTTTGATTTTCGGGCAGGGTGCGGGCTTCAGGCCATGTCGCCCTCGCCGAGGTAGGTGCTGGCGGCGCTGCGGCCGATGGTGTCGGGTGCGCCGCCGGAGACGAGGCCCCATACGTGGACGGTCTCGCCGGACCATGTGGAGGGGACGGTGACGGATGCCTTGCCTGCGGCGCGGGTGGCCGCCTTGCCGATGACGCCCATCTTGGTGGCTGGGTTGTAGGCGAAGAGGTAGACGTGGTCGTCGTTGCTGGCGCCGGGCAGGTCGGACCCTGGGGCGAAGGAGGCCTCTACCGTCAGGGGTGTGTCGAACTTGGCGGAGCCGAACTGGACGGGCGGCAGGCTGCCGGAGGCGAGCTGGAGGGCGGCGTAGTCGATGGCGACGTCGGCGGTGTTGAAGGCCTGCACGGCGTCCCAGTTGAGCTGCATGAAGTTGTTCACCTCGGTATTGCCGCGCGACTTGGAGCGGCTTTTGAAGCCCACCAGTGCCGCCGGGCGGAAGGCCGAGGCGAGCTCGCTCAGGATGGCGAACCGCAGGCGGACGATCATCTGGGCCTCAGAGTGCTTGTCGTGCATGAAGCGCTTGTAGCCGCGCATCACCGGCTTGCCTTTCCAGAAGTAGCCTACCACTGTGCCCACTTTTCCGTTGAATCCGTCGAGGATACCTTGATTGATTTTTCCCATGATTTTTTTCCTTTCTTTTTTTTGATTGATGAATTGTTTGGTTTGAATTGTTGTTGGTTTGCCCTTGGCCCCGTCGGGCGTCGGGGCGGTGTCGGTCGCGACGACATTTGCAATATAAGGTCCTTTGGCCGAGGTGTCCGGAATCGAGCCGATAAAGTCGTACCTGGACCGATAAAGTCCGCTATGGACCCTTTGGGCATCGGCGCCCTCAGTGCAGGTCGAGGGCGGTTTTGTCCAGCCGTCCGTTCTCCTGGATGATGTTGCTTTCCAGCACGCGGTCCACCTCTCCGGCGTCGTAGTATATCCTGCGGCCCATACGTGAGGGGTGCAGCAGGCCGAGGCGTTCCCAGCGTTTGATGGTAGAGGTGGAGGTGTGGAGGATCTGCTTCACGTCCTCGCGGTCCACCCATCGGTGCAGGTTGCCGCGCGGGCGTTCCACGGCCATGATGCGGCCGTCGCGGGCGTCGGGATACTCCTGCATGAGGGCGGCCAGGTCGGCGTCGCTCATGTTGCGCCCGTTGGGCAACTTGGCGCGTTTCATGCTCACGGTCAGTGTGTTCACCCGTCCGTCGGGTGTGCTGTAGAAGATGTAGATGAGGTTCGACGGTTGTTCGATGTCGATGTCGAGGGCTTTGGCAAGCCGCTGCAATTCGTGTAATTTCATGGTTGTTGCAATTTTTTGATGATTGTTTTTCTGTCTGCTGATTCGCTGCGCATCGAATTCGTCGGCAAAAGTAGCGCTTTCCGCAACGAAGCGGAGAGGGCGTTTTCCGGTGTGTGGGAACGGTGTGGGAGGTGGTGTTATAATGGTGTAATGTTGTTGGTATTTTGTTGATATCTTTTCTTTGCGGAGTGGTTGGGAATGATTATTTTTGCAAAGGAAATCCAACCAACCAAGAAGAACTAACCGTCTGGAATACAGGCGTTATATACGTTTTTGCGACTTCCTTTCCCTGCGATGGAACCGAGTGAATGGCTGAAAAAGGACTACGGACTCACGGTCGAGGCCGGAGCGTCTGCCGACGGGCAGGCGCTGGAGGCCGCTGTCTACAAGGCCCTGGTAGCCTCGGGAGCCGACTATGGGGAGCAGAAGCGCATCCTCTACGAGTGCAGCGAGCGCCACTTCGACCTGGCCTTCGGGCAGGCCTGTCTGGACCGCATCGAGGCCATCGGGCGTTTCGAGCAGCGGCGGCTCTCCCTGAAGCCTCCCAGAGAGCGTCGGTGTGATAGCGGTGTGCGCAAAAACAAGGTGTGGGAGAACGGCGCCGCCTTTGCCGAGCTGCGTTTCGAGGCGGCGCGGCCACCGGAGGGCCACCTCATGGACGCCATCGAGGACATGGCGGAACGCCTCGTGGAGATGGGCTACATCGAGGCGCGTCCGGACGTGAAGGCCGACCTCCGCCAGGGGCTGGGCTACTACCGCCCGGGCGAGGACCTTTTCCGCCGGCGCCGCACGGTGAAGTGGCTCAAAGGGCAGAACGCGCTGCACTGCTGGGTGGCGGCCCTGCTGGAGGAGCCGGGTGCGCTGTGCCGCGCCGGAAACGGGCCGACGGGCCGCTGGGTGACTGCCGCCAGCCTCTTCGTCGACCGCCACGGCAAAGCCTTCACCTACAGCCGCTTGGAGCACGGCGTCATGCGCGACGGCAACCAGCTGCGCCTCCTCCGCAACACCATCCCCAGGCGCACAAGTGGCTCATAACGGTCCATATCGGTTCTCAGTCGAAGTAAATACCTTGTAGATACCTGGAGGATACCTACAGGGTGCCCGGAGGGTGGGGGGGTGGACGGGGAGGCTTTTTAAGTATTGTTAATATAAAAATAGTTCAAGGTAGCGAAAATATTTGTACCTTTGCACTTCCATCCATTCTGTGGGGAGTGGGTGTAATGATTTATAATATAAATAAATACGCGATATGAAACAGACATTGAAGTTTGTCAAAACCATGATCCAAGGCGCATGCCTTGGAGTGTTGTTACTGATGACCGGCCATGCGATGCCGGCTGCTGCACAGGGTGCTGAAGTGGTTACGATTGGCACAGGTGCGACGGCCAATGCGAATACGCCGTTCGGCAACTCGAAAGCCAAGGCCTGGACCCAAAGCATTTACAATGCCAGCAACTTCGACCTCCCTGCCGGAGGCGTGATCAGCGCCATTGCGTTCCAGAGCAAAGCCGTTCCCGCCACCTTTGTGGCCCCGAACATCACCATCTACATGGGTACCACCACCATGGATGTGACCTCCACGAAAAGCGATTGGGTGCCCATGTCGGACCTCACGGAGGTTTACTCCGGCAACGAGGCCCAGCCGCTGGCGGCAGGATGGCACACCATAGAGCTCGACACGCCGTATGACTACAACGGCATGGAGAACCTCGTCATAGCGGTGCTCCGCGACGGAGCTTCGGCCTCAAGCTCGATGAACTACGGCTTTACCAATATGTCGGGCAAGACCGGTGTCTTCATGATGATGAACGATGCCACCGGGCATCCCGGCACGGCCGCCGCCAACACGCGCAATGCCATGCTGGCCAATATCAAGATCACGGTCACCCCGAACGCGGGATGCCGTCCTCCGCTGAACCTCGTTACGGGCCTCGAGACCCGCACAAGTGTGGAATTGAAGTGGAGCAAGCCGGAGGAATCCATCCCTGTGGCCTACCATATCGAATATGGCGAAGAGGGATTTGTGCGTGGAACCGGCGTGACGACTGTCACGGCCGACACGACGGTAACCCTGCGTGGCCTCCAGCCCACGCAACGTTACGACGCATACGTGCGTTCGATTTGCGGAGACGGCGACACCTCATTTGCTCCCGCCAGCATCCGCTTCACCACCGTCTGCACTCCCCAGGACCTTCCCTATAGCGACGACTTTACCTCATGCGACGCATATCCTACCTACCATCCCGCCAACAATCTCCCTATGTGCTGGGCTTTCCCTAACCTCAGTGCCACGGAATCCGACTATCCGAAAATCTACGTCTCGAACGGCCGTTATTTAATGATGCAGACCAAAGGGGGCAGTGAACCCGCTGTGGCCGTGCTTCCAGTCATGGCGACAAGTGTCGAGAATAGTGTGCTGTCCTTCAACTGCGTCAAGGGGAATGACATCACTGCCCAATACGGCTATATCATCGACCCCAACGATGCCTCTTCCTTTGTTCCCCTTGGCACTATCTCGCAAGAGACCTATCATCGCATAGACCTTGAAGAAGATTTTGAGACTATCCCTTACGGTGCCCGTCTGGCATTCCGCGCTGTACCGACATCGGGCGCAGAAACCTTTCTGGCATTCTATAGCGTGGCTGTAGATCCTTCGCCCGCCTGCAAGATGCCGATACAGGCTGCCATCGACTCCTCTCACCTGGAGGCCCGTTCTGTGCGCTTCACCTGGTCTGGGCTACAGAATCAAGGCGAGACCTATCGTGTAAGATATGTTGTGATTGGGCAGACGGATACGACCACTGTTACCGGCATCCATGCGCAGAACTACCAGGCTGAAGGTCTCGTTTCGGGTTACAATTATGTTTTCTATATAGACAAATTATGCGAGGGTGCCTACACAGATGCCGACACGGTCTATGCCGCTACGCTTGGTCTGGTGAGGGTTTCCTCCGGGCAACCCGATTGGGGCTATGTTGTGGGTCCTGAATATGGCACCATTGGCGACATGAGCACCCAGCGGGCATACGCCTATCCGCATTACCATTTTAAGAGTTGGAGCGACGGACGTACTGACAATCCCCGCCCATTCAACTATTCCAACGAGATCACGCAGAACTCTTTCACTGCCGAATTCGCTCCCGATACCAACACGCTTACTGTGAATGTCAATGACGCGGCGTTTGGGTCGGTGAACACTACGGGAGGAGACTACGCCTATGGGTCGCAGGTGACCCTTGTGGCCACCCCTGCGCCGGGCTACACCTTCGCCGGATGGAGTGACGGTACCCTCACCGCCACCTATAACTATACCGTGGAGAGTGACGCTGTGATCACCGCCTACTTCTGTGATGAGACGCAGGTGCGCATCGTGGGTACCTTGAGCATTCCCAGCCTGGGTACCATCGTCACCGTGCCCGCCAGCGGCATTGTCAATCCTGGCGAGACTGTTACCGTCATGGCATCCCTTACCGATACCACCCACTACGACTTCCAGTGGGTTCCCGCTCCCGCCAATGTCTCTTCCAGCGGCATGGTGCGTGTGGCCGAGGTGGTGGCCGGTACGGAGAGCCAGGTGGTTGCAGGTGTGCTTACGCCCAAGAAGTATCAGGTGACGGCCACTGTCAATGAGCCCACGCTGGGCAGTGTCAATGGCACGGGCATATACGAGTATGGTTCGCAGGTTACCCTCGTGGCCACTCCGGAACGCAATGTGCGTTTCGTCCAGTGGCGAGGCAGCGCCTTTTCCAATGCCAATCCCCTCACCGTCAATGTCGACGGCAACAAGAACCTTATCGCCAACTTCGAGCGTGACTCCATCACCGTGGTGGTGAACACCTCCTATGCCGAGCGTGGCAATGTGTACCTCCGCACGCAGGGAGGGCCTACCAGCATGCGTGTGGCGGTGGGCGACACTGTGGGGCTGGTGGCTACGGCCAATACCCATTACAGCTTCCACAACTGGAGCAACAGCAACACCGCTCCCACCCAGATCATCACCGCCTGGGGCAGCAATGGCTCCACGCGCACTTATACCGCCTACTTCCAGCCCGACATGATGGAGATTTCCGCCGTGGCCAATATGCGCACGTGGGGTGCGGTGGACGGCACGGCTGTCTACGGCTACGGGAGCAATGCCTTCCTCGAAGCCACCCCATACGACCACTACTTCTTCATCCGTTGGGACGACGGCAGCACGGACAACCCCTACCGTCCCCTTGTGACGGGCAACAAGACCTACACTGCCATCTTCGGGGCCGAGGCCCTCAGCATCACGGCGGGAGTGGACGACCCGCTGCATGGCAGCGTAGCTGTCAGTGGCGAGATATACTATAGCGGCACCGTCACCCTCACGGCCGACACCCTCGACGGGTGGAGCTTCAAGGCGTGGGTCAATAGCGCAGGCGACACCGTCAGCCGCAGCCGCATCTATACCTACCAGGCCTTCGAGGATGCCTACTTCAAAGCCTGCTTCTATAAGACCAATTACCATGTCCTGGTCACCGCCACGCCCGGCATGGGTGAGATTGTGGGCGGCGACATTGAGGGCGACTACAAGTTCGGCGACCCCATCCATGCCGTCACACGCCTGCTGGACAGCCTGCGCTATGAGTTCGTGGGCTGGAGTCATAGCGGCGACACCAGCGCCGTGCTGGATTATTCGGTGGACAGTTCGCTCACCATCACCGCTGTCTATCGCGAGAAGGACCAGTACAACCTCACCATCAGCAGCAGCAACACTGCCTGGGGCACCGTCAGCACCGACCGCACCAGTTACTATCCCGGCGAGGTGGCTATCATACGGGCCACTCCCGCACCGCATTACCGCTTTGTGAAGTGGAGCGACGGCACTGCCGACTCGGCCCTCAACCTCCGCATTATCACCATGACCGAGAGCCTTACGCTTACCGCCATTTTTGCTCCGGAACGCTACGGACTGTCCGTGGAGGTGAATGACCGCAACAAGGGCTATGTCACCGGTGCCGGCATGTATGAGTACAACACCGATGCTGTGCTCACTGCCGTGGCCTTCGAGGGCCAGTACTTCGAGGGATGGAATGGCCAGCCCTCCTCGATGCCCACGCTCACCGTGCACATCACCGGCGACACCACCGTCACTGCCAGTTTCGCCACCACCAATGTCGACATACAGGTCAGCGGCATCTTTGCCACCACCACCGGCAGCGGTACTTACCCCTATGGCGACTCTGTGGTCATTTCCGCCACGCCGAACACCCACTATGAGTTCAGTCATTGGGGCGACGGCAGCACCTTCAACCCACGTACCATCGTGGTGGACAGCACCGAGAACTACATTGCCCACTGCTCGCCGCGCCGCTACACCATCACCGGCACACCCAACGAGCCTTCGTTCGGATATGTTACCGGTAGCGACACGCGTCCCTATGGGTCGCAGGCTTCGCGCCTCGAGGCTTTCGCCAACCCCCATTGCCACTTCCTGCGCTGGAGCGACGGTGTAATCACCGCCAGCCGCGTCATCACGTGGGACACCAATGTCGCCTACACCGCCATCTTTGTGCGCGATAGTTTCAATGTGCAGCTGGTCGATGCCGATCCGGACTATGGTTCGGTGAACACCGCCGTCAATGGCCGCTATGTCTACGACACGCGCCTCCTCCTGCTGGCTACGCCCAACCAGGGGGTGCAGTTCGCCTCGTGGAGCGATGGCGACACGCTCAACCCGCGCATCATTGTGGTCAGCGAGGACATCACCGGCCTCACCGCCTACTTCGACAGCGCCGACTACCGTATCGACACTGCCACCAACGACAACCTCAAAGGCCATATCACCCTTTCGCCTGCCAAGAGTTTCTACCGCTATGGCGAGACGGTGGACGTGAGCTATGTCAATCACGACACGAACCTCTACCGCTTCGTGGCCTGGGAGGATGGCACCACCGCGCCCGTGCGTACTGTCAGCATGACCGAGGACCGCAGTGTGATGGCCATCTTCGACGAGGCCGACAAGTACTCTGTGGCCGTGGTCAGCAGCGATCCCACCCTGGGTGAAGCCCTGGGCTCGGCCTACAGCGTGGACAACGGCACCACACACACTGTCATTGCCCGTCCGGCACCGCATTGCCACTTCCTCCGATGGAGCGACAACGGCTCCACCGACACTGTGCGCACCATCACCCTCAACGGGGCCGACTTCATCGCCGTGGCCCTCTTCGCGCAGGACAGCGTGAGCATCCAGGTCAATGTCAGTCATCCCGAGCGTGGCTATGTGGCTGGCATCGCCAACGGCATCCCCCTCAGCCTGCCCTATGGCAGCGAGGTGAGCCTCCTGGCAGTGGGCAATACCAACTGTCCGTTCGAGGGCTGGAGCAACGGCGTGGCTGGCGAGAACTACACCTTCACCCTCACGCAGGACACCGTCCTCACCGCCAACTTCTCCATCGACCTCTTCCTCACCGCCGTGCCCAGCGATGCGGCCATGGGCAGTGTGCTGGTGGATCCGCTGCAGAATGTCTACAGCTATAACGAGAGCGTCACGCTCACCGCCCGCACCTCCGACACCGCCCGCTACCGCTTCGTGGCCTGGAGCGACGGCGTGAGCGACAGCGTCCGCACGCTGACCCTCACGGAGAACGTCCATCTGGTGGCCCTCTTCACCGAGGTGAACCAGTATGTGGTGGCCGCCGTGAGTGCCGACAGTGACCTCGGCACCGTCAGCTGCTCCGCCACCACCGTCTACCCCGGCACCGAGGTCACCCTCGAGGCCACCCCCTCCCAGCACGGCAGGTTCCTCCGCTGGAGCGACGGCAGCACCGATGCCCTGCGCACCGTCACCGTCACCTCCGACACTATCCTAATAGCCTTCTTCGATGTGGACCGCTACACCGTCTCCCTCGAGGGCGGCCATGCCACCCTCTTCGGCGCGGGCACCTTCCGCTATGGCGACAGCGTCACCGTCTGTGCCTTCCCGGACCAGGGCTACATCTTCCGCAGCTGGCACGACATCTACGGCACGCTTCTCTCCACCGACCCCTGCTACACCTTCCTTCCCGAGGAGGACGTCACCCTCATGGCCTTCACCGAGGCCGAGGATGTGCGCTACACCGTCACCGCCCAGGCATATCCGCTCAACACGGGCCGTGTGCTGGTCACCATTGCCGGTGCCACTACCAACAGCGGCCACTTTGGCGACACGGTCTTCGTGGTGGCCCAGGCCCATGACGGCTACGCCTTCGGCTACTGGACCAGCAACTCGCTCCCCTGGGCAGCCCACATTGCCAACGAGACCTTCTCCTTCGTGCTGACTGAAGACGTCACCCTCGAGGCGCACTTCATCGCCAGTGTGGGCATCGACGACGTGGAGCAGGACGGAGTGCGCATCCGCACCGAGGCCAACATCCTCCATGTGGAGGGTGCCGAGGGTCGGAGCGTGCGTGTGTTCGACGCCGTGGGCCGTCTGGTGGTCAGCCATGCCGCCGTCGCCCCGCACCTCCAGACCGTCCTTCCCGGCACGGGTGTCTACCTGGTCCAGGTGGGCAGCGACACGCCGCGCAGAATCACCGTCATTAGATAGGTTATAGGTTATGGGTTATAGGTTATAGATTTTTTTTTAATTTATATTTTTCATTCTTAAGTTAAAAGAGGTTTGGAGAAGATCACCCTTGGCCGCACGGGCCTCATCGTTCCCCGAAACGGATTCGGGGCGCTGCCCATCCAGCGTATTCCGGAAGCCGACGCCGTCCGCCTGATACGCCGTGCGCTGGACGGAGGCATGTACTATTTCGACACAGCCCGCTTCTACACCGACAGCGAGGCCAAGCTGGGCGTCGCCCTCGAGGGGCGCCGGTCCGACGTGGTGATCAGCACCAAGACCGGCGCCACCACCGCCGCCGCCTTCCGGGCCGACCTGGAGACCAGCCTGCGCTTGCTGCGCACTGACTATGTGGACCTCTACCAGTTCCACAACCCCGCTTTCTGCCCCCTCCCTGGCGACGGCACCGGCCTCTATGAGGCCATGCTCCAGGCGCAGCGGGAGGGCAAGGTGCGCCATATCGGTATCACCAACCACCGCCAGAACGTGGCCCTCCAGGCTATCGAATGCGGCCTGTACGAGACCCTCCAGTACCCCTTCTCCTACCTGGCCACGCAAGAAGAACTCTCCATCGTGGAGCGCACCCGGCAGGCAGGCATGGGCTTCATCGCTATGAAGGGGCTCGCCGGCGGCCTCATCACCCATGCCGCCGCCGCCTACGCCTTCCTGGCGCAGTATCCCCACGTGGCACCCATCTGGGGCATACAGAAGGAGGAGGAGCTCACCGAATGGCTCGCCTTCCAGGACAATCCCCCCTCGCTCACGCCCGACCTCCAGACCCTCATCGACCGCGACCGACAGGAACTGCAGGGCAACTTCTGCCGCGGATGCGCCTACTGCCAGCCCTGTCCCGCCGGCATCCAGATCCAGGACTGCAACCGCATGTCCCTCTTCCTACGCCGCGCGCCACACAGCGTCTACCTCACCGAGGAGTGGCTCCACAAGATGGAGCAGATCGACGGCTGCCTCCACTGCAACCATTGCGTCGAGCACTGCCCCTACGGCCTCGACACCCCTAACCTCCTCGTGCAGAACAAGGAAGACTTCATGCAGTTCTGGAGCCGCCGCCCGCAGTAGCCCCCCTCCGCCTTTCGGCTCCGCCGCGCCGCCTGCCGGTCCATAACGGGTCAGTGGTCCATAAGCGTTCATAGCGGTTCACAGTCGAAGTAAATACTTAGAGGATACCTATGGGATACTTAGAGGATACCTGCCGGATGCCTCCTGTTTTTGTTAAAATTATGTTAAAAATAGCCCACATCGAGAGCCCATTCGCCACCAAGTTCGGAGTGCCCCGCCAGGCGGGTCTGGCGGGCTACCGCTGCCGGGTGGTCTTCGAGCCGGAATATCGCGTGGCGGAAGCCGTGCGCGGACTGGAGGAGTTCGACTATGTGTGGCTCCTGTGGCAGTTCCACCGGGCCGAGCGGTCCGGGTGGAGCCCCACGGTGCGCCCGCCGCGCCTGGGCGGCAACAGGAGGGTAGGGGTCTTCGCTTCGCGCAGCCCCTTCAGGCCCAACCCCATAGGGCTCTCGGCGGTGCGCCTGCTGGCCGTTGAAATCCTGCCCGACCTCGGCCCCACGCTCCTGGTGGAAGGCGCCGACCTGGTGGACGGCACCCCCATCCTCGACATCAAGCCCTATCTCCCTTACGCCGACGCACACCCCGAGGCCCGCAGCGGCTTCGCCCCCGATGCCCCGCAGGCCACCCTCATGGTGGAGGACCCCTGCGGACACCTCGCCGCCTTGCCGCCTGCCGAACGCGAGGCGCTCCGCCAGACCCTCGCCCTCGACCCCCGTCCGCACTACCAGAACGACCCCACGCGCACCTACGGCTTCCCCTTCGGCGGCCATGAGGTGCGCTTCACCGTCGGCGACGGCATCCTCACCGTACAGGAGGTAAGTGTTAAAAAAAGTTAAATGTGCATCAAACGCACCCCCTGCGTGTCTATAAGACAACATGGAGCCTGACTACACACAACTCGTCGAAGGTTGCCGCCGTGGCGACCCCCATGCCCAGCGGGCCCTCTACGATGCACTCTCTCCAATGGCCCTGGGTGTCTGTATGCGCTATGCACGCGACAGGCACACCGCCCAGGACCTCCTGCAGGACGGCTTCATCAAGGTCTTTGAAAACATCGGGCGCCTCAAGAAGCCGGAGAGCGTGGGGGCATGGGTGTACAAGGTGATGGTGAACCGCTGCGTGAACCATTGCAAGCGGCACCGCAGCCCGCTGCCGCTGGACGAGGTGGCGGACACGCCCGTGAGCCTGCCGCTCGACCCCTTCGCCCTGGAAGAGGTGGTGGGCGCCCTGCAGCAGCTTCCGCCCCAGCAACGCACGGTGTTCAACCTGGTGGAGGTGGAGGACTACAGCTACAGCGAGGTGGCAGCCCGCCTCCAATGCAGCGAACACACCGTCCGCGCCAACCTGAGCCGTGCCAAGTCGCGCCTGAAAGAGATATTGAACAGAAACAAATAGCACAAGGATAAGAAATGAACCTGAAAGACTACCGAGAGCAACCCGACGAGGGTCTTTTTGAAAACATACAGCGCCGCCTGCGCCGTCGCCGCCTGATGCGTCGTGCGGGCGTGGCGGCCACGGTGGTGGTAGCCGTGGCGGCCCTGGTGGCTGTCCGTGCCACCCTTTCCCATCGCGACGGACAAGCCTCCAAGACCCTGCTGGTGCAGCAGCGCGACATCCCCGCCGTGGCTCCGCGGCAGCAGGAGGCCCCTGCCGATATGGCCGTTGTCTCCACAGAGGTGCCGACCGGCACCGCCGCGCAACCCGCGGCGGCGCCCTCCGATGTGGCCGCCGCTCCGGTACCGGCCCCCACGGCCGTGCGTCCGGTGCAGCAAGAGGTGGCCTCCGGCCAGGCCGCCGAGCTCCAGCCGATAGTCAGCAGTGCCCCGGCGGCACAGCCGCTAACGGTCTCGGAACTGCCTGTCATTCCGCGCCATGAGGTGCCCGGAACACAGGAGGCAGAGCCGGTGGTGGCCGACCCGACCCCTGTCGCCGCCAGCAAGGAACCCCAGCCGGAAGAGCCGGAAATGGAGGTGGCCGACATGGTGTGGGCTCCCAATGTCATCAGCCTCTCCGACGACGATGAGCGCAACCGCACCTTCGGCCTCAGCTATTCCTCTCCGGTCAGTGATTTCAAGGTCTATATCTACAACCGTGGCGGCCGCCAGGTCTACTCCAGCACCGATGCCGACTTCCGATGGGACGGCAGCATGAACGGCACCCAGCTCCCGCAGGGGGCCTATGTGTGGGTGGCCCAATTCCGCGACAGCGAGGGGAGGGCCGTGCAGCGCAAGGGGACGGTGACCCTCCTGAGATAGGCTGATTTTCAGCCGGTGGAGGCTAAAAAGTATCCAATTCAAAAAAAAGTCGTATCTTTGCACCCGAAATAGCGGCGGCTATCCTATCGCCCGACCCTGTGTCGGGAGGAAAGTCCGGGCAGCGCGAGCCACCATGCTTCCTAACGGGAAGGGGCTGTATTGTAACGATATGGCTACAGCAAGCGCCACAGAAAACAGACCGCCTCCGCCCCATGCGGGGGTAAGGGTGAAAACGCGGGGTAAGAGCCCACGACACGTCCCGGTGACGGGCGCGATGGCAAGCCTCATGGGCTGAAAGACCAAATACACCGACAAGCCTACGGGCAGCGGGCCGGCTCGCCTGCACTGTCGGGGGGTAGGTCGATAGAGACCGTCGGCGACGGCGGCCCGAGATTAATGATAGGACACGACAGAACCCGGCTTACAGGCACCGCTATTTTTTGAACAGAGAAAAACGACCATGGGAAACAACGGAAAGAGAACGAGGTCAGGGTTGCCGGCAGGCTTGTGCGTGGCGGCGGCGTTCCTTGTTGTGGCGGCCTGTTCGGGGCGTTATGCCGGCATGCCGCGTGCCGAGTTGCTTGCCTATCAGACACAGCACACCTATGGCAGCCTCCACACCCTGGCGGCGGAGCTCTCGCGGAGCATCCAGTCGGCCGTCAAGGCCGACACGTTGCACCCCGGCATGTACGCCGACTATGGCGTGGCGCTGGCGCTGATGGGGCAGAAGGAGGCGGCCTGCCGCATGCTCAATGCCGAGGTGGCGGCCTTCCCGGAAAGCAGGGCCATGGTGCAACGTATCAAGCAGCGCCTGATGCCCGACCTGCTGGGCGACACGCTGCGCCCGTCCAATCCCAAGGCCGATCTGGACCGGGTGGAAACGCTGGCCTACGATTCCCTCACCGCCTTGCGGCCGTTGCCCTATGTGGCTCCCGTCATTGACAGCACGGACACCCTCTGGCTGCAGATGCAGACGCCCGTCGATTCCGTGCAGCTTCCCATCCGCCTCACAGCCACGCAGAAGCGCGAGCTCCTGGAGCAGGCACAAGCCCAGGAGGCGCAGCGCAAACAGGCGGTGCAGGACTCCATTGCCGCCGCCAAGCGGGCCAAGGTGAAAGCCCGCGAGCAGGCCAAGAGCGACCGTGCGAAGGCCAAGAAGGAGCAGGAGAAGGCCCGCAAGGCAGCCAAGAAGGAAAAGGAGAAACAACGAAAACAAGACAAGAAGAGGTAGCATGAGAAGGTATCGGACATATATCGGGATACTGCTTCTTGTGCTGGCAGCGGCTTCGTGCAAGAGTGAGAAGCGGCTTTCGTACTACAACGACCTCTATCGCGAGCAGCCCGCCACCATCTATATCGCGCCGCTGGCGGACATGAGCATGCGGCGTGTGGTGCGGACGACGGAGGACTCGCTCTTCAACCAGTCGCTCAACACCGCCGCCCAGCAACTCTACCTCACGGCCGCCGACCCGCTGGTCTACCGCGGCTATTATGTCCCCGGCCCCCTGGCGTCGGCCCAGATCGCCGCCACGGAGCACCGCTCGGGCAAGCAGCTGCGCAATGAGGACATCAGCGACTACCACTCCCTGCTGGGCATCGACGCCGTGCTGTTCATCACCCTCAAGGAGTGGCGGCAGACGGCCAACAGCTGGTCGGTGGAGGTGGAATACGCCCTGCGTTCGACGGAGACGGGGCACGAGATGCTCCATGTCGATGCCCACGCCACCAAAACGCTCCCCTTCGACTTCAAGGCGAGTCCGCTTCCGTTGCCCGAGGACCGAGCCTTTTCCGACCGCTATGGCTGCGACCTCGAGACGGCGCAGCGGTGCCGGCTGGTGGAGATACTGAACCGCTATGTCCTGAAGGACCTCCCTTCGGGCCGCCGCGCGCGTGCCACCGCCACCGAGCAGTACGAGCCGGCGCATCCGGAATACTTCACATTGAAAATCAACGCCGACGGAACGGTGCAGATCAGCAAAACCGACCAATAATGAGAATTGAGGTTTCACTCACTCCGGCCCTTTACCCCTACCGAACCATAGTCAGCCGCCACGCCACCGTGGCCGTGGACATCCTCCGCGCCACGACCTCCATCTGCGCCGCTTTCCAGGCGGGGTGCGAGTGTGTGGTGCCGCTGGACAGCCTGGACGACCTCCAGCGCTACCGCAGCCTGGGCTTCGCGCTGGCTGCCGAGCGCAACGGGGAGCGTGTGGGCGACGCGGAGTACGGCAATTCTCCTACCGCCTACCTGCGGCAGGACATGCACGGGGTACGGCTGGCCTACAGCACCACCAACGGCACCGTGGCCATCCTGAAGGGTGCCGACGCCGACCTCACCCTCGTGGGGGCTTTCGCCAACCTCACAGCCGTGACCGAGCGGCTGTGCAGGGAGGAGCGGGATGTGGTGGTGCTCTGCAGCGGGTGGAAGAATGACTTCTGCACCGAGGACACCCTCTTCGCCGGAGCCCTCATCGAGCGGCTCGGGGCCACCCTCAAAGGCGACGCCGCCACGATGGCCCTCACCCTCTGGCAGAAGGCCAAGGCGGACCCCTACCAGTACTGTCAGAACGCCGCCCATGTGCACCGCCTGCGCCGCATCGGCGTGGAGGAGGACATCCCCTTCGCGTTCCGCACGGACACCTGCCCGGTGGTGCCGGTCTATCAAGAGGGGAGGCTGGTGCTATGAGACGCTGGATTGCCATCCTGGCCATGCTGCTGCCGCTGACGCTCCAGGCGCAGCGGGACACGGTGTCGCACCGCCTGCGGCCGCGTGTGATGCCGCTGGTGGGCGCCTCGCTCTATTCCGCCGGCACCCTGATATCCATCCGGCCGGAGTTTCACGACCACGAAATCAGCCTTTACGACAAATTCGGGCTGGCCGACGCCAAGCCTTTGCATTTCGACGACTACCTCCAGTTCGTCCCCTCCCTCATGCCCTATGTGCTGCACCTGGCGGGCCTGGAGAGCGAACACAACCCCGGCCAGGTGGCCCTGCTGACCGGCACGGCATGCCTTGTGGGGCTGGCCGCCATCGAGACGGGCAAGCTGCTCTACCAGGTGCCGAGGCCCGACGGAAGCGCCAACACCAGTTTCCCCAGCGGACACACCTTCGCCGCCGTCGCCGGGGCCGAGGTGCTGCGCCGCGAGTATGGGAAGCGCCACCCGTGGGTGGCCTATGTGAGCTACGGCATGGCCGCGCTGGTGGGCGTCATGCGCATGTACAACAGCCGCCACTGGTTCAGCGACGTGCTGGGTGGCGCGGGGCTGGGCATCCTCTCCGTGAGTGTGTCATATTATCTATGGAATTGAAAACGAAACAGATAGAAAAACTGAAGTAAACAAACGGTTCATATCCGTCCATAAGGGGTCACAGTCGAAGTAAATACCTACAGGATACCTATGGGATACCTACAGGGTCCCTGCCGGATGGAGAGCCAAACAAAACTACGAGATGATACAGACCAACAACATCAAGGGCGACCTCTTCGGCGGCATCACCGCCGGCATCGTCGCATTGCCGCTGGCGCTGGCCTTCGGCATACAGGCTTTCGGCGGGGTGGACTCGCCCGACGCCTCCAGCATGGGTGCCTACGCCGGCCTGGTGGGTGCCACGCTCCTCGGCTTCTTCGCTGCGCTCTTCGGCGGCACGCACAGCCAGATATCGGGACCTACGGGGCCGATGACCGTCATCACCGCCTCGCTCATCTCCGGCGTGTGGGCCGCGCAGCAGAGTTTCTCGGCGGTGCTCATCGCCATGGCCCTGGCGGGCCTCTTCTGCGGCCTGTTCCAGATACTCTTCGGCGTCATCAAGATAGGCAAGTATGTGCGGTATATTCCGTATCCTGTCCTTTCGGGTTTCATGAGCGGTATCGGTGTGATAATCATCCTTCAGCAGCTGTATCCGCTGGTGGGGCTGAAGTCGCCCGTGCTGGTGGTGGACATGGTGACGCAGCTTCCCCAGCGCGTGGCCGACGGCATCTCGCTCACCTCGCTCCTGCTCGGCCTCGGCACCGTGGCCATCATCCTCCTCATTCCCAAGGTGACCCGGAAGGTGCCCGCCACGCTGGTGGCGTTGGTGGTCATGACCATCGTGTCGCTCTTCTGCAGCATGCCCGAGGCATTGACCATAGGCCGTATCCCGGCAGGTCTGCCGATGCCCTTCTTCGCCAAGGAGGGGGTGTCGCTGGCAGGCCTGGATTGGGGCAGCCTGCTGATGGGGGCCATCGTGCCAGGCCTGACGCTGGCCGGGCTGGGCTCCATAGACACGCTGCTCACCTCGGTGGTGGCCGACAATATCACCAAGACCAAGCACGACAGCAACCGCGAGTTGATAGGGCAGGGGATAGGCAATGCCGTGGCGGGCTTCTTCTGTGGACTGCCTGGTGCCGGTGCCACGATGCGGACGGTGGTGAATGTGAAGAGCGGGGGCCGCACGCAGCTCTCCGGCATGACCCACGCGGTGCTCCTGCTGGCCATCCTGCTGGGCCTCGGAAGCCTGGTGAAATATGTGCCGCTGTCCGTCCTGGCCGGCATCCTTATCACTGTGGGCTGGGGCATCATCGACTTCAAGGGTTTCAGGGACCTGCTCAAGATACCGCGCGCCGACGCCTTTGTGCTGGTGGTGGTGTTCCTGCTGACGGTCTTTGTGGACCTGCTGACGGCCGTGGGCATCGGCATGGTCATCGCCTGCGTGCTCTTCATGAAACGGGCGTCGGACCTGGTGGAGGGCGGCTACAGCAGCCAGGAAATGACCGGATTCGACAAGGAGAGCCCTTGGGACGACGAGCACGGCATGCCCGACACGGTGGCGCACCGCATCTACATCCAGCGCCTCAACGGGCCGATATTCTTCGGCACTATCAATAAGTTCAAGGAGGTGATGCAGACGGTGCCCGAGGAGGCGAAGATAGTGATTATCAGGATGCGTCTGGTGTCGTTCATGGACCAGAGCGGCCTCTACGCCATGGAGGAGGCCATCAAGGACCTGCAGGCCCGCGGGGTGCAGGTGCTGATGACCATCATCCAGCCCCAGCCCATGTACATGCTCCGCAAGATGAACGTCATACCCGACTTGGTGCCGGAAAGCCACACTTTCGCAACTTTCGAGGCTTGTACAGAATATCTCAAGGAAACATTAAACAATAACAATTAATACACTACACATTATGGGTCGCGCATTTGAATACCGCAAAGCACGCAAACTGAAACGTTGGGGCAACATGGCCCGCACCTTCACCCGCATCGGGAAGGAGATCGAGATCGCCGTCAAGGCCGGCGGACCGGACCCCTCGGCCAACCTGAGGCTGCGCCTTTTGATGCAGACCGCCAAGAGCGAGTCGATGCCCAAGGAGAACGTGGAACGCGCCATCAAGCGGGCCACGTCGAAGGACACGTCGGACTACAAGGAGGTGGTCTACGACGGCAAGGGTCCGCACGGCGTAGCTGTCGTGGTGGAGACCGCCACCGACAACCCCACGCGCACCGTGGCCAACATCCGCGCCGCCTTCGTCCGCGGCAAGGGCGAACTGGGCACGATGGGCATGAACGATTTCCTCTTCGAGCGCAAGTGCACCTTCACCGTGGCCTGGCAGGAGAGCATCGACATGGACGAGTTGGAGCTGGAACTCATCGACTGCGACATTGACGAGGTGTTCCGCGACGAGGACGAAATCGTCGTCTCGGCCGACTTCAAGAACTATGGGCCTATTTCCAAATTCCTGGAAGACAAGGGGTTGGAAATTAAAAGTTTCAAGTTCGAGCGCATCCCGCTCACCCTGCGCGAACTCTCGCCCGAGGAGCAGGAGGATGTCAACGGGCTGCTGGAGCGACTGGAGAACGACGACGACGTGGTGAACGTGTTCCACAACATGGCATAGGGTGCCGCGTGGCCCCTATTTTTGCCCAATGGCTCATAAGGGGTCATATCGGTTCTCAGTCGAAGTAAATACATAGGGGATACCTGGAGGATACCTATAGGGTCGCCGGCGGGCGGGGAGCGGCTGCGAGTCGGAGGTTCGGTCTCAAGTGGCTGTATACCATCGGTTTGCAACGGTTTTCAACCGACGGCGCCTTGCGGTGTGGAAAAAAAGTGCAACATTGCCTTTGGCAGTTGGGGAAAAATGTGTATATTTGCACTTCCACGACATTCGTCAAGGATTGGCGAACGTATTGTGTATTAATGAATAAGAACTGTAATGACAGAACGAAAGATGCTCCCGTGCGAGGTGAATGTGGCCTCGGAGACAGGCCGGTTGCGCGCAGTGCTGCTGCATAGGCCGGGTGTCGAAATCGAGCGCATGACCCCCCTCAACGCTGCCCACGCCCTCTATAGCGACATATTGAACAAGCCGATTGTGGATACAGAGTACCACTACTTCAGCGGAGTGCTGGAGAAGTGGACCCAGGTCTACTACGTGCAGGATATCCTCACCGCGCTGCTGGACGACGCCGAGGTGCGCCGCCACCTGGTGGAGGAGAGTTGCGACATGGACAACTGCGACGAGAGCCTGGCCGGGCAGCTGATGACCTTGCCCAGCGAGGAGTTGGCCAAAGTGCTCGTCGAAGGGTACGAAAAGCCCGACTGGGACTGCATCAGCGAGGAACGCTACCTGCTGAAACCGCTCTACAACCTCTTCTTCACGCGTGACGCCTCGTCGACGGTCTACAACCGTGTGCTGGTGAACTCGATGAGTTTCGAGGTGCGCGAGCGCGAGACCCTCATCTATGAGGCCATCTTCCGCCACTTCTTCAAGGTGGGGACGCTGAACGCCATGGAGTGGAACCGCGACGCAAGGACCGAAGGGGGCGACGTGCAGATTGCCTCGCCGGATATGCTCTGCATCGGACAGGGCATCCGAACCAATACCAAGGGCATCAAGTACCTGGCCCAGACCTTCGCCGGGGAACGCGAGAGGTTCAGCATACTGGTGCAGGAACTGCCGCAGAGCCCGGAGAGCTTCATCCATCTGGACATGGTGTTCACCTTCCTGGGCCGGCACCAGTGCATGGTGTTCGAGCCGATGCTCCGCAAGACGGGCCTCTTCGCCGGCAAGGACACCACCCTCATCACCATCGAGGGGGGCAGGATCAGCTACAAGCAATACCCCAACATCATCAAGGGCCTCGAGGCGCAGGGCTGGGAGATAGAGCCTGTGATAGGAGGAGGTTCCGACCCGTGGCACCAGCTGCGCGAGCAGTGGCACAGCGGGGCCAACTTCTTCGCCCTGGGCGACGGCAAGGTGATGGGCTACCGCCGCAACACGCATACCATCGACGCCCTCGACAAGGCCGGCTTCGCCATCCTCAATGCCGAGGATATCGTGGAGGGACGCGTGGACATGCAGGGCTACGACAAGTTCGTGGCTGCCTTCCCAGGCTGCGAGCTGCCCCGGGCCGGTGGCGGCGCGCGCTGCATGACGATGCCTATACTGCGCGACTGATTCCGGATAAATACAACAGAGACAACAATAAACAACTATTCAACTGATATGAAGCAATACCATCTCGCAAACAACATCATCGGATGGCTAATCGGACTGATAGCCTGCACGGTGTACATCATGACCGCCGAGGCCACCGCCTCGTGGTGGGACTGTGGCGAGTACATAGCCACGGCCTATAAGCTCCAGGTGGGTCACCCCCCGGGAGCACCCACGTTCCAACTCATCGGACGCCTGTTCTCGATGTTCAGCAGTCCCGAGACGGCAGCCCATGCGGTGAATGTGATGTCGGCCGTGTGCAGCGGCATGACCATACTCTTCCTCTTCTGGGCCATCACCATGCTTGGCAAGCACCTGCTGCCCGATCCGAAGAATCCCAGCCTGAAGGACTGGCGCACGTGGGCCGTGTTTGCGGCCGGCATCGTGGGGTCGCTGGCCTATACGTTCAGCGACACATTCTGGTTCTCGGCCGTGGAGGGTGAGGTGTACGCCATGTCGTCGTTCTTCACCGCCCTGGTGTTCTGGGCCATCCTGAAGTGGGAAGAGCAGAGCGACGACCCGCACTCGCTGCGGTGGCTCATCCTTATCTCGCTGCTGGTGGGTGTGGCCATCGGCGTCCACCTGCTGAACCTCCTGACCGTGCCTGCCATATTCTACGTGGTATACTTCAAAAAATGGGAGAAGACCACGGTGAAAGGCTTCATTATTACGGGACTGCTCTCGGTGCTTACCCTCGGCATCATCCTGTGGGGCATCATCCCTGGCATCGTGAATGTAGACTCGGCCGTGGACGTGCTCTTCGTGAACACCTTTCATCTGCCGTTCAACAGCGGCACCATCTTCTTCTTCACCCTGCTGGCCGCCTTGGTGGTGTGGGGGCTGTGGTACACGCAGAAGAAGGGTCACCCCGTGATCAACGCCGCCGTGCTCAGCTTCGCCATGCTCGTTATCGGATACAGCACCTTCTTCGTCCTCGTCATCCGCGCCAACACCAACACGCCGCTCAACGAAAACGCCCCGAAGGATGCCGTGTCGATGCGTGCCTATCTGGGCCGCGAGCAGTATGGGGACACCCCGTTGCTCACCGGCCAGTTCTACACTGCCGGCCTGCCCATTGACGCGAAACAGGGCTATACCAAGTATGTCCGCGGCACCGATGAGAAGGGGCGCGACCGCTACATCCCTGCCGCCTACGCGCAGAAATACATCTACAAGCAGGAGCATACCGGCTTCTTCCCGCGTATGTGGAGCAGCGATACCGACCGCCAGCACCCCCGCTACTACGAGTTCTGGGCCGGCAAGACCTATGCCGGTCAGAAGCCCACCATGGGCCAGAACATGACATTCTTCCACCGTTACCAGATGGGGTGGATGTACTGGCGCTACTTCATGTGGAACTTCGCCGGCCGTCAGAACGACGACCAAGGACATTATTTCAACGATGACGGCACACGCGACTATATGCGAGGCAACTGGATCAGCGGTATCAAGTTCCTCGACGAGGCGCGTCTCGGCCCACAGGACCAGATGCCCGACCACATGGCCAACGACAAGAGTCGCAACGTCTATTACCTGCTGCCCCTCATCCTCGGCATTATCGGTCTGGTGTATCACATACGTCGCCACCCGAAGGATGCCTTCATCGTGTTCATCATGTTCTTCATGACCGGACTGGCCATCGCCATCTACCTGAACATGCCGCCGCGTCAGCCGCGTGAACGCGACTATGCCTTTGTGGGTTCCTTCAGCTTCTTCGCGATATGGATTGGATTGGGAGTGATGGCTTTGACCGAATGGCTCACCCTCCTCTTCAAGAACAACCGGGAGAAGATGGGCCGTTTGGTGCTGCCGGTGGTCTTCGTGCTTTGCATGGCCGGTGTCCCCTGCCTGATGGCCGCCCAGAACTGGGACGACCATGACCGCTCGGAGAAGACCGCTGCCCGCGACTTTGCCGAGAACTACCTCAAGAACATCGGCAAGAACGGCATCCTCATCACCTTCGGCGACAACGATACATTCCCCCTCTGGTACGTGCAGGAGGTGGAGGGTACCCGCACAGATGTGCGCATTCTCAACTACACCCTCTCCGGCATGTCGTGGTATGTCGAGCAGTTGTTCAACAAGCTCTACGACAGCGACCCGCTGCCGTTCACGCTCACCAAGGACTTCTACAGCCTTGGCAACGACCGCACCTACATCATGGACCGTTCGGAAGAGTACCTGGAAGTGGATACCATTCTCGCCTTGATGCGCGACAACCCCGACCGCTTTACCATGCAGGACCAGCGCAGCGGCGAGAAGATCATCGTGCTGCCCACCAAGCGATTCAAGATCACGCTGGACATCCCCGCCCTCGTCGCCAAGGGAGTCATACCGGCCGACATGGCCGACCGCGTCAATCCCGTGATACGTTGGGAAATCAAGAAGCAGGTCCTCTACCGTCATGAACTCATGCTCCTGGACATCATCGGTACCAACAAGTTCATGCGCGACCTCAACATCATGAATCCCGGCTCGTCGCGCATCCCCGAAATTTTCCCACCCATCTACAGGCACACCATCCAGGACGGCATGAACTACAAGTTCATCCCCTACGAGAAGACGCAGCGCTTTACCGACAACTCGGCCGACTACTTCCTAAATGGCGTCGACGGCCAGCCGCTCCGGTGGGGCAACCTCGACCGCGCCATATACATCGATCCCGTCAGCCGCCAGCAGTTCGTCCCCGTTCTGCACCAGACGCTTCTGGTGCTCGCCAGCGACGAGAGCCGCAAGGGCAACAACGACAAGGCCCGCCGCCTGCTGGACCTCTTCGACAAGAATTTCCCCGAGGCCAACTTCCCTGTCGACTTCTACTATGCCTACCTCCCCCTGTCGGGCGACAACTACATCGATGTCATAAGCCTCTACAACGACGTCTACGGACGCGAGCGCGCCACGAGCCAGTGGCAGAGTGTCTTCAACCGCTACCGGCAGGAGCTCAACTACCTCTCCCGCTTCCGTGGCGAGAAGGCTGCTGGCGTGCGTTTGCAAATGCGCCACGACCTGCAGGTCCTCGCCCTCCTGCGCGACCAGGCCCGCGACGTGCTGCAGAGCGAGCCGTTGGTCAAGGAGGTGGAGGCCCTGATGACGCCCTACAGCAACCTCATCTACAACTAAACAGAACGCACCTTCTGCGATGTCGAAAAGCCACAAACCCAAGCGCTATACCGTCACCCTCTCCGAGTGCGAGATGCGCCGCTTGACGGCCTATGCCGACAGCAACGCCATCGACCGCCCCACCGCCCTGCACCGCCTGGTCCGCCAGTCGCTCCGCGAGAATGCGGCCGCCGTGCAGGGCCGCGTGGACAAGAAGCAACTCGGCCTTTTCGACACCCTCCAGATAGATATCTTTGACAACACCACCGTTGTGAAACACAAAGAATAGACACAATGAAACGAATGCTTGCTCTGGCCATGGCCGCCTTCTTCCTGGCTTTGCCGCTGGCCGCGCGCGCCGACGACGGGTTCGACGCCGGCTCAATGATTATCGGACACGTCACCGACGCCCATTCCTGGCACATACTGGACTACAGATCCAGCGACGGTGCCGAACATGCTGTGGCCATCCCCCTGCCCGTCATCCTCATCAACGACGGCAATGTGGACGTCTTTATGTCCAGCAAGTTCCACCACGGCCACGCCGACTACAAGGGCTATCGCCTCACCGGCGGCGGCTCCGAGCGCGAGGTCATCGTGTGCGTCGACGAGGAGGGCAACGTAATCGACGGCAAGGCCCCCATCGACCTGAGCCTCACAAAGACATCCGCCGCCATAGTCATTGCGGTCATCCTCCTCATCGTCATCGTCTTTGCCGCCAAGCGTGCCTACCAGCGCCGCCCCGACCAGGCGCCCCAGGGGGTGCTGCAGGGCCTGGTGGAGATGCTGGTGGTCTTTGTGCGCGACAGCATCGCACGGCCCATGGTTGGCGAAGCCCACTACCGTCGCTACCTCCCTTACCTCCTCACCCTCTTCTTTTTTATATTCTTCTGCAACATTCTGGGCCTCATTCCCTTCTTCCCGGCGGGGGCCAACATCACGGGCAACCTGGCAGTCACCGGCATCCTTGCCCTCATTACCTTCCTGATAACCAACATCAGCGGCAACCGCCATTACTGGACGGACATATTCAACACCCCGGGCGTACCGGCGTGGCTCAAGGTGTTCCCCCTTATGCCCTTGGTGGAGGTCATCGGTGTCTTTACCAAGCCCATAGTGCTCATGATACGACTCTTCGCCAATATGACGGCCGGACACATCATGATACTCTCCTTCGTTGCGCTGATCTTCATATTGAGCAACATCGGCGGCGTGGCCGTGGGCGGTGCCGCCTCGGTGGTGAGTATCTTCCTGAGCGTGTTCATCTCGCTGCTGGAGTGCCTGGTGGTCTACATCCAGGCCTTCGTCTTCACCATGCTCACCGCCCTCTACATCGGCATGGCTGTGGCCGAACCCCACCACGCCGAGCCTCATCCCGCAGAATAGAAACATCTAAAATACAATACAATGACCTCAATCAAGGATATCAACTTTGCAGGCCGCAAGGTGCTGCTCCGTGTGGACTTCAACGTCCCGATGAACGATAGGAAGGAAATCACCGACGACACCCGCATGCGCGAATCGATGCCCACCATCGAGAAACTGCTCAAGGACGGTGCCGCCGTCATCATCATGGCCCACTTCGGCCGCCCCAAGAAGGGCGGTTTCGAGCCTGAACTCACCCTCGAGCCTGTGGCCAAGTACCTCGAAACCCTCGTGAAACGCCCCGTGAAGTTCACGCAGGAACTGCTCGGGAGCGGCAAGCCCGAGGCCATGGCCAAGGAACTGAAGGGCGGCGAGGTGATGCTGCTGGAGAACATCCGCTTCTACCCCGAGGAGACCAAGGGTGGCGATGACCTCGCACGCCAGTTGGCGGCCCTGGGCGACTGCTACATCAACGACGCCTTCGGCACCGCCCACCGCGAGCACGCCTCCACCGCTGTCATAGCACGCTTCTTCCCCGAGGCCAAATACTTCGGCTTCCTCATGGAGAACGAGGTGCGCAACCTCGAGAAACTCATGCACGGCGCCCCGCGCCCCTTCACTGCCATCATCGGCGGCAGCAAGGTGAGCAGCAAGATCGGCATCCTGGAGAACCTGCTGGACAAGGTGGACAACATGATTATCATCGGCGGCATGCGCTACACCTTCACCAAGGCCCTCGGCGGCCGCATCGGCAACTCCATCTGCGAGGACGACAAACTGGACCTCGCCCGCGAGCTCATGCGCCGCATGGACGAGAAGGGCGTGCGCTACTATCTGCCGGTCGACAGCGTCATCGGCGACAAGTTCGGCAACGATGCCAACACGCAGATCGTCCCCAGCGGCGAGGTGCCGGACGGGTGGGAGAGCATGGACTGCGGCCCCGAGAGCTGCAAGGCCATCCGCGACATTATCATGCAGAGCAAGACCATCCTCTGGAACGGCCCCGCCGGTGTCTTTGAACTGGACACCTTCGCCAAGGGCACGCGCGACATTGCCCAGAGCGTGGCCGACGCCTGCAAGCAGGGCTGCTTCGCCGCCGTGGGCGGTGGCGACTCGGTGGCCGCCGTGAAGCAGATGCACCTGGCCGACCAGATGTCCTACGTCTCCACCGGCGGCGGCGCCATGTTAGAGTACCTCGAGGGCAAGGTCCTCCCCGGCATCAAGGCCATCCAAGGCTGACACCACCGCACACAGGACGCAATCCCCCAAGGCCGGCACGCCCTCAGGCGCGCCGGCTTCCTGTTTTTAGAAAAAAGACAGTCCGCGGCACAATAAAACATCCCCCGCGCCGTTTCCCATAATAAACCGGTTCCGACAGCATTATTGACCCACGCCATCCCGCACCAACCCCATACCAACCCTATACCAAGTCTATACCAACTCCATGATTGCTCCGAGAATACTCCGTGATAGCTCCGTGTATGGTCCGGGAACAGTCCGTCGATGCTGCGGGGCGGTTCCGCAAACACAACCACCATGGCACGAAAAACAGGCAGCACGCTGAGCGGCAAGCTCGGCGACAAAATCCACTACACCTGGCACGGACGCCCCTGCGAGCGCTCCATGCCGCAGCATGTCCACAATCCCCGCACCGAGGCCCAGCAGGCCCACCGCCTCGCCTTTGCCACCGTCTCCAGGCTTTCGTCCTGCATGAAGGAGGCGCATCTCATAGGGCTCCACGCCCTCGCCGTGCGCGAGAAGAACAGCACCTACGCCCTCTTCAAGCACCTCAACAAGGACTGCGTCCTTGCCGACGGGCAGGTGGACTACGCGAGCCTCGTGGTCAGCCATGGGCCGGTGCCACCGGTGGACCTCGTCTCGGCGCACATCGAGGGCGGCACCCTCGCCGTAGCCTTCGACAGCCGCGCCACTCGCGGCCGTGCCGCCGACGAGTTCCACCTCTTCGTCCTCTGCCCCGCCGCCGGCGCCGGTCAGCTGGCGCCCCCCGTCCCACGCGGCGCCGGTGCCCTCACCCTCTCGCTGCCCGAGGGCTGGGCCTCGTGTACGCTCCACCTCTACGCCTTCCTCCGCTCCTCCCAGGGCCGCACCTCCGACACCCTCTACCGCCCCCTCGACCCGCACTGTTGAAAAATAACACTTGGCCATGTCCGAGGAAAGTCGTATCTTTGCCGCCGGATAATCCCCCGCGCCGCCGCCGGTAGGCGTCGCCCTGTGCCGCTTGTGCCGCGGACGCCGGGGGACGGATTGAAGACGATAAAGGAACTGGAATGCCGCATTTTTTGCCGATAACGTTGGAGGAGGTGAAGCGTCTGGGGTGGGGGAGGGTGGACGTGGTGCTGGTGACGGGCGATGCCTACGTGGACCATCCCTCGTTCGGGGCCGCCGTCATCGGGCGGACGCTGGAGGCGGCGGGCTACCGCGTGGCCCTCATCCCGCAGCCGAACTGGAGGGACGACCTGCGCGACTTCCGCAAGTTCGGCCCCCCGCGCCTCTTCTTCGGCGTCACCGGCGGGGCGATGGACAGCATGGTGAACCACTACACCGCCGCGCGCCGCCTGCGCAGCGACGACGCCTACACGCCCGGCGGCCAGGCCGGCTTCCGGCCGGACAGGGCAGCCTACGTCTACACGCGCATCCTCAAGCGGCTCTACCCCGACGTGCCCGTCGTCCTCGGCGGCATCGAAGCCTCCATGCGCCGCCTGGCGCACTACGACTATTGGGACGACCGCCTCTTCCCCTCCATACTCGCCGACACGCCTGCCGACCTGATGAACTACGGCATGGGCGAGCGCACGGTGGTGAAGATCGCCCGCCTGCTGGACCAAGGGCTGGGGGTGGATGCCTGCCGGCGCCTGCCGCAGGTGGCCTACTATGAGAGGGTGGGGAGGGGTAATCCGAATAATCAGAGTACTCCGATTAATCAGAACAATCCGAATAATCCGACGAATCCCCGCCTCATCGAGCTCCACCCCTACGAAGCCTGCCTCAAAAGCAAGCGCTGCGAGGCGGAGAACTACCACATCATCGAGCGCGAGAGCAACAAGGTGGAGGCGGCGACGCTGGTGCAGCGGCACGGCGACGGCCTGGTGGTGGTCAACCCGCCGGAGCCCCCGATGAGCACCGGGGAGATAGACGCCTCGTTCGACCTGCCCTACCTCCGCCTGCCGCACCCCAAGTACAAGAAACGCGGCGCGATACCGGCCTTCGAGATGATACGCTGGAGCGTGAACACCCACCGCGGCTGCTTCGGCGGCTGCTCGTTCTGCACCATCAGCGCCCACCAGGGCAAGCAGATAGCCTCGCGCAGCGAGGCCTCCATCCTCCGCGAGGTGGAACTCATCACGCAGGACGCGGACTTCCACGGCGTGCTGACCGACCTCGGCGGCCCCTCGGCCAACATGTGGCGCATGAAGGGCAGGAACCAGGAACTCTGCAAGAAATGCGCGCGCTACAGCTGCTCCATGCCCTCGCTCTGCAACAACCTCGACAGCGACCACCGCCCCATGACCGCCCTGCTGCGCAAGGTGGCTTCGCACCCCAAGGTGAAGCACCTCTACGTGGGCAGCGGCATCCGGTGCGACCTCTTCACCGACGCCAACGGCGGCTGGGAATACTTCCGCCAGGTGGTGACACGCCACACCAGCGGCCGCCTCAAGGTGGCTCCCGAGCACACATCGGACCACGTCCTTGCCCTCATGCGCAAGCCCCCCTTCTCGCTCTTCAAGGAGACCAAGCGGCGCTTCGACGACATCTGCCGCCAGGCAGGGCTGCGCTACCAGCTCATCCCCTACTTCATCAGCAGCCACCCCGGCTGCCGCCTGCAGGACATGGCCGACCTGGCCGTCGAGATGAAGAAGATGGGCTACCGGCTGGAGCAGATCCAGGACTTCACCCCCACGCCCATGACCCTCGCCACCGAGATGTACCACACCGGCATCGACCCCGCCACCATGCGCCCCGTCTACGTCGCCACCGCCCCTGCCGACAAGGCCGACCAGCGCCGCCTCTTCTTCTTCTACAAGCCCGAGGCGCAGCGCGACATCATCGACTCCCTCCGCCGCTCGGGCCTCGCCGCCTACATCCCCCGCCTCTTTCCCCGCAGAAAATGAAAAAAACTGACAACGTGTCGGACTTTTTTTGTACCTTTGCATTGCAAATTATCGTGCATACATCATGATGGAAGAGAACGAAAAAGATATCATCCAAGAAGTTACCAACAAGGATTACGAGTTCGGCTTCACCACCGACATCGCCACGGACACCATCCGCAAGGGCCTCGACGAAGAGGTGGTGCGCCTCATATCGCAGAAAAAGAACGAGCCGGAATGGCTGCTGGAGTTCCGGCTGGAGGCATTCCGCCGCTGGCAGAAGATGAAGGAGCCTGACTGGGCCCACCTGGAATACGAATCGCCCAACTACCAGGACATCATCTACTTCGCCGCACCCAAGCAGGAAAAGAAGAAAAGCATGGACGAGGTGGACCCCGAACTGCTGGCCACCTTCGACAAACTCGGCATACCGCTCCGCGAACGCGAGGCGCTGGCCGGCGTGGCCTACGACGCCATCATGGACTCCGTCAGCGTGAAGACCACCAGCCAGAAGGCGCTGGAGGAGAAGGGCATCGTCTTCATGCCCATCAGCGAGGCGGTGCAGAAACATCCGGACCTCGTGCGCAAGTACCTGGGAAGCGTGGTGCCCAGCACCGACAACTTCTTCGCCGCCCTCAACAGCGCCGTCTTCTCCGACGGCTCCTTCTGCTACATCCCCAAAGGGGTGCGCTGCCCGATGGAACTCTCCTCCTACTTCCGTATCAACGCCAAAGGTACAGGCCAGTTCGAGCGCACGCTCATCGTGGCCGACGAAGGCGCCTACGTCTCCTACATGGAAGGCTGCACCGCCCCGCAACGCGACGAGAACCAGCTGCATGCCGCCATCGTGGAGATAGTGGTGATGAAGGACGCCGAGGTGAAATACTCCACCGTGCAGAACTGGTACCCAGGCGACAAGAACGGCAAAGGCGGCATCTACAACTTCGTCACCAAACGCGGCATCTGCAAGGGGTCGCACTCGAAACTGAGCTGGACCCAGGTGGAAACCGGCAGCGCCGTGACGTGGAAATATCCCAGCTGCATCCTGCAGGGCGACGACAGCACGGCGGAATTCTACAGCGTGGCCGTCACCAACAACTACCAGCAGGCCGACACCGGCACCAAAATGATACACGTCGGCAAGAACACCCATAGCACCATCATGTCCAAAGGCATCAGCGCCGGCAAGAGCCACAACAGTTACCGCGGACTGGTGCAGATAGGCAAGGGGGCCGACAATGCACGCAACTACTCGCAATGCGACAGCCTCCTGCTGGGCGACCAGTGCGGCGCCCACACCTGGCCCTACATCAAGGCCGACAACCGCTCCGCCATCCTCGAACACGAGGCCACCACCAGCAAAATCAGCGAGGACCAACTCTTCTACTGCCAGCAGCGCGGCATCAGCGCCGAGAGCGCCGTGGGCCTCATCGTCAACGGCTACGCCAAAGACGTGCTGAAGAAACTCCCCATGGAGTTCGCCGTCGAGGCACAGAAGCTATTGTCAATCTCTCTGGAAGGAAGTGTCGGTTAATACATTTATCGTAAAAAAAACGATTCACCATGAAGCAGGAAGATGTGATAAAGGGAATTACCGAACTGGGCAGGAAGATACTGCCCGAAGGCAGTTCGCTGTGGCTCTACGGCTCACGTGCCCGCGGCGACGCCCGGCCTGACAGCGACTATGATCTGCTCATATTGCTTGACAAAGAGAAGCTGGACTTTGACGACAATGAGAAGTACGGTTATCCGCTTTTCTATTGGGGAACGGGGTTCGGCGAAGCGATAAATGCACATTTATACACACGAAAAGACTGGAATAGATGGCGGTTCGCCCCATTTCAGTCCACAGTTGAAGAAGACAAAAAAGTTTTGATATGACATTGAAGGTTCTTGACAGAGAAACGATGGTCAAGCTACAGATGGAGAAGGCCTGGGCTTGTATGGACGAGTGTGTTGATTTGGTAAAACTGGAGCGGTGGGCTGGTGCTGCGAGTAGAATGTATTATGCTGTCTTTCATGCAGTGTGTTCGCTGCTTATTCGTGATGGGCATAAAGTGAAGTCGCACAAAGGTGCCAATGTGGTATTCAGTCAACATTACATTCATACACAGAAGCTCCCTTCGGAGTATGGAAAACTGTTCCGCGATTTGGAGACCCTTCGCGAGGAGAGCGACTACAACTGCTTCTACGACGTCACGGAGGAGGAAGTTATCATGCGTCTGGAACCTGCCAAGAAGATGATTGCGGACATAGAGAAAAGGCTGTCTGAATAAACGATAGTGTATGATATCCCAAAATAACAATCAGATTATGAAACAGACAAAGGCTATTTTTGCCGCTTTGGCGGCGATGGGTCTGCTGCTTTTTGCCTCGTGCGGCAATGACAAAAACAATGGCGACTGGGTGGACCTTGGGCTGCCCTCTGGTCTGTTGTGGGCCACGTGCAACCTCGGCGCCAACGCTCCCGAGGAGTATGGTGACCACTATGCCTGGGGCGAGACTGCGACCAAGAGCGTATACGACTATAGCACGTACAAGTACTGCACCGTGGATGCGGAGGGCAGATTAGAGACGCTGACCAAGTACAACACCGACTCTGACTACGGCACCACCGACGGCCTGACCACCCTGCAGGCCGTGGATGACGTGACCACGCAGAAGTTGGGCAACGGTGCCCGCATTCCCACCGCCGACGAATGGCGTGAACTCTTCAACAACACCACTGCCGAGTGGACGACCATGAACGGCGTTAACGGAAGGAAGTTCACCGCCGCCAATGGCAATAGCCTCTTCCTGCCCGCCGCCGGCAGCCGCTGGGACAGCGAGCTCTACGGCGCGGGTGAGTACGGCGACTACTGGTCCTCGTCGCTCTACGCGGGCTACCCGTACGACGCGTGGGACTTCAACTTCTACTCGGGCGACCAGGGCATGGACGACGACCTCCGCTACTACGGCCGATCTGTGCGTCCGGTGCGCTCCGCGCGCTGAGAACCTTACCCTCGCCCCCACGGGCAACGGCCTTCCTCCGTCGGTAACTTCAAAATGAAAGAAAATGCCTCAACTGAAAGCACCTTCTACCGCGCCTACGAGTGGAGCGCGTGGCTCTTGGTGCGCTCCTCCTATCATGCCGATGCTTGACCCATGAAAGGAGCGGAGATAAAGTTCGAATTACATGATACAGAAACTCACCCCCGACGAGATGCACCGCCTGACGGCAGAGGAATTCCGCCAGTGCGCGAAACTGCCGCTCACCGTAGTGCTCGACAACCTGCGGTCGCAGAACAACATAGGCTCTGTGTTCCGCACCTCAGACGCCTTCCGCGTGGAACACATCGCCCTGTGCGGCATCTGCTCCACGCCGCCCCACCGCGAAATCCACAAGACCGCCCTCGGTGCGGAGGAGACGGTGGAGTGGAGCTACCACGAGGATACCGTCGAGTGTGTGCACGGGCTGAAGGAAAGAGGCTACAGAGTCTACGCCGTGGAAATAGCGCACGGCAGCCTGCCGCTGGGGGAATGCGACGTGTGGAACACAGAACCGGCCGCGCCCCTGGCCATAGTCATGGGCAACGAAGTGGAAGGAGTGCAGGAACAAGTGATAGCCCTCTGCGACGGCGCACTGGAAATCCCCCAGCACGGCTCAAAGCACTCGCTCAACGTCAGCTGCGCCGCCGCCATAGTCATATGGGAAATAACAAAACAAATCAGACAATGAACAAACAGGAACGAATCGCGCAGGCGCGCACCCTGCACCGCCAAGGCTGCAACTGCTGCCAGGCAGTGGTGATGGCCTACGCCGACTGCCTGCCCATCGACGGGCAGAACGCCATGAATGTGGCCGCTCCCTTCGGTCGCGGCCTCGCCGGAACAAGGGAGGTCTGCGGCTGCGTCAGCGGCATGGCCATGGTGTGCGGCCTCACGGGCCACACGGCCGATACCCGCACCTTGATTGAGAAATTCCGCGAGAGCAACGGCGACATCGTCTGCGGACGCCTGCTGGCCAGCGGCAAGAAGCCCTGCCCCGAGCTGGTGGCCGAAGCCGCCGGATTCTTAGCCGACACGATATGAGCAAGCGCAAGATCATCAACGACCCCGTCTACGACGGCTTCCTCAGCGTGGACGACCCAGCCATCCTTGCCGTCATCGAGCACCCCTACTTCCAGCGTCAGCGCCGCATCAAGCAGCTGGGACTCACCTACCTCGTCTACCCCGGCGCCATGCACACCCGCTTCAGCCACATGCTTGGTGCCCTCAACCTCATGGGGCGCGCCCTGGAGACGCTGCGCCAGAAAAACGTCACCATCACACCCGACGAGGAACGCGGCGCAAAACTCGCCATCCTCCTCCACGACGTGGGACACGGACCCTTCTCGCACACCTCTGAACGCGTGCTCGTCAACGTCGCGCACGAAGCACTGACCGACCTCTTCATGCAACGCATGAACACCAGCGGCCAACTCGACACCGCCATCGCCATCTTCCGCAACCACTACCCAAAACACTTCCTCCACCAACTCGTCTCCAGCCAGCTCGACATGGACCGGCTGGACTACCTCGGGCGCGACAGCTACTTCACAGGCGTCAGCGAAGGCATCGTCGGCACCGACCGCATCATCTCCATGCTCAACGTCCACCGCGACGAACTCGTCATCGACGAAAAAGGCATCTACAGCGTCGAAAAATTCATCATCTCCCGACGCCTCATGTACTGGCAGGTCTACATGCACAAAACCGTCATCGCTGCCGACCAACTCCTCCTCGCCATCCTGCGCCGTGCACGCCATCTCGCCGCCGCTGGCACCCTCCCCGCCACACACACCGCCCTGCAACCCTTCCTCGAACAGCAATACAGCGAAGAAGACTTCCGCTCGCGGACCGACCTCCTCGACCGCTTCGCCGAACTGGACGACGACGACGTCATCGTCGCCATCAAACAATGGCAGCACGCACCCGACCAAATCCTCTCCACCCTCTCCCGACAACTCCTCAACCGCCGCCTGCCAGCCATCAGAATCGACAACTCCGAGGCCAACATCGAAAACTATGCCCGCGACTACGCCGCCGCACACCCCCTCCGCCACGCCGACTACCACTTCGGCACCGGCCGGCTCCGCAACCGCTCCTACGACTTCGCCGACCACGAAATCAAAGTCCTCTACAAAGACGGCCGCTGCCTACCCATCGGCCAAGCCAGCGACCAACTGGACCGCCACTTCCTCGAAAAACAAGTCACCAAATACTTCTTCTTCTACCCCCGCCCCGACGACGACTATTGAAAATGAATAATGAAAAATGAAGAATCTCTATAACCCAGAACCTACGTTTTCATTTTTCATTTTTCATTTTTCACTAATTCCGCTTGCGTATGTCGGGAAAAAACCGTATCTTTGCAAAACCATTTCCCCGCGGGCCATCCTGCTATCGCCCTCGGATCCAGCCCCATAGAACACCCATCCCGCCGTGCGCCAGCCACACCGACGCCCGCTAGGTTAAAGAACAGTTATAGAACAGTTATAGAACAGTCGAAGAACACCCCTCCGGAACACCTCCCGCACCCCAGGGAAACCCCTGGAGAATCCCCAGTACATCCCTACCATCATCCCAGTACATTCCTGCTATCATCCCAGTACATCCCCAGTATTCAGCCTCCGTCCCCAAAAAAAGGACGGGCAATCCCTTGCCCGTCCGTGGTATGGTCTGCTGCAAAAATGTTCAGAATATATAGCCCCACGAGAGAATCAGATTCCCAAGTTTTCCTTTGGTTCCGGGGATGTTGAAATAGTCAAAGGTATCCCATTCATAACGAAGAGTGATTCGCAATTTACTGATTCCGCTGTAGTCTGAGAAGATATCATAATCCCCCATGACTCCTTCATATCCAAGTGATATGCCGAACCGGGCTCCGCCATTCACCGCGTTGGAGCCCAAGTACAACGGGTCGTTGTAGTTTGTTGGAGATACATAGGAAGCAGTAACCCCAAACAGGATGTTCATGTTATCCTCCCTTTCAATGGCAGTGCCCAATATGCGCCAAGTGAGGCCGACCGTAGGGACAAGCGCCTCGGTCTTGTGCAGACCCGCAAGCGATCCATTGGCGATGCTGACCCCGCGCCACTCATAGTTCAGCCCCAGTTGGGCGTCGAACGGAATCTGCAAGGAACGCCAGTAGACGGAATATCCAAGGGAGAAGTTGTAGTCGTGGCGGAAGTCACCAGTAAGAAGGCAGCGCCACCAATAGGGACCATTGAGTTGAAGTTTCTCTCCATCCAGGCTGATGCTCCAGTTAGGGATGTGGAAGTCATATTCCGGGATGACATGTATCCATCTCTTGTAAAATGGATTCTGTACTCCTACAAAAGCTAGAACATTCCCACTAATCCAAGGCAATAACGAGTTGCCTCTGATGTTGATATGGCCTTGCCATACATTTTTTTTGATTTGTGCCTGCGCCGGATTTGAAATGGCCATCAGTGCCAAGACCGCGGCAATTACGATACTTTTACTTTTCATGCTATTTTTATTTTATTTTTAATGTTAATATTTTTCCTAAGTCTTTCCATTTTTCTGGGTCAAACTGATCCAGGTAGTTCTCGCTACTAAAGATTTCTTTAGCCTTTTTTTCGTCGTAGTTAACACATATGGTGACCTCATTTTGGTTCCAGTTTATTACAAATAGATTTTCTGCAACGCAAGGATAGATGGGATCTCCACCTGTACCGCTTATACCATATAGATTGTCTTTCCTTATCTTTGTTAATACGGGGGAATTCGGTTTTTCGAAAACATGACATATTATGGTTTCCTTGGGGTATTCAGTCAGTGTTCCTGACATTCTGTTGTAGATTTTATGATCTGTATGTATGTACTGACTACTTGGAGATAAGGCGATTCTCCCAATTGTGAAGATTGTATCCCAAATGGAGTTTCCCGCAGTGTCAATGAATCTCCAGTAAGAACCATCATATACAAGAGCCCTCCCTGAATTGTCGAATGGAAAAGCCATTTGGTAGATTGAATACCCTAAACGGTTGCCTTGAGGGGTTATGTATATAAATTGTTTCGTACGTTTGTCTATGGAGAGCATCCTGTTATGTGAAAATGGTCGCACATCGCAATGTCCAAGAGGAAAAACTTGATGTTGTAAAGTGGCTTTTGCAGTGGACAAAAGAGCGGGAAAATGGGATAGCACTGTACGTAAAACATTATCGTCCATTATGGCTTGGGGAGCATATTCTCCATGCAGATTTTCACGCTGTATACCGTAGTAGTACTTTAATGTTTCATGGCCTTTGTCGGTCTTCATAAAATACCACACAGCCATGTGGTCCCGGACTTTCTTTGGATACCGCTTGCAGCCTTGGCCTTTGCTGGCCATAATGCCTAAGCGCATAGAGGCGACCTCGCTGTAGGGGTCTATCCTCAGCGCGGTCTCGAACATGCGGAATGCCTCGTCGTACTCGTTCTGTTTATAGAGGGAGAATGCCGAGGCAATAGCACCATTGCTATTGTCAATCACTCCGCCATAAGGGTTGCGTATGAAAGGTTCTTTGGTGTCGATTTTGAGTACCATTCGTTCAGTAAACTCCTTCAGGACAGCCCCATACCTTGTGAATCCCCTTTTTACAACGACTTCTATGTATTCGGCCTTGTCTTCCTTGGACAGGCGCGGCCCTTCCAGATAGATGCAATGTTTGATTTTATGCTGTAGTCGTATGTCCTTGCTGTTGGCAATGTTTGCCAGCCGGGTGAAATAGGTCTGGGCGTCGATATTTCCCTTTTGGGGCGAATCAGAGAATATGGATGCTATGTCGTTTGGCACACGCATGTATTTGAAGGAGGCACTGTCGCCAAACAGCCGTGCCACAGACGACTCCATGGAGGAGGCTGTCTTCGGGTTCTTTGCCACGGTCTCAAGGGCTGTGTAGTACTGTTCGGCTATATACTGTGCCTCCTTTAGGGTCAGTTCTTCACATTTGCCGTCGAATGAGAGCAGGGCTAACGAGAGAATGAGTATCAATTTATGTCTCATCGTCCTAATAATTGGTTAATGAATGCTTGTTTTCCGATGTCGGTTGTTTCAGCGAGGTCGTGAATGAGCCAGCCGGTGTTGATGTTTTTCCGTGGATGCATCGACACAGTGAAGAGGTATCCAGGCACCTGGGTGAAGTGGTACACCACAGCCTCACACCCTTCAAACTTCAGCACCCCGCTTTGGGCAAGGGCAGAGAGCCATGAGAGTTGGTCCATATGGCTGTCGGCAGACCTGAAATGACTGGTGTTCGGGAATGCCTTTTCAAGTTCGGTGAAACTCATAGCATGGTCGACAGGACTGATGTATCCGTTGCGTGTGGTGTCCAGCCCTGTCGCCTCCAGGCCGTTGGCGCCGGCTATGCGCCAGCACCAGTAGTCCTCCTTGAAGTTCTCGTAGACGAGTATCAGGTTCAGCATGATGTCCTTTTTCTTGTAGGAGAAGCGGCACCGCGCTTCGGCGTAGAGGCCGGGCGAGGTGATGTCCAGGCGGATGTCGTTGCCGATGGCGGTGGCGGTGAAGTCCGTGATGCGGTCGGCGAGGGCACTCTCGCCGTTGGGTACCTGCTCGAGGTCGAAGAGAGAGACGATGCACTTGCGCCGCAGGTTGCCGCTTCCGTCGTCGGTGATGAAGGGCGGCACTTCGTCGGCATTGAAGCGGTGCATGAACTCGTTGAGGCTCTTGACCATGTTGTTGGCCAGGGCGTTGAGTTCGGGGTTGCTGCCCCAGGACTGTGCCCGCAGTGTGGCGGGCACAGTCAACAGGAGCAACAGGGTCATAAGTTGCAGAGATGGTCTTACCATATATCGTCGCTCTGTATGTCGCCTAACAGGATATAATACACCATAACAGCATTTCCGTCAGGGGTAATCTCCGCTTTCCTCTCAATGTATATCTTGATTCTTTTGAGAGTGTAGTCCTCATAGCGGACAAACCCGTCGGAGCTGTATCCGCAGAAGTGCTGCACTACGTAGGCGACGGCCTCGAATTTATTGGGGGCCACTTCCCTGAACGTGTCTACACGTACGGCGTCGGCCTGTTCTATGACGATTTGTTTGTAGCCATCGCTGCGCTGGCTTCTTCTGATTAGGCCGTCCAGATACCCAACCGATTTGGCATTTCCTTTCATCAGTTTCCACTTTTTAACTTCAGGAAACTTTTTTGAGGGAATTATCCACATTTTGACACCGCTGTTGAGTCTCTCCTTTTTGCCGGTTATGGGATTCATTTCCCAATAGGGGTCACCTTTCTCGACAAAGAGGTCCAATGCCTTCTGTTTCGAGGCGTTCTTGACGGCCGGGGTCAGTTCGGGGGATTTGGTGGCCAGGTCACCCTGGTAACGTACAAAGTCTTCAATTTTTACCTTGATGCGTTCTGTGATTTCTTCCTGTTCGGCTTCGGTCAGTTTGCCGTTTTCCGTTACCAGGTTGACGTTCTGTGCGAAGATTGTCGAGGACAGCAACAATCCCAAGGATAGGGTCAGAGTCTGTTTTTTCATGGGTTTTTATTTTTTGTTTCGTATTTCCTGGACTGTGATATATTGGCGCATCCCTTGATTGTTTTTGGATTCCTTTATTATATTTATACTTATTATATTCTTGGAGGATGCAATCCGTTGCAGCCAATCGGCGGCGTTCTCGTAGTCGACCACGGTGCTGCCGTTTCGTCCGACGGTGGCCACCTTGGCTCCTTGTGAGAAATATTTCTGTGACAGTTCATCGGCCAGGCTCAGGCGTTGTGCGGGACGCTGCCCAGCATCAATCAGGCGGCTGATGTCCTTGGCGAAGTCATTGTCTATGGCGTGGACAGTGGGTTGCGCTTGTGAAGGAGTTTGTGTGGGAATCGCTGTGGGCTGGGAAGAGAGTCTGGCTTCGTAGTAGGGGACCTGAGTGTATCCTTTTCTGCTGATAAAGTCACTGGTATGGTACATGATGGAGTCCCATTGGGTAGGTATGCGGCCGAGGACGGCATAATACAGTGCATATTCAAATAATCCAAGTGAGAATACGCCACCGAGATGTTTAAATTGTTTCCTCCCGTCGATGATCTGTTCCAAGACGGCACATTCGGAAGTTTGCCCGGCCTTGCTGCTGGTGGCAACAATGATACCCTTGTTTTCGAGGAAGAGTTTTTTGTATGCGGCTTCGATTTTCTCGTAGTCAATCGCCGAATTGTCCCTGCTCAGAGGGCTTTCCCCTTTAGCGGAGACCATGCTGCTTTCGCTGTTGCAGCAGTCGGTCAGCACGATGACCAGACGTGCCCCTTTGGAGGAGAGTTTCTCCACAACAGTGTGGACGGGCACAAACTTGTCTTGCTGATAAGCCTCATATTTGAGCATCATTTGCGGGAAGGGACTTTGGTCTTGCGTGGAACGGACACCGTGACCGGAGTAGTAGAACAAGACGATGTCGTCCTTGCCACAGCGCAGGTTGTCCAGGTCGCTCATGAGATTCTCCTTCGAGCAGGCGGATCCAATGCCGTTATAGGATGCTGTCTCGTAATTGATGCAGGCTCCGATAAGCAGGGCTTCACGTGTCAATCGTTCGTGGTCGACTTTGACACTCTCTCCGATACGGCTGTCGAGGGTGTTGCAATAGTTGAAAATGTGCAGGGTCTGCCCGTAGGTCGATACGGTGGCAAGCAGCATGGCCGTGAGGGCCAGGGTTTTAAGGGTCTTCATTTTTTATTCTCCTTTCCGTTGGTTTGGGGTAAATACTGATGGCAGAAGCGGTTGATGAGCTCCTTGTCGGGATAGTTGTAGTTGAACTGGCGCTTGTCGTCGTAGATGACGGTCCAGGTGAAGTTGGAGAGCGAGACGATGACGTGCACCGTCTGCTTCTTCTGGGTGAATTCAAATTCCAGGGCAGGGAAGTAGGGGGAGCGCACCTGGATGGCGTCGTCGCTGTAGGATTGGGGGTTGCCGATGAGGACGAACTGCAGGACGCCGATCATCTGCGGGGTGAGTTGTCCGATGAGGCTGTCGCGCACCCAGTGGGGTTCGACCTGGAAGTCGGCGGAGTCGGGTGTGGCCTTGGGTTTGAGAGTGTAGACTGTGACGCGCTGGGGGTTGAAAAGCACGTCGGACATGGTTTTTCCGAGCACGGCGTAGACGGCGGCGTCGGGGCCCGGGTTGGGCAGGAGGGGTGACTTTTTGCGGCCTGTGAGGTCGCTGCAGGCCATGGTGAGCATCGTCGGCATCAGCATGGCCAACATCATGAGACTCTTTTTCATGGTGTTGAGCATTGGTGTTTTTGTTCCGGCCGATACCCTGGGCCGGGAAATGTTTGGTTTCCAATGAAAACAATATAAAAAAGAGCGCGGGTATCTGTATCATCACTTATCCCGCATCTCGGGCTCTCGCATTGCCCCATGGTATAGAATAAGCAATGCCCGAAGCCCACGCTGCAGGCATACAGGCGGTTCCACGCCGTCGTATGCCGTACCATGGACGAAGCACATTGCGTTATTGCGATACCATTGTGAACTTGCGAGATTCGAGATGCCGCAGATAAACGCTGTTACAACGTCTTCTTCATAATGTCCTGTCGCCCACCCGCTTACCCGTCAAAGGCCCGGGTGTTTGACACTGCAAAGATACACCTTTTTTTCTTTCCGTGGAAAATTAGTTTCCGCACGGGCGACGGCCGCAGGCCGAAGTCGCCCCGGCGGGCAAAAAAATCGGAGGCCGGCATAATATTTCGTGCGGCGGCGCGTTACAGATATTAAATAATTGGCAAGACGGATGAAAGTTCACTTTATAGCCATCGGTGGCTCGGCGATGCACAACCTGGCCATCGCGCTGTGCCAGAAAGGGATAGCCGTGACGGGCAGCGACGACGAGATCTTCGACCCCGCGAGGTCGCGCCTTGCACGCCACGGCCTGCTTCCGGCGGAGGAGGGGTGGTACCCCGAACGAATCACGGAGGACCTGGATGCCGTGGTGCTGGGCATGCACGCGCGCGAGGACAATCCCGAGCTGCTGCGGGCGCAGGAGCTGGGGCTGAAGATTTACAGCTACCCGGAATACCTCTACGAGCAGTCGAAGGACAAGCGGCGCATCGTCGTGGGCGGCAGCCACGGCAAGACCACCACCACGGCCATGATTCTGCATGTCCTGCGCCACTGCGGCGTGGAGACCGACTACATGGTGGGAGCGCAGCTGAAGGGCTTCGATGTGATGGTGCGCCTGTCGGAAACGGCGCGGGTGATGGTCATAGAGGGCGACGAGTACCTGACCTCGCCCATCGACCGCCGCCCCAAGTTCCACCTCTACCACCCCGACGTAGCCATCGTCACCGGCATCGAGTGGGACCATATCAACGTCTTCCCGACGTTCGACATCTACCGCCAGCAGTTCGCGCGGTTCATCGACCTGATATCGCCCGGCGGCACACTCATCTATTGCGACGAGGATGCAGAGGTGCGGCGCGTGGCCACGGAGAACCTTCGCACCGACCTCCGGAGGCTGCCCTACCGCTGCCCGGAGCACGAGGTGGCGGAGGGGGTAACCTACCTGGCCCGCCCGCGCGTGCCCCTGCGCATCTTCGGGCACCACAACCTGCTGAACCTCACCGCCGCACGGCTGGCCTGCCGCGAGGTGGGCATCGGCGACGCACAGTTCGACGAGGCCATCGCCACCTTCGAGGGCGCCTCGAAACGGCTCGAGTTGGTGAAAGCCACCGACCGCTTCGCCCTCTACAAGGACTTCGCCCACGCACCCTCCAAACTGCGCGCCACCATCCAGGCCATGCGCGAACAGTACCCCGGGCGCAGACTGGTGGCCTGCATGGAACTGCACACCTTCAGCTCGCTGACGCAGGAATTCCTCCGCCAGTACGCCCACACGATGGACCTGGCGGACGTGCGCTACGTCTACTTCAGCCGCCACGCCCTGCAGTTGAAGCACCTGCCCGACCTGGACCCCGACGCCGTGCGCGCCGCCTTCGCCGACCCCGAGGTGCAGGTGTTCACCGACAGCGGCGCCATGGTCCAGTGCCTCAAGGCGTTGCCCTGGGAGGACCGGAACCTGCTCATGATGTCCAGCGGCAACTTCGACGGCATCGACTTCGCCGCCCTGGCCGCCGAACTCCAGTTAAAGAACAATTAAGGAACAGTTATAGAACAGTTATAGAACAGACCTAGGGGATACCTACAGCAACCCCTTTATATACCTGCAAAAACCCAACACGATATGACCACATTCAAGATAGGCGACAAAGTGAAATTCCTCAACGCCGTGGGCGGAGGAGTGGTGAAACGAATCGACGGCACCACCGTCTACGTGGAAGACGACACCGGTTTCGACATGCCGATGCAGCCGTCCGAGCTCATCCGCATGGCCGACCAGGAAGGCAAGGCCAAGGCATTCAATGACGAAAGCATCGGCCGCCGCCCCCAACCCGTAGCGGAACCCGTGGAGACCGGCCTGGCATTCCCCACCATCGACGAACTGGAAGCCGAGGTGCGCCGCCTCAAGAACCAGAACGCCAACCTGACGGACCAGATCAAGCAACTCAAGGCCCAGGTGCTGTCGCTGCAACGGACGATAGCGAGGATATCGTAAGTGTGAACTGGTGACAATTTGTCACCAACTGAAATATATTATAATGTTATGACACAGCAGACCGGAATAACCCTCTTTGAGGACACGAAGGTCCGTATTGTATGGGACGATGAAGAAGAAAACTACTATTTTTCGGTAGTGGATGTTGTTCAAATTCTCACGGACCAACCCACAACACGTAACGCCAGCACCTATTGGGCGGTGCTCAAAAAACGTCTGCGGCAGGAAGGTGCCGATGAGTTGCTTACAAATTGTAAGCAACTGAAACTACCTTCTGCCGACGGCAAAAGTTACAAGACCGATGTGGCTGATTTGGAGCAGATACTGCGTATCATCCAGTCCATCCCGTCGAAGAAGGCCGAGCCGGTGAAGCGGTGGCTCGCCGAGGTGGGGGCGCAGCGCGTGGACCAGATGATAGACCCCGAGCTGACGTTCCAGATGGCTGTGGACGACTACCGCCGCAAGGGCTACAGTGACCGCTGGATCAACGAGCGCATGCGCAGCATTGAGATGCGCAAGGAGCTGACCGACGAGTGGCACCGCTCTGGCATTCACGAGCCCAAGGACTTCGCCATCCTCACCAACGTCCTCACCAAGGCGTGGAGCGGCATGACCACCGGCGAGTACAAGAAGTACAAAGGCCTCACCAAGCAGAACCTGCGCGACAACATGACCAACATCGAGCTTGCGCTCAATACCCTCGCCGAGGTGGCCACCACCGAGTACTCGCGCCAGTCGAACCCGCAGAGCATGGCCGAGAGCCAGCGCATTGCGCAGGAGGGCGGCGACGTGGCCCGCGAGGCCCGCCAGACCATGGAGAAACGTCTAGGTCGCAGCGTGGTTTCACACCAGAAGGCTGCCGACTACATTGCCCCCGCCGAGGAGGCCAAGGCCCTGCCCGCCGCCGACAAGCCCAAGGGGCGCAGGAAGTCTGCCAAATAGAACGCCTGACACAGACACGGCAACAAACAGATACAACACACGATGAGCAGACAGATACATATAGGCAGGCTGACGCTGGGCGGTGGAGCGCCGGTCCGCGTGCAGAGCATGACAAACACCGACACGATGGACACGCACGCCACGGTGGAGCAGGCACTGCGCATGGTAGAAGCCGGCTGCGAACTGGTGCGCATCACCGCGCCGGACGTGAAGGCGGCGGAGAACCTGGGCCGCATCAAGGAAGAACTTCTCAGGCGCGGCTGCGAAGTACCGCTGGTGGCCGACATCCACTTCAACCCCAAGGCCGCCGAGGTCGCCGCCACACTGGTGGAGAAAGTGCGCGTGAACCCCGGCAACTACACTGACCGCAACACCGGCAAGCTGGAGTTCTCCGAACAGGAATACGCCGACGAACTGAAGAGGATAGGGGAGAGGATGGCCTCGCTCATCGACATCTGCAAGCGTCACCATACCGCCATGCGCATCGGCACCAACCACGGCTCGCTCAGCGAGCGCATCATGAGCCGCTACGGCAACACGCCGGAGGGCATGGCGCAGAGTGCGCTGGAGTTCGCACAGGTGTGCGAAGCGCAGGACTTCCACGACCTGGTCTTCTCCATGAAGGCCAGCAATGTGAAGGTGATGGCGGAGAGCACACGCCTCTTCGTGCAGAAGATGCACGCCCGCGGCATGGACTATCCCATCCACCTCGGCGTCACCGAGGCGGGCGACGGCATGCAGGGCCGCCTGAAGAGCGCCGCCGGCATCGGCGCGCTGCTGCTCGACGGCATCGGCGACACCATCCGCGTCTCCCTCACCGAGCCCCCCGAGGCGGAGGTGCCCATCGCCTACGACATCCTGCAGGCCGTCGGCGCACGCATCACGCAGCCGGAATACATCGCCTGCCCTTCCTGCGGGCGCACGCAATACGACATCCAGAAGGCCCTGCAGGACATCAAGGCCAAGACCGCGCACCTGGTGGGCGTGAAGATAGGCGTGATGGGCTGCATCGTGAACGGCCCTGGCGAGATGGCCGACGCCGACTACGGCTACGTGGGCTCCGGCCGCGGCAGGATTACGCTCTACAAGGGCAAGACCATAGTGAAACGCGACATCCCGCAGGAGGACGCCGTGGACGAACTGGTGAGGCTGATAGAGCAGCATGAAAAATGATGAATGAATAATTTGTAAAGTATGCACTGGACCTATATCACATACCTTCCGGCAGTGGTCTCGGCGTTGTGGCCGCTGGCGATCTTCGCGCGGAAGAAGCACCCTACACGGGCACAGCTGCTGCTGTCGGCGGCGATGCTTATGGTGGCGTTTGCCCTGGTGATGGGCACCGTCATCCTGCGGGGACGCACCTACAGCCTCTTCATCTACCAATACCTCCTCCAGCTGGTGGCCATCCTGGCCGGTCCGGTCTACTATATCGCCATCTGCGCCCTCACCGAGCCGCGCGGCTCCTCGCTGCGCCAGCGGCACAGCCTCGTGCTTCCGCTGCTGTTCATACTGGCCCTGTCGCTACTCGTCCTGCTCCTGGGTCCGCGCCGCTACGAGCACCTCTGCCTCCTGTTCCGCTACCGGATGCTTTTCCCGCTGGAGGGCGACACGCTGTGGAACCTCACCTCCATCCTTTCCTATCCGGTCTTCACCGCGCTGCTCCTCGCCACCGACCTCCCGTTGCTTTTCATGGCTTCGCGCAAGTGCAGGGTGTACCAGAGCCGTTTCAACAGTTACTATGCCGAGGGCATCAACGCCCCCAAGCACAACAGCCGCCCGATCCACATCATCGCCTGGCTGTTCCTTCCGCTGGCCCTGGCGGCCGTCCTCATCATCGCCTTGCGGCCAGCGTTCCAGAAGTACCTCCTGGTGGCTATCGCCTTGCTCCTCAGCGTCCTGCAGTTCCTGCTGGGCCGCTACACCTACTCCCTCGACTTCGATGCGCGCTACCTGGCGCAGATTGTGAAAATGAAGAATGAGAAAATGAAGAATGAAGAATGAGAAAATGAAGAATCTCTATAACCCATAACCTATAACCCATAACCCATACCCCTTAACCTCAAATTCGCGATTTGTATGACTCCAACAGCACTGGCATATCTCATCCTGGGACTGGTCACCCTCTTCTGGCCGATGGTCACGGTCCTCACCAGGAGGCGCATCCTGGGGGCGCAGTGGCTGCTCATCGCTGCCGCTGTGATGCTCGGCATCGCGTTCATCCTCTACGGGTGCCTTTTCAACACCTTCCTCCGTGGCGAGTACCTGCTTCTGGTGCTCTACATGGCGTTTGCCCTGTTCACTCCGCCTGTGGCCGTCCTGGCCACCGTCGTCCTGACGCGTCCCGACGGTGCCACGCGGCTCTCGCGCGCCGCCGTCATCCCGCCGCTGGTCACCGCGGTCCTTCTCATCGCCTCCATCCTCATCGGCGGGGCCGACATGTACCGCCTCTGGATCAACCGCGGATCCTATGGCGAGGCCGACTACTTCTTCGCCCACTCGTGGCGCTACAACCTCATCGTCTCCATCCACTACTACCTCTTCTCCGCCGTCTTCAGCCTGGAGGTACTCTTCGTGGCGCTCTATACCATCGTCCACCTGCGCCGCTACCGCCGCATCCTCAACGAGTACTTCCCGCAGGAGCTCCACCGCGTGGCGCGCCACCGCAGTCTCTACATGCTGATACTCCTCATCTCGCTCACCCTCATCGTCGCCTCCGTCCGCTACCCGCTCAACATGCCGCGCCCCGTGCCGTTCACCGTCGTCAGTTCGGTCGTCCTCGGCCTTGCCACCCTCATCCTCGGCTTTGCCATCTACCGGCTCAACTACTCGGCCGAGACCCTCAAAGAGGAACTCTCGTCGAGCCTACTCCGCACGCGCCGCGACCTTTCGCAGCTGGGGAGGGAGATATCGGCCTATGTGGAGCGCAGCGCCTATATCGACCCCGACCTCTCTGTGTTCCAGCTCTCGAACCACTTCCATGTGTCGCAGGACCAGGTGGTCGATGCCATCCACCGCCTCCACGGCACCTCGTTCGGCGACTACCTGGACAACCTCCGCATCGACCATGCCGCCACGCTGCTCTCCAACGTCTCCCATCCCGACGACCCCGACACCCTCTCGCGCATCGCCCACCAGTGCGGCTACCTCACCCCCGACGCGCTGAAGCAGGCTTTCGAGAAGGTGATGCACACACCTATCGGACGCTCTGGCCTGCTCTGAACCCCTATGGGGTGCTTTGGACCCATTTGGGCCGAATGCCGTTCAGGCCACTGGTCCAGACCCTGTCATAAGCGGTCTCAGTCGAAGTAAATACCTACCGGATACCTATAGGATACCTACCGGGTCCCTCTCGGATTCGGAGGTTCGGGTGATGGTTTCCGAACTGCCCCGGGGGACGAAAAGGGGAGTGTCCGGCTCCGCGGGCCGGCATCCCGGCAGGGGATACGGGTCGGATGGGATAAATATATATGGCTGATACTTAACGTACTGACACTTTTTTGGAAAAAATATTTGGCCATATCGGAAAATGTTCGTACTTTTGCACCCGATTTCGGAACAGAAATCGCCTGCCGCATTCGTCTAGTGGTCCAGGACATCTGCCTCTCACGCAGAAGATCACGAGTTCGACTCTCGTATGCGGTACCAAGCCTCCCCCTCGGGAGGCTTTTTTTTGTTCCATGTCCCTTTTTTTTCGTATCTTTCCTCTTTAAATATGGCCTCGAAAACCGTGCGAAAAAGGGCAAATGGGTAAAGATGGGCAATGCGGCGGCATGACAGGAGGTGCTGTCCGTAGGGTGATCCGATATGTGGTCGAGCGAGGCTATGGAGAT
>JAGAYN010000011.1 GCA_017940465.1 Bacteroidales bacterium | reverse complement strand
CTATCTCCATAGCCTCGCTCGACCACATATCGGATCACCCTACGGACAGCACCTCCTGTCATGCCGCCGCATTGCCCATCTTTACCCATTTGCCCTTTTTCGCACGGTTTTCGAGGCCATATTTAAAGAGGAAAAATACAATTTTTTTATAAAACAACGGCCACCTTGCCGAATTATTGTGCCGAGCCTTTCTTTTTGTTGCGGAAGAAGAGCAGGGCGAAGGTGAGGGTGACGGCGGCGGCGAGGGTGTAGCCGAGCCAGCGCGGGAGGAGGCTCCCCAGCCCCTCGCCGTGGGCCACGAAGAGGAACGACACGGTGACCATGCTCATGAAGAGCGCGGGCACGAGGGTGATCCAATACCACCCCTTGCCGGGATGCAGGCGTGCGAGGAATACCGTGACGGCCCACAGTGTGACCATGGCCAGCACCTGGTTGGCCCACGAGAAGTAGCGCCAGATGACCTGGAAGCCGTCGTTGTCGAGTATGGAGAAGACCAGCAGGGCGGCCGTGACGCCGAAGATGGGCAGTGCCACCAGCAGCCGCTTGGGCACGGGCTTCTGGTCCACGTGCATGAAGTCGGCCACGATGAGGCGCGCCGAGCGCAGCGCGGTATCGCCGCTGGTGACGGCGGCGGAGACCACGCCGAGGAGCGTCACGAAGGTGATGGCCGGCGGGAACCATGTGCTGGCGATGAGCTTCACCATGCCGGCGTCCTTCTCGCCGTGGTAGAGCGAGGCGTCGCCGCCGTAGAAGAAGTAGGCCGCGGCGGCCGCCCAGATGAGGGCCACCACCCCCTCGGCGATCATGGCGCCGTAGAAGATGGGACGGGCCTGCCGCTCGCTGACCATGCAGCGCGCCATGAGGGGGCTCTGCGTGGCGTGGAAGCCGCTGATGGCACCGCAGGCGATGGAGATGAACATCATCGGGAAGATAGGGTTGGTGTCGGCCTGTGGGTGATGGTTGGAGAGCCCCTCCCACACCTCGGGGATCCGCACCCCGTGCACCACGAAGGCCACCACTATCGCCATCGCCAGCAGCAGGATGCCGAAGACGGGGTAGATCTTGCCGATGACCTTGTCAATCGGCAGCAGGGTGGCCAGCAGGTAGTAGGCGAAGATGATGATGACCCAGCCGTAGAGTATCACGCCGCTGTCCACCCCCTGCAGGAAGGCGGGGACGAACGGGTCGCCGGTGAGGAGCTTGGCGGGGGTGTTCACGAACACCACGCCCACCAGCACCATCAGCACCACCGTGAAGCCGCGCATGAACTGCTTCATGCCCTTGCCGAGGTAGCGGCCGTGGATTTCGGGCAGCGAGGCGCCGTCCTCGCGCAGCGAGATGAAGCCCGCGATGAAGTCGTGCACCGCGCCGGCCAGGATGCATCCGAAGACGATCCAGAGGAACGACGCCGTGCCGAACTGCGCCCCCATCACGGCGCCGATGATCGGCCCCACGCCCGCGATGTTGAGGAACTGGATGAGGAAGATGCGCCACGGCTTCATCGGCACGTAGTCCACCCCGTCCGGGTGCACCACCGCAGGGGTCTTCCGCTGCGCGTCGACGCCGATCACGCGCTCGATGAGGCGCGAGTAGAGCCAGTAGCCAACTATCAGTAGGACAATCGATAGGATGAATGTAACCATATCTGCAACGTTTTAAACGACGCTGCAAAGGTACGAATAAAAATCGACTGCGGAATACGAAGATTTCAAAACCGGAAATCACCTCTCCCGACTCCTGACAGGGGAGGGACCCTATAGGTATCCGGTAGGTATCCTGTAGGTATTTACTTCGACTGAGAACCGATATGACCCGTTATGAACCACTTGTCGGAGAGTCCCTTTCCGGACGGCTGAAAAATTTAATCCCGGCAATTCAAAAAAAAGACGTATCTTTGCAGTTTGAACAGAAGCCGACAACGATGCCAGACGAAGTCATCACAGAACGCCATGTAGACGTTGCCAAGATATTGGGCGACAAGGGGGTACGCTTGCCGAAGTTCGTGCTGCGGTGGGTGGAACGGCTGCTGCATGTGGACGAGATAAACGAGACCATTTACAAGGACCGCCACCTCTTCGGGCTCGACTTTGTGCACGCTTTCACCGAGGGGCACAATCCGTGGGAACTCGGCCTCACCATCGACACCCGCGGCCTGGAGCACATCCCCGCCGAGGGAAGCCCCATGATTGTGGGCAACCACCCCCTGGGCGGCCCCGACGGCCTGGCCCTCATGGGCGCTGTGGGGCGCGTCAGGCAGGACCTGCAGTTCCCCGTGAACGACTTCCTGCTCTACCTCCCCGGCCTCAAGCAGCTCTTCGTCCCCATCGACAAGGTGAACAAAAACAAGTCGGTCGAAGCCCTCGAGGAGGCCTTCCGCGGCCCCAACACACTGATGTACTACCCCTCCGGCGCCGCCTCGCGCCGCCTTAAGGGCGTCATTCAGGACCTCGAGTGGAAGCCTACCTTCATCAAAAAAGCCGTCCGCTACCGCCGCGACGTGGTGCCTGTCTTCACCGACGCCCGCAACCGCAACCTCTTCTACACCGTGGCCAACCTGCGCAAGCGGCTGGGCATCAAGTTCAGCTACGAAATGGCCCTCCTCCCCGCCGAGATGTTCGCCCAGCGCGGCAAGCGCGTAGGCATCACTTTCGGCAAGCCCATCCCCTGGCAGACCTTCGACCAGCGCCACACCGCCGCCGAATGGGCCGCCCTGGTGCGCGGGCATGTGTACCAACTGAAAGACAACCCCCAAACGGAATTCCGCCCATGAACGACCTCTCCTACATAGCCCCTCCCGTCGACCGCGACCTCATCAAGAAGGAACTCAAACAGAAGAACTTCCTGCGCAAGAGCAACTTCGGCAACAAGGAAATCTACGTCACCACGGCCCGCCTCTCGCCCAACATCATGCAGGAAATCGGGCGGCTGCGCGAACTGAGTTTCGCCGCCGAAGGCGGCGGAACGGGCAAGCCGGTGGACATCGACGAGTACGACACCATGGACGACCCCCACTGCTGCAAGCAGCTCTTTGTCTGGAGCCCCGAGGACGAGGAAATCGTGGGCGCCTACCGTTTCATCCACGGCAGCAACATGCTGCGCCGCGAGGACGGTTCCATCGTCACCCCCACGGCCGACCAGTTCCAATTCAGCGAGGAGTTCGTCAGCGACTACCTCCCCTACACCGTCGAACTCGGCCGCGCCTTCGTCCAGCCCGCCTACCAGCCCGGCAACAACCTCCGCAAGGGCCTCTACAGCCTCGACAACCTGTGGGACGGCCTCGGATGCCTCGTCCTGGAAATCCCGGAGACCCGCTACTTCTTCGGCAAAATCACCATGTATGCCGACCTCGACCCGCAGGCCCGCGACATGATACTCTACTTCTACCAGAAGCACTTCCCCGACCGCGACGGCCTCGTCTGGCCCTACGAACCGCTCGAGGTGGAAGGCGACTACAACAAACTGGTGCGCCTCTTCCGCGGCCGCAACTACAAGGAGGACTACCAGATACTCCTCCGCGCCGTCCGCGAACGCGGTTGCACAGTGCCCCCGCTCATCAACGCCTACATGAACCTCTCCTCCACCATGCGCTCCTTCGGCACCTGTCCCAACCACCACCTCGCCGGCACCACCGACACCGGCATCCTCATCACACTGAGCGACATTTTCCCCGAAAAGCGCCAGCGCTACATGGAAAGCTACGACAGCAAGAACCCCAAGCTCGACCGCCGCCTCTTCGGCATCAACATGAAGCTCCTCCCCTGGTGGAAGCGTGTCAGCGACGAGGAACGCACCGTCATGAAGGAACTCAAGGGATTGAAAAAGAAACAGAAAGAGGTGCGCCAGGAACTGCGCACCCTCCGCCGTTCCCACAGAAAATAGCCACCGCCATGACCATCAAAAGCGCCGAATTCTGCCTCAGCAGCCCCGACCACCGCAAATGCCCCGCCGACGGCCGGCCGGAGTATGCCTTCATCGGGCGCAGCAACGTGGGCAAATCCTCGCTTATCAACATGCTCACCGGCGTCAAGGGCCTGGCCAAGACCAGCGGCAAACCCGGCAAGACACAGCTCATCAACCACTTCCTCATCAACAAGGAATGGTACCTCGTCGACCTGCCCGGCTACGGCTACGCCAAGACCTCGAAGACCTCGCGCGAGAAATGGGGCCGCATGATGCGCGACTATTTCCTCCACCGCGAGGCGCTGACCAACGTCTTCGTGCTGATCGACAGCCGCATCCCCCCGCAACGCATCGACTTGGAATTCATAGAATTCCTTGGCTCCAACGGCATCCCGCTGGCTATCGTCTTCACCAAGACCGACAAAGAGAAACAGCGCGAAGTGATGGCCAACATCAAGGCCATGAAGCAGGCGCTCAAGGAGCAGTGGGAAGAACTGCCTCCGATGTTCCTCACCTCGTCGCTCACCGGCTACGGCCGCGACAACGTGCTGGACTATATAGAAAATATTAACCATAATACAATGCACTTATGAAACGAACCTCCATTCTGACGCTCCTGCTCCTCTCCGCCCTCGCGGCCCTGGGCCAGCAGATGGCCGACCTGGAGCGCGCCGTCGTGGCCACCGAAAAGGAATCGGGCATGCGCCACGGCATCCTCTCCGTCAGCGTCTACAACATCTCTAAGGAAAAGGAGTTATACAGCCACAATGCCCAGGTGTCGCAGACGCCTGCCTCGGTAAACAAACTCTTCACCACCGGCGTGGGCTTCGCCCTGCTCGGGAGCGACTTCCGCTTCACCACGCGCCTCTGCCTGCGCGGCGAGGTGGACCGCGAGGGTGTGCTGCACGGCAACGTCTATATCATCGGCGGCGGCGACCCGCTGCTGGGCTCCTACCGCTACCGCCAGACAGCCCCCGACTCGCTCTTCGACGGCTGGTACCGCGCCCTCCGCAAGAAAGGCGTCAAGCGTATCGACGGTCGCGTATGCTACATCACCAACATCTTCGACGACCAACCCCTGCACGACTCCTGGCAGTGGGGCGACATCGGCAACTACTACGCCGCCGGTGTCAGCGGTCTCAACTTCCACGAAAACATGTATTTCGTCCATTTCGCCCCTGGCTCCAAGCTGGGCTACCCGGCCTCCAGCGTGCGCACGGTGCCGAAGAACATAGGTATCAACGGCAAGAGCGAGGTGACCACCGGCCCTGAAGGGTCGGGCGACAATGTGGTGATCTACGGTAGCCCCACCAATGGCGACCGCCTCTATCGTGGCACCGTCCCGCTGGGCAAGAGCGACTTCCGTGTGCGCGGCGCCATGCCCAGCCCCGCACAGCGCTGCGCCGACCTCTTCGCATCCTACCTCCGCACCCACGGCGTCAGCGTACCCACCACGGCGATGCAGGTCTACTCCCAGCCCGACAGCCTGCGTCCCGTGCTGGACTACCGCAGCAGCGACTACTACACCATCGCGCAATACACCAACCTCACCTCCAACAATGTCTACGCCGAGTCCATATTCAAGTACCTCGGCTACAGCAAGTACGGCAAGGGCAGCTTCCACAACGGCTCGAAGGCCGTGATGAACTACTTCCGCGAGAAACGTCTCGACTATGGGGGCGTGAGGATTGAGGACGGCAGCGGCCTCTCGCGCCTCAACCGCACCACTACCGACTTCCTGTGCCGCTATCTGGCTATGCTTCAGGGAGAAGCCTTCTTCGACGACTTCCTGCGATCACTCGCTGTGGTGGGCGAGAGCGGCACCGCCAAGAACCTCCTGCCGAACCTGCCCAACGGAGTGAAGGTGCACGTCAAGACCGGAACCATCGACGGTGTGAAGTCCTATGCCGGCTATGTCGATGCCGCCAACGGCGACCGGCTGGCCTTCGCCATCATCAGCAACGGCCACGACGCCTCCAGCGCCGCCGTCGCGGAGAAGCTCAACAAGATTCTGATGAAAATCGCCACCCTCTACTGAGCCTCGGGCGGCAGTGCATGATGCTTCCTGGTGAGGAACGTCTGCAACAGGAACAGCACCGCCAAGGCCATGGCCACGATATAGGGAGCGTTCGCCCCGCCGACCGCCTGCGACAGCGGACCCACAATGAGGGGCGAAAAGAACTGGCCCAGATAGAGCGCGGCCGAGATGAGCGGCATGACGGTCACCGCCGCCTCGCGTCCCCCCTTGATGCTCGCTATGGTGTTGATATAAGGCACCCCGGCACCATTGGCCAACCCCAGCAGGGCCGACCCGGCAACCATGCCCCACATCCCACCCGTAAATGCCAGCACCGCATAGCCCCCCAGGAAGAACAGCGGGGCGGCATACTTCATCTGCCTGCGGCAGTGGGTCATTAGCCAGCCGAATGCCAGACCGATAGCGAAGGCCACCACGTCGAGCCCCACCATGATGAGGGTGATGGCAAGGGGCGTAATCCGATGCTGCTGTGCGGTCAATGCGAAGTTGGTGGGGTAGACGAAGAAGAGTATCATGACGAAGAACATGGCGGTCACCGAGGGATGGAATCGCAGCAACGTGCTGACTTTGAAGCCGCTTCCATGCGATGCCAAGCGGTCGTTAGGCAACAGCGCCGCCACCAGGGCGGCAGCCGGGAGGCCGGATAGATAGACCAGGAAGGCATAGCGCCACTCCACGGTGGCCAGCAGCCCCGCCAACAGGGTGGCCACCACTCCGCCCATCTGGTTCATCGCGGCCGAAAGCCCCATGAGACGGCTCTGCTCCTCGGGCGGGAAGTAGAAGGACAGCAGGCCTGTCGAAAGAGGCATGATCATGCCCACGCTGACGCCCAGTAGCGCGCGCAGCACCAGGATGGTGGCGATGTCGTCGGACAGGAAGGCTCCTGCCCCGGCCAGCACATAGAGCGCCAGGCCGATGAGTGCCAGGGTGCGGGTCTTCATCAGACGGCACAGGGGGCGGAAGGCCAGCGTGGTGGCAATGATGAAGAGGGCCGGCAGGCTGACAATGAGCTGCACCGTCATGGGGTTCTGGTCGAGGAAGTGAGCCTGGATGGCACCCAGTGCCGGGGCCATGGCGGCGCCTGCCATGACGGTGAGCAGGCTGATGGAGAGGATGGCGCAGGTGAGGCCGCGCAGGTTTCGTTTCATAGCAAACGGTTTAAATGAATGGATGTCGGTGGAGTTGTCCGCTCTTCCAAGCGGAAAATCAGCGCGTTGGCAACGGTTGCCAGCCTCTGTTTTCAAATGCAAAGATACGAATTTTCCGGAAATGGGCCAAAAACAGGGCGGAATTTTGTGTAATGCACTGGATATCAGCGTGGAAATGCGGAGGTGAAAAAGCGGTGCATTTTTTGTAGAAAAACGGGAAAAAGGCCGAAAATGGCCCGTTTGCAACAGGCTGGTTTCCAGCGCATAATAGGTATCATGTTCTTCCCCTCTCCTTCCCCTCCAGGTGTCTGGAAAGGGTACGGTCGGGGTGGGGGTGGAAAACGAGGGGGGGGCGCCCGAGGGGGGGGCCCCCCCG
>JAGAYN010000010.1 GCA_017940465.1 Bacteroidales bacterium | reverse complement strand
GCCGTCGAGGCGGGTGCGCACCTTGTCGGCCACCTGCGCGGGCGTGACGGCCCGTAGGCAGCGGTAGTCGCCGTGGCGACAGGGCTTCTGCCCGAAGGCGGAGCAGGGCTGGCACGCGAGGCCGGCGCAGAGGGCGTCGGCCGGGTCCTGGCCGTAGCCGCGAAACCCGAAGTCGGGATGCGTGGCGCCCCAGATGCTCACCACCGGCGTGCCCACCGCGCTGGCGAAGTGCATGTTGGCGCTGTCCATCGTGACCATCAGCGGCAGCGAGCGGATTATCTCCAACTCCTCCGCAAAACTCTGTCTCCCAGCCAGCGAGACGATGTTCCCGTGCTGCGCGGCCAGGCTTTCCAGCTGCGTAGCCTCGTCGCGGCTGCCGAAGAGGTGCACCTGGATGCCCTCGGCGGCCAGCGTGAGGGCGAGGCTGCAGGTGTGCTCCCACGGCCATATTTTGCCGCGGTGCTGTGCGAAGGGTGCGATGCCTACGGCGCGAGGGAGCGGCTCGGCGGCGGTCGGTGGCCGGTGGCCGGGCGGCAGGTGTCCACCTCGACTGGCGAGCCCCAGCCGGTCGAACACCTCGGCATAGCGGCGGTCCTGCGTCTTGCGCGGCCTCATGCAGAGGTGGCGCAGGAAGAGCCATCGCGAGAGGCGCCCCTTGTGGATGCGGCGGAAGCGCAGGCGGCGCAGGTGGCAGAGGGCGTCGAGGCGCAGCAGCGTCAGGGCCATGCCCACGCGGTTCACCTGATGCAGGTCGGCCACGGCGTCGGCTCCCACGGCACGCAGCTGGCGGTAGATGGCGCGGGCGCTTTGCTTTTTCTTCACGCCCAGAAACGCCACGTTAGGCATGCCGCTGAAGAGGGGCTCCAGCAGCGGCGGGGCGGCCACGGTGAAGCGCACGTCGGGGTTGGCCTGCGCGTAGGCTTCGAGCACAGGCACCATGATGGCCACGTCGCCCAGTGCCGAGAGGCGTATGACCAGCACGTGCCTCACTTGCGGTAGAGCGAGGGGTTGAGCGAGGGGTCGTTGTACATCTTCATCTGGCGGTAGAGCCGCATCACCCGGCGGCCGGCCTGCAGGTCCTCCAGCAGCTGGTCGATGGCCAGGGTGAGGTCTCCGCGCTGCACGAGGAGGGTGTCCAGCTTCTGGCGGCACCTGGCGCGGTGCGCATCGTCGCCCCGGTGGGCCTCGATGTCGAAGTGGTAGACCTTGAGGGCCAGGATGGAGAGGCGGTCGATGGCCCAGGCGGGCGTCTCGGTGTTGAGGCGCGCGCCGGGCTGCGTCGACACCTCGCCGAAGCGGGCCATGAAGTGGTCGTCGATCTGCTCCACGAGGTTGGTGCGGTGCTGGTTGGAGGCGTCGATGCGGCGCTTGAGGGCGAGGGCGTAGACGGGGTCCACGTCGGCAGGGCGCACCAAGTCTTCCAGGTGCCACTGCACGGTGTCCACCCACGATTTCTCCCACAGCAGGGCCTCGAAAGTGCCCGCGTCGAAGGGGGTGGACAGGGCGGCGTCGATGGAGTCAGTCTTGTGGTATTCAGACACTTGTTTCGCAAACAAGTCGTACATTTCCTGTGCTTTCATGCTGCAAAGTTACGAAAAAAAATTAAAAGTGGTGGCCGAGGGAGAGATAGAACGTGGGCTTGTCCAGCAGGTTGCTGTAGCCTATGTTGAAGCCGATGGGTCCGAAGAAGGAATTGTAGAAGTAGGCCAGCGCGCCGCCGAAGAGGTTGACCAGGTCCTCGGGCTTCTCGAAGTTTTCCAGATGCGCGAACGAAGAGGCCATGGTGAAGCGGGCGTGGAGGTAGTGGTTCTTGAAGAGGCGGTACTGCAGCTGGAGGCGCAGCGCCATGAGGTTGCGGTCCACGTACTCGTTGTCGGTCACCCCGTCGAACGGCATCTGCATCTCGCTGACGTTGCCGAACCATTCGGAGCCGAGCAGCGTGGCGAAGGGCAGCGGCTGCTCCTGGCCGATGAAGAGGCGCCCGTAGGCCATGGGCTGCAGCGTGAGCCGCGAGGCGAGGGGCAGATTGATGCGCCAGTGGGCGCTGATGTCGTGCATCCCCTGGTCGCCGTTGTAGGTGAGGAGGTTGTCTGTGATGTAGGCATAGCGCAGGGCGATGCGGGTGCCGGAGGAGGGGAAGTACCAGTGGTTCTCGCTGTTGTGCTGCGTCTGGACGTTGAGGCTGAAATAGTGGGCGTTGGTGAAGTCGCCGATGTCTATGCCGCGCCGGATGAGGGTGTGGTCGTCATAGTGGTAGTAGTCCCACCGCAGGCCGGCGCGGAGCTCGTAGCGGCGGAAGCGCGAGTTGATGGGGTAGAGGTCCAGGCTGTGGCGGTTGTAGCGCACGTTGATCATCCGGCGGCCGGAGACGTAGTAGTCCATGTCGTCGTGGAAGGTGCTATAGGCCACCGCGGGGCTGGTGATGCCGCTGGGGAAGATGGTGTTCTCGATGTGGAACTGCGACCGCTTGCCGAGGCGGAAGTAGGCGGAAGCCTCCATGGGTACCATCCAGTGGTAGGGCAGCATGGCTCCCACGCGCAGGGCCCCGTTCTCCTCGTTGTCGAACCGGAAGGCCGCACCTACCATGCGCTCGCCCAGCAGCGGCGACGCCTCCAGCACACGGTGCTTCTCCTCGGGCGGCGTGGGCCGCCGGAGGGTGGCGGGCCGCGCCGTGGAGTCGATGCCGTTCCTGCGCCGCAGGTCCAGAAGAGCCTCCCAGTTGTCGCGCGCCACCTTCTCGCCCCGTGCGATGAGGGTGGCGATGGCGTCGTCGGTGAAACTGGCGGCGCTGTAGCCCGTGATGTCCACATTGAGCAGCAAGTCGGTGTGGTTGACGTTGTACTGGTACTTGTTGCGGCAGTTGATGTCCACAATCTGCTCCAGCACGGTGACCGTGTGCGTGATGTCGTCGGCCGTGAGCTCGTCGCCCTGCAGCGTGACGCCGATGACAATGTCGGCACCCATCTCGCGGGCGATGTCGGCCGGGTAGTTGTTGCGCAAGCCGCCGTCCACCAGCAGCATGTCGCCCATACGCACCGGCGCGAAGACCCCGGGGATGGACATCGAGGAGCGCATGGCCTGCTTGAGGTAGCCGTGGTGGAAGTCGATTTCCGCATTGTCGATCAGGTTGGTGGCCACGCAGGCAAAGGGGATGGGGAGGGAGTAGAAGTCGATGGAATCCAGGTAGCCGTAGAGCAGCTGGTTGAAGAGGCGGTCCAGGTTGATGCCGCGCACGATGCCGCCCCCTTCCTCCTTGGTGGAGATGGCGTGCCAGAGGGCGTAGGTGTTCTGCAGGCGTTTCTTGTCGATATTGAGCGTGGCGGGGTCCACTCGGTCGGTGAGGAGGGTGGTCCACTCCTGCGACCGCAGGACGGAATCCATCTCTTCCGGCGTCCAGCCGATGGAATAGAGGCCGCCGATCAGGGCTCCCATCGAGGTGCCGCATACAATGTCGATAGGGATGCCGGCCTCCTCGATCACCTTGAGGGCCCCCACATGGGCTGCCCCCTTGGCGCCGCCCCCGCAGAGGACCACGGCCACCTTGGGCCGCTCCGGTTGCGCCATGCCGCACAGGCTGGCCAATAGGAAAAGCACGGCGAGTAGTTTCTGTCGCTGTTTCATATGGCTTGTCTATAGATGTCTTTCTTTACGCGTATCCCTTGCAGTACCCCACGCAGCAGGAGGTAGGCCATGAAGGCGGTCCACAGGATGTTGTTCCAGTGCATGGTGGTCAGTGTGCCGTGGGAGGAGGCCAGCGCCTTCAGCCCGAAATAGAGGGCAAAGAAGACCGCCGTGGCCGCGAACATGGCGTTGCGCATGGTGCGGCTGGCGGTGGCCCCGATGAAGATGCCGTCGAAGAGGAAGGCTGCAAATCCGCATACGGGTATGGCCAGGACCCAGAAAAGGTACTGCCCCGCGGCGGATATCAGGGCGGCGTCGGAGGTGAACAGGCGCAGGAACCATTCCCCCCCCAGGGCGTAGAGCAGAGAGAAGAGACAGGTCAGCGCAAATCCCCAAAGCAGCAGCAGGCGCACCGCCAGGCGCAGGCTCTTGGAATCGCGGGCCCCGATGTAGCGTCCCACAAGGCTCTCGCCGGCATAGGCGAAGCCGTCCATGATGTAGCTGAAAAGGGTGAAGAACTGCAGCAGCAGGGCATCGACAGCCAGCACCTGGTCGCCTATGCGGCCGCTGGCGGCGGTGATGAAGGTGAACACAGTCGAGAGGCACACCGTGCGCAGGAAGATGTCCCCATTGACCTTGAAGAACCGCCTCATGTCCGCCCAGCGGAGCGACCCCCTGATGGAGACAGAGGCTTGGATCTGCGGAAGCTTCCGCCTCAGGAAGAAGATGCCCATGGCCAGTCCCGAGTACTGCGCCACGACGGTCCCCCAGGCCACCCCCGCAATGTCCCACCGCAAGACGATCACGAAAAGCAGCGAGAAGAGTATGTTCACTATATTCAGCGCGATGGCAATCCACATGGGGGTCTTGGAGTCCTGCATCCCGATGAACCAGCCCTTGATGGCATACATCCCCAGGGTGGCCGGGGCGGCCCAGATGCGTATGAAGAAGTAGGTGACGGCCATGCGCATCACCTCGTCGCTACCCTCGAAGATAACGGGCACCAGCAACGAGATGGGCCATTGGAGAAGGATGAGCGTCAAGGCGATGGCCAAGGCGATGGTGCAGGCGCGCACGAGGGTGGCCAGCGCCTCGTCCCACCGGCCCGCCCCGTAGGCTTGTGCAGTGAAACCCGATGTCCCCATGCGCAGGAACCCGAAATTCCAGTAGATGAGGTTGAAGATGGAGGTGCCTATGGTGATGGCTCCGATGTGGGCCCCGGAAAGATGCCCCACAATGGCCATGTCCACCATGCCCAGCAGCGGTACGGTGATGTTGGTGATGATGTTGGGCAATGCCAGCCCCAGGATGCGTCTATTCACCTTGTCGGATGTTGCATGAGGCGGAGTTGAGCACGCGGCGCGAAGCCTTGTCGGAGACAAAGGCCACCAAGTGGCAGTTCTTCAGCTTGGCATCGGCCGGCGGCACGAAGGTGAACTGCCCGAGGAGGCACTCGCCTGCCTTGCCCGTGGCCTGCAGGTCGCTGCCCCAGGGGCTGGTGACCACCTGACGGAGCATGTGGTTATGGACATAGTTGGAGTCGCGTACCACAGGGCTTCCGGCCGGCATGGCCTGGAGGTAGACCAGCGAATCCTCTAGCAACGCCACCGTCAGTGTCAGCTCGTCGCTGCAATCCTCCAGGAACTGCACCCTGATCCGGGCGGCCACCTGTGCGTCTCCCTCAGCCTCTACCTCCAGGGCCACGACGGGTGTGCCCTGTATGGCGGTGCGTATGTCGCCCACAATGTTCTCCATGGCGCCGCTGTATTTTACGTCTGCGTTGCGGTTGATGAAGGCAGCGGGTATTTCGCTGACGCCGTAGTGATTGCACCATGCCGTGCCGCCATCGGTGCGCATGTCGGGCTGCCCGGGGTAGGGTACCCCCTGGCCGTCGGGGGTATTGACGGAGATGGTCACCAGGTTGTCGCCCACCTGCCGGTGTGCCTCATCAAGTGTCCTGTCGGCCATCGGGCAGTTGGTGCATTTCGGACCGGTGAATTTCTCCACCAGCACCCGCTTCTGGGGGCTGTCGATGGGGGTTCCGGTTGACCAGCTGACCACAAGGCCGTCGAACAGTGTGTACTCGTCGGGACTGATTTTGTCGCATCCGGCAAATATCAGGGCGGCCACCGAGAGGGCAAAGGCCGCGAAGCGGGAACTGAAGGGATGGTTTTTCATAAGGCTGTTGAAGGTTAAAAGTTGGTGGAAAGACTGAAGGTGAGGCCGTTGCTGGCCGGGACGGGACGGCACACGCCGCCGATGCAGAGCAGCCCCTCGCGCTGTTTGCCATAGCCCACCTGAAGGCGTGTGGCGCCATGGCTGTAGCCGGCCGAGAGGTTGTAGTAGTTGCCCGTGCCGTCATGGTAGGCGTACTGGTCGCTGACGGAGATGAACCAGTGGGAACCGATGTTCCATTCCACAAGGCCCATCAGCCAGTCGCCGGCGCGGCGGTCGTCGTGCCCCTCGGCAGGGTCGTAGCGGCTGTCGCTGCCCATCCACTCGGCCTCGAAGCGTATCGAATGGCCCTTGCACACCTTCCACGACACATCGGCCACCAATATGTTGTTGTGATAGAGGTCGGACCCGTGGCCCTCCACCAGTGGGTTGAAGACTTGGTAGGCGTAGGTGGCCGTCAGTTTGACGGCCTTGGAGAGCTTCTTGGCCACCTCCAGCGACACATCGCCATAGAGCATCGGTCCTTTGGAGAAGGTTTCCACCGTGTAGCCCTCGGTGCCGCGCCCGCCGGTGCGGGTGGTGTCGAGCGAGGTGACCACCGAACTGTTCACATGCACATCGGTACCGTATTTGCCGCCCAGCAGGGTGCCCTTCTGGATTTTGTACATTATATCGGCCTGAAGCCCCTGTTCGCCGCCCACCTGGGTGGCGTAGGGGTACATGGCCATGAGGGCGTAGGTGTGGTTCTTGGTGATGGCCGGCAGGTAGTTGATGAAGAGCATCTGGCCGCTCTGCGAGCGGACGGACTTGAAGCCCATGTTGTCGATGCGCTTGGCCTGCAGGCCGGCGCTGAAGCCGCGCTGCGAGTAGCCGAGGTTCAGCATGAGGGCGTTGCCGCGGCGGTAGGTGTAGTTGTTGTCGGTCCAGGGGTCCTGCCCTTTGACGGCGTACTCGGACTGGAGCGTCCAGTTGCCGTAGCCGAGGTCGGCGCGGAAGGAGGCGGCCCCGACGTTGAGGGGCAGGTTGAGGCGATAGGAGGGGTCTTCGGCGTGGATGACCTCGTCGTCCTCGTATTTGCTGACGAAGCCCGCGCCGAGGGTGACGCGCAGCTTGCTCTCTTCCAGGGGCTTGATGAGGCTGTTCAGGCTGGCTTCGGCATCGATGCCGCGCACGAGGCTCTCGGCATAGTCCCAGTAGACGCGCTGCCTTCCGGCCAGGGCCTTGAGCACCACGCCCTCCACCGGCCTGTACTGCACCCCGAGGCCGAAGAGGGCATTGTCGATGCCCAGGTAGCGGTCCTCATAGGTGCGCAGTATCATGCCGTTGCCGAACTGCTCGTAGAAGTTGCCGGCGGTGACGCTGAGCCGCTGGGTGCTGTAGCGGACGAAGTAGTGGGCCACGCCCATGCCCTTCTTCCACTCGCTGTCGAAGCCCAGCAGCGGATTCTGGTACATCTCCAGCCGCAGCCCGGCGCTGAAGCCGCCGTTCTGGTAGAGCACATCGGCACGGGTGTTGAGCAGGAGGCGTTCGGGTATGTCCTGGGCGCCGATGCTGCTGTCGGCACGGCTCATCTGACCGTCCATCTGTATGTTTCCTGTCACGTGACCGCCCATGATGCCTTGGGCCATGGCCAGGGATGCCAGGGCGAGCATGAGGGTGGCGAGGAGGGTTTTCCTGTTCATATCGGGGTCTGTTTTTGGTTGCAAAATTACATATTTTTGCCGAATTGCAGGGCTTTTTCTCAACAATTGTTGCACATGGATGAATATCAATGAGTTATGCTTGCGGGAACCGGGAGGCGGAAAAGTGCTGTTTTTTTGCTCCGGAAGTGCTTCCGAGGGGCTGTTTTGTGGATTTGCAACAGGCTGGTTTTCAGTGTTCTGTAAGTTATAGGTTTTGCTCCTCTTTCTATCTTCCAAGTGTCCGGTAGGAGTGGCCCGGGGGAATAAAAAAAAGCGGCAGGCTGTCGGGGCCTGCCGCTGTGGGTGGGAGGGGGATGGGCTACTTGAGGAGTTGGCGCACGCGCTCGATGAGTTCCTCCTCGGAGCCGTCCTGGTAGGTGGTGTGCTGCCAGACGATTTCGCCGTCGCCGTTGAGGAGGAAGGTGTGGGGCACGTCGACCACGCCCATGGCGCGGGCGAGGTCTTTATTCTGGTCGAGGTAGACCTCGTAGGGCCAGTCTTTGCCGTTGACCCAGGGCCGGACGCGGGCGGCGGAGCGCGTGTCGTCGATCGAGATGGCTACCAGTTTCACGCCGGTCTCTTCCTGCCAGTCGTCGTAGACTTCCTTGATGGCGTCCAGTTCGCGGTTGCAGGGTTTGCACCAGGTGGCCCAGAAACTGACGATGACGGGCCGCCCGCCGTTCTGGATGACGGAGGACTGCACGGCGTCGCCGTCGACGTGCTTCAGGGGCACGTTCTGCGGCATCTTGGCGTTCTGTGCCGCCAGGGGCAGGGCCATGGCCAGGAGCATGGCGGCAAGGAGGGGGATTCTTTTCATATACATGTGTTTAATGGGTTGGTGTCACAATGGGGGCATTTCTTGCAGGGGCGTCAGGGCGGCCAGGTGGCGCCGCTCGGCGTCGATGAGGGGCTGCGTGAAGCGGTTGGCTTCGCCGTCGGCCTGGTCGTCGAGGAGTTGGAAGAGGCGTCCGTAGTGGAGGCCGTAGTCCCCGCAGGCGGGGTTGCCCAGGGCGGCGGCGGCGAAGAGGCGCGCGGTCTTGCCGTCGATGACGGCCAGATAGTCCTCCTCGGTGAGCGCTTTGCCGCCGAGGAGTTGCTGCTGGAGGAGTTCGCCTTCCACCATGGCGGCCACGGTGCTGTTCACCAGGCGTGTGGCCTGCCGGTCGTCGGCCTCGTCGAGCAGCTGCATGAGCTGCACCAGGTGGTAGTCGCCCACGAGCACTGCCACGGCGTTGTTCCACTGTGCATTGACCGAGGGGCGTCCGCGGCGGGTGTCGGCGCGGTCCACCACGTCGTCGTGCAGCAGCGAGGCGTTGTGCAGCATCTCCACGGCCACGGCCATCAGCAGCGTGCGCCGTTCCTCCAGGGCGCCGGCGCCGCGGCTGGCGGCGGCCGCCAGGAGCAGCCGCGGGCGAAGCATCTTGCCCGTGCGGTCGGCCACGTAGCGTTCTACCTGCTGCAGCAGGCTTCCGTTGCCGCGCGTCATGCGGCGGAGGTATTCGGCTCGCACCTGTTCAAGCCTGGTTTCGATAGTCATTGCAGAGGGTGGTCAGTTTGTTGGCGAGGGGTTTGGTGGCTTTCACCAGGGGCAGGCGGAGCACGTTGTGAATCTGTCCCTGGATTTCCATCAGGGCCTTGATGCCGGTGGGGTTGCCTTCGTCGAAGATGGCGTGCATGAGCGGCAGCATGCGGTAGTGCAGCGGGAGGGCTTTCTTGAAGTCGCCCTTGAGGGCCAGCTTGACCATCTGCGACATGGTGCCCGGCAGTGCGTTGGCGATGACGGAGATGACCCCCTCGGCCCCGAGGGCGAGCATGGGGTAGGTGAGGGCGTCGTCGCCGCTGATCACTTTGAAGCCCGCCGGACGGTGGCGCAGGATCTCCATCACCTGCTGCAGGTTGCCGGAGGCTTCCTTGATGCCGATGATGTTGGGGCACTCGGCCGCCAGCGCGAGGGTGGTCTCGGCGCTGAGGTTCACCCCGGTGCGTCCCGGCACGTTGTACATCACCACCGGCACCGGCGACGCCTCGGCCACGCTGCGGTAGTGCTGCAGCAGGCCGCGCTGGTTAGGCTTGTTGTAGTAGGGGGTGACCGAAAGGATGGCGCTGATGCCGTCAAAGTTGGTGCGGGCCAGGGTGTCGGTGAGGTGGAGCGTGTTGTTGCCCCCCAGGCCCAGCATGATGGGCACCCGGCCCGCCACGGTCTCGACGATGAACTCCTGCACCGCCGACCGCTCGCTCTCGGTCATGGTGGCGGCTTCGCTGGTGGTGCCCAGCGCCACGATGTAGTCCACGCCCTCGGTGATGACGTGGTCGATGAGGTGCTCCAACTTGGTGAAGTCCACCGTGTCCTGCTGCTTGCGGAAGGGGGTGACCAGGGCGACTCCCGTCCCGGTGAATAGCTTGTTGTTGTTCGGCATGGCGGTTCTATTTTTTGATCATTCCCAGGTATTCGATGATGTTGTTGAAGAAGCCCTTGAGCTCCACCCGGCCGTCGCCGCGGATGATGAGGTCGAATATCTCGGTGGGGTCCTCGTAGGGGGTGGCGTAGACCACCTTGAGGCTGGCGTCGGTGCGCAGGGCCAGGTACTGCGAGAAGAAGTTCTCCTCGCCGATGGTGTCGATGAGCAGGTCGTAGTGTTGCGAGGTGAAGGGCTTGATGGAGTCCGCCGACGGCAGGCCCCAGAAGTTGATGTCGGTCTTGGTGCGGCAGATGGAGGTGGCCTGGTGGGTCACCACAAAGTTGATCTCCTGTTCCTGCAGTGCGATGATGTGCACGTGCTTGCCCTGGTTCTCCATCACCTTGGCGAAGTGGTAGAGGATGTTCCAGTTCTGCTCGTTGTCGAGACGGCAGATGAGGCCGATGCTCTTCACCTCGTCGATGTTCTCGATGCGGGTCTCGCGTTTATGGCTCTTGAGGTCACGTATGATCTGCTTGCGGCGGAAACTTTTGATATAATCCAGCATAGGACGTGGGGTTTAATTGTTTACTGTGTCGAAAAGCGTGTGCTGCTTGTAGAGGGTGAAGCTGCGGCGGTGATAGGGCGAGGGGCCGTGCTGCTCGATGGCGCGGTAGTGTTCGGCCGTGGGGTAGCCCATGTTGTGGTCCCATCCGTAGTGGGGATACTCCTGGTGGAGGCGCTGCATGATGTCGTCGCGGTGGGTCTTGGCCAGGATGCTGGCGGCGGCGATGGACATATAGAGGGCGTCGCCCTTGACGAAGCACTGGTAGGGCAGCTCCGTCTCGTTGTAGAAGCGGTTGCCGTCGATGAGCAGGAACTCGGGCCGCGGCTCCAGTTGCTGCACGGCGAGGCACATGGCGTGGGTGGAGGCATGCAGGATGTTCAGGCGGTCCACCTCGTCGGCCTCCACTACGGCCACCGCCCACTGGCAGTCGCGTTCCACCTCCTCGCGCAATGCCTCGCGCTGGCGCGCGGTGAGCTGCTTGGAGTCGTTGAGCAGAGGATTCCGGTACCCCTTGGGCAACACCACGGCGGCCGCCACCACCGGGCCGGCCAGCGGCCCGCGGCCCGCCTCGTCGCATCCCGCCTCGCGGCGACCTTCTATGAGCCACGGCGCTAACATAGGGCAGCGGCGATGAGGGTGAACAGGAGGGTGGCGGTGCGCGCCCACGGCCGCCAGTCGCGCTTCCTGCCATAGGGCTTGCGCGTGGGGGCCAGCAGCATGTGGGTGCCGCAGAAGGCAAAGGGGGCGGCGAACAGTTGCGTGTCCACAGGGAACAGCTGCGTGTAGGGCAGCATGAAGAGGCCCGCAAGGACGGGTGCGGTCAGGGTGGCGGAGATTTTCTTCCAGCCCACGGTGCTCTCGCCCTGGCGGCTCCACAGGGCCACCAGGCTGGCCACCAGGACGGCCGCCAGCAGCACATTGGCCGCTGTCTGCAGCGGGGTGGGATTGCCCATGGCCGCCTCCAGGCTCCCCAGGCGTGTGGCGGCGAGGGAAAAGCCCGTCCGCAGGCCGCCGGAAAGGTAGAGGCTGGTCCACAGCAGCAGGTAGGGGGCCAGCAGCCCCAGCAGCAGGGCCGCCCATTCGCGCCAGCTGTAGAGCCGGTAGTTGATGGCTGCCACCAGATAGACCGCCAGCAGCGCCAGCGAAGGGAGGTAGAACATGGAACTTACAGCCGTCAGCGCCGCCACGCTGCAGATACGGTCCTGCGGCAGGGTGAAGGCCGAGGCGCGTGGCACCAGCAGCCGCAGGCACGCTATGGTGAACAGGCTGACGATGAGCAGCGGATTCAATGTGTGGCAGAAGGCGCTCATGAAGGCGATGTACAGCAGGGTGGGGATGAGGCTGTTCTGCGGCGTCATGCCCGTGGTGGAGAGCATCAGGTTGAGCAGGAAGCCTCCGGCCACCACCAGCAGCAGGGCCGCCAGCGTGGACACGAGGGGGGAGGGGTGGAGGTTGTAGAGCAGCTGGTAGAGCGGTGCATAGCCGTCGGGAGCCGCCATGGGTGCCGGATGGGCCAGCGGGCCGGCCCACAGCACCACCAGGGTGGCGATGATGATGGCCACCTGGGCGGGGGTATTCTTCTCGAACAGCTTCTGCATGGCGGAGCGTGAGGGCTTATTTCACGACGAGCTTCGCGGTGCGGCTGCCGGTGCGCACGATGTATACGCCCTTGGGCCAGCGGCTCACGTCGAGGGTGGTTTCTATGCTCACAGGGGTCTGCACCATGAGGGTGCCGCTGGCGGAGTAGACCTCCAGCAGCTGCCGCTCGCCGCAGCCGGTGTGCACCGTCACCTGTGCCGTGGCCGGGTTGGGGAACACCTGCACGGGGGTGCGCCGTTGCTCCACCTGCTGGATGCCCACCAGGGTGAGCGCCTTGTTCACTGCCGCCAGGGCGTCGATTTTCCCATGCCCCCAGCGGGTGTCCACGCTGTCGTTGGCTGCCAGCGGGCCGGTCTTGCTGTCGTTGCGGGCGGTGGTGAAGAGGATGTCGCGTATCTGGTCCACGGTGAGGTCGGGGTTGGCCTCCAGCAGGAGGGCCACCACGCCGGTGGCGGCGGGGCTGGACATGGAGGTGCCGCTCATGTTGGACCATTTGTACACCTTGCCGTCGCTGGTGGTGAGGGTGGCCTTGGTGGCGTAGCCGCCGTCGGTGGTGAAACTGCTTATGGAGGATATGACATCGCTGCCGGGAGCCGAGATGTCGGGCTTCACACGGCCGTTGATCAGCGGGCCGTGGCTGCTGAAGTCGGTCAGGTCGCCGGTGGTGTAGACGGTGTAGTTGGCGTTCCAGCGGTCGGATTTGTGGGCGGCCACGCTGATGCACTTGCTGGCGCAGGCCGGTTCGCTGATGCCGTAGTCGCTGTCGCCGTTCGAGTAGCCGGCCATGTAGTTGCTGCTGAACGGGCAGCCCGAGTTGCCGGCGTTGTTCTCCATGTCCACCAGGTTCCACGCGTGCACCTGGCCGCTTTCGGCGGTGAAGAGCAGGTGGGTCTGCAGGTTGGTCTTGGCCACGTTGATCTGGATGTGGGGCCTATGGTCGAAAGGGTTGCGGTGTTCCACCAGGACGCGGTAGGGGATGGTGGCGCTGTAGCCGCAGACTATGGTGTCGTAGATGACGGTGTCGCCGTCGGCGGTGTTGAACGAGGGGGTGGACCACACCTGCGATCCGGTCTTGAAGCGCAGGCGGGCGCTGAAGTCGCCCTGCTCGTCGCCCCAGAGGATGAGCACCTGTCCTACCTCCTGGAGTTGGTAGATGGAGCTGGCTTTGCCCACCACGGTGCGCAGGGTGTCGACGGTGCCCGGGGTGAAGGTGCGGCTGATGTGGAAGGGGGCGAAGGAGTAGCCGTTGTTGCCGGCGCTGGTGACGAAGACGGTGCCCTCGTCGCTCCAGTTGTCGATGGCCTGGCTCAGCAGCGAGGTGCCGTCGAGGGTGCTGAAGGAGTACATGCCCCAACTGCTGTTCACCACCAGCCGGCGGGCGCTGTCCTGCGCCACCTGGCGCATCCATGCCACGCCGTCCATCCATTCTGCCTCGCTCAGGAGGAAGGTGCAGAAGAGGAGGCGCGCATCGGGTGCCTGGCCGATGTGCTGTCCGTTGGCGCCGCGCCCGGCGCAGATGCCGGCCACGTGGGTGCCATGGGTGCCGTAGCCGTATAGGTTCGATGTGTCGCCCTGGGCCTGGTGCAGGGCTTCGGTGCCGCTGATGAGGGTGCCGTAGTTGAAGCCTGCCGGGGCGGGTCCCGCCTGACGGAAGTGGTCCCACGCCATGTCGACGCGCATGTTGTCGGGGGTGAGGTTGTTGAAGTTGGGGTGGGTGTAGTCGAAGCCCCAGTCGGTGATGCCGATGTAGACGCCTTTGCCCGTGTAGGGGAGGCCGCTGGAGGTGCCGAGGCCGGCTTGCACGCTGTCGGTGCGGGTGTCCCCGCGGGCGAGGTTCATCATGGGGGCTGCGATGCGGTGCGAGATGCTGTACTGCTGCACCTCAGGGCTACTCTCCAGCATGCCCAGCGTTTCCACGGGCACGGTGAGAGTCACTATCTGCCCTGCTTGGGTGCCGAACACGATACCTGCCTTCTCGAACGGTCCGCGGTCGAAGCCCGGGGCCATCTTGGCCAGCATGCGCACCGAGGTGGCTCCGGCGGCGATTTCCTCCGCCACCAGGGCGCGGGTGTCGATGCCGCATTTCCGCTCCTGGGCGGAGAGCTGTATTAATGTGCTTATGCACAATGCAATAAGTAGTGTTCTTTTCATCTTGTGTGCGGTTTATATTTAGTGCAAAGATAGGAATTTTCCTCCACATGGCAAAAAATATTTTCGCCATCAACGGCGAGAGGCGGCCTTGCGGGCCGCCTCTCGTGGAATAGTCGTGCTTCGGGGGGTCACACCTCCCAGGTGTCGCCGCTGTTGAGCAGGTCGTCCATGCACTTGTATTTGCCGTGTTCCATCTGCTGTTCCATCTGGTCTTCGTAGAGCTGTGTATAGCTCACTTTCTTGACGTTGCGGATGACGCCGAGGGCCACGGGGAGGTCGCCGCCCATGCGGGCGAGCATCATGTGGATGCCCACGTCCTCGGTGTCCTCGTGGTGGACGAGGATGTCGTCGATGGTGATGCCGTTCTCGCCGATGGTGACGGCTTCGAGCTGGCGGCCGTTGAAGCGGATGCCGCGGTTCTTGTCCTTGCCGAAGAGCATGGGTTTGCCGTGTTCGAGTACGATGGTGCGGTCGTCGCGGACGGCGCGGTCGGTGATGGCCTGGTGGGTCTTGTCGTTGAAGATGACGCAGTTCTGCAGCACTTCGACGACCGAGGCGCCGTCGTGCTCGGCGGCGTGGGTCATGACGTCGGTGGTGAGGGCGGGCACGCAGTCGAGCGAGCGGGCGAAGAAGGTGCCCTGCGAGCCCATCACCAGTTCACCCGGGTTGAAGGGGTAGTCGATGGTGCCGTAGGGCGAGGTCTTGGTGACTTGGCCGAACTTGGTGGTGGGGCTGTACTGGCCTTTGGTGAGGCCGTAGATTTCGTTGTTGAAGATGGTGATGTTGAGGTCCTGGTTGCGGCGGATGGCGTGGATGAGGTGGTTGCCTCCGATGGCCATGGAGTCGCCGTCGCCCATGCTGACCCACACGCTGAGGGCGGGGTTGGCCAGCTTGACGCCGGTGGCGATGGCGCAGGCGCGGCCGTGGATGCTGTGGAAGCCGTAGGTGTCCACGTAGTAGGGGATGCGGCTGGAGCAGCCGATGCCGGAGACCATGCAGATGTTCTCCTTCTTGTCGTGCAGTTTGGGGAAGGCGTTGAGCAGGGCCGAGAGGATGGCGTGGTCGCCGCAGCCGGGGCACCATTTGACCATCTGGTCGCTGGTGAAGTCCTGTTTGGTGTATTGGGCGTCCGTTTTGGGAACGAAATGTTTCTCTGTCATGGCGTTTATTCTCCCATTATTTTGTTAAACTCTGCTTTGAGCTCGCCCACTTCGAAGGGCAGGCCCATGATTTTGTTGTACTGGTGCATGGGGCACTCGGGGAACTGAGTGCGGAGGTAGCCGGCGAACTGGCCGTGGTTAAGTTCGCAGACGACGATTTTCTTGTACCGGCGCAGGATGTCGCCCGTGTTCTTGGGCAGGGGGCAGATGTAGTTGAAGTGGGTGTAGGCCACCTTCTTGCCTTCCTTGTTCATCTCTTCGACGGCGAGGGTCAGCGCGCCGCTGGTGCCGCCCCAGCCCACCACGAGGAGGTCGGCGTCGGGGTTGCCCTGCACTTCCTGTTCGGGGATGTAGTTGGCCACGCGGTCCACTTTCTCCTGGCGGTTGCGGCACATGAGGGCGTGGTTCTCGGGGTCGGTGCTGAGGTTGCCCTCGGGGGCTTTCTCGAGGCCGCCGACGCGGTGGCGCAGGCCTTCCATGCCGGGCAGGGCCCACTGGCGGGCGTAGGTCTCGGGGTCGCGGTAGAAGGGCTTGTAGTCCGGGTCGTTCGGGGTGGCCAGACGGGGCTTGATTTCGGGTAGGTCGGCCATCTTGGGGATACGGAAGAGCTGGGAGCCGTTGCCGAGGTAGCCGTCGGTGAGGAGGATGACGGGGGTCATGTGCTCCAGGGCGATGCGGGCGGCCTCGAAGGCCCAGTAGAAGCAGTTGGCCGAGCTGCTGGCGGCGACCACCACGAGGGGGGCTTCGCCGTTGCGGCCGTAGAGGGCCTGGGCGAGGTCGCTCTGCTCGGTCTTGGTGGGCAGGCCGGTGGAGGGGCCGCCGCGCTGCACGTCGACCACCACCAGGGGCAGTTCGGTCATCACCGCCAGGCCGAGGGCTTCGCTCTTGAGCGAGAGGCCGGGGCCGGAGGTGGAGGTGCAGGCCAGGGCGCCGGCGTAGGAAGCGCCGATGGCGGAGCAGATGCCTGCGATTTCGTCTTCGGCCTGGAACACGCGGGCGCCGAGGCTCTTGTGCTTGGCCAGTTCCACCATGACGTCGGTGGCGGGGGTGATGGGGTAGGAGCCGAGGAAGAGGCGGCGTCCGCTCTTCTCCGAGGCGGCCAGCAGGCCCCAGGCGGTGGCCACGTTGCCCGTGATGTTGCGGTAGCGGCCTTTGGGCATCTCGGCCGTGGCCACGGAGACGATGTGCGAGTGGATGGCCTCCAGCTTGTCGGCGTACTCGTAGCCTTCCAGCAGGACGGCTTTGTTGAGTTTCACTATCTCGGGCTTCTTGGCGAACTTGCGCTCGAGGTAGGCGTTGGTCTGGTCGAGGCTCTTGTTGGTGAGGTAGAAGATGATGCCGAGGGCGAACATGTTGCGGCACTTCTCGGTGGTCTTCTTGTCGATGCCCTGCTCCTCGCCGATGCGTGCGGTGAAGGAGGTGACGGGGGCCTTGATGATGGTGTAGTCGCGCTCGAACTCCTCGGTGAAGGGGTCGCCCTTGTAGCCGGCTTTCTCGAGGCCTTCGGCGGTGAAGGTGTCGATGTCCACGATGACCGTGGCTCCCTTCTTGGCCCATTTGAGGTTGCTCTTGAACGAGGCCGGGTTCATGGCCACCAGGATGTCGCACTTGTCGCCGCTGGAGTAGATGCTCTTGCCGACGTGCACCTGGTAGCCGCTGACGCCCGCGATGGTGTTGTGCGGGGCGCGGATTTCGGCCGGGTAATCGGGGAACGTGGCGATGTCGTTGCCCGTCAGGGCCGATGCATCGGAGAACAGCGTGCCGCTCAGCTGCATGCCGTCGCCCGAATCGCCAGCAAAGCGGACTACGAGGTCCTCTTTATTAACTATCTGATTCTGTGACATGTTATGAGGTTGTTTGTACTTTTTTTGTTTGTTTTTGACGGTGCAAATGTACAAAATAAAACTTACCCACAAAAAATATTTTATCCACTCTTTCCGGTTCATGCCCGCCGAGGCCCCTCGGGAGGGTCGGTATTGACTCGGAGTTGACTCGGAGTTGATACGGAGTTGTCTCGGAGTTGGTCTGTGGCGTGCCGGTCCGGGTGGCGGGACCGGCACGGACCAGTCCCCGGGCATCCCTTAGTTGATGGGCTGGACGCGTTGGCGAAGCTGCTCGATGTCAAGCTGTTGGAAGCCTATCGCGGTGCTGTCGGCGAAGTGTTGGCGGTTGGTGTTGTAGGTCTCGCGGTCGTATTCCATAGCCTTGGAAAACAGGCTCCTCGCTATGGCATCCTTCAGTCCCTCCAGCCCCAGGCGTCCCTCGTGCCATTCGCGCAGCTGCCTCTCGGAGAGGTATTTGCTCACCTTGTCCAGCTGCTCCTGCGGCAGGGTGCCGTCGTCGTTGAGGCTGCGCTCCAGTTCCGGCAGGTTGGCCCACGAGGTGATGGTGGTCTCGAGCAGCGCCACGTCGCGCCGGTTCTTGTCCGTGTAGTAGCCCAGGTAGGCGTGGCACGGCTCGACGAAGATGACCGGCTTCAGCCCTATCTTGCGCAGTATCGAGGCGAAGAACACGCAGGCGTCGATGCAGTTGGCCTGGCGCGAGCGGTAGATTTCGTCGAAGAAGCGTATGTGCTGCACGTTGGCGTTGGTCGAGGGGTTGGAGGTGCACGAGATGGAGGCGTAGGTGATGCCGCGTTCCAGCGCGTAGCGCCAGACGGCGTAGACCTGCTCCTCCACGTTGCGCGTGCCGTTCTGGTAGCCCGAGAGGCGCAGCGACGGGTCGCGTTCCACCATGTCGGTCAGTATCTGCTGTATGTAGGGGTGGTCTTCGTTCACGTAGGCGGCGAAGAGCCAGCGGGTGTCCACCAGCGTGTCGGGCGAGCGGAGCGAGAGGGGGCACTCGTTCACCGGCCTCGCGTTGAGGCGCAGGTTCTTGATGTCGACCTGCTCGTCGTTGATGTAGCACGTCAGCGTGAGGTCGAGCGGGCGCGGCTGGCGCAGCCCCTTCAGCGCGTCGTATTTCCATTTCACCGAGGGGGTGAAGGTGTAGGTCTCGCCGCGGTGGGGGAGTATCTCCTGGAAGATGGTGACGTAGTTGAGGGCCGAGGAGTCGATCACCAGCCTCAGCACCGCATTGTCGCGCGGGGCGACCAGCGAGACGCTCAGGGGTGCCAGCTCCGGAACCTCGGCCTGGCTGGTGGCGAGGATGAGCGAGGGGTAGAGTTGTCCGTCCAGAAGGGTGGAACTGCGGGCCGTGAAGGCCACCTTGCGCGGGTCGAACTCGCCGCGCCCGGCCTTGGGGTGGCAGGCCGTGGCAAGTGTCAGCAGCGTCCACGCCAGCACCATGCACAGCGGCGTTAGCGCTCCACGCGCTCGGGATTCCGGTTGATGAAGTCTGACCATTGTTGCTTTGTCGATTTGTGGTTCTTTCTCTTCGGTGCCAGTTGGGCCCGCAGGTCGGCCACGGGGCTGGTGAGCTGCATGTGGCAGGTGTAGGCCACGGCCAGCGCGTCGGTGGCGTCGAGGTAGTGCGGCTGCTCCTCGAAGCCCACGATGGAGCGCAGCATCGCCGCCACCTGCTCCTTCGTGGCATTGCCGTTCCCCGTGACGGTCTGCTTGATGAGCGAGGGTTCGTATTCGGTGACGCTCAGGTCGCGGCTCATCGCGGCCGCGATGGCCACCCCCTGGGCGCGGCCCAGCTTGAGCATCGACTGCACGTTCTTGCCGAAGAAGGGGGCCTCGATGGCGAGGTGGTCGGGGTGGAACGAGTCAATGATGCGCAGCGTGGACTCGAAGATGCGCCGTATGCGCAGGTTGAATTCGGGTATCTTCTTCAGGTAGAGCACGTCCATGGCTTCGATGCGCAGCCGCCCGCCGTCGGTGTCCAGCAGGCTGTAGCCCAGGATGAGGGTGCCGGGGTCGATGCCGAGGATCAGCATAGGGTGAGGGTGAACTGGTTGTCGATGCGGTTCCGCAGCAGGACGAGCAGCAGGATGTAGAGGGCCAGGGTGCCGAAGGTGGCCGCGATGACGGCGCCTTCCCCCAGGCCGGCCAGCGAGAGGCCCACGGCCACGCCCAGCAGCAGCAGCGCGGGGAGCACGTAGGCTATCCACACCGCCAGCAGGCCGCGGCCCTGGCTGATGCGCACGGTGACGGCCTGGCCCTCGCTGTAGCGTCGCCAGTCGGCGGTGGGCACCTCGAGCGTCTTCTCCCGGCTCTCAGCGAAGCCGCACTTCCCGTGTGCCTGGCAGGCGGCGCAGGCGCTGACCGATTCTATCTGCACGCTCACGCGGCCGCGCCCCACGGCCTTCACCACGCCCGCGTGGGTCGCTATCTCTTGTGCTTTCTTCATTCCGGATCCCTCCATGCGATTATGCCATTGCAGTTCCTGACGCACTTGCCCTTGCGGTCGAGGACGTGGCGATGGCCGTTGTACGACACCTCCGCGCGGCCGTCCTTGTAGGGGGTGGCGTAGTCGAACACCGTCGGCAGGTAGAGGTCGCCGTGGGTGTCTATGTAGCCCCAGAGGCTGCCGTGGCGCACCGCCGCCAGCCCTTCGCTGAAATGGCGCGCCTCCTCGAACCAGTAGGGGATGGTCTGCCGTCCCTCCAGGTCCACGTAGGTCATCATCCCGCCCTTCTCCACCAGCGCCAGACTGTCGTAGTAGACGTATTTCTTGTCCAGCATGTCGGTGTAGGTGTATTCCATCGGGAGCACATAGCGGCCGGCGGTGTCTATGATTCCGTAGAGCCGTCCCTGGTTCACCATGGCGCGTCCGTACATGAAGGGGTTGGCGTTGTCGTAGATGCAGGGTATCGTTTCGCGGCCGTGCATGTCGAGGAAGCCCACCTTGCCGCCACGGCGCACGGCGATGTGTCCCTCGGAGGGGTTGGATTCCAAGCGGTAGACGAAGGGGGTGAGGGGGGTCATGGTGTAGTCGAACATCGCCCAGCCCTCCTCGCCGCCGGCGAAGAAGACGCCTTGGTCCGGCACGGTGAGGTATTCATACACGGCGGGCAGCACCTCGTGCCCTTGGCGGTCGATGATGCCCCAGCGGCTGTTGCGTTGCACCGGCGCCAGGTCCTCGTGGAAGGGGCGTGCGTTCTCATACAGGGTAGGGATGAGGCGGTGCCCCAGAGTGTCTATGAAGGTGCAGCGGTATTGTCCGTCTCCGGCCGGCACCACCGCTATGGCGCTCCCCTCCGAGAAGGGGCTTGCGTCGCGGTACTGCAGGGGAATCACCTCGTTGCCCTCGAGGTCGGTGTAGCCGAACAGCCCGTCACGCCCCACCACGACGCGGTTCTCGCTGGGCAGGGCCACTGCGTGGTATCGGCAGGGCACCACCTCGCGTCCGGTGCTGTCGATGAGTCCGCACTGGTCGTCCTCCAGCCACACCCGGCAGTAGCCGCCGCTGAACTCGTCTACATATTTGTATATATTCGGCACCAGCACGGTGCCGTCGTAGCGCCGGAAGCCGTAGCGGTCGCCGCCGCGTGTGGTCTCGATGCCGTCCACGAACCTGATGTCGCACCCGCAGGACTCGTCGGTCTCGTAGGTGACGTGCTGGGCCTGTGCGGTGGTGGCTACCAGCAGTGCCAGCAATGCCAGTCGTTTCATATCCTTTCTATGTTTTGTGTCTCGCACCATCCGGTGGTGCCGTCGGCGAGGGTTATCTTTTCCCATCCTGCCAGGCTCTCGGTGATGGTCACCTTGGTGCCTTCGTGGAGGATGAGTTTGTCCACGCTCTGCTGCTCGGGCGAGCCTTTGACGGCCATGGATTCCTGCATGACGATGGCTTCGCTGTGGGCGTTGTAGCGGCGTGTGGAGGAGAGGAGCGTGGCCGAGGCCAGCAGCAGCAGTACGCTTGCCGCGATGATTGCCGCAAAGGAGCCTTTGCGCGCCGCCAGCGATGGCGTCAGGAGGAAGGTGGCCACCGCGGCGGACACCAGGGCGAACAGCAGTAGCCATACCACACGCCAGCTGTGGGGCGTTATGTGGGTGCAGAGGTTTTCGTACCAGCGCACGAGGAAGAAGCGCGGCAGCTCGGTGATGCGGTCCACCGTCTTGCTGTTGGCCAGCGCCAGGTTCTCCTGCGCATCCTTCATACCTGGCTTGAGGCGCAGGGCGCGTTCGTAGTTGAGGATGGCGGGGCCGTGGTTGCCGAGGCGGTAGTGGGTGTTGCCGAGGTTGTAGTAGAGGTCGGCCGAGGTGAATCCTTCGCTGATGACTTCCTCGTAGATGGCTGCGGCTTCCTCGTAGTTGCCCGCACGGTAGGCGCTGTCGCCCATCTGGGCATAGTTGGCTTTCAGGTGGGCTGTGGAGGTTCCCTGTGCGCTGAAGGCCGTCAGGATGGCTATGGTTAAGGTGATGTATCGTTTCATTGTACTGCGGGGATTATAGTTCGGCAATCATCATGAGGGCTTCGGTGTATATGCTTTGCTTTTGGGCTTCGGCGTCGCCTGGGGCGAAGCGGGCCAGGTCGACGTCTTGGAGCACCTTCATGATGCGCTCGCGGACGGTTTCGTGGACGCTCTTCTCCTCCAGGCAGGCGCTGACCGTGTCGCGGTTGAGCTGCGAGAGCTCTATGTTGTATTTGTCGGCCAGACAGCCCCAGATGGCTTTGTAGATCTCTTCATAGAAGCGGCTGGTGTCGCCCGGGCCCAGGTAGGCCGAGGCTTTCTTTAGGCGGCGGCGTGCCATGCGGGTGGCGCGTTTCAGGCGCAGGCCCGCGATGTCCTGCCGGGCGGCTTGGCGTTTCTTGCCCCAGACCACGACGCATACCGCCAGCAGGGGTATCAGTGCGAGCAGCACCCAGTAGGTCGTGCCTGCGTGGTCCTCGGTGCGTATGGGGGCGAGGGCGCCGACAGGGTGGATGTAGTTGATGTCCTGGTTCAGCAGGCGCACGTCATCCTTGTGCGAGAAGGAGGAGGCTGTGGCGGCCCCTTTGTCCACCTGTACCTCTTGGGCCTCGATGGTGTGGGTGACGTATTGCTGGGTGGAGGGGTCGAAATAGATGAACTTGTAGGCGGGGATTTTGTATTTGCCCTGGCTCCGGGGTATGAGCACCCACTCGTAGGTGCGGCTGCCGCTGACGCCGTTGTCGCCCTTTTTGAGGTTGTCCTCCATCTGGGGGTCGTAGACTTCAAAGGTGGAGGGGAAGTCCGGGGTGGGTGGGGTGATGAGCATCAGGTTGCCCGAGCCGCTGACGGTGAGGCGGTAGGAGAGGGCCTCGTTGCTCTTGACGCGGTCTGTGTTGAGCCCTCCTTTGATGTTGAAGCTGCCCACGGCTCCGCTGAAGTCGGTTGGCGACGGTGGGAGACGCTTCACATTGACCGTGACGGGCCGGGTGTGCAGGGGGTATTCTACGGCCTGTGCCATGTTGAAGAAGGGGTCGTCGAAGAGGTCCCAGATGCTTCCTGTGCGGCGGCGTGGGGCCTGAACCATGGCCAGCACGTTGAGATCCAGCGGGGCGATGGTGAGGCGGCCGCTCTCTTGGGCGAAGAGGGCTCCTTTGCGAATCTCGGCCACTTGGTAGCGTTGCCCGTCGAGAGTCTCTTCGTATTGCTTGATTTGCTTGCCTGCACTGAGGTCCTCGGCCCAGAAGCCCTTGTTGCCGGGCAGTTTGTCGATGCCCACCTCGCGGAGGGGTACCTGGGTGTAGACCTTGTAGGTGATGATGATCTGCTCGCCTTGGTAGGGGGAGGGGTTGCTGATGCTGGTGCGGGCGAAGAGCTTGGTGTCGTCGATTTGCGAGGCCGGCTGGGGCTGTTGTGTCCACGGGTCGTAGGCTTGCCGTTGCTGTTGCTGCTGTTGTTGCTGGCGTTGCTGCTGCTGGGCCTGGCTCATCTTCTCCACCTTGATGGAGAAGCTCTTCGATTCCAGCTTCTTGCCTCCGGCGTTGCACGAGGCCGTGCCTACGAAGAAGTTGCCTTCGCCGGTGGCGTAGAGGCTGTAGGAGAAGGTGGTGGTGGAGGATTGAGACATCTGTCCATTGACGATGCTCACACTGTTCTGCGAGGATTGCGCGGGACCGCTGTGGACCTTGAAGCCTGCAAAGTCGGGTCCGCGGAAGTCGCTGGCCTTGGCATTGACGATGAAACGTACGGTGAAATGGTCGCCGACGTAGACCTGTTTCGGGGCCTGTACGGTCATTTCCTGCGCCAGTGCGAGGACCGACAGCAGGAGGAGGGTGATCAGTATGCTTGTTTTCTTCATGTTCTGTGGCGTGTTCTTTCTCTGGGTTTACCAGTCTTTGTCGCTCTGTTTGCCCTTCACGGCTTGCACTTTCTTGGCCTGGTCCTTGAGGGTCTGGCGTTCGTTGTTCTTGACGGCTTCGAGCATCCGCTCGGCATCCTGCTTGCGTTGCTGGTTGGGGCGGGCCTGTTGCTGTGCGTCGCGCTGCTGGCCTTGCTGCGGGTTGCCTTGCTGTTGCTGCTGGTCCTGCTGCTGTTGCCGGTCTTGTTGGTCCTGCTTGCTGTCGCCTTGCTGCTGCTGTTGCCGGTCTTGCTGCTGCTGGTTGTCCTGCTGGTTCTGTTGGCTTTGCTGCTGTTGGTTCTGCTGTTGTTGCCGGTTCTGCTGCAGGAGGCGGCGGGCGAGGGCGAGGTTGTAGCGTGTGTCGTCGTTCTTGGGGTCGAGTTTGAGGGCGTCCTGGTAGGACTGTATGGCCTGCTGGAAGTGCTGCTGGGCTTGCTGGGGGTTCTGGCGTCCGGCCTGCAGGCTGGCGTTGCCGCGGTTGTGGAGGGTGCGGGCGCGCTGTTTGTCGTTGAGGTCGGGCCGCTGGAGGGCCTGGTCGTAGTGGCGCAGGGCGTCGTCGTAGTTCTTTTGGCGGTAGAGGGCGTTGCCGAGGTTGTGGTGGCCACGGTAGTCCAGGCTGTCGCTTTCGAGGGCGCGGCGGTAGTCTATCTCCGCTTGGTCGTAGCGTTCCTGCTGGTACTGCCGGTTGCCGTCGCGCAGCAGGTGCCGGTCGGCTTGGGCGGCGGCGGTGGAGGCCAGTGCCGCCAAGGCCGCCAGCAGGGCGAGTCGGTTCAGTATGTGTGGCGTGTGTCTCATGGTTCGAAGAGTTTGAATTTCTTGTTGCGACGCTCAAAGAGGACCACTTCGGCTACGAGGCAGAGCAGCGCGGCGGCCAGCGGCCAGCGGTAGCGGCTCTCATAGCGGCTGAAGACGGCCTCGCCGAATTCCTCTTTCTCCAGCCCTTCGATGAGGTTGGTGATGTCCGAGAGCGAGGCGGAGGGTCCGGCGGCATGCAGGTAGGTGCCGCCGCCGGCGCGGGCTATGTCGGCGAGCATCTGCTCGTTGAGGCTGGTCATGACGATGGAGCCTTCCTTGTTGCGCTTGTAGTTGTTGGTGCGTCCGCGGGGGCTGTATTCGGGGATGGGAGCGCCGGTGGGGAGGCCCATGCCGATGGTGGAGACGATGACGCCCTGCTTGTGGGCGTTGCGGGCGGCGGCCACGGCGTCGTCCTCGTGGTTCTCGCCGTCGCTGATGACGACGATGGCGCGTCCCTTGTTGCTCACCCATTCGCGGTCGGGGTCGCCATAGCCGAAGGTCTGCATGGCCTTCTCGATGGCGTCGCCTATGGCGGTGCCCTGCGAGGCTATCATGTCGCAGGAGATTTGGTCGAGGAAGAGTTTGGTGGCGGAGTAGTCGTTGGTGAGGGGCATCTGGATGTAGCTGGTGCCGGCGAAGACGATGAGGCTGACGCGGTCGCCGGCAAGGGTGGAGAGGAGGTTGCCGATGACGCGCTTGCTGCGCTCGAGACGGTTGGGCTGTATGTCTTCAGCCATCATGGAGTTGGAGATGTCGAGGCAGATGGCGATGTCGCTTCCGGCGCGTTTCCCTTTCTCGATTTTGGTGCCGAACTGGGGGTTGGCCAGGGCGACGACGAGGAGGGCCAGGCCGAGGAGCGTGAGCGAGAGCTTGAAGACGGGGCGCCAGCGCGTCCGGTCGGGCAGCAGGCGGGGGAACATGGCCTTGTCCGCCCACTGTTCGAGGCGCCTGCGCGACCGCCATTCGTACCATCCCCACAGCAGGGCCAGCAGCGGCAGCGCGAGCAGGAGCCAGAGGTATTCTATATGTTCAAAGTGTATCATGTGTTCATTTCTTTAGCCATACGTGCCTCAGGAGGGCTTCGAGCAGCAGCGCCGCAAGGGCGAGCCACAGCCAGGGGTGGTGCTCGTCGCGGGTCTGGGCGTATTGGGTGACGTCGATTCTGGAGGTCTCCATCTCGTCGATCTGGCTGAATATCTCCTCGAGGGCCTTCTTGTTGGTGGCGCGGAAGTAGCGTCCGTCGCCGGTGGCGGCGGACATCTGCTGCATGAGGGGCTCGTCGATTTCGACGTCGATGTTTTGGTAGTGCACGCGTCCGAACGGGTCGCGGAAGGGGAAGGGTGCTTTGCCGAGGGAGCCGATGCCGATGGTGTAGAGCCGTATGTTGTAGAGTGCGGCGATTTCGGCGGCCGAGAGGGGGTCCACGCTGCCCTGGTTGTTCACGCCGTCGGTGAGCAGGATGATGACCTTGCTTTCGGCCTCGCTGTCCTTGATGCGGTTGATGGCGGTGGCCAGGCCGTCGCCGAGGGCGGTGCCGTCGCGGATGATGCCGCTCTTGAGGGAGCCGAGTTGCTTGAGGAGCACCTGGTGGTCGATGGTGAGGGGCACCTGGGTGAAGGCTTCGCCGGCGAAGACCACGAGGCCCATGCGGTCGTTCTTGCGCCCGTCGATGAAGTCGGCGGCCACTTTCTTGGCGGCTTCCAGGCGGTTGGGCTTGAAGTCTTCGGCCAGCATGGAGCCGGAGATGTCCATGGCGAGCACGATGTCGATGCCTTCGACGGTCATCTCCTGGCGGCTGAGTTGGCTTTGAGGGCGTGCCAGGGCCACCACCATGGCGGCCACGGCCGCCACGCGCAGGGCGTAGGGCAGCCAGCGCAGGCGGACGCGGAGGCTTGGTTTTACGCCGTCGAAGAGGGCGATGTCCGAGTGCTGCAGGGCGGCTTCCTGCTTGCGGTAGCGCCAGAGGTACCATGCCGCCATCAGCGGCACCAGCACCAGTCCCAGCAGCCACCACGGGTGGGCGAAGGTGATGCTACTCATCGGCGGCCTCCTTTTCTGCCTTGGGCCCGGCCTCGGCGGGCTTCACCTGCTGCCACATCTGGCGCACGAAGGCCACGGCGTTGGCCATGGAGCGGTCGTGTTCGCTGGGGAGGGGCTCGCTTTTGGCGAACTTGACGAGGTCGGCCGTGGTGAAGATGTCGCGCAGCGGCTGGAGGTCCACCCCCCAGCGTCCGTCGGCCACGGCCTCGACGGTCTGGTCGCTGGTCATGTCGGTGGCGCGGATGGAGGTGCTTTCCTCGATGAAGCGGCGCACGGCGTCGGTGAGTTCGGTGTGGTATTCCTTGACTTTGCCGCCTTGCCAGAGTTTGCGTGTGCGCAATTCCTCGAGGGTGTCGAGGGCGCGTTGCTCGGGGGTGCGGGTGTCGACGGGTGCGGCGGTGCCCAGCACTTGCTGGATTTTCTTCCGGTGTGTGTAGAGCCACCAGGCGAGCAGGGCTGCGGCCAGCAGGCCCAGTGCCGGCAGCACCCAGCGGAACACCTCCCAGAAGGTGTAGGGGATGCGCTCGATGTCGGCGATGTCGCGTATGTCGGCCTGGGCCGAGGTGTCGACTTCCACGTCGAGCACCACGAGCAGGAGCGAGTCGTCGGGGCCGAGGTGCAGGAAGCGGTCGCCGGGCTCGAAGCAGGTGAGGAGGGTGGTCTGTGTGTTGGAGGCGGTGTCGAAGTGCTGCTCGAGGGCCACGATGCCGCCGCGCGAGAGCATGTCGGTCGAGGGGTAGTTGCGGGCCTGGCGGACGGTGAGGGTGGTCTGGTCGCCCAGGAGGATGGTGTCCGCGCTGAGGGAGGCCACCGCCTGGGCGCGGCCCGCCGCCGGCATCAGGCTCCACAGGGCGGCCGCCAACAGGATGATATGTCTTGGTTTCATGGGGGTCTTCATTGCTTGGTTGGTCTTAGCTCCGCCGTGCCAGCAGCCCTTTGAGCGGCTTGACGAAGTCCTCGCCGGTGTGCATGGTGGCCATGTCGACGCCATAGCGGCGCATGACGGTCTCCACTTCCTGCCGGCGCAGGGCGTAGTGTTCGTCGGCGCGGCGGCGGACGGCGGCGGAGCCGGTGTCGACCCACAGGGTGCGTGTGCTCTCGGGGTCGTAGAATTTCACCAGTCCGAGGTTTTCCAGGTGCTCCTCGCGGCGGTCCACCAGGCGCAGGGCCACCAGGTCGTGCTTGCCGGCGGCCAGCTTCACGGCGTCGGCGTAGCCCGTGTCGTAGAAGTCGCTCAGCAGGAAGGTGGTGCAGCGTTTCTTGATGACGTTGGCGAAGTAGCCGAGGGCCAGGCTGATGTCGGTGCCGTTGCTCTCGGGGCGGTAGGTGATGAGTTCGCGGATGATGCGCAGGATGTGCGAGCGGCCCTTCTTGGGGGGGATGAATTTCTCTATGCGGTCGCTGAAGAGGATGACGCCCACCTTGTCGTTGTTGGCGATGGCGCTGAAGGCCAGGGTGGCGGCCACCTCGGCGGCCAGCTCCTCCTTGAACTGGTTGTGGGTGCCGAAGCGGTTGCTTCCGCTGACGTCCACCAGGAGCATCACCGTCAGTTCGCGCTCTTCCTCGAACACCTTCACGTAGGGGTGGGCCAGGCGGGCGGTGACGTTCCAGTCGATGTTGCGCACGTCGTCGCCGTACTGGTATTCGCGCACTTCGCTGAACACCATGCCGCGCCCCTTGAAGGCGGAGTGGTATTCGCCGCTGAACATCTGCTGCGAAAGCCCCCGCGCCTTGATTTCTATCTTGCGTACTTTCTTGATGATGTCTTCGTTCACGGCACGTCCACGCGGTTGAGGATTTCGCTTACCAGTTCTTCGCTTGTCACGTTCTCGGCCTCGGCTTCGTAGGTGAGGCCGATGCGGTGGCGCAGCACGTCCATGGCGATGGCGCGGACGTCCTCGGGGATGACGTAGCCGCGGCGCTTGAGGAAGGCGTAGGCCTTGGCGGCGGCGGCGAGGTTGATGCTGCCGCGCGGCGAGGAGCCGTAGCTCACCAGGGGCTTGATGTTCTCCATTCCGTACTGCTCGGGGAAGCGTGTGGCGAAGACGATTTCGGTGATGTAGTTCTCGATCTTCTCGTCCATGTACACCTCGCGCACCACGCTGCGGGCCTTCAGTATGTCCTCGGGCTTGAGGATGGGCTGCTGTGCGGCGGCGCGTTCGCCGGCGATGGCCTGGTGGAGGATGAGGCGCTCCTCGTCGCGCTTGGGGTAGGTGATGACCACCTTCAGCATGAAGCGGTCCACCTGCGCCTCGGGCAGGGGATAGGTGCCCTCCTGCTCGATGGGGTTCTGGGTGGCCATGACGAGGAAGGGCTCCTCGAGACGGAAGGTCTGCTCGCCGATGGTCACCTGGCGCTCCTGCATGGCCTCGAGCAGGGCGCTCTGCACCTTGGCGGGGGCGCGGTTGATTTCGTCGGCCAGGATGAAGTGGCTGAAGATGGGGCCCTTCTTCACCTGGAACTGTTCGCTCTTCTGGCTGTAGATCATGGTGCCCAGCAGGTCGGCGGGCAGCAGGTCGGGGGTGAACTGGATGCGGCTGAACTTGGCGTCGATGGCCTTGGCCAGAGTGGTGATGGTCAGCGTCTTGGCCAGGCCCGGCACTCCCTCGAGCAGCACGTGCCCGTTGCTCAGCAGGCCGATCATCAGGCTCTCCACCATGTGCTTCTGCCCCACAATCTGTTTCCCCAGCTCCATCTGCAGCACGTCCACAAAGGCGCTCTCGCGGTTGATTCTCTCGTTAAGTTCTTGGATGTTAATCTGTTCCATATATCTTTGTTGTGTCTTTTCTCTTTTTGACAAGCCTTATAACTGCAAAAATACGCTTTTATTGTGCCGCCGCTCATTTTTTTAAACGGCTGCCGACCCGGAGGGGTGTCGGACATGACTCGGACGTGTGTCGGAGAAACTCGGAGTTGACTCGGAGTTGACACGGAGTTGTCTCGGAGGAAGACCGTGGCTGTCCACAGGGGGTGTTGAAAAAAAAATGTGCCGAAAATGAAATAAAATGGCCCTATATATAAAAAAAGTTGTATCTTTGTGCATTGATTTAACAACGAAGAAATAGAATAACTAATTAATAATTACCAACTTATGAAGAAAAACAGAGTATTGTTCGGCCTCTTTGTGGGCCTGATTACTTTGGCCGGAGGGTCGGCGACCGCCCAGAACGCGGATAGCAATTTCTATGAAATCGGCCCCACGAACATCAGCGGCAAGGTAACAAGCCTCGCCCTCGGCACACTTCAGCCCGGCGACACCACCATCTACGCCGGCAGTGCCAACGGCGGACTCTTCGTCCGCACCACCAACCCCGACGTGCTCCGCGCACTCTATTCCCGCGACGAGCGGATGGGCCAGGCCCGCCGCGAACAGCTCGCCGGCACCCTCGACATGTGGCACTACATCCGCTATGTCCGCGAGGAAGACGGGCGCGAGGTGGCCCTCCCCATCAACGCCATGATCGCCGCCCCTGACGGCGCCATCTTCATCGGCACCGGCGCCCCGCTGGGCAACTTCGGCAGCAGCATGTACAGCCTCAACCGCGGCGGCTGCGGCGTCTTCCGCTACGACCCCGCCGACGGCTCCTTCACCATGCTCGCCGAGACCGACGACAACCGCTTCTCGGGCATCTACGCCCTCGACTACATCCGTCGCAACGACACCACCTACCTCTTCGTCGCCGCCACCGACGGCCTCTACCGCTGGGCTGTGGCCGACAGCGACGTGCAGGGCGGTGCCTGGGGCTACCAGCTCGGCGTGCAGGTGGTGCCCGGCACCATCCGCGACGTCAAGGTGGTCCGCCAGCACCGCATCGTCTATGCCTCCACCGTGGCGTACGGCGCCATGGATCCCGAGGGCGCCAAGCTCTACCGCATAGGCGACGCCACGCTGCCCGACGACGCCATCGCCGCCTCGGTGGTGGACATCACCACCTCCAATCCCGACTTCATCGACAACGCGACCTTCCTCCTGGCCGTGGCCCCCAACGACCCGGAATACCTCTATGCCATGGCCATCAACAGGTACGGCTACATGGCAGGTGTCTACCTCACCACCAACGGGCAGACCTGGACCACCCTCACCACCTCCTCGGTCCTCCCCTTCTCCTACACCTCCGGCACCACCTCCGGCACCCTCTGCGTGGACCCCAAGAACCCCAAACGCATCATCATCGGCGGCACCGACCTCTGGATCGGCCAGGGCTATGTGGAGAACTCCTACTACCAGTGGACCGCCGCCTCCTCCAACGAGTTCAGCCTCATGTACCAGCGCCCCGTCACGGGCGACTACATGGACCGCGTGTTCAACAATTCCAGCTTTGTCCATTCCGGTATCAACGACCTGCTGGCCGTTCCGTTCACCTATGAAGGCGAACTCTACAACCGCTTCTACATCGCCACCAACGGCGGCGTCTTCGAGACCAACGAGTTCTTCAACGGCTATGCCAACGTCAACCGCGGCCTGAACACCATCAGCGTGAACGGCCTCTCCGTGGCCCCTGACGGCACCGTCCTGCTCGGCGCCGACGGCAACAGCTGCCCCATCATCGAGCCCATCCTGACCCACGTCGGCGGCGAGCCCCGCCTCTCGTGGTTCGACGACGGCTCGCTGGGCAACTTCAACCACGACGCCAACGTACTCTGGCAGGCGGGTGACGGCGGCCAGGTGGCCACCTCCTCCTTCCAGCAGTACGCCCCGCAGTCGCGCCGCACCATCTTCACCTCGACCGGCAACGCCATGCTCGGCCGCTCCTATGCCGACTATATGGACTACCTCAACACCACCACCTGGACTACCGGCCAGAGCTTCATGACCGACGCCATCTCCGGCGGCCCCACCCTCGGCCAACTCTACCTCTGGGAGACCGACACCAACACCGTCTTCAACAGCACCGTCAAGGCCGCTATCGACACCCTCGGCTACATCTTCCGCCGCAACGAAAGCACCGGCGAGTGGGACACCATCTGGATCAATGCCGCCTCCAACGGCGCCAATCGTGGCTCCAAGTTCCAGATCAAGGCCCACGACCGTGCCGTCTTCTCCAGCCGCGGCCACGCCGACTACCCCTTCGAGTATGAGTTCACCGCCAATCAGCTGGCGGGCGACAGCATCGTGGTGCGCAACCCCGTCCAGTCCCGTATGGTCACCGTCGCCTACGATGGCCAGGCTGCCGTCGCGACCTCGGCCGTATGGTATTCCTGGTCCGCCACCGACTTCACCAAGGTGTGGGAGTCTGGCACCTCCGGCACGCAGCTCTCTTCCGAGCAGGCTGAGAAGTACCATTGGTGGGCCCCCATCTTCGCCATCAGCCGCTATACAGGCTCCGAGTTCGAGAACACCTACGTCCGCAACGCCGTCATCAGCAACAACGGCCGCTACGTCTACGTCAGCGCCTATGACCTCAGCAACCAGCGCTCCATGCTCTTCCGCATCAGCGGCTTCGAGAAGATGGACTTCTCCAACCCCAATGGCGACCAGCTGTGCAAGGCTATGACCTACCGCAACGACTTCCGTGAGCTGAAGGTGGACACCCTCAAGTATGCAGGCAACAAGTGGATCCCGCGCGGCATCAGCTCCATCGCCGTCGACCCGCGTGCCGGCGAGGACCGCCTCATTCTCACCTTCGATGGCTTCAGCTATGTCGATATCAGCCCCAATGTGATGATTGTGGAGAATGCCAGCAGCACCGCCACCATCGTCCCCATCGCTCTGGAGAGTGCTCCCCAGATTCCTGCCTACTGCGCCCTGGTCGAGGATTCCACCGGCATTATCTACGTGGGTACCGAGAAGGGTGTCTACACCAAGCAGGGCAACAGCCAATGGCAGCTCTATGAGAAAATCCCCGAGATTCCGGTCACCGCCATGTTCCAGCAGACCAAGAAGCTCCCCCTCCGCCGCAACCTCAGCCATATCGGCATCAACGCCAATAACTACGTCTTTGCCAAGACCAAGTGGCCGCGCGCCATTTACTTCGGCACCAACGGCCGCGGTGTCTTCATGGACATGAGCTATGTCACCGACCGTGTCAATGAGATTGTCGACTCGGTGGACTATACTCCTGTTGTCGGCATCCCCACCGTCAGCGGTGTCGGCCTCAACAGCGTCAGCCTCTATCCCAACCCCGTCACCACCGAGGCCACCCTTGAGCTGACCTCCGCTGTGGCCGGCCGCGCCGTCCTGCGTGTCTACGACCTCAACGGCCGTTGCGTTGTGGACCGCAACCTGGGCTACGCCACCGAGGGCAAGCAGTCGTTCACCCTCTCCACCGAGGGCCTCTCCAAGGGCATGTACCTGGTCAACGTCATCATCGGCGGCCACACCGCCGCCACCAAGATGATGGTGCGATAGTCTGGGCGTGGAAAAGCACTGAAAAGGAGGTACCGCCCGCAGGCAGTACCTCCTTTCTGATAGTAAATAAAATGTATTCTTTATATAATATATAGATGAACAAGAACCTTGTAGAAGAGCTGAAGTGGCGCGGCATGATCCACGACATCATGCCCGGCACCGAGGAGCAGCTCGGCAAAGAAGTAACCACCGCCTACGTCGGCATCGACCCCACCGCCGACTCGCTACATATAGGCCACCTCGTCTCCATCATGCTGCTGAAGCACCTCCAGATGGCGGGCCACAAGCCGCTGGCTGTCGTCGGCGGCGCCACCGGCATGATCGGCGACCCCTCCTTCAAGGCTGCCGAACGCAAGCTGCTCACCCCCGACGAGGTGCAGCACAATGTGGACTGCATCAAGCGGCAGCTCTCCCGCTTCCTTGACTTCGACAACCCCGTCAATGGCGCGGAGATACTGAACAACTACGACTGGATGAAAGACTACCTCTTCCTCGACTTTATCCGCGACATTGGCAAGCACCTCACGGTCAACTACATGATGACCAAGGACTCCGTCAAGAAGCGCCTCGAGACAGGCCTCTCTTTCACCGAGTTCAGCTACCAGCTCCTCCAGGCCTACGACTATCTGGTCCTCTACCGCACCAAGGGCTGCCGCCTGCAGATGGGCGGTTCCGACCAGTGGGGCAACATCACCTCCGGCACCGAACTCATCCGCCGCATGGAGGGAGGCGAAGCCTACGCCCTCACCTGCCCGCTCATCACCAAGGCCGACGGCACCAAGTTCGGCAAGACCGAGGGGGGCAATGTGTGGCTCGACGCCGAGCGCACCTCGCCCTATAAGTTCTACCAGTTCTGGCTCAACTGCTCCGATGTCGACACCGCGCGCTACATCCGCATCTTCACCCTCTTCGGCCGCGAGGAGATCGAGGCGCTGGAGCGGCAGCATGCCGAGGCGCCCGAGCAGCGCATCCTGCAGCGCGCCCTGGCCAAGGACATCACCGTCCGCGTCCACGGCCAGCAGGCCTACGAAACCGCCATCGCCGCCAGCGAACTCCTCTTCGGCAAGGCTACCACCGAGCAGCTCAACAGCCTGGACCGCAAGACGCTGGACAGCGTCTTCGAGGGGGTGCCGCAGTACAGCGTCAGCCGCAGCGCTATCGAGGCCGGTGCCTCGCTGGTCGACCTCGCCGCCGAGGTGGGCATGTTCGCCTCCAAGGGGGAAATCCGCCGCGAACTGAAGCAGAACTCCATCTCCGTCAACAAGCAGAAGGTGGCCGAGGGCTTCACCCTCACCGTCGCCGACATCCTCGCCTCCGGCTGCATCCTCGTGCAGAAAGGCAAGAAAAACTACTACATCCTCAACGTCGAGTAAAATATTTTGCCCACCACTGCGTTATCCACAAAAACACTGCAGCCATGAATCAAACCATCCGCCCCATCACCGTGGATATGCCCGCGGCTTACTACGACACCTTCGTCGACATGTTCAAAGGCATGGGCATCAAGTACAGCGACTCTGGCAACAAGGCCAAGTCCGCCTCTGCCAAGTCCCCCTCCGCTGCTCGCAAGGCCAAGCCCAAGCGCGGCAGCAAGGAGTATATCCTCGACAGCATCGTCGAGGGCGTGCGTGAAGCCAAGCTTTATGAGCAGGGACTGATTGAACTGCCTAGTGCATGGGAGGTGTTGAATGAGTTGTAATATTGTATCATCCAAGGGATTCAACAGGGAGTTGAAGACTTTGGGAAAACGCTATCGTTCCTTGGCAAACGACTATGCACGCTTGCTGAAGGAGCTTGAATGTAATGACCCCCGAAAGTTGGACAAAAAACTTTCGGGGTTTTGTTATGAGCAAAAGACACAGTGTAAAAGAGCGAGAGCAGGCGGTGAGAAGATGCCTTTCGGGCAAGAGTGCGAAACAGGTATCCAAGGAGTTAGGCAT
>JAGAYN010000009.1 GCA_017940465.1 Bacteroidales bacterium | reverse complement strand
CAATAAATCACTGGGACACCAAGCCCGTTTGCATATAAAACGCGAATCAGGCGGCTTTTCTTTTGCCTGATTCTGACTGCGTAGCAAAATATTTTTATGCGTCTGTGTGTAAATCAAAAATTTTTATGTAAATTTGCAGGGCAATTTAATCTTTATATTGTATGCAAAACATTCGTAATGTGGCAATTATAGCACACGTAGACCACGGGAAAACCACCCTCGTCGACCGTATGCTTCACCAGGCCAAGCTCTTCCGCGACAACCAGGAGACAGGCGAACTCATCCTCGACAACAACGACCTCGAACGCGAACGCGGCATCACCATCCTCTCCAAAAACGTGAGCGTCCGCTATAAAGGCTATAAAATCAATATTATAGACACCCCGGGCCATAGCGATTTCGGAGGCGAGGTGGAGCGTGTGCTCAACATGGCCGACGGCGTCCTCCTGGTGGTCGATGCCTTTGAAGGCCCCATGCCACAGACACGTTTCGTGCTGCAGAAAGCCATCGAACTCGGATTGAAACCCATAGTGGTGGTCAACAAGGTGGACAAGCCCAACTGCGACCCCGAGCTCACGCAGGAAGCCGTCTTCGACCTCATGTTCAACCTCGGCGCCAACAACGACCAACTGGAGTTCCCCACCGCCTACGGCTCCGCCAAAAACGGCTGGATGTCAGAGGATTGGAACGCGCCCACTGAAGACATTTCCTACCTGATGGACCTCATCATCGAGCACATCCCCGCCCCGCAGGTGCCCGATGGCAACACGCAGATGATGATATCCAGCCTCGACTACAGCTCCTACCTCGGGCGCATCGCCGTCGGACGTCTCCACCGCGGCACCCTGCAGGCCGGACAGAGTGTGGCTCTCATCAAGCGCGACGGTACGCGTATCAACAGTAGAATCAAAGAATTATATGTGTTTGAAGGCCTCGGCAAGGAGCGCATCAAGACCCCCGTCGAGGCCGGCGAGATATGTGCCGTCCTGATGGATCTGGACAAAAACGTCATGTTCGAGATAGGCGACACAGTCTGCGACGTGGAAAATCCCGAGCCACTGCCACCCATCAAGGTGGACGAGCCCACCATGTCCATGCTCTTCACCATCAACAATTCCCCCTTCTTCGGCAAGGAAGGCAAGTATGTCACCAGCCGACACCTCCGCGACCGCCTCTTCTCCGAACTGGAGAAAAACCTGGCCATGCGCATCGAGGAGACGGGGTCGCCCGACGCCCTCCTGGTCTACGGCCGCGGCATCATGCACCTCTCCGTCCTCATCGAGACCATGCGTCGCGAGGGATACGAGCTGCAGGTGGGGCAACCCAAAGTGATTGTGCGCGAGATAGATGGGCAGAAGTGCGAGCCCGTCGAGCAACTCACTGTCTTGGTGCCCGAGGAGTTCTCGTCGAAGGTCATCGATGTCGTAACCCGCCGCAAGGGCGAAGTGGGCACCATCGACACCAAAGGCGACCGCGTGCAGCTCGACTTCACCATCCCTTCGCGTGGCATTATCGGCCTGAGAAACACGCTCTTGACCGCCACCAACGGCGAAGCCATCATCGCCCACCGCTTCCTCGAGTTCCAACCCTGGAAGGGCGACCTGGACGACCACAAGTACGGCGCACTCATCGCCAAGGAAACCGGCGAGGCTACCGCCTACAGCATCAGTAAGTTGCAGGACCGTGGCCCCTTCTTCATCGAGCCCGGCGACCAGGTCTATGCCGGCGAAGTGATAGGGGAGAGTCTGCGACCCGGCAACGACATCATAATCAATGTCGTAACTGCCAAGAACCTCACCAACATGCGCTCCAAGAGTGCCGACGACAAATCCACCTGCAGCCCTGCCGTCAAATTCAGCCTCGAGGAGGCTATGGAGTACATCCGTGAGGACGAATACCTCGAGATCACCCCCTCGCACCTCCGCATCCGCAAGATACTCCTGGACGAAAACGAACGCAAGCGCGCCCGCATCGCTGCAGGCTACAAGGACGAATAGCCTCCTTCCACCCACCGTTTTCAAAAAAAATTACAGCCACGCAAGTGGCTGTTTTTGTGTACCCTGCAGGTATTTGGTTCTGTCTTTATTCTGCCTTTTTTCTGCCTTGCGGACAATAAACCCGGCATTGGAGCGTTAGGCTGTAAAAAAGGGAAAACAACTATGGCAAAAATCGATCAGGGCATCCTCGGCCCATTCTCGGGGAAGGTGGGCACCGTGGTGGGCGTGCGCTGGAAAGGCCAGTGGTGCATGCGCAGCTACGTGGCCCGCATCTGCGACCGCCGCTCGCCCCTCCAGCTCGAGCAGCGTAGCCGCTTCACGGCGATGATCCGCTTCGCCCAGCAGGCCGTCCACGCCATTCGACTGGGATTCAAGCAGAAAGCCGACGAACACAACGTCACCGAAGGCAACTGGTTCACCCACCGCAACACCGGCGCCTTCCGCATGTCGGGAGGCAGCCTGGTGGTTGATTACGAGCGTATTGCAGTGGCCGAGGGGCGGTTGGCGGGCGTCGCCTTCCGCCAGCCGGAATTCGGTGCCGACGGCACCCTGCGTGTTCCCTTTGAGGACGACCGCAACCTGCCACGCACCTCGCGGCAGGACAGCGTCTACCTCTTCGCCTACCTCCCCGCCCTCGGCCAGGGCCTCCTCCTGCCCCCCGCCGTGCGCCAGAGCGAGTGCCTGACGGCCTCGCTTCCAGCCACTTGGCAGGGCGAAGAGGTCCACCTCTACGGCTTCACCGTCGGCCGCAAAGGCGGCGTCTCCAACTCCTGCTACCTCGGCCACGCCACCCTCGGCCTCCCCACGCGCCGCCTCGAACTCAACCTCCCTCTCCCCACCATCCCCACCCGATGCTCCACCGCCCCCACCAATCCCGTTCTTCCCACTCCCGAGACCCCATCCACCTCCATTGTGTCCACCCCCAAGCGTACCGCACAAAGCACTGAAGGCCAGCAACTATCACTCTTCGGATTCATGGAAACGCCCCCACCCGGTTGAGGTGTCGGATTTTTTTCGTAACTTTGCACAGCGGTCGGCACAATAAAAATGCACATGCCGCGTTAATCACTTCGATATGAACAATTCAGACTTTTGGGAAGACATCGAACGCATCGCCGCCGAGGGGTTCACACCCGAAGGTCTGCAAAAAATCGACTGCTATGCAGAGTTATTTATCAATGGACGGCTTGTATATAAACGATTTTCACCGTTTGAGCAGCATGGCTGCGCAGCGGGAGGCGCAACGCATGTCATTGCAACCCTGCTCGCGGGAGCGGAAGCTGGAACAGATTGCATCGCTCCGCCGGATGGCGACAGCTTCCAAAGAGAGTGCCAACGCGGAACGCAGCAAGCACGGCGCATAGAACGCTGGGCGCGAAGCGTGGGTTGCTGGACAGCCCTCTCGGTGCTGGGTTTCGGGCGGAACAGCGATGGCGACTTCATGGTCGTCGTGGAGCAGCCCTTCATTGAGGGAACGCACGTTTCGGACGAGGAAATCGGCACCTACCTGCAGCAACTGGGCTTTGCCTTGCACAACCCTTGCAACTGGACCTACGCCACCCCCGACATCTACCTCAACGATGTGCACGACGAGAATGTCATCAAGTCAAAAGGAGGGAATATCTTCGTGATTGACTGTGACATACGCATCAACACTCCCGAACTGAGGTGCGGCGGCCGGCGGACATTGACAACAGAAATCGAACTGATTTAACAGACCAATCCCTAATGCGCCGGCAGGCACTCCTCGAAGGTGCCGTCGCTGTAGACGAACAGCAGTTTGGCCAGGCGCCTGGGAGCGGGGCTCTCGGGACAGGGAACCGGCAGGGACTCCTCTAAAGGTTCATTTTCAATAGGATAGGATTCTTCTTGCACAGGCTCATCGATGGTGGGCTGTGGCTCGTCGTGTCCCTCCGGTGCGGGCGGGAAGAGGTAGGGGAGGGGGGCTGGTTCCGCGGCCGACGGCGCGACGGGTGCGCCCGAAGTGTACATCTCGCCGCGGCCCAGGATGAGCCAGTTGGCGTCGATTTCGGGGTAGCGGCGCAGCACCTTGGCCACGAAGTCGAGGCTGGGGTTGTTGCGTCCGCCCAGAATGTGCGACATGCCGGAGGGCTGGATGCCGATCTCCTCCGCAAACTGTCTTGCGGTGATATTTTTGGCCCGCAAAATGAGATTTATCCTGTTTATCATAATCTTACGTTTGTAATCGCTTCTGTAATCCGATTACAAAATTACACATATTTTCCCATACCGCCAAACAAATTATTGCATTTTACAAAAGTAAACCATGCAATGTCATGAAACATCACTTCAAGTAATCGTATATAATACAATGTAAAACAAAGTGTTATAATAAATCATTCCGAAATCTTCAAGTTTTACTTACATAACTGGAAGTATTGTAAGTAAAACTTTAATATACATGATTATAAATAATGGTTATCAGTATATTAATGTATTTATAATGCAATATGTTAAAAGATTTAATAAAATATACATGTATAACGGTTGTACAACTGTAAATGTTACAAAATTTCATTGAATTTACATCTGTTGTTATCAAGAATGTGTTTCTGGAGTTTACAAATGTTAAAATACGGAAATCGCTTCTAATGGACGATCTCGTGGCTTGGCAGGTTGGACGTACAGATTGGCGGGAAAGTCGCTTAAAAGGCAAAAAACGGAGGCCGGCAGTCCCTGCATTCCTGCCTTGTGGAAAAATTTTCTTGCCGGGTTGGAAAAATATGTGTAACTTTGCACCTTGAAATCCTTAAACAACGCAAAGAATATGGGAAACACACTGATTGTCAATGGGCGGCGTGTCGCATCGGACACTATCACGCACCTCGAGGAGGGCGAAATCTTTGTCTTCGGGAGCAACATACAGGGTATGCACGGCGGTGGTGCCGCGTGGTATGCCAACCAGCACTTCGGGGCGGAATGGGGCGTCGGGGAGGGCTTGACGGGCCGCACCTATGCCCTGCCCACGATGGAGGGCGCGGCGTCGATGGCCCATGCCGTGGGGAATTTCCTCGACTGCGCCCGGAAGCATCCGGAGCTGACCTTTCTGGTGACCGCCGTGGGTTGCGGTATCGCGGGCTACACCCCCGCCCAGGTGGCTCCCTTGTTCAAGGAGGCCGCCGCCCTGGAGAATGTCTACCTCCCGCAGGCGTTCTGGAAGGTGCTGGAGTAGCCGCCGGAAGTAGGTATTTCTTCCTCATAGTCAGCCGTATAGGGTGACTGGTTCGTTTTTTCTTTTGCCCGTATGGGAAAAAGTTTGTAATTTTGCAGCGTCGTTTCGCCCGAAATCTGCAATAGTAAGAGGGTGGGCGACAGAGACATATAGAAAAAAGACGTTGTAACAGCGTTTATCTGCGGCATGTAGAATCTCGCAAATTCACTTGGAACCGTAGCTGCGCAGTGTTCTTCGTCCATGGTATGGCATACAACACGTTGTGTGTCAAAAGCGTGGGCTTCGGGCATTGCTTATTCAGTTCCAGGGCAATGCGAGAGCCTTACATGCGGGATAGGTGATGATACAGATTCCCGCGCTTCTTTTTATGTATGTTTCCATAAAAATCAATACACCGCAACCACCGCCCCCTCGGGAATCAGGGGCAACCTAGAAACCGACGGGCCGATGGTATATAACCGGCACTGTACAATGTTCAAAAAACTGTTCCTGTTTGTCTCTATGGGGATCACGTGTATTGCTCATGGCCAAGACGTCTACTTCACAGCTGTTTCCCCAAGTGGACACACTCTTTCGTACTCCGGAGATACCACAAGCCTTACCGTATCTGTGGGGGCGGACTGGTCTGATAGATCCTCTATGTCGGGGAACTTGGTCATACCCTCCTCGGTTGCGGGTTCCATCGTTGAGCATGTCGCCTTTGACTACAATGCCGACACCGTGATAACGAGGACTCGCACTTTCACTTTCACTGTCACCCGCATTGGTGGTCGCGCTTTCTATGAGAGCTGCGGCCTCACCTCCGTCACACTTCCCGGCTCGCTAACCAGCATTGGTGACCATGCCTTCGATGGGTGCAGCGGCCTCACCTCCATCACACTTCCCAGCTCGGTAACCAGCATTGGTAACTATGCCTTCTATTGGTGCAGCGGCCTCACCTCCGTCACACTTCCCGGCTCGGTAACCAGCATTGGTGACCATGCCTTCGATGGGTGCCGAGGCCTCACCTCCGTCACACTTCCCGGCTCGCTAACCAGCATTGGTAGTTACGCTTTCAATCATTGTTCCAGTCTCAATCTGCTCGTTGTACCCAGCACGGTAACCAGCATTGGTGGATATGCCTTCGATGGCATTCGCCATGTCGTGTATGCAGGATCTGATGAAGACTACAATGCGTTTGAAGGCACCCTCCGATCCCGCGCCTATGAGAATGGCCTCCTCTACGCCGACGCAGCCAAGACCATCCTGCATGGGAGCGATGGCACAGTGTCTCACTTGGTCATCCCTTCCACAGTTCGCGTGGTTCCAGAATATGCTTTTTTAAGAGACTCCAGCATCACCTCGCTCACCATTCCTTCGACGGTGGACACCATCGGTCCAGGTGCTTTCGCCTGCCCTAACCTCACCACGGTAAATTACAATGCCGCAAGTAAAGCCTTCGGCGGTATGTTTTGGTTGGTGGCGTACTATGACACCATCCGCGCCAACATCACCAACCTCACCATTGGCGACGCTGTCACCTACATACCAGACGCCTTTATGTTTGGAATGACCTCCCTCACCCAACTGACCATCCCTGCATCTGTCGATAGCATCGGCTACAGTGCATTCTATGGTACCGGCCTCACCTCCCTCACCATCCCCTACGGCGTGAAGTACATTGGCCCTGCAGCCTTTCACTGCCCCAACCTCACCACCCTCCGCTTCCGTGCCCGCCGGTGCGATGTACAGGATGCGTTCTCTGGATACTGGTACAACAGAGTACTGGTCCCCATCTCCAACTTCATCATCGGCGACAGCGTGGAGTACATCCCAGGTGATCTCCTCATTGGAGACACACTGCTCATATCGGTCACCATCCCCGCCTCGGTGAAAAACATCGGTTATAGTGCCTTCCGGAAAACCCGCCTCACCTCTGTCACCATCCCTGCCACAGTGGACACTATCGGTTACAGGGCTTTCGGGGATATTCCCACGCTTGAAACCGTCTACTACAACGCCCCCAATGCCTATCACGAGAGCAATAGTAGTCCCTTCTACAGGGAAGTTAATTGCCATTGGGTGTGGGACGAAGCCACACAAACTGATAGGCGAGAATGTCCGGAGACCGCTCCGATGTCCATCTTCATCGGCAGCAATGTGCACTCACTGCCCCCGTACATCTTTGCTTCTTTGCCCATTACCGATGTGACTCTGCCCAACTCGCTGCAAACCATCGGGCCTAATGCCTTCGCTGGCTGCCGCAACCTGACCTCCATTGTCATTCCCGACGCCGTCACCAGCATCGGTGACGCTGCTTTCGGATCTTGCCAAAGTCTCTCTTCTGTCGCCCTGTCCAATTCGCTGCAGACCATCGGGCCTAATGCCTTTTCTGACTGTAGCAGCCTGACCTCCATTGTCATTCCCGACGGCGTCACCAGCATCGGCGGCAGAGCCTTCAGCGCCTGCGACAACCTCCAGGCCGCCACCATCGGCAACGGTGTAACCGCCATTGGCGAATCTGCTTTCAGCAACACCCCTCTGCGCCGCCTCACCATCGGCAGCAGTGTCGCCTCCATCGGCAGCAGGGCCTTCAGCGCCATGACCAACCCCGACACCATTTTCATGCTCCCCACGGTGCCCCCTGCCATCACCGCCAACACTTTCGAGAACATGCCCACCAACGCCCGCATTATGTTGCCCTGCGGCACGCTGGAGGACTATCAGGAAGCCAACTACTGGAGCGTTTTCACCCGCATGGCCGAGGCCCCCTCGTGCTTCACCCTTATCACCGTTGGAAGCAACGACCTTAACAAGGGCACCGTCGCCGGCGGCGGACGCTACTCGCAGGGGTCCATTGCCACCCTCTCGGCGCTGGCCAAGAAGGACTTCGCTTTCGCCGGCTGGGCTGACGGCAACAACGACAACCCACGCCTTGTCCTTGTCGGCAGCGACGCTTCCTACACGGCCAACTTTGCCGACATGGCCGGGGGTGTGGTGCACGACACCACTGTCGTTACCCTCCGCGACACCGTCACTGTGAATGTTCACGACACCACCGTCGTCACCCTCACCGACACCCTCGTTGTCCACGATACCCTCGTCGTCAGCACCGGCGACACCCTAGTTGTCTACCGCGATGTCCATGACACCATCTACCTCCATGACACCGTCTATATTACCAACATCATCCACGACACGGTCTATATCGACCCGACGCAGGACATCGACGGCGCTATGGAGCCCGAGGCCAGGCTGTACCAGCGCGGAGGGCAGCTCGTGGTGGAGGGTGCCGAGGGTAGAGCGGTGGTGCTCTACGACGCCGTGGGCCGCCGGCTGGCGGTGCGGCGCGAGGAGTCGGGCCTGGTGCTGCTCGATGTGCCCGCCTCGGGGGCCTACCTGGTGCGCGTCGGCGAGGGTCCGGCACGACGTGTCGTGGTGGTGCGATGAAAAAAAATGTCCGTAAGGATGAAATATTTCCGGGGGAGTTACGTTATAGAAGTAACTCCCCTGTTTTTCTGTGCCTTCTGGCGGTTCCCGGTTAAAGAACAGTGCTGGAGGAGCCTTACAGGATAGCAGGGGGAGAGGGGGAGGGTGCGGGCGGTTTGGCATGGTTTTTGCATTCCGATTTCGTGCGGAGTGCAATTTTCTTTTGCCCGTGTGGCGGAAAAGTTGTATCTTTGTACGCCTGTTTTCCGTGCGAAAACGCTTTAGTTTATTGAATAATAATATAATAAGAGATACCGAACATGGCAAATTTCCTGACCAGACTCTTTGGCAACAAGAGCCAGCGCGACCTGAAGGCCGTCAAGCCATTCCTGGATGCCTGCCTGGCTGTATACCCCGCCATCCAAGCCCTCACCAACGACCAGCTGCGCGCCAAGACGCAGGAGTTCCGCGAGAAAATACGCCAGGCCGTGCAGGCCGAGGAGAGCGAGCTGACCGCTATGCGCGGGCGTATCGAGACGGAATACGACATGCCCGTGGACGAGAAGGAGAGCCTCTACAAGCGCATCGACGAGTTGGAGAAGCAGTCGTATGACAAGACGCAGAAGGTGCTCGACGAGATACTGCCCGAGGCGTTCTCGGTCGTCAAGGAGACGGCTCGGCGCTTCGCGCAGAACGAGACGGTGGAGGTGACCGCCACCGACCGCGACCGCGACCTGGCGGCCACGCACCACTCCATATCCATCAACGGCGACCGCGCCCTGTACCAGAACCATTGGGTGGCCGGCGGCAACGAAATCACGTGGGACATGGTGCATTACGACGTGCAGCTCATCGGCGGCGTGGTGCTCCACAGCGGCAAGATCGCCGAGATGGCCACCGGCGAGGGGAAGACCCTCGTGGCCACCCTGCCGGTCTACCTCAACGCCCTGCCCGGCAAGGGGGTGCATGTGGTGACGGTGAACGACTATCTGGCCAAGCGCGACTCGGAGTGGATGGGCATGCTCTTCGAGTTCCACGGGCTGACCGTGGACTGCATCGACAAGCATGAGCCCCACAGCCCCGAACGGCGCGCCGCCTATGCCGCCGACATTACCTATGGCACCAACAACGAGTTCGGCTTCGACTACCTGCGCGACAACATGAGCCGCAACCCAGAGGAACTGGTGCAGCGCGGCCACAACTACGCCATTGTCGACGAGGTGGACTCCGTGCTCATTGACGACGCCCGCACGCCCCTCATCATCTCTGGCCCCACCGGCAAGGGCGACGACGAGCAGGAATTCTACCGCTTCAAGCCCACCATCGAGAAACTCTACAACGCCCAGCGCCAGCTGGCCGGCCAATACCTGGCCGACGCCAAGAGGGGCATCGCCGAGCACCCCGACCCCAAGCCCGAGGAGGAGTGCGCCAAGCAGCTGCTGCGCGCCTACCGTGGCCTGCCGAAGAACAAGGCACTCATCAAGTACCTTTCCGAGCCCGGCATCAAGACCATCCTCCTGCGCACCGAGAACTTCTACATGCAGGAGCAGAACAAGAACATGCACATCATCGACGACGAGCTCTACTTCGTCATCGACGAGAAGAACAGGCAGGTGGAACTGACCGACAAGGGCATGGAGTTCCTCACCTCCCTCGGCGAGGACCCCAACTTCTACCAGTTGCCCGACATCGGCAGCGCCATCGCCGACGTGGAGAACAACGCCGCGCTCTCCGAGCAGCAGAAGGCCGAGGCCAAGGACAAACTCTATGCCGACTTCGCCGTGCAGAGCGACCGCGTGCACACCGTCGACCAGCTGTTGAAGGCCTACACCCTCTTCGAGCGCGACGTGGACTACATCCTCACCGAGGACAACCAGGTGAAGATTGTCGACGAGCAGACGGGCCGCATCATGGAGGGCCGCCGGTGGAGCGACGGACTGCACCAGGCCGTGGAGGCCAAGGAGAACGCCAAGGTGGAGGCCGCCACCCAGACCTACGCCACCATCACGCTGCAGAACTACTTCCGCATGTACAAAAAGCTGGCCGGCATGACGGGTACCGCCGAGACCGAGGCCGGCGAGCTGTGGAACATCTACAAGCTCGACGTCGTGGTCATCCCCACCAACAAGCCCATCGCCCGCCAGGACATGGACGACATGGTGTACAAAACCAAGCGTGAGAAGTTCAAGGCCGTCATCGACGAGGTGGAACGCCTCATCGGCGAAGGGCGCCCTGTGCTGGTGGGCACCACCAGTGTGGAGACATCCGAGCTCCTGTCCAAGATGCTCAAGATGAAGCATATCCCGCACAACGTCCTCAACGCCAAGCTGCACCAGAAGGAGGCCGACATCGTGGCCCAGGCGGGTGAGCCCGGACGCGTCACCATCGCCACCAACATGGCCGGCCGCGGTACCGACATCAAGCTCAAGGGCGACGTGCGCGAGCGCGGCGGCCTGGCCATCATCGGCACCGAACGCCATGAGAGCCGCCGCGTGGACCGCCAGTTGCGCGGCCGCGCAGGCCGCCAGGGCGACCCGGGCTCCAGCCTCTTCTTCGTCTCGCTCGAAGACGACCTCATGCGCCTCTTCGGCTCCGAGCGCATCGCCTCCGTCATGGACCGCATGGGGCTTGAGGAGGGCGAAGTCATCCAGCACTCGATGATCACTAAGCAGATCGAGCGCGCGCAGAAGAAGGTGGAAGAGAACAACTTCGGCATGCGCAAGCGACTGCTGGAGTACGACGACGTGATGAACAACCAGCGCACCGTCATCTACAACAAGCGCCGCAACGCCCTCTACGGCGACCGCCTCTCGATCGACATCTCCAATATGTTCTACGACACCTGCGAACTCCTCTACACCGAGGGGCACGACTGGGAGGAATTCAAGCTGGAGGTCATCCGTGTCTTCGCCCACGAAGTGCCCATGTCAGAGAGGGAATTCCTCTCGCTCCGCCGCCAGGACGCCATACAGCTTCTCTACGAGCAGTGCTACAATGCCTACAAGGAGAAGATGCAGAAACTGTGCGACACCGCATGGCCCTTCGTCAAGAACGTGGCCGAGAACACGCGCTACATCAACGTGGCCTTCCCCATCACCGACGGCAAGAAGACGCTCAACACGGTAGTGCCCGTGAAGAAAGCCTACGAGACCCACGGCCGCGAAGTGCAGCTCTCCATCGAGAAGGGCATCACGCTGGCCATCATCGACGACCTCTGGAAGGAGCACCTGCGCGAACTGGACGACCTGCGCCAAAGCGTCCAGAACGCCGCCTACGAGCAGAAGGACCCCCTGCTCATCTACAAGTTCGAGTCGTTCAACCTCTTCGAGAAGATGCTCCTCAACATCAACCGCGAAATCACCTCCTTCCTCTCGCGTGCGCAGCTGCCCCTGCGCGAGGAGAGCGATGTGCAGGAGGCGCGCCAGCCGCAGGCACCGCAGCGCGGCCTCAAGGCCGGACGGCAGAACGAGTTCGACCGCGCCGCCGCCCAGCAGCGCCAGGCCATGGAGCAGAGCGGCCAGCAGCCGCAGCGCCAGATGCCGGTGCATGTCGAGAAGCGTGTAGGCCGCAACGACCCCTGCCCCTGCGGCAGCGGCAAGAAGTACAAGAACTGCCACGGCCGCGACGCCGAGTAGCAACAAACATGGAGGGCTGGAACCAAGCGGTTCCAGCCCTCCTTTTTTTCCACTGGTCCATAGCGGGCCATATCGGTTCACAGTCGAAGTAAATACCTACAGGATACCTACCAAATACCTACAGGGTTCGGAGGGCCTCACCCCCCAGCCCCCTCTCCTTTCAAGAGAGGGGGCGTGGAATGTGGAGTAGAGAAGGGGTGGGATTTTGAAGTTTTAAATGTGAATTTTTAAGTTTTTCGGGTTGGAGGGGTTCGGATGCGGGGTCTGTATGGATTCTGATTCCCAGTAGTTTAATAAAATATTTTCAACTGATAGCAACTTTTTTTATCCCGGAATCGAAAAGTTTTGTATATTTGCAGCAGGATTTCAATCCACTTATACTATACAAGTATATAGATAATGAGCGAATTATCCTCAATACGACACCGCCCGAAGGCCTTAAAACCACCTCGCCCGATGTGGTCCGGCTCCCAGTTTGCATCCATTTACATCTGCAGAAATATTTTTTTTACTAATAAATTTACTAAATCATGAAAAGAAAAACACTTTTCCAGAAATTAGCCATGAGCCTCGCTCTGGCGACATGTTTAAGTGCCTCGGCGCAGTTTTACAACTCTGCCGAGGTGGATGGGACGGCTTCGTTCTCCTCTGTATCGCAGAGTACCATTACCCTTCAATGGAAGCCTGGCTATTGTGTCAGTATCCATAGAGATACCTACACGCACAGGATTTCTGTAATGAGACAGCAGGGCTTTGTTATTCAATATCAGCAGATACCGCTATATATGAATCCTCCTTCGTTTTCGGCATATTATCTGGACCTACCATGGCAGATTTATATATATGATGCTAGAATAGTTGGCGACACTTTGTATTATTGTGGCCGATATGCAGATACGACAAAACAGGGGGCGGTCATTGGTTATGTCAGTTTGACAAATGCACTGTCGCTTGGTTCAGTACGGTCAGACTTTAAGGTCTTTTCGAATGTATTCATGCTAAACAAGATGATAGCCTATCGTCCGAAAGGAGGAAATGTACATGTGTTGGCTACAGGTGAAGCGACTTCAACGTCAAGTCCGGGCACAATGTTGGTTTATGTTACGCATACCGCAGCTAGAATTGGCAATCCAAGTATAGTGTTCCTACCCGCAGGCGAAGCGATAAATGACTTGTTGATGGTCAATGAGAAAGCTGTTGCTGTTGGAACGTATAATTCAATATTGAGCCTTCGCATAGGAGCCATGGACAGCATTATGTCCGCAAACCCCACTTTCCGCAGCAGACATCAATATCCGCATGCATCAGATGAAGCTAATGGATCTTATTATGGGGCTTATGTTGATGACTCTACCATTGCAGTTTCATATGTGCATATAGATGCCAGTTGGCGTGAATGGGCGCGAGTCAGAAAGTTCAATATAAAGACATATGCAAATACTTCATCGTTTGAATTTCGTATAGACAGTAAGGAAGAGTCTATCTCAATGAGAACTATGGGCAAGAGCAAAAACCTTGTCCTGGTGCATCCCTATGTGGATAACACCGGCACCACAAATACCGATGTCTATTGGATTCCATATACATTGCCCCAGCAGAATCCCAGTTGCCGTCGATACAAATTTGCACAGCAATGGTACGGTTCGGCTGCATGTGTACGCTATACTACCTTAACTGGCGGGGGATTCCATGAGACCCTTATGCTCAATGGCGGGGACCATTGGTACTGGCAGAGTAACTATTTGATGAGCAACGGGCTCTTTACATCATCTTTATGTACCCCCTCAACACAGGTATCTATCAATATAATCCCAAATCTCCCCCGAGCAACTATTCTGGCGCCATTCCTATTGAGTTCACTCTCGTCCCCCTGCGCACCTGCTTATTGCAACTGGACACTTATGTCTCCAACTGTTAACTGCTATACCTATTTTTAAAATCATCCATAACAATCAAAAAACTTACCGTGTATGAATAAGTTACGTTCCCTGTTTTTATGTGCCTGCCTGTCAGGATTTGCCTCTATCTCTGCACAGGACACCGTCCGTCCTGGAGACATGTGGTATTTGTTCAATGATGGTTTCTCCAATGAATTCTGTTTGCCAATCAACTACACCATTACCTGTGCCAGCGGCATGCAGGTGACCCATTCTGTTCAGCCCTATGTGCTCCCACCTTCATACCATGACGGTGGATATATTTATGGCGTGGCAATTACGACGTATGATTCCATTGCACTGTATAATCTTCCCTATTCAGTAGGTGTCTGGAAGATGCTGGAGATGATAGTCGACACCGCTATATATCCGTCATTTTTCGCCAATTTACAGAGAATTGCCGAAGCAAACAAACGTGACATTGTGCGACACTGCAAGTTCGATTACCTGCCCGACTCCGTGGATGGGGTGGTGGAATGTTACGAGTTTTATTTCGACCATCCTGTATCGGTGTCAGACACATTCTATGCGGGTCTCTCTGATGGTGCCTTAATGGGATTGGGGCTTGCAGGCAGCATCAATGCTACCACGCCACAAACTTGGTGGCATAAAATTATAAATCCACGAGCTCCCGGCGAATGGAGTTTATGGAGTGAATTCGCAAACACATGGGGTGTGGTGTTTCCAATCATACGCCCGCGTTGTACTGCACCGAGGGAGGGCGAGGTGATACGGGTCGAGGGGGATTCGGTGGTGATTCAGTTCGTGGACGACGGGGAGGAGCACCAGTATGAGGTGGTCTATGCCCGCGACGGCTTCGGGGTGGACACCACGGCGGGCGAGCGTACCGCTGCGCCGGACAGCCTCTTCACCTTCCGTGGCCTGGAGGCCGGCATGCGCTACTGGTACCGCGTGCGCCGCAGCTGCACCATCGGCAACATGACCGTCTGGAGCCCCTGGAGCCCCGGCTACCGTCTGCCGGCCACCGTCGGCATCCGTCCCGACATGGAGCCCGTAGCGCTGGAAGTGAAGCCCAACCCGGCCAATGAGTATGTCGAGGTGACGGCCGAGGTGCCTGAGGGCAGCCTGGAACTGCGCGACGCGCAGGGCCGCCTGCACCTCTCGCAGCGGCTCGAGGGCGGGCACGCCAGGATTGAGTTGCAAGACGTCCCGGCCGGCGTATACACGCTGCAGCTCCGCTCCGCCGAGGGGAACGCCACCAGGCGACTAATAGTCAAATAGATAGAAAGAACGGAATGACGTTCCGCGAGGGAGGCACGGCATTGCAGCCATGCCTCCCTCGCCGTTTTTGCAGCGACCATTTCGCGGCAAATGGTCCATAAGCGGTCATATCGGTTCTCAGTCGAAGTAAATACCTAGGGGATACCTACAGGATACCTGGAAGGTCCCTGGGGGATTCCTATGGGAGTGGGGCGGCCTGGAAGCCGTCCGTGGGCTGGCCTTGGAGTTCAAAGCGGAGTGTAACGGATGGAAGTGCAAGGAGTTGCCCGTTCTTCAGGATGAGTTCCTCGCCTGGAACCAGGGGCATCCCGTCAAGGAGAGTCTTGTTGGCCTGCTCCTTGTAGAGTTGTACCGTATGGACAAACCCGTTCAGGGCTGTTTGTTGCACGTTGATTATCAAGTGCTCCCTGCTGGTGCGGCGGTCCGGGTCCGGTGGGAGGGCGATGGTGGCCTTGGAGGTGGAGGCCTGCCGTCCGATGATGTTGCGGCCTTCCTGCAAGGGGTAGACCGGACCGTCGGGCATCGTGCGGAGTTGTCCTATGAGGCGGGTGTCTCCAGAGGCCCTGTTATTGTACACGGTACCTTTGGGAGTCGCGGTGGGTTTCTTGAATTCGCGACCCAGGGCTCTGTTCTTGCACACGGGGCAGGTAATGTTCTTGTTCTCAATACCGTCCACGCGGCGCACTGTGAGAACGGAGGCACATCGGGGGCATTGTAGATTAAGAATGTCGTCCATGGCGAGGTGGATTAGGTGTGTTATGAGAGAGAATCCGTGAAGTCGGTGTTATCGCTGCCCAAAATATCCGTGTCCAGATTGTCGCTTGCCATATAGGCATCCGGGTGGTTGGAGTGGAGTTCGGAGAGCGGTTCCGGGTGACCGGAGAGGTCGTTGCTATACATATCCGCGCTCAACTCGCCGTTTTCCGCATAGATATTGATGGGGGAGTCCACTTCTACCAGGATGGCTTCGTCGCCATCGACGGAGAGGGATGCCGAGTGGGCCTGTACGTCGTCGGAGTGGGAGACTCCGATTACTTCCACTTCCGATGAGTCGTCCTGGTGGGTGGTGTCGTTGTGGGAGGTGGCGGTGTGGTTGCTCCAACTGAAGTGGCTGTGGTATTCGGCTTTCTCTTGGGCAGACATATTGTCCCACTCGTTTTTGAGGTAGGTGCCGTATACCTTTCCATGCCATTCAAAGGCACCGCCGGGCCCCACTTCCTGTCGGGCGGCAGCAAAGGCGGCGGAGAAGGAGAGGTCTTCGTAGTCACCGGTGGCGACGGCGATGTTGCCGTCGCTCCATTCAGGCACGGGGGATTCTGGGGCGATGTCCTGAGGGGTGTTGCTGTCCACTCCCTTTTGAGCAAAACTTGACAGTACCGCGCCGCCGGCAGCGGCAGCAGCCATCTTTGCTGCCGACAGGGCTATGTCCTTGCCTTTGTGTTTTTTATCCTTTGTGTTTTCCATCGTCGTGGCGCTGTGTTTCATGCTGAGGATCTGGGTCTGTTCGTTGTTGTCCATGGTGAATGCGAAGTATTAGGAAATGAAGTCGGTGTCGCCGGGGTGGTCGGGCATGGCCATGTGTTCATCTCTGACGTCATATAGTCGGTCGCCTTCATCGATTATCATATTGTGGTTGTCGTCGACGGCGAGGAAGTCGGCATAGCCGTCCTGGTCTACATCGTACATCTGCAAGTGGTTGTCTTCGATGCGTAGGGTTGCGACATTCATTTGGGAGCCATCTTCTGTTTCCACGGTCTTGACATCAATCACTTCGACGGAGTCTTCCTGAGACGAGCCTTGAGCATTGGGCATGGCAATGTTTTCGCCGCGGATGTCACTCACTTCGTCGTTGTTGTCGATTGCGTGGTTGTGGTTGACATCGTAAACCAGGTAGTCTGCCGTTCCGTCGCGGTCGGTATCGACGAGGATGTAGTCATCGTTTCCAGAGCGTAGTTCGGCCATGTCAATCATGGAGCCGTCTTCCAGTGTTTCGGTATGCACCGCGATTACTTCTACCTCGGAGCCCGCATCTGCTTCGCTTTGTTGTTGGTGGGGCGGGGTTTGTTGTTCGGAGATGGGGTGTTGTGGGGTGGGATTCCCGCTGTCGTTTGTCTCTGCACTGTGTTCCCCGCTTTCTGCCGTGGTAGGCGCATGGTTGTCGTTGACCTCTTTGATGAATTCTTCGTCGTGCAGGAGTTCCTGCCGGATTTCCTCGCGGAGTTCGGCTTTGAGTTCCTCCCGCTGCTGTTCGGTGAGCCCGACGGAACTCTTATGTGTGTTGCCGTGAGGTGCAGGGGCGGGAGTGGGCTCGGCCTCTGCCGGGGTGTCTTCGGGTTGGGGCTCGGCAGGGTCGGTGGTGAATGCCATGGCACCCAGTGCCCCCACTCCAACGGCTGCCCCGTAGGCGGCACCTTTCAGGATTTGCTCTTTTTTGTTCTGATTGTTCTTCTGGTCGTTTCCGTTTGCTTGTTTTTTCATAATATTGTTGTTTTTTTTGTTTTTTGATTCTGGTGCAAAGGTACGCCCTTTTTCTTGTCTGGAGAGGCTCTTCCTGGCCTATTCCACGAAAGGGTGGGTTTGCTACACGAAATGTTGTTTTAGTGGTAGATTCTTATTTGAAGGTGCACCCGCAATAGGGGCATTTTTTCATTTTGAGGAGTTCCTCATATTCAAAATTGGTGAGTCTCCGGCGGCAATCGGGGTTGGGACAGACGTAATTCTTTTTTAAGTTGTTGAGATTCTGTTTCTTCTCCTCGGGTTGTTTCATCATTTTCAAACTGCTGTAGAGTACGATAGGCACGGTGACAAGTGTTACGGTGAGGGAGATGAGGAAGGGGGAGGTTCTCCCATTGGCCACAAAATAGGCCGACAGGAGGCCTCCTATGGGAGCTACAATCATGGGTATGCCGCGAAGGAAGGCGTAGATGGACTGTTTTTTGTCCATCTTTTCATTGCGGAGGGTGTAGTTGTGCCATACGTCTTTCAGGTGCGCCACGGTGTAGGCTTTGGGGGCGGATTTTCCGACTTTGGAAACGACATTGGCGGCTGTGTCGAGGACGTTCGCGAGAGGTAGTGGCCATGCGGAGGAGCCCAGCGTGATATGGCTGTTGGGATTGATGTGTTTTTTCATTATCTCGTATCCGTCTACGCAGGTGATGTTTTGCGGGTTGAGGTTGGAGAGTTGCATGTGTCCGCTGGGGTCTATATCTATGCGTAAGTGGGCGCGTCCGCTGCCGGGGATGCAACGGCTCACGCTGTTGGGTACGCTGCCAGGCTGGCCTAAGGAGATGTAGTAGGGCTTGTTGTCCAGGGTGAGATATAGACCCAGGGAGCCATGCTTTTCGTCGCGGCCGACGAGGATGCTTCTTCCGAAGAGGTTGTTGTTCATTCCATTTTATTTATTTGATTGAGACAAAGAGTTCTTTCAGTTGGCGCAGCGCTTCCTTGGATGCGTTTATTTCATAGGAGAAGGTGCATCCGTCGCTGAGGGTGAGCTGCTGTTTGAGGGAATGGATATGGTATACGTATGACAGGTTGACAATGTGCCGTTTGCCGATGCGGGCAAAGATGGAAGCCTGTTCTCCCAGCTTTTGGTCGAGGATGGCCTGCATCTGCATGAGGCTCATGCAAATGGTGCCACGCTGACGGTTGCGTAGCATGATGTGGGTGTAGTTGCCGTCGGCTTCAATGCATACGATGCTGTGCATGTCTATGCGGTAGAGTTCATCTCGCGAGTTGAAGTAGAGGTATCGAGTCCCTTTGTTGTCCATTTTTCTGTCCTTTTAAGTTCAAGTTGCCGTTGGACAAAACAAAGAAGCGCGGGGGCCGGGGCTGTGCGCCTGTCCCGCGTGCATGTTCGTTGGTCGTTGTCTGCTGTGTGGCTATATGCAATGGCAGTTCCTCTGGAAAAGTGGCTACCATGGGGGGGGGCTCCTTTTTATCAGGGAACTATGGCCATGCTTTGTCTTGCGGCAGGTGGTGGGAAGTTGCGAAGTTCTTATGCACTGCTGAAAAAGCGTGTGGCCCAGCGTATCTTTGCTGTCTATGTCGTGTCGATGCCGCTTCGGGAGGATTCTGTCTCAAAACGCTGTGTTTCAGCATAAAGAAAAGCATCGCCGAAGAGTGTCGACGATGCAAAGTTAGGTAAAAGAATTGATATGTGCAAAAAAATGTTTACGTGCGCTGGAACGGTCGGTGGTTTTCCACTGGTCCATAGCGGGCCATATCGGTTCACAGTCGAAGTAAATACCTAGGGGATACCTACAGGATACCTAGGGGATGGGAGCGGAAATCGTTCTGTTATTCGCCGAGGAACTTGCCGTCGATCTCGAAGTTGAGGATTTTGGGGTCGGATTCCTTTTTCCACCAGAGGAAGCCGCTGCGCTTGGCGATGCGGGTCTGGTAGGTCATTTTGCCGCGCACTTTGCGCATCCACAGGTCGGTGATGTTGTAGCCTTGGTAGTGTCGGGCCACGGTGTCGGTGATGGCATGGGGGTAGTGGTCTTCGATGTAGTAGTGGGTCTCGGCGCCTTTGTTGCTGAATACCATGGCCATGCGGGAGTTTTCCGTATCGCGGTAGGTGACGCGGAAGGTGAGCGAGTCCATCTGCCACCATTGCACTGCGGTGGCTTTGGGCACCTGGCGCTGGAAATCTTTCACGTAATTGACTTTGACATCCTTTTCGGGGATTGCTTTCTGGGCCATGAGGATACCGCCTTGGAGCATGGCAAGCATGGCGAAAATGGCTATCTTTTTCATATACAGTCTTTTGTTTGTTTTGACGATGGTCTGTTTGTTGGGGCAAATATACGAACTTTTTTTTATTCAGAGGGTGGAAATGAGATTTTTCATCACCTTCTCGCCGTCGCGGATGGTTTGTGCGGCCCAGTGGAGTTTGAGGTCGAGGAGTGCGTCGGGGCCGAGTTGCCACCGGAGGCGGCTGTCGCTGCGCATCCTTTCGGTGAGGCTGAAGAGGGAGAGTGCGGCGCAGACGGATATGTTGAAGCTTTCGGTGAAGCCGTACATGGGTATCTTGACGTAGGCGTCGGCCATGTCGATGGCTTCCTGGGAGAGGCCGGTGAGTTCGGTGCCGAAGACGAGGGCGGTGGGATGGCTGATGTCGAGGTCTGTGATCATCTGGTCGCGTTCGTGGGGCAGGGTGGCCACGATGCGGTATCCGTTGGCCTTGAGGGATTTGAAGGTGTCGGCGGTGGAGGTGTAGCGGTAGTAGTCGACCCATTTGGAGGAGCCTACGGCCACGTCGCCGGCGGGGTTGAAGGGGTTGTTCTTTTCGATGACGTGCACGTCCTGGACGCCGAAGCAGTCGCAGGAGCGGAGCACGGCGGAGGCATTGTGGGACTGGTAGATGTCCTCCAGCACCACGGCGATGTGGCGTGTGCGCAGCGGTGCGAGGCGGTCGAAGAGCTGGCGGCGGTTCTCTGATATGAGTTCGCTAACGCGTTCATACAGCGTCTGTTTCTGCTCTGTGGTGAGGTGGTCGAAGGGGGCGGGCTGGCCCGGGATGCGTAGGGGCATAGTCTTAAAATTTATTAAAGGTAACGCAACATTGTGGGAAAAGTTGTATTTTTGCACTCTCTTTTTGAAAAAAGATGCTTGTAGGTTACGATGCGAATAATGTGATGCGCTATGGGGGCGACCTGGGCGAGTGGTGCCGGTGGCTGGTGGGCCGCCTGGCGGAGCGGCATGTGTCCGACTTCAGGGCGCTGCTGTTCTCTACCCGCATCCGTGCCGCCTACCGCACGCTGTACACCAGCTATGCCAACGTGAGCACATACGTGCCTTTCGGGACGGCGAAGCTTGTGCCCTCGGCGTGGATGCGCTACAGGCTGAACCCCATCCTGAAAGGGGAGAAGGTGAAGATTTTCCATGGGCTGAACGAGGAGTTGCCCTACGGCATCGGGCGCGATGTGAAGACGATTGTCACTTGCTACGGCCTGGGCAGTCACCGCAAGACTTCGCTGGTCGACAGTCTTTTCTGGCACCAGAGGATGCGCTATTCGTTCCGTGCCAGCGATGTGGTGGTGGCGGCCAGCGAGGCGGTGCGCGAGGAGTTGCTTGCCGCGGGCGTGGCCGAGCAGAAGATTGTGGTGATCGACATGGGCGAGGCGCCCTATGAGGTGACCGACCGTGTGGTGGAGCAGTACTATTCGCTCTATGAACGGCTGTCGGCTATCTGTTGAGGTATAGTTTCATGTAGGCTTGCATGTGGCGCTCGTAGCTGAAGGAGGCTGCGTAGCGCTGTTCGTCGATGGCTTTCTGCGGGTCGGCGAAGTCGGCCAGGCCGTGTTTCACCACGGAGGCCATCCGCTCGGGGTCGAAGTCGGTGAAGTAGTAGGCGTGGCTGGAGCCGATTTCGGGCAGCGAGGTGCGGTCGGAGCAGAATACGGGCTTGCCCCATTGCATGGCTTCGATGGCCGGCAGGCCGAACCCTTCGGACACGGAGGGGAAGAGCAGGGCGGTGCAGTGGGAATAGAGCCAGCGGCGCTCTTCGTCGCTCACCAGGCCGAGCATCTGCACGTTGGGGTATCGGCCGAGTTGGGCGCGGAGGTCGGCGGCGTAGGGGGTGCCGTCGTTGCCGGCGACGAGGAGGCGGTGTGTGGGGAAGCGTTCCATCAGGGGCAGGAGGGTGTGGATGTTCTTCTTTTCCTTCACCTCGCCGAGGGTGAGGAAGAAGGGCTGGCCGGCCTCCACGGCCGTGGGCTTGGTCTGCGGCCCCTGCGTGAGGTCTTCCACGCCGTTGTAGATGACGTGGAGCGGTTTGCCGTCGAGGTTCAGGATGCGCGAGGCATCCTCCCGGGCGAAGTTCGAGATGAAGCAGATGGCGTCCGCGCGGTCGCACTTGCGTTGTAGTTTTCCGGCATAGCGCTGCTGCTTATGGGCTGTCTTTTCGTGCAGGAAGTTCACGTCGTGGATGGTGAGCAGGTAGCGGGTGCGTTTGCTCCAGGGGCGGAAGCGCGAGAGTTGGTGGATGGCGTGCCAGGTGTCGAACGAGGGCATCAGCCAGGGGCATGAACGGTAGATGTCGTGGTAGACCAGGTAGTCCACCCCTTGGCCGAAAGCCCCTTTGAACGCCTTGGGCACCAGGAGCGTGATGCGGCAGCCGTCGGGCAGCGCGGCCTGCGAAAACCAGCGGCCGTAGTTGAGGGCTATCTGTCCCAGCCCGCAGTAGGGGTGGCGCAGGATGCTTAGGTCGACGAGTATGTTTTTTCTCTTCATTTCCAGTTAGTTGTGTTTCTGTGGAGTCATGTTCCACGTTTGCAAAGATACGAAAAGTTTTTTTTTCGTATCTTTGCAAACCGAAATGATGCGCTATGAAGATAGGGTTTGATGCCAAACGGGCGGCGCAGAACCGCACGGGGCTGGGCAACTACAGCCGTTTTGTGTTGCGGCTGCTGCGGCGTTATGCGCCGGAGGCGGAGTGTGTGCTCTATGTGCCGCAGCCGCGTCAGGCCAAGCACCTGGCCGAGGTGCCGGGGGTGGAGGGCTGCAGCGTGGTGTCGCCGCGCTCGTGGCTGGGCCGCCTGGTCCCCTCGGTGTGGCGCACGGCGGGGCTGGCACAGGCCCTCAGGCGCGACGGCGTCGCCCTCTACCATGGCTTGAGCAACGAGCTCCCCCTGGGCATCCGCCGCGTGGGCTGCCGCTCGGTGGTGACCATCCACGACGTGATTTTCCTCCACCATCCGGAGTACTACAAACCTATCGACCGCTTCATCTACCGCCTCAAGTTCCGCCATGCGGCGCGGGTGGCGGATTGCGTGGTGGCCGTCAGCGAGTACACACGTTCCGAGCTCGTGCGCTGGCTCGGCGTGCCGGCGGAGAAGATCGAGGTCCTCTACCAGGGGCAGCAGCTCGACTTCGCCCACGTCGGCGAGGCCGACCGCCAGGCGGTGCGGCAACGCTACGGCCTGCCGCCGCGCTACATCCTCTATGTGGGCACCCTCGAGGAGCGGAAGAACCTGCTGCTGGCGGCGCGGGCCATGGCCTGCCTACGCAGGCAGGGGCTGCTGCCGGAGGACATGCGCCTGGTGGCCGTCGGGCGCGCCACGCCCTACCTCGACACGTTGCGCCGCTTCCTGGCCGCCGAGGGGCTTTCGGACCGCTTCCTGTTCCTCCACAATGTCAGTTTCGACCACCTCCCGGCCTGCTACCTCATGGCCGACTTCATGGTCTATCCCTCGCGCATCGAGGGCTTCGGCATCCCCCTGCTCGAGGCGGCCGCCGCGGGGCTGCCCGCCATCGGCTGCACCGGCTCCAGCCTCGAGGAGGCGGGGGGCGAGGGGGCGTTCTATGTGGACCCCGACGACGCGCAGGGCATGGCCGACTGCATGCTCCGCCTCTGGCGCGACGAGGCGCTCCGGCATACTTGCTCCGCCAAAGGGCTGGAGTACGCCGGGCATTTCACTGATAAAGCGTTGGCGGAGAAGTTGTTGGACCTCTATCGGCGTGTGCTCGACGCATAGGCGTGTCGATTGGATGGTCCATAAGGGTTCATATCGGTTCTCAGTCGAAGTAAATACCTATGGGATACCTATAGGATACCTATAGGGTCCCTTCCGGAAAGCGACAAGGCATCCCCCGTTCGGAGGATGCCTTGTGTGCATGTTGTGGTGTGGCGTGAGGGCTATTTCACGATGAGGCGACGGGCCACCTGGGTGCCGTTGCCGTAGAACACCACGGTGTAGATACCGCTCTGGAGGCGGGCGGTGTTGATGGTGTAGACAATCTCGCCCTGTGCCTGGAGGCTGCTGCTGTGGACGGTGCGTCCGGCAGCGTCGATGATGGCCACGCTGTAGTTGGCTCCGCCCAGGAGGTTGATGTTGAGGTGGGCCTGGTCGGTGGCGGGGTTGGGATAGAACTGGCCGAACTGTTCTTCGGCGACTACATTGCTGATGCCTACGGTCTCGCCGTTGCTGAAGCGGTAGGCGCCGCCGTTGGCTCCGGTGTAGGGCTTGTTGATGGATTTGCCGTTGTTGGAGGTGGCGTGGATGTAGTATTCCACTTCCCATTCGCCCTGCAGGGTGGTGGTGGGGATGGTGGTTCTATAGGTGTCGCCGCCGGTGTTGTTCATGAGGAGTGTCTGCCAGGCGCCGCCGTTGACCCTGTAGCGCACCTCGGCCGAGGCGATGCCGCTGCGGTTGGTGATGCGGGCCTCGATGGTGGCGTTCTGGGTGGTGTAGGTGTCCTGCATGCCGCCGGTGATGGAGGGGTGGAGGATGCGGATGGGGTTGTCGGCCGGGATCTGCTTGGTGATGCAGTGGAGGGCTCCGCCGAAGCCGTCAAAGGCGCGCACGTCGATGGGGTAGAACGTGTAGCCAGGGTAGGCGGCGCGGAGGCTGTCCAGGTATTCACGGTCCCACTGGGCGGAGGGCTCGCCGTTGACCACTTTGGAGAAGCAGGGCTGGACGATGACGTTGTTGACGAAGGTGTGGTTGGAGTAGGTGCGGGTGTAGCCCCGCTGGGATTGCTGGCCGGTGTAGGGGTTGGTTACTCCGTTGTATTCAGTCTGCGAGGTGAAGTAGGAGCCGTCGTCCTTGCGGGGGAAGGGGATGTAATCTTTCTTGTAGTTGATGCCGAAGGTGGACTGCCAGGAGGTCATGGAGTCGATGTTCTTGGCGGCGGTTCTGTAGTCGGTCCAGTTGCTGTACTGCGAGGGGAATTTGCTGAATACGAATTGGTTCTCGTCGAGCATGTCGGTGTAGAGATCCAGGTGGCCGGTGCCGCCGTCATACTGGAAGGCGGGCAGTATCTTCACTCCGCGGGGACCCATGAGGTAGGCGAGGGAGTCGCGGACCTGCTGCTCGGAGAGGGGGGATTTCTGAGCGTAGGTGCTGGGGGAGGTGGAGGGGCCGGCCCAAAGGAGTTGGCCGTAGGTGTCGGCATTGGCCTCATAGATATGGTCCGAGCTCATCACGAAGCCGTCGCCGTCCACCACGCAGTTGCCGCCTTCCCATTCGATGGCGGTGATCCAGTTGGGGATGTTCTTCTGTGCGGCGATGAGCGAGGGGAGTGAGTCGTCGATGGCGCGGCCGGGGTAGTACATGAAGTCGAGCATGCCGATGCTGTCCTGGTCGCCGTAGTAGAAGCAGATGGGGCCGCAGTCGCGGAACCAGAAGGAGTCGCCGAAGCCTTCAATCCATTTGATGCCGGTGGTGGAAAGGCCGAGGTACTGCATGTGTTGTTGCACGCGGATGGAGTCGGTGAGGTGGGTGACGCGCACCCAGGGCTCGGCGCCACCTTGGCGTATGGCATCGATGAGGTAGGCGAAGACGCTGGTGTGGTTCATACTTGCGGTGTCGGTGTCATTGAAGGTGTAGCCGACGCAGTAGGGGAGTTGGTCGATGGCACCAAATCCTTGGTATTGCCATCCGTTTTGGTATTTGTATATTTCGCCGTAGCCGCTGAAGGTGGCTTCGCAGTCGTAGTAGCCAAGTTGATCGCCAAGCGACTGCCAGTTGGCGGGGACGTTCCAGTAGGGCCAGGTGACCACGATGGCCTGCACTTCTTCCCATTCGCCGGGGAACCAGCGGTTGGCGGGCAGAGCGCCGGCGTAGTGTTCGTTGTTGCCCAGCTTGGAGCCGTGGCCGCCCTTGGTGGCTTTCAGGTCTTTCAGGGTTGCCCCTTCTTTGATTTTGGGTACGCGCTGCTGGTGTTCGCGGCGGAATTGGTCGTGAGCCTCGCTCAACTCGGCGGGGCGCATCTGTGCCTGGGCGCCGAGGAACAGGCCGCCGGCGAGCAGGCTAAGGAGTACTTTTTTCATATATGCGATAGTTTTGGGTTAACGTTTCTTAAGGCTGAGTATTTCGCGGGCTTCGTCGCTGTTGGCGATGGGGCGGCCGAGGAGTTTGGCCATGCGGACCACTTTGTCCACCAGTTCGCCGTTGCTTTTGGCGAGGACGCCTTTTTCGAGGTAGAGGTTGTCCTCGAAACCTACGCGGACGTTGCCGCCCATGACGATGGCGGGGGCGGCGAGGGTGAAGGCGTTGCGGCCGATGCCGGTGGCGGTCCAGGTGGAGCCGGCGGGTATGTTCTTGACCATCCAGACGAGGTTGTCTACCGTGGCCGAGGCGCAGCCGAGGACGCCGAGGACGAAGTTGAACTGCATCGGCACCAGGGGCAGGGGCTGCCCGTCAGGGCCTGCGACGCCGAAGGCGCTGGGCACCTGGCCTTTGCGGGCCATGTGGACGATGGTTTCCAGGTGGCCCATCTCGAAGCATTCGTATTCGGGCTTGATGCCTTTCTCGATCATGCGGCGGCCGAAGGCGCGCATGGTGGGCATGGTGTTGTCGAAGATGTCGTCGCCGAAGTTGCAGGTGCCGCAGTCGAGGGTGGCCATTTCGGGGACGGGGGTGGTGTTGGTGCTGTCGAGGCGCTCGTCGGGCGTCATGCCTACGGCGCCGCCGGTGGAGGGGATGAGGATGACGTTGGGGCATTCCTTGAGGATGGCCTCGGTGCATTCCTGGAAGCGCTCGTGGCTTTGGGTGGGGGTGCCGTCGTCGTGGCGCACGTGGAGGTGGACGATGGCGGCGCCGGCATCGACGGCGCTCTTGGCCTCGCGCACGATTTCCTCTACGGTGTAGGGCACGTTGGGGTTCTGCTCCTTGGTCACTTCCGCGCCGCAGATGGCGGCGGTGATGATGAGTTTGTCCATAATATTGCTGGGTTCTTGTGTGTGTTTATTGTGTTCAGTTCTTGATGTGCAGGCGTTGCCAGCTGTCCTTGTAGCGGCCGCCGGCCAGGCCGTAGGCTTCCTGCCAGCGGTTCTGGAGGGCCGATTCCTTGTTGAGGTTGCGTTCGACGCTCTCGTAGATGTCCTGGTAGGTGAGGTGGAATATGTTGTCGCCCTGGCTTTTGATTTCCTTGAGGAGGAAGTAGGTGAGGAAGCCGTGCTGGTAGGTGTCGAAGGCGTAGGCCGTCTTGTCGTCGGCCGCGGCGTAGAGGATGACGGCGTCGCTGCGGAGGTTGGCTTTGCGTTTCTTCTTCTTGGGGTCCAGCTTGCGGTCGGCGCGTGCCATGGGCTTGCCGTCGCGGTTGTGGCCGTCGAAGCTGGCGTCGATCACGAGGGTGAGGTTTTTCACGGGCGAGTTCTTGAAGGCTGCGCAGAGGTCCTCCACGGAGAGGCATTCCTTGGCCAGTCGCGACACCTCTTTCTTGGAGAGGACCACGTCGTAGCGCGAGCTGTCGGCCTGCTGTTGTTTTTTCTTCTTGCAGCGGCTCTTCTTGGCGGTGAGGCTGGAGATGCCGTCGGTGCTGACGCCGCAGGGGAGGAGGTAGGTGTTGCCGTCGAGGTCGGTGAAGCCGTGTCCGGCGTAGTAGATGTAGAGGTCGGCCACGGGCACGGGCTGGTCGCCGCCTTTGGCGGCCACGGCCTGCGCGAGGTCCTGCAGCCAGTGGATGCCTTCCTGCTGGATGTCGGCCTTGGAGGCGTTGTGGAGCACTTTGACCTGGCGGTCGGGCACGCCGAGGGCTTTCACGAAGTACTGGCGCACGATGTCGCCGTCGTTGCGGGCGTAGGGCACGTCGGGCAGCAGCCCGCCGCCGTATTCCTCGTTGGCCACCACCAGCACGTAGGCGTCGGGTGTGCGCTGGGTGGTGTGCGGGATGTTGTAGTCCACGTAGTTGTCCTGCATCTTGTCGGCGCGCATGCGGGCCACGGTCTCGCTGAAGACGTTCCTCACGCGCATCTCCACTGCCGAGCGGCGGTAGTAGTGGGTGTTGATGGAGTCTTTGTAGGACTGCGCCACGTAGCGGAAGTTGTTGTGTGTGCGGTGCAGGGCCGGGATGTTTTCCTCCAGGTAGGCGCGGACGGACTGGGCGCGGATGTAGGCCAGCTGGGCGTTGTTGTTGATGGCGGTGTTGCGGTCCACCGAGATGCGGATGCGCTCGCCGTTGAAGGTGACGGGGCAGTAGCGGAAGTCGCCGTAGCGGCCGTCGTAGGTCACCTTGTTGGTGAACTCCGTCCCGTCGGCGCTGGACGAGATGGTGATCTCCACCTCCTGCCCGGCGCCGAAGAGGTCGCCCAGCACGTTCTCCACGAAGTGCTTGGTGAGGCGGCAGATGGCGCGGCACGAGTTGGAGGAGTCCACATCGTAGGCCCCCAGCGGATAGTCGTCGGTGTAGCCCTCGAGGTGCTTGCAGTTGTAGCTCAGGCGGTAGACCAGGTCGAGGCTCATCGTGCCGTCCTCGTGGAGCGTGTCCACCAGGTCGGCGCCGACGCTTATGTAGCTTTCGTCATAGAGTTTCTGCTCGTTGGGCAGGGCGATGAGCCACTGCTCGGCGTAGCGTTGCATGGCTCGCTGGCGCTGCAGCACCACGTCGGCCAGCGAGTCGCGGATCTCGTTCTGGTAGCGACGGTTGAGCGTGCGCTCGCCCACTTGGGCGGCGAGGGGGGCTAACATGGTGGCGCACAGCAAGAAGAGGATATGTTTCTTCATAAATTCGCAGTTGTTACAAAATGCAAAGATACGTATTTTTTTTCATTCGGCGGAAAAAAATGTTCCTCCTCCGCCGGCCGTCCGGAGGGGGGTCGGAGTTGACTCGGAGTTGACACGGAGTTGTCTCGGAGTTGTCTCGGAGTTGGTTCCGGGTATCTCCGGGACGTTCACGGAGGAGGGCTTTTCAGAGCCCCATGAACTCGCGCAGACGCATGGCCTGGTGCAGGCCGAAGTAGGGATATTGCTGGTGCGGGGCCAGTTGCAGCAGGTAGACCGCCAGGGCGGCCAGGGCCAGGGGGTGCCTGCGGCAGAGCGCCCACTGCCGCTCCAGGGCCTCGCGCAGCGCCCCGTCGCCGCCGGCGGCCAGGGCCAGGGGCAGGGCGAAGAGGGTGAAGCAGAGGGCGGTCCACCAGCGGCCGTAGTCGGTGGCCATCACGAACATCGGCAGCGTCATCGCCAGGCAGGCCAGGGGGGTGAGCAGGTAGCGCAGCCTCCCCGCCAGTCCGCGGGCCTGGCGCCAGGCCCGGACCCACGGGTGCGCCAGCACAGCCAGCAGGGGCGAGAGGAGCAGGAGCGTCAGAGCGAACTCCACCGGCAGGCGCAACTCCCACGTGACGAAGCCCGCGCGGCTGTTCTCCGAGTTCGAGATGTAGAAGTAGTCGCGTATGAGGCTTCCGCGGCCGTAGGCGTCCTCGGTGGTGCGTTCCACGATGCTGCGGTGCAGCGTGTCGCAGTCCACATTCATGTTTCCGAAGAACCACACGGCCACCAGCAGCGCCCCCATCGCCGCGCACACCGCGCCGTAGGGCAGGGCCCGCCGCCAGTCGATGCCGCCTTCGGGCTTGAGGGCCTCGTGCAGCATCAGGGCCGCCATCAGGGGAAAGAAGGTGCAACAGAAGGTGTGGTGTATCAGGCAGGCGGTGGCCGACAGGAGGAGGGTCAGGAGGTAGTACCACCAGCGTCGCGGACAGCGCAGGAAGAGCAGCAGCCAGGCCAGGGTGAGGGCCAGGGTGTAGGTCTCGGTGAAGTAGAGCGACATGCGGCTGTGCACAAAGCCCGTCACCGAGAAGGGCCCGGCGAGGTAGGCCAGCAGCAGGGGCGCCGCCGAGGCGTCGGCCGGCAGGCGGCGCACCGCGCCCGTGGCGAAGCAGAGGAAGAGGGTGAGCATCAGCAGGTTGATGCCGATGATGAAGGGGCGCAGGTGCTGGAAGCCCACCTGGTGCGGCAGCACCAGTCCGTAGAGTGTGCCCAGCAGCTTGCGTCCGCCGAAGCCAGTCTCGTAGCCGACGAAGTAGTAGACGCTGGTGCCCATGTCGGCATTGGTGTAGCGGTAGGCGTAGTCGATGACGCAGAAGAAGGCCGGTAGCAGGGCGGCGGCCAGCAGCAGGGGTATGCGGTAGCGTGTGAGGAAGTCGGTGATTCGTTGGCTCTTCATGGGAAAAGGGTTTTGGAGGGGTTATCGGATTTCGCAGGAGAGTATCTCGATGCGGCGCGCCAGGGCGGCCGGCAGGCCGTAGACGGGGTCCTTCGAGCGGCTCTCGGTGGTGGGTTCCACCGCGCCGTGGGGCTTCTGCTCGACGAAGAGCTTGCCGTCCGTCAGCGCGTCGAGGAAGACGCCGTTGTGCCACGCGCGTATCATATTTATGAAGCTGCCTATGCGCCGTCGCGAAAGGTGGCGGTTGTATTCGCTGTTCGAGAGCGGCGAGGCGTAGCCTGCGATGGTGATGGTGATGCTGTGGCCGGCGTCGAGCAGGTTCTCCACATACTCGAAGAGCTGCTCCACGCGCTCGTAGTTCCCCACGACGCAGGTGTCGAAGAAGAGGTCCATCATGGCCGAATCGATGGCGTTGTCCTGCCGCGCCATGTAGTCGTGGCGCAGGGCGGCATAGCGCCGCTGGCACTCGGGGTAGGTGGTCTCGGTCAGCGGTTCGTGGCTGCGGGGGTCGGGGTCGTCGTTGTGGAAGTAGAGAAAGAGGGGGAACATGAAGCGTCGCACGCGCTGCACCACGGTGTCGACAGGCTCCACGGTGTCCATGGCCACGGTGCGGAGCAGCGCCAGGGTGTCCACCCCCCAGCGGTAGAGGTCGTTGCAGCAGGTGGAGTCGGTGAGGAAGTAGCTGTCCGGCCGGTTGGAGGAGAGGTAGCCGGCTATGGGCATCGACGTGGCGCTGTCGTATTGGCTTATGGTGAAATAGAGGTCGTTCTGCTCGCTGTTGAGGCATCCGCACACGGGTTCAGCCTTCTGCCATGTGTTGCGCTGGCCGGCGGCGCAGTAGATGTCGAAGCCCCCGAGGCCGCCGGCGCGGTCGCTGCTGAAGTAGAGCACGCCGTTGCGCTGGTCGTAGAAGGGGGTGTATTCGTCGGCTGTGCTGTTCACCATGGGGCCCAGGTTCACGCATTCGCCGCTCTTGCCGTTCTTTATCAGGGTGTACCAGATGTCCATGCCGCCGAGGCCGCCCGGGCGGTCGCTGACGAAGTAGAGGATCACCGTGCTGTCCGCCAGCCGCCCCACGGCGGGATGGGTGGCGGTGTGGCCCGGCTGGTTCACGGGACCCTTCAGCTTCACCGGCTTCTCCCAGCCGCGGCGTTTCTTCTTCTTGGCGTAGTAGATCTCGCTGCGCAGCGTCTCCACGTCGCCGCGGGTGAAGTAGAGGTCCTGGGTCAGGGGGTCGAGGGCCAGGTTCCCGGTGTGGTCTTTCCTCGAGTTGATGCCCCAGCGGTCAAGCCTCGGGCGCGCTATTTTTCCGCTTTTTGCGATACGGGCCTGGTAGACCTGCATCACCCCGTCGCCCATGTTGAAGTGGCGGTTGCGGCTTTCGGGCTTGCGCATGGAGGCGAAGGCCAGCACCGTGTCGCCCACCACCAGCGCGCCGGTCTCGCTGCCGGGCGTGTTGAACGGGGCCTCGAGGTGCACCACCTTGTACTGTGCGCGGAGCCCTCCCTCCGGCAGGAGCGGAAGGAGGATTGCCAAGGCAACCAGGAAGGGCTTGATGGACTTGGGGTTCATGCGCGGCTATATGATGGGACAGGGCAGAGCCGAGTGGCGGCGGTCCTGCTTGGTGAGTTTGTAGATGATGCCCACCTCGAAGGCACCCAGCGTGTGGCTGGCCTGGGCCAGTTGCGAGAGGTTGGCGTCGTAGCTGAAGGCGAAGGTCCAGGCCTGCCATTCCACAGCCATGTTGATCGAGGCGGCGTCGCCGTGGCGGGCCACCACGCCTCCGATGAGGGCCAGGTAGTGGCGGGGCCGCTCGTTCAGATACCACTTCACGTCGCAGCCGTAGACCAGTTCGCTGAAGCGTTTCTGCAGTTGGAATCCCACCACGGGCATCAGGCTCACCCGTGGCCAGCCCCGCCATTCGGCGCGGCCGTACACGTTGTAGCGGCGGCTCAGGCGGGTCTCGTCCATGCCGAGGTAGGAGATGTTGGGCTGGTTGATGTTGCGCACCGAGGCACCCACCTTGGTGTAGAGCGCGTCGTTCACCTGGTAGAACCAGGCCGCGCCGGCGCCCAGGGTAGGGTAGAGGACCTTCTCGCGTGTGAAGGGCTCGGCACCTTGGGGCAGGAGTATGTCGTCGGGGTTGAAGCCAGACTGGCCGATGCCCACTTCGGCACCCAGCGAAATCAGGTTGTTGTCGTTGGCTACACGCTGGAAATAGGAGACGATGGCGCTGGCCGAGGTGGTGCCGTAGCCCAGGGTGCCGGCGCGGTCGCGGCTGGCCCACAGCCCCAGGTTCCACCCGTTGTGGCTGCGGCGGCTGCGCGCGAGGTTCCATTCGGCCGTGGCGCTGATGGTCTGGAAGGGGGCCGATACGGTGGCCCACTGGTTGCGGTAGATGACCCCGTAGCGCGCCTCGCCCTCGAAGAAGCCGCTGTATGCGGGGTTGAACAGCAGGGGGTCCAGGTCGAGCATGGAGAAATGGATGTCCTGGGCATGCAGGAGGGTGCTTGCCAGCAGCATCAGTGTTATGAGCCGGCGGCGTCTCATCCGCGGGTGTAGGGGGGGAGGGAAAGGTCTGCAAACTCGCCGCGCAGGTACTTGTAGTGGGCGGCGATGCCCACCATGGCGGCGTTGTCGGTGCAGAAGGTGAACGGGGGGATGAAGGCTTGCCAGTGTCGCCGCTCGCAGAGGTGCTGCAGTTCGGCGCGCAGAAGCGAGTTGGCGCTTACGCCGCCTGCGATGGCCACCTGCTTCACGTGGTGGTCCAGCGCGGCACGCTCCACCTTTTTCAGCAGGAAGGCCACGATGGTCTTCTGGATGGAGGCGCAGAGGTCGGCCTTGTGATTCTCGATGAAGTCGGGGTCCTCTTTCAGGCGGTCGCGCAGGAAGTAGAGGAAGGATGTCTTGATGCCGCTGAAGGAGTAGTCGTAGCCCTGGATTTGGGGCGTGGCGAAGCGGAAGGCGTCGGGGTTTCCCTCCTGGGCGAGGCGGTCGATGACGGGCCCTCCCGGATAGCCGAGGTCCATGATTTTGGCGGCCTTGTCGATGGCTTCGCCGGCGGCATCGTCGATGGTCTGCCCAAGGACTTCCATGTCGAAGTGGCTTCTCAGCAGCAGAATCTGCGTGTGCCCGCCGGAGACCAGCAGGCAGAGGAAGGGGAATTGCGGCATGGGGCCGCCGTTGTCGATGAAGTGGCTCAGCACATGGGCCTGGAGGTGGTTCACCTCCACCAGGGGGATGCCCAGGGCCTGGGCAAAGCTTTTGGCGAAACTGACGCCTACCATGAGCGACCCCATCAGTCCCGGGCCGCGGGTGAAGCCTACCGCGTCCAGCTCCTCTTTCCCCACTCCGGCCTGCCGCAGGGCGGCGTCGACCACGGGAATGATGTTCTGCTGGTGGGCGCGGCTGGCCAGTTCCGGCACCACTCCGCCGTATTGTTCGTGGATTTTCTGGCTGGCGATAACATTGCTCAGCATCCTTCCGTCGCGCAAGACGGCGGCAGAGGTATCGTCGCAGCTCGATTCTATTGCCAATATAGTAACCATAGTTTCAGGGTGCAAAGGTACGAAGAATGCCCGATATGGCCAAATTTATTTTGTGCGGGTCGGGGAAAATGTGTAATTTTGCAGCGCCGGAAGGCACTAAATCATAGCGAGAAAATGGCTAAAGCAAAGACCTACTATTTCTGCCAGGAGTGTGGCTACCAGAGCAGTTCGTGGATTGGACGCTGTCCGGAGTGCGGCAAGTTCGGCACCTTCGTCGAGGAGGTGGTGACGGCCACGCCCGCCGGCAAGGCGAAGTCCAAGGGGAAGAGCGACTCAGCGCCCAAGCGCATCCAGGAGGTGACCTACAGCGAGACCAAACGTATCGCCACCCATTGCGGCGAGTTCGACCGCGTCCTCGGCGGCGGCATCGTCCCGGGGAGCCTTCTTCTGCTGGGCGGCGAGCCCGGCATCGGCAAGAGTACCCTCTTGCTGCAGACTGCCTTGGCCATCCACGACCGCCGCCTGCTCTATGTCAGCGGCGAGGAGAGCGAACAGCAGATCAAGATGCGTGCCGACCGTATCGGCATCAGTACCGAAGAGTGCTTCGTCGTCAGCGAGACGGTCACCCAGCGCATCTTCGAGCATGTGGAGGCTGTGCAGCCTGATTTGCTCATTGTGGACTCCATCCAGACCATCTCCACCGAGGAGGTGGACTCGCCGGCCGGCAGCGTGAGCCAGATCCGGCAGTGCACCGGCGAGTTCCAGCACTACGCCAAGTCCACCGGTGTCCCCGTCCTCCTCATCGGCCATATCACCAAGGACGGCACCCTGGCCGGCCCCAAGGTGATGGAGCACATCGTGGACGCCGTGCTACAGTTCGAAGGCGACCGCAACTATGGCTACCGCATCCTGCGTGCCCTCAAGAACCGCTTCGGCAGCACGGCCGAGATAGGCATCTTCGAGATGCAGGGCAGCGGCCTGCGCGAGGTGCCCAACCCCAGCGAGTTCCTTCTGGGCCAGCGCGACGAGACCCTCTCCGGCGCCGCCGTGGCCGCCACCCTCGAGGGGGCCAGGCCCATGTTCATCGAGGTGCAGTCGCTGGTCAGTTCCGCCGTCTACGGCACGCCGCAGCGCAACGCCAATGGGTTCGACATGAGGCGGTTGAGCATGCTCCTGGCGGTGTTGGAGAAGCGGTGCGGGTTCAAGCTCGGGGCCAAGGATGTGTTCCTCAACATCGCCGGCGGCCTGCGTGTGAGCGACCCCGCCATCGACCTGGCTGTGGCCTGCGCCGTGCTGAGCAGCAATGTGGACATCCCCGTCTCGCCGCGCGTCTGCTTCGCCGCCGAGTTGGGCCTCAGCGGCGAGGTGCGTCCCGTCTCGCGGGTGGAGCAGCGTGTGGCCGAGGCCAACCGTCTGGGCTTCGAGCGCATTTTCATCTCCAAATACAATGCCAGGGAGCTCGACCGCGGTCGCTATTCCCTCGACATCGTCCCCGTCAGCGTCATCGAGGAGGCTTTCCGCACCCTCTTTGCCTGACGGGAGACAAATTTCATTCATCATTCTTCGTTATTCAATTTTTTTGTGTATCTTTGCAGCCTGAATTATTGTGTAAAAATAATGAACAAACAATAATAACGACTATGCAAAAAAGTAAAGTAGGACTTGATTTTGTGGAGGTTGAGCACGCGCGCTCAGTGGCGAGGAACATCGCAGGGCAGGTGCAGGATTTCGTGGAAGACTACACCACGGTGGCCGTGGAGCGCACGCTGTGCCGCTTCCTCGGCATCGACGGCGTGGACGAGAACGATGTGCCGATGCCCAACGTGGTGGTGGAGGAATTGAAGAGCAAGGGTGTGCTGGGCGAGGGCGTGATGTTCTATGTGGGCAACGCCATGGTGGAGACGGGCAAGAGCCCGCAGCAGATTGCCGAGGCCATCGCCGAGGGCAAACTGGACATCACCCAGCTTCCCATCCACAGCAAGGCCGACATCGACAAGGCGCTGGCCCCCGTCATCGAGGCCACCGTCACCAAGGTGCGCTCCAACCGTCTGCGTCGCGAGAAGTACATCGAGACCATCGGCGAGGGTAGCAAGCCGTATCTCTACATCATCGTCGCCACGGGCAACATCTACGAGGACGTCGTGCAGGCGCAGGCCGGTGCCCGCCAGGGTGCCGACATCATCGCCGTCATCCGCACCACCGGCCAGTCGCTGCTGGACTATGTGCCCTACGGCGCCACCACCGAGGGCTTCGGCGGCACCTTCGCCACCCAGGAGAACTTCCGCATCATGCGCAAGGCCTTGGACGAGGTGGGCGAGGAGGTGGGCCGCTACATCCGCCTCTGCAACTACTGCTCCGGCCTCTGCATGCCCGAGATTGCCGCCATGGGCGCGCTGGAGGGGCTCGACGTGATGCTCAACGACGCCCTCTACGGCATCCTCTTCCGCGACATCAACATGCAGCGCACGCTCATCGACCAGTACTTCAGCCGCATCATCAACGGCTTCGCGGGCGTCATCATCAACACCGGCGAGGACAACTACCTCACCACCGCCGACGCCTACGACGAGGCGCACACCGTGCTCGCCTCCGACCTCATCAACGAGCAGCTGGCCCTCATGGCCGGCCTGCCGGAGGAGCAGATGGGCCTCGGCCACGCCTTCGAGATGGACCCCATGCTCGAGAACGGCTTCCTCTACGAGCTGGCCCAGGCGCAGATGATACGCGAGATTTTCCCCAAGGCGCCGCTCAAGTACATGCCGCCGACCAAGTTCATGACCGGCAACATCTTCCGCGGCCATATCCAGGACGCCCTCTTCAACATCATCGGCCAGTGGACCCACCAGGGTCTCCAACTGCTCGGTATGCCCACCGAGGCCATCCACACCCCCTTCATGTCCGACCGCTACCTCTCCATCGAGAACGCCAAGTATATCTTCAACAACATGAAGGACATCGGCGAGGAGGTCGAATTCAAGGAGGGCGGCATCATCAAGAGCCGCGCCCAGGAGGTGCTCCACAACGCCACGCGCCTGCTGGAGACCATGGAGAGCGAGGGCCTCTTCACCGCCCTGGAGAAAGGCATCTTCGGCAACGTCAAGCGCCCCAAGAACGGCGGCAAGGGCCTCGACGGCGTCACCCTCAAGGGCGAGCACTACTTCAACCCGTTTGTTGAACTGATGAAAGGAAAAAAATAATGAGCGAAGGATTGTATTCAATGGAGGCGAAGGATTACGACAAAACCCTCGACCTCACCAAGATAAAACCCTACGGCGACACGATGAACGACGGCAAGGTGCAGCTCAGCTTCACCCTGCCCGTGCCTGCCGGCGCCGAAGCCGAGGAGGCAGCCAAGCAGCTCCTCAAGAAAATGGGCTTCGAGAACCCCCTGGTGGTGTTTCAGAAGGAACTCACCGAGGGCTTCTGCTTCATGAACTGCTACGGCAGCCTCACCCACACGGTGGACTACACCAATATCCACGTCCCCAAGGTGGAAAGCACCACGATGGACATGCATGAGTGCGACGACTACATCCGTGAGAACATCGGGCGCAAGCTCATCGTCGTCGGGGCCTCCACCGGTACCGACGCGCACACTGTGGGCATCGACGCCATCATGAACATGAAGGGCTACGCCGGCCACTACGGACTGGAGCGCTACGACATGATAGAGGCCTACAACCTCGGCAGCCAGGTGCCCAACGAGGAATTCATCGCCAAGGCCATCGAACTGAAGGCCGACGCGCTGTGCGTGAGCCAGACAGTGACCCAGAAGGACGTCCACATCCAGAACCTCACCGAACTGGTGGAGATGCTGGAGGCCGAGGGGCTGCGCGACAAGGTGATCCTCATCTGCGGCGGTCCGCGCATCAGCCACGAGCTGGCCAAGGAGCTGGGCTACGACGCCGGCTTCGGGGCCAACACCTACGGCGACGACGTGGCCTCCTTCATCGCTCAGGAGATGGTCAACCGCGGGTGGAAATGAACCGGTCATAACGGCTCAGGGGTCCATAAAGGGCCATATCGGTTCTCAGTCGAAGTAAATACCTACAGGATACTTAGGGAATACCTACAGGATACCTGCCGGAAACGGTCCAAAAGTGTTAAAATTAACTTAAAAAATAGAACAATCATGAACAAAGAAGAAATCAAACCCTTTATCGCCAAGCGCGCGGCCCAGGAGCTGCACGACGGCGATGTCGTCAACCTCGGCATCGGTCTGCCCACCCTCATCCCCGACTACCTGCCGGCCGGAGTGAACGTCACCCTGCAGTCCGAGAACGGCATGATCGGCATGGGCCCCACGCCCGAGGCGGGCAAGGAAGACCCTTGGTTCATCAACGCCGGCGGCGGCTTCGTCACCCCCGCCAAGGGAGCCTCCACCTTCGACAGCGCCACCTCGTTCGGCATCATCCGCGGCGGTCATGTCGACGTCTCGATCCTCGGTGCCCTGCAGGTGGATGAGCAGGGCGACCTGGCCAACTGGATGATTCCCGGCAAGAAGACCCCCGGCATGGGCGGCGCGATGGACCTCCTGGTCGGCGCCAAGAAGGTCATCCTCGCCATGGAGCACACCGCCAAGGGCAACCCCAAAATCCTCAAGAAATGCACCCTGCCGCTCACGGCCAAGGGCCAGGTCAATATGATCATCACCGAGATGGGCGTGATGGAAATCACCCCGAAGGGTATCGTGCTGACCGAGATCAACCCCGAGTTCACCGTCGAACAGGTACAGGCCGCCACCGAGGCCACCCTCATCGTCAGCCCTGACCTCAAGAAAATGAATGCATAAATGAAAAGAACACTCATCGCCGCTGTAACGCTGCTGTGCCTCTTCGGCACGGCAGCGGCGCAGCGCCATGTCGAATTCCGCTGGAGGGGTGTCTACGCCGTGGGCGACCTCGGCTACGCCTTCAATGTCAATCGCACGCACGACACCGTCTCGGCCTTCATGCCCGCCCTCTCGGGTGGCTTCATGTTCCGCAAGGAAGCCGCCGTGGGTCTGGGTTTCACCTATGTGATGGACCCCACGGGCGCCTTCTCGCAGCTGCCGCTCTACGCCGAATTGCGCAGCCATTTCCTCCGCAGCCGCCTGACGCCCTACACCGCTTTGCAGGTGGGCTACTCGCTCCCCGTCGGGGCCTCCAGTGAGCCTCCGGTGGTGAAAATCGACAAGGGAGGCCTCTACCTCGGCATCGAGGTCGGCGGACGCTATGCCTTCAGCCGCTCCCTTGCCCTGGGGTTCCATGCCGGCTACCGCATGTTGCACTCCGACAGGGTGCTCCGTAGCGACGAGGACAATGTCCCCATGCACACCGATGCCACTACGCTGCACATGATCAACCTCGGCGTGGCCCTGCATTTCAGCACTTGGTAGAATGCCGTCGCTCAAGCAGATGCTCACTCTGGCCCTGCTGATGGCAGGGTGCGTCGCCGTGGCACAGCCCGCCAACGGCTGGATGCCGCCACGCACCAACGTGGCCGCCTATGACGACGAGAATGCCATCCCCAAGCTGGCCTACCGCGAGTCGCCCTATTTCCTCGAACTGTCCGGCTTCTGGCAGAGGAGCGATACCGACAGTTCGCGGGTCTATAGCCGGCAGATTGACGTGGAGAAGGTCTGGAAACAGTTCAGGGTATACCTCAATGTGCGCTGCGGCAGGGCTGTGCGTGTGCTCCTCAATGGGCAGGAGGTGGGGCGTGCCGACGACTCGCGGGCCTGGAATGCCTTCCTGCTGGACGGCCATTTGCGCTACGGCAAGCCCAACACCCTCGCCATCGAGGCCCTCCGTCAGCCCACGGAAGCCCTCCTTGAAAGCGACGGTTTGCCAGTTGGACTCAACGGCGACCCCTATATTCTTTTTAAAAACGACCCGGGCATCGACGACTATACCCTGACGGCCGACTACGACGCCGCCACCGGCACAGGCTCCCTTGCCCTGGATGCCCGCCTCTTCAACGGTAAGAAAAAAGGAAAATACTACCTCGAAGCCGAGGTATGGAACCCCCAGGGACGCACCCTTGACCGCATGGGGCGCTGGGTGGTGTTCGACAAGACGGCCGACGCCCTGGTGGATTTCTCGCGTTCGTGGGCCAATGTGCAGCCATGGTCAGCCGAGAAACCCGCCCTCTATACCCTCGTGCTCCGCCTGCGCGACGAGAACATGGCCGAGGAGGAGGTGGTCGGTACACGCTTCGGCTTCCGCCGCGTCGAGGTCAAGGAGGGGCAGCTCCTGGTCAATGGCCGCGCCATCACCCTCAAAGGTGCCATCTACAGCAGCTTCTCCGCCCCGAAAGATTCCATGCGGCAGACCTTGACGGCCATGAAACGTGCCAATGTCAATGCCGTACGCACGGCGAAGCATTCGCCCCAGGACCCCTGCTTCTACGAGCTTTGCGACCAGCTGGGCCTCTACGTGGTCTGCGACGCCAACCTGCTGCCTGCCTCCAGCCAGCGCCATGCAGTGGCCACCGACAAAGAGTATATCCCCCTCTTCGAGCGCAGGGTGGAGAACCTGCACGGTATATATAAGAATTATACATCTATAATAATGTGGTCGCTCGGCGACAGCCGTGACAACGGAGTCTGCATGCAGGCCGCCTATCGCCGCCTGAAGACCCTTGAAAGGCAGCGTCCGGTGGTCTATTCCGGTGCCAACTATTCGGAGAACACCGACCTCATCGCCCTCCATTTCCCCAAGGAGCAGACCTTGCGGCAGGCGGTGGCCAAGACAGGCGACCGCCCGTTGGTGATGCTGGCATCGGCGGGGGACAGCGATTTCGAACTCTTCTGGTCCGTCGTTGAAAGCAGCCGTCAGCTGCAGGGAGGCTTTTTCTATTGGGAACCGCCCCGCCATGTACTCTCCGACATCAAGGGGCTTTATTCCCCCTTCGATGTGCGCCTTATCCGCCAGACACTCGACGAGGCCGAGTTCATGGTCTACAACCGTCAGGACTTCTCCGACCTCAGTGCCTACCGTCTTGAGTACACTATCTTCACCAACCTGCGTCCCAACATCACCGCCGGCGACCTTGCCGTGGGCATCGCGCCGGGCGGGGTGGACAAGGTGAAGGTCACCATACCGCCAGCAACCCTCCAGCCTGGCGAGGAACTCTTTGTGAGATTCGACCTCATACCCCGTTCGCAGCAGCGGCAACCGGCCGGCGCCGTGGACACCAAGGTCTTCCAGTTGGAAGAGCCCAGGCACAGGATGGTTGCTTTGCCCGATGGGAATACCCTTCCGGCCGACACCACACCGCTGCCGTATTCGCTCTACTTCCTGTGGCACGACGACTGGACCGCCGACACCATCGGCATCACCCACCGCCGACCCGACGGCGGGACGCTCTGCCGCGACTATATGCTCCGCTACAAGACCTCCGAGGGAACTACGGTCTGCGACGCGCGGATTACCTATACGCTCTTCTCCACGGGCGACGTGGTGGTGGATTTTGCCGTCTCGCCCATCGACCGTTTCTGGTCGGCGGACCTGCATCCGGCCGTCAGGGTACGCCATGGGTCCGACAGCATGTCGTGGTTCGGACTGGACCGCGAGGTGTGCTTCCGCGACCGCCATTCGGGCATCCCCAGTATGTGTACCGACGCGTTTTCAGGCCTGGACCTCAGGCAGGTGCGCTGGTGCGCCGCCGTGCGGCAGGGTGGGGGGCTCTTCATGCAGCTGCTGGGGCAGCAGTTCCGCCTGGTGAATCGGGGTGTGCCCGCAGATGCGAAGGTGTTTGAACCGGCTGAGGCCTTCCTCGTTCCCGAGACATCGCCCTTGAATTTCCGCCTGCGCCTCCGTCCGTACCACGGTATCGACCCGATGACCCTCCACGGATATGATTTCCCGCGCATGGATGCGGGCCTGCTGGACCCTCCGACTATCGAGGTGTCGCAGCAGCGTTTCACCGCCCCACTGACTGTCACCCTCTCTTCTACCGCCAAGGGCGAGATACGCTACACCCTCGACGGCAGCGAGCCCGACGGCTCCTCTCCCCTTTACACCAGGCCCATCACCCTCACGACCACCACCGTGGTCAAGGCCAAGGTCTTCGCCAAGGAGGTGCCGCCTTCGTTCACCGCCACGCGTAAGTTCAGCTACGACTACATCGTTGCCACCACCTTCTCGCGCAAGCCCAGCACCCCCTACAATGTCGGTGCGGACTCGATTCTCTTTGACGGCGTGCGCGGCAGCGTCGACGACCTCACCCGCGACTGGATCGGCTTCTCCGGAACAGGCGTCACCACCACGCTTCGCCTCTCCAAACCCATTGACATCGACTACGTCACCCTCCGATATGCCCATGCGCCGCAGCTGTGGGCCTTTGCGCCGCGCGCGGTGACATTGGCCTTCTCCTCGGATGGTGTCACCTTTGGCGACACGGTGAGTGTGGAGCTGCCCTTCGACCCCTCCGAGCAGTCGTCCGAGCAGCCCCAGGTGGTGGAGCTTTCCGTCCCGGCCCGTCGTCAGGCGGCGGCCTATGTGAGGGTCCTGTCCGAGGCCATCCCCTCCATCCCTGCCTGGCACCGTGCCAAGGGGCTCAAGCCCTGGTTGCTGATGGACGAGGTGACCGTAGTGGAAAAATAACATGAGCAAAACTGTAGAAACATGAATACCTCCTTCAACCGATTCCGCATGTGGCACGTACTGACGGCCCTTGTATTGGCTTCCCTGGCCGTTGCTTCCTGCGAGGTGGAGTTCACCCCCAACGCAGAATGGAAGAACGTGCCTGTGGTCTATTGCGTCCTGGACCAGGACGACGACACCTCCTGGGTGCGCCTCGAACGCTGCTACCTCAGCAGCGACGGCCTCTTCAACTACGGCTCCGACCCCGATTCCATCCATTACGACAGCGCCGCTGTATCGGTGGCGGTGCTGGCCTATTCGGGGGAGACGCTGCGCGACTCGATACCCTTCAGCTACACGCTCCGTCCCCGTTCCGAGGGCCAGTTCGCCTCGGGGCTGCAGCCTGCCTACTTTGCCCTGACCCATGGGCGGCTGAAAGAGGAGTATACCTACGTGCTGCGTGTGCGCAACACCGCCGACAACAGCGTCCTGGCCTCCTCCAAGCCCATCTCGCTCATCAGGACCACCCAGGCGCAGCACATCATCAAACCGAGCTACACCATCAACATGTCGGGCGACACGCTGGGCCTTTTCAACTTCCCTGACTTTGTCGGCGGCGAGGCATGCTGCAAGTTCGAGTGGGTTGAGATGGAGAATGCGCGTCTCTATCAGCCCGTGGTGCGCTTCTTCTATGTGGTGGAGGACACGCTGAAGCACCTGGACCTCAGGTGTCAGCGCACGAGTGCGCACAGATACGTCCATTACCCCCGCCAGGTGTTCCTCGACGAGATCAAGGCCCGCCTGCAGGACGACCCGCGCCCGAAGCGCTACACCAAGCATGTGGACGTCTACCTCCACGCCTGCACCGAGGAACTCAACGCCTACATGGAGTCGGTCTCGCAGGGCAGTGCCTTGGACCAGAACCGTGCCGTGTACGGCAACATGGACGGCGGCATCGGCATCTTCGCCGCGCGCAGGACCCACCTCTACAAGCCCTTCCCTGCCGACACCACGTCGGCGCGGTCCGCCAGCAACGCCTCCTTCTACCCCCAGCTGGAGGCCCTGGGCGTGGGCATCTACATGTAGGCCCCTGCCCGGAGCGCCTTTGAACCGATGCCATAGATGACTTTTGCAGTATGAAAATCAGACGACTACTTCTCGGAACCCTGCTTGCCGGTGCGCTGGTCCTCACGTCGTGTGCGGGCATGGAGCAACTGGTGTGGGAGATGGACCAGGCGATGGGGCAGGCTTCGGAGCAGGAGACGGCCTCCAGCGACGAGGCGCCGATGCCCCGGAACGTCATCCTCATCGTCGGCGACGGCATGGGGGTGCCCCAGGTCTACGCCTCGGTGGTGGCGGCGCTGGGCGACAACTCCGCCTTCCTGCGCTTCCCCTACACCGGCTTTTCGCGCACCTACTCGCGCAACAAGTACCGCACCGACTCCGCTGCCGGCGGCACGGCCCTCACCACAGGCCACAAGGTGGACAACTACCATGTGAACTGGGGCCCCGACTCGGCGCGCTATGCCACCCTCTTCGACGATGCCAAGGCCGCCGGCATGTCCACCGGCTTCGTGGTTACCTCCTCGGTGCTCGATGCCACGCCCGCCTCCACCTACGGCCATGTGCCCTACCGGAAGATGTTCGACACGCTGAGCCTGCAGCTCGCACAGTGCGGACACGACGTGATGGTGGGGGGCGGACGCAAGTACTTCCAGCCGGAGAACCGCCGCGACGGCCTCCGTCCGCTGGACACGCTGGCGCGGAGGGGCTACACGGTGGTGAACACGATGGACAGCCTGGTGCGCTTCAGCGGTGGGAAGGTGCTGGCCCTCCTCTATGAGGGCGACCCTCTGACCGCGCCGGCCCGCGGCGACGTGCTGGTCCATGCCTCCAAGAAGGCCATCGCCCTCCTGGCCCGCAACCCCAAGGGTTTCGCCATGATGATTGAGGGTTCGCAGATCGACTGGGCATGCCACAACAACGATTCCGCCTACCTGCGTGCCGAGTTGGCCGACTTCGAGCAGATGCTCCACGCCGTGATCGACTTCGCGCAGCGCGACGGCAACACCCTCGTGGTGGTCACGGCCGACCACGAGACCGGCGGCGTCACGCTCCCCGACGGCGACATAGCGAAGGGCACCAACGACGTGCGCTTCCTCTGGGGCAGCCACACCGGCTGCATGGTGCCCGTCTTCGCCCTCGGCCCGGGCGCCCACTACTTCTCCGGCATCCAGGAGAACACCGCCATCCCGCAGAAGATACGCTGGCTGATGGGCCTCGGCAGCGAGGCTGACGATTGACCCTCATCCCCAAACCCCCATCCCATGTTTGAAGACATCATCCGCCATTATCCCGATTTCCCCAAGCCCGGCATCGACTTCATCGATGTGCTTCCCTTCCTGCACGACAAGGAGGCTTTCAACGCGGCCGTGCGCGAGATCGACCGTCTCGCCACCACCCCCAACCTGGCCACCGTCGAGGCCCGCGGCTTCCTCTTCGGGGCACCGCTGCTGACCCTCTCCGACCATGTGCGCACCCTGGTGCCGTTCCGCAAGAAAGGCAAGCTGCCCTTCGCCGAGGGCGACCTGGTGCGGGTGGAGATAGAGAAGGAATACGGCAGCGACGAGCTGTTCTACCGCCTGAGCGACTTCGCCGCCTGCGAGCCCGCGGGCGACGTGATCGAGGTCACCCTCTTCGACGACCTCCTGGCCACCGGCGGCACCGTGGACGGCATCGTGCGCTCGCTGCAGCGGCAGACCGTCGGCGGCCGCAGGATAGTGGTGCGCGAATTCATCTTCTTGGTCGAGCTGCCTGCCCTCGGAGGGCGCGCGCGGCTCGAGCCGGTGGCGCCCGTCCATGCCCTGATGCGGCTGGAAGGGGTGGAATAGGCCCGGCGGCCTACACCAGCGCCACAATCACCACCACCAGCAAGGCCACGCAGTAGACCACCTTCATCAGCGTCCCGCTCAGGAAACCTATGAAGGCTCCCCAGGCGGCCCGCAGGGCGGGCTTGAGGTCCTGCTGCTTGATGTACTCGCCCACCAGGGCGCCCACGAAGGGCCAGAACACCAGACCGACGAGCCCAGTGGGGCCTATGGGCAGGCCGAAGAGCGAGAAGAGCAGGCCGATGTTGCAGCCCCAGATGCCGTGTTTCGAGCCCCCGTAGCGCTTGGTGCTGAGGGCGGGCATGACGTAGTCGAAGACGGTGATGACCACCGCCACGGCCGCCGTCACCACCAGCAGCATGCGGCTGGTCTGCACCCACGGCGTGAGGCCGGCCAGCAGCAGCCCCAGCCACGAGATGGGCGGGCCGGGCAGCCCGGGGGCCACCGACCCGATGATGCCTACGGCGAGGCAGACAAAGGCGATGATGATGAGGAATGTGTTCATTTTCTTTATAGGTTATAGGTTAGGGGTTATTGGTTATTGATGTATTGGTCAAACAGTTGCCGCAGGCGATGTTCGTCATCGATGAGGGCGCGGAGTTCGGCCAGGGGGGCGGCGTTGGGCGAGGGGTCGAGCCAGAGGGTGAGGTAGCCGCCCTCGGCGTACTTCTCGTGCAGGTGCTGCAGGCAGCGCTGCCAGTGGCCCTCGCGGGAGAGGGTGGGGTGGTGGGCGAGGCTGTATTCCACCGTGCGGCGCACGATGGTCTCCGACTCTATGTCGCGGTCGGCTTCGGCCACGATGCGTCCCGGCAGCGAGCGCGGCGGTGTGGCGGCCGAGGCGCGGTGGTCCTCGGCGGCCTGGGCGATGGTCTCTATTTCCTCTTCGGTGAACCACTGGCGCAGCGCACGGTCCTGGCGTATGATGCGGCCGGAGTGCAGGTGGTGCTCCTCGCGTCCGTGGGCGAGGCCGAGGTCGTGCATGGCGGCGGCCACGTAGATGAGTGCGGCCTGCGGCCCCCGGCAGGCCATCGCTTTGGCGACGACGCGTCGGGCGTGGTCCACGCGGTGGGCGGCGTCGAAGGCGGCGTAGCGCGGGAGCACTTCGCGCTCGATGTACTGCTTCAGCTCCTCCGGCACCTCGTCCATGCGCCACCACTCGTAGGCGTCCCTCGGGCCGCCGTCGGGCATGTAGATGACGCCGCAGTAGACGAAGCCCTCGCGCTCCAGGATGTGGCGCATGGGGCGGTTGGTGGCGTGGGTGTCCACACGCAGGTGGGCGTGCCGCTCCTTGGCGTAGGCGAAGGCGGCGCGGGCGATGCCCGAGGTGGAGGGCAGCGCGGCCAGCCGGTGCAGGGTGGCGTAGGGGGTGGCGGGGTCGATCCAGCGGCCGTGGTCGATGTAGGCGTAGGTAGGCTCCTCGCCCGGCACCAGGGCAAAGGTCCCGCGCGAGGCGCTGTCCTGGACGATGTATGACACGCCGCGGCACAGGTCCTCCCTCAGGTCCTCCTCCGTGGGGTAGCCCACCCACTGCGACCGGTTCCCGTCGGCGCGCATCACGCTCCGCGAGTGGTCGAACATGCTCATGATGAGCCCGATGTCGGCCTCGGTAGCCTTCCGGACAGTGTATTGGTTGTTCATCATGTCTTCTCTGCTGCAATTTTAGTGCCAATTCTGGCACAAATATTGCAGAGAGGAAACTGTATGCTGGAACGACTTGGACTGCTGGGACTTTTCCTCGTCTGCCTCCTTTCGGCCACCATCGTCCCTTTCTCGTCGGAGGCCATCGTGGCAGGCGCCCTGGCCCTGGGCTACGCCCCCTGGGCCATCGTCGTCGTGGCCTCGCTCGGCAACACCGCCGGCGGCATGATCAGCTTCTACATGGGGTGGCTCTGCAAGTGGGAGTGGCTGGAGCGTTGGTTCAAGGTGAAGCGCGGGAAGATCGAGCGTTTCCGCAGCCACATCGAGAAGTACGGCGTGTGGGCCGCCCTGCTCACCTGGCTGCCCATCGTGGGCGACCCCCTCGCCATCGCCATGGGATTCATGCGCCTCAACCCCCTTTGGACCTGCCTCATCATGCTCATAGGCAAGGCATTGCGCTACGTCGTCACCACCGGCCTGCTCGGCCTCACCGGCTGGTTCTGACCCGTGCGCGGAGCAGGGTCGGAGTTGACTCGGAGTTGACACGGAGTTGACACGGAGTTGTCTCGGACTTGGGTTGAAAAAAAAATTTGGCCATGTCGGGCAACTTTCGTACCTTTGCAGACAGAATTTTAAGTATAAACCTTGTAAAATATTCAATTACAATGCAAAAGTTTGACCCTGCAACCGCAATCCAGCGCCTTGACGGGCGCGATGCCAACCGTGGTGTGAACCCCGCCATCTGCGACAGCGCCACCTTCACCTTCCCCGAGGCCCACCTGATGACCGAGACGTTCCACGGCGAGACCGAGGGCTACTTCCTCTACAGCCGCCACTGGAATCCCTCGAACCTGGCCCTCTGCCAGGCCCTGGCCGCGATGGAGGGCACGGAGGCCGCCTGGGTGACGGGTTCCGGCCTGGCCGCCATCACCTGCGCCCTCATCCACGAAGTCAAGTCGGGCGACCACATCATCGCCTCCATGACCACCTACGGCGGCACCTTCGCCTTCATGGCCAACTATATGGGCAAGTTCGGCGTGGAGACCACATTCGTGAACTTCCAGGACCTGGACGCCGTGCGCAAGGCTGTGGCCGAGCACCCGAACACCAAGGTGCTCTACACCGAGACCATGAACAACCCCCTGCTCCGCATCGCCAACATCCCCGAGCTGAGCAAGATCGCCCACGGCATCGGCGCCAAGCTCATTGTCGACAACACATTCACCCCGATGATTTTCAGCCCCTACCGCATGGGAGCCGACGTGGTGGTGTACTCGATGACCAAGTTCATCAACGGCAAGAACGACTGCGTGGCCGGCGCCATCTGCGGCAGCGGCGAGTATATCAACAGCCTCATCGACGTCAATACCGGCACCTGCATGCTCCTCGGCCCGGTGCTCGACCCGATGCGCAGCTCCTCCATCCTCAAGAACCTCCACACCCTGCACATCCGCATGCAGAAGCATTCGGAGAACGCCATGTACCTGGCCAAGCGTTTCAAGGAGGTGGGCTTCAAGTACAACTACCCCGGCCTGCCCGAACATCCGGACCACGAACTGTTCAACTCCATGATGAATCCCGGCTATGGCTACGGCGGCATGATAAGCATCGACATGGAGACCGCCGACGCGGCCAGCAGGATTATGGAAATCATGCAGAAGAAGGGCGTGGGCTACCTGGCCGTCAGCCTGGGCTACTTCAAGACCCTCTTCAGCAACAGCGGCAAGTCGACCTCGAGCGAGGTGCCCGAAGACCTGCAGCGCGAGATGGGCATGAGCGAAGGCCTCATCCGCTTCTCCATGGGTCTGGACAACGACATCGAGGCCACCTTCCAGCTCATCAAGGAGGCTGTGGACGAAAGTCGCCGATAGTATGAAGAAGATAGCAGTAATCCTCAGCGGCTGCGGCAACCGCGACGGTAGCGAGTTGCAGGAGAGTCTCTCGCTCATGCTCGCCATCGACCGCCGCGGCTGGCAGTACCAGTGCTTCGCACCGGAGGGATACTTCGAGGTGGTGCCCCATGTCGACGTCGTGGACGACGAAGAGGAGGAGGGCACCCTGGTGGATACCGAGCAGCGCGACATCTTTGTCGAAAGCGCACGTATCGCCCGCGGCAACCTGCTCCCGCTCGAACAGTACAGCCCCAATGACTACGACGCCCTCGCGCTCCCCGGCGGCATGGGTGCCGCACGCAACCTCTCCACCTTCGCCTTCGACGGGCCCCGCATGACGGTGGTAGACTCGGTGGCCGATGCCATTCTCGAGACCTACCGCGCCAAGAAGCCGGTCGTGGCCATGTGCATCGCACCCATGGTGCTGGCCAAGGTGCTCGGCCGCTACGAGGTGCGCCTCACACTTGGGCCGGACGACAACCAGGCGTCCGAGGTGGCCCGCGGCTTCGGCGCACAGGTGCAGGCCTGTGGCCCCACCGACGTCTGTGTCGACAGCGAGCACAAAGTCCTCACCACCCCCGCCTATATGGCGGCCTCCCGCATCAGCGAGATATTCGCCGGCGCGGAAAACATGGTCGCCGCGCTGGAGCAGATGCTGGGCGAATAGCACCTTATGGATACGAAAAGAGGCGGATTCCTTCGGGGAATCCGCCTCTTTTGTTGTGCGACTGGCCTATAGCGCAGCCTCGGCGATGGCAATCAGCTTGTCGGTGTCGGGGGTCTGGGCCTCGGTGCTCTCGGGATATTTGGCGCGTATCTGCTTCAGGCAGTCGAGGGCCTTCTTGTTCTCGCCCAGCGAGATGTAGGCCAGACCGGCTTTGAAGAGCGCAGCAGGGGCGGTGACGGCGTTGTCGCCGGCCTTGGCGGCTTCGACGTATTTCTTGGCGGCGGCCGCCAGGTCGCCCTGTTCGGCCTGCGCATCGGCCTGCGCCATGATGGCGATGGCGTTGGTAAACAGGTCTTTGCCCTTGTACTTGCCGAGCCATTTCGATGCTTCGCCGTAGTTGCCGAGGTGCAGGTTGGCTATGCCGGCATAGTACTTGGCCAGGTTGCCTGCCTTGGTGGAGCCGTAATTGTCGATGACGCTGGTCAGGCCGCGGTGGGTGTCGTCGCCCTCGAGGGCCTTCTGATACTCGCCGTTGAGGAAGTACTGCTCGGCAGCGAACAACTCCTCGGAGGCGCGCTGTTCGCGGGGCTGCTTGTACCATTTGTGATAGCCGAATATGGCCAACGCCACCAGCACCAGGGCCACGGCCACGCCGATGAGCACATTCTGGTTCTTCTGGATGAATTCTTCGGTGCGGGTAATGACGTTACCCATCTCTGTGTTTTTCTCTTCGAGTTGCTCTTTCATCGTTTATGCTGTTTTTTTCGTTTCGTTTTTATGTCAAAATGAGAGTGCAAAAGTACTAAATTTTTGTGAATTGGGGACGCAAAATTATTTTTTGCGAGGGCTTTTCGGCAAAAAGTTCAGAGGCGTTGTTTTGCTACTTGTTGAAAATTAGGTGTTTGTGAGGTGCATGGAAAAAATGTGGAAGATTTTTTTTTTTCATATTTATATTTTATATATCTTTGCATTGTGAAATTTGTGTAAGATTATGGATACAAAAACCAAATATTTAGGCCTCGATTTGAAGAGTCCCATCATAGTCGGGAGCTGCGGCTTGACCTCGGATGTGGACAAGATGGTGGAGATGGAGACGGCAGGCGCGGGTGCGGTTGTCGTGAAGAGTGTATTCGAGGAACAGATTATATATGACATCAAGCGCAACACCCATGTGGTGGCTCCGATAGACAATTATGGCGATAGTTATGAGTACATCTCGCAGCATGTGGCCGACGATTCGCTGAACCGCCACTTCGAGACAATACGCGAGGCCAAGCGGCGTCTCACCATTCCGGTGATTGGGAGTATCAACTGCTTCTCCTACGAGAACTGGCTCACCTATGCAATCCGATTCCAGGAGGCTGGGTGCGACGCACTGGAACTCAACATGGCAATCCTCCCCTACGAGACTTCCCTCTCGTCCGACGATGTGGAACGTACCTTTACCCAGATAATCAATACCCTCAAGAAGTCTATATCCATTCCCATAAGCATCAAGGTGGGCACCTACTTCACCGATATGGCGAAGCAGTTGCAGCAACTTTCGTGGATGGGGATACAGGGTGTGACGATGTTCAACAAGAGTGTGCAGGTAGATATCGATACGGAGAAGGAATGCTTGTGCAACGCCTCTTGGCTGAGCAATCCGGACGAGATGCACAATACGTTGCGCTGGGTGGCCTTGATGAGCAAGAAGATGCGCTGCGACCTCTCCGCCTCCACCGGTGTCTACACCGCCGACGATGTGGTGAAGATGCTCCTGGCCGGGGCCGCGACGGTGCAGGTGGTAAGTTGTCTGTACAAGAACGGCATCGGCACCCTGCGGCAGCTCAACGACGGCCTCTGTCAGTGGATGCAGCGCAAAGGGTATGACTCCCTTTCGCAGTTCCGCGGCAAGCTGGCAGTGCAGCCCAACGAGAAGGCTTCGGTAGCGATGCGCACGCAGTTCATGAAGTATTTCGCCGAAATAGTGTAGGCATCAATATCCAATCCATTAAACATAATTCAAAACACAAAATCAAACATGGAACAAGACGACAAAATGGTTCAACCGACCCCTCAGACTAACGTGAGTTTCTTCCGCTTCGAGGATTTGAGAGTGTACGCCAAGGCAACAGACTACGCCGCATGGGTGTCCGACAAGATGTCCGCCCCGCGCAACGAGAGCGAGAAGGTGCTGGTGGGCTCTTTCTGCCACTCGGCATTCGACATTGCCCTGAACATCGCCGAGGGCTCCTGCCGCAGCAAGAACCAGTTCGACCATTACCTGAAGATAGCGAAGACGGCTATCCGCGAGTGTGTGGTTTACACGGAGCTGGCGCACAATGTGGAACTTCTGGGAGAGATCGACTATGATCAGTCGCGCGAGTACCTGATGGAGCTCACCCGCATGATTGGCGCGCTGATTATCTCGCTGCAGCGGAGCACGGAGCGGAGACAGGAAGAGGCGGGTGAAACACAGTACAGCAGCAGCGAGGAGATGTCTTATTAGTCCATCCCCTGATGTTCTGGACATCACCGCATGCAGATGACGAGGGGCCGGCAATTAATGTTTGATTGCCGGCCCTTGTGTGATGTGGGGTGGCGCTCCGATACGGGACGCCGGCAGGGGAACGAATCAGTAAAACCTACAAACAAATTCCAATATGCAACTGAATCTTACTAAACCAATCGTTTTCTTTGACTTGGAGACCACCGGAGTGCAGGTGGGGCATGACCATATCGTGGAGATATGCCTGTTGAAGGTGTTCCCTGACGGGAGCAAGGAGACGCTGGTGCAGCGTGTGAGGCCGGCCGATGCCGACGGCAAGACGGTCCATATCCCCGAGCACACGACGGCCATACACGGCATTACGGACGCCGACGTGGCGGACAAGCCGACGTTCAAGGAACTGGCTGGGAAGCTGCTGGAGTATATCGGCGATGCCGACCTGGCTGGCTACAACAGCAACAAGTTCGACGTGCCGCTGCTGGTGGAGGAGTTTTTGCGGGCGGGGGTGGATTTCGACCTTTCCTGCCGCCACTGTGTGGATGTGCAGAACATATTCCACCAGATGGAGCAGCGCACCCTCGTGGCAGCCTACCGCTTCTATTGCGACAAGGACCTCGAGAACGCCCACTCCGCCGCCGCCGACACCGAGGCCACCTACGAGGTGCTTTGCGCGCAGCTGGACCGTTACGCGGGCGTCTCGTACAAGGACCGCGCGGGGCGTGTGAGCCAGCCGGTGGTGAACGACATGGGCGCCCTCAGCCGTTTCACGGCCAACAGCCAGTGGGCCGACCTGGTGGGGCACATAGGATACGACAAGGATGGCAGGGAAATCTTCAACTTCGGCAAGCACAAAGGCAAGAGTGTGGAAGAGGTCTTCGCCCAGGAGCCCTCCTATTACGACTGGATGATGAAGAGCGACTTCCCGCTTTCCACCAAGAAACTCATCGCCTCCATCTGGGAACGGCGCAGGCGCAACAAGCTGAACGCCTTGAAGGAACACTTCGGCGGCAAGTAGCCTTCCTCCGGAATGCATAACGTTGCATCCCGGAATCTGTAATGCGGCATCCGGATACCCCCGCTATGTGGCGGGGGTATTCTTGGTATCCGGCAGGGACCCTGTAGGTATTTGGTAGGTATCCTGTAGGTATTTACTTCGACTGAGAACCGATATGGACGCTTATGGACCGTTTGCCGCGAAATGGATTTTTATCTATCTGACTATCACGCGCCTGGTGGCGTTGCCCTCGGCGGAGCGGAGGTGCAGCGTGTATACGCCGGCCGGGACGCCCTGCAACTCAATCCTGGCGTGCCCGCCCTCGAGCCGCTGCGAGAGGTGCAGGCGCCCCTGCGCGTCGCGCAGTTCCAGGCTGCCCTCGGGCACCTCGGCCGTCACCTCGACATACTCATTGGCCGGGTTGGGCTTCACCTCCAGCGCCACGGGCTCCATGTCGGGACGGATGCCGACAGT
>JAGAYN010000008.1 GCA_017940465.1 Bacteroidales bacterium | reverse complement strand
CTGGTAACTTTTTGCCATATTGATTGGTTTTTAGGTTGTTGTACGTGAATAGTGTCCGGTGTCCCCCCGAGGGGTCCACCTGTTATACAACGCCCGATGCCGGATTATATTGCGTCCGAAGTCGGCCCATTCCCGGCGCAAGGACGAAGAGGGGAAGAAGAGGATGCGTGCAAGCCGCTGGCAATGTGCGGATTGCAGTCGGCGGAAAACCGGGAAAATTTCGCATTTTTGACGAAAAATTTTCAAGAAGATGCCGTTGGGCATGGGGTGCGGATGCCGGAAGCCCGGAGGCGAGACAGGGGGGCGGGCAGGGGTTGCGGCCGGAAGCCCGGAGGGCTGACAGGAATACAGGCAGGGGTGGAGGCCGCAGGCCGTAACCCCTGTAACGGTGCGTGGTATGGTTGGAACCCCGGAGGGGTGGGAGGATGCATTTGGCCATGCTCCTGTCACCCCTCCGGGGTTCCGAGTATGTGAGTGCCGTTTCCCAGGGGCTCCGCTGCGCTCCGCCCCTGTCTATATTCCTGCGTCCCCTGCGGGGACTTATGCCGTGCCGTGATTCCGTCCCTGTCTGTACTGTTGCGTCCCCTGCGGGGACTTATGCCGACTACCGACATGTGCCACTCGCGGCGCGATGTGTGGCGGAGGGCTGTTGATAAAAAGTTGGAGCGGGAACGGGAAAAAGTCGTACCTTTGCACCTCCAACGACACATGGATTATGAGCGAACTATTGGCACAACTGAATGAACACCAGCGCGAGGCAGCGGCGTGTGTAGAGGGGCCGGTGATGATAATCGCAGGCGCGGGCAGCGGCAAGACCCGCACGCTGACCTACCGCATCGCGCACCTGATGGAGCTGGGGGTGGACCCATTCAGCATCCTGGCGCTGACGTTCACCAACAAGGCCGCCAAGGAGATGCGCGACCGTATCGTCAAGCTGGTGGGGGCCGAGGCGAAGAACCTGTGGATGGGCACCTTCCACTCAGTCTTCGCACGCGTGCTGCGCGCCGAGGCCACGAAGCTGGGCTACACCAGCAGCTTCACCATCTACGACACGGACGACAGCAAGGGCGTCATCAAGCAGGTGGTCAAGCACCTCAACCTCGACCCGAAGACCTACAAGCCCTCCTTCGTGCTGAGCCGCATCTCGATGGCGAAGAGCAACCTCCTCTCGCCCAAGGACTACCAGGAGACGCCCGACGCCTACCAGACCGACATCGACGCACGGCGGCCGGCCATAGGCCAGATCTACGAGGCCTACGACATGCGGCTGCGCAACTCGAACGCGATGGACTTCGACGACCTGCTGTTCAACATGAACGTGCTGCTGCGCGACTTCCCGGATGTGCTGCTCAAGTACCAGCAACGCTTCCGCCACATCATGGTGGACGAGTACCAGGACACGAACTACGCGCAGTATCTCATTGTCAAGAAGCTGGCGGCGCGGCACCTGAACCTGTGCGTGGTGGGCGACGACGCGCAGAGCATCTACGCCTTCCGCGGAGCCAACATACAGAATATCTTCAACTTCAAGCGCGACTACCCCGACATGCACCTCTTCAAGCTCGAGCAGAACTACCGCTCGACGCGCACCATCGTCCAGGCGGCCAACAACATCATCGGGCACAACCGCGATCAGATACAGAAGGAACTGTGGAGCGACAACGCCCAAGGGAGCCGCCTGCGCCTGCTGCAGGCCGGCGACGAGAAGGACGAGGGGACGCGCGTGGCCGACTCGATCCAGCACTTCCGGCTGGCCGACGACGCCGACTGGCGCGACTTCGCCGTGCTCTACCGCCAGAACTCCCTCTCCCGCGCCGTGGAGGACGCCCTGCGACGCATGAACATACCCTACCGCATCTACCAGGGCCTCTCGTTCTACGGACGGCGCGAGGTGAAGGACGCCCTGGCCTACCTGCGCCTGGCCGTCAATCCGCACGACGACGAGTCGCTCTCCCGCGTCATCAACTACCCCGCCCGCGGCATTGGACAGACCACCATGGACCGCGTGCGGCTGGCGGCGGCGGACAACGAGGTGAGCCTCTGGACCGTGCTGGAGAACCTGCGCGACTTCGGACTGCCCGTGGCCAGCGGCACGCTGCAGCGGATGGACGAGTTTGTCTACATGGTGAAAAGCTTCGAGGCACGCGTGGCCGACACCGACGCCTTCGCGCTGGCCAAGCAGATCATCCACGCCAGCGGCATCCTCAAAGCCCTGCGCGAGGACGACGACCCCGAGAGCGCCGAGCGCCTCGACAACATCGACGAGCTGCTCAACGCCGTGCAGGAATTCTGCGAAGACCCGGAGCAGGCCCCCGACACCGAGGGCGCCGAGGGGGAGGACAAGCTGCGCACCCTCGACCAGTTCCTGCAGCAAGTGCTGCTCTACACCAGCGAGGACAAGGACAAGGAGGCCGATGCGGACAAGGTGAGCCTGATGACCATCCATGCCGCCAAGGGGCTGGAGTTCCCGTATGTCTTCATCGTCGGCCTCGAGGAGCAGATCTTCCCCTCCTTCATGGCCAGCAACCGCGCCGAGCTGGAAGAGGAGCGGCGCCTGTTCTACGTAGCCGTGACGCGTGCCGAGAAGCAGGTGACCCTCACCTATGCCCGCAGCCGCTTCAACAACGGCCAGCGCACCACCGGGGAGGTGAGCCGCTTCGTGGAGGAGATCGACCCCGAGTTCATCGAGAAGCCTGCGGCGCGGCGCGACTTTGCGGAGCCCGGCACCCTGCCGCGCGCCTTCTTCAACGCCGGCAAACCCACGGCCCCGTCGCCCAAGCCCGCCGCACAGAAGAGCGCCGCGCCGGCGATACCCAACAGCCCGAGCGCCATCGAGAGCATACTCCCGGGCATGAAAGTGCAGCACGAGAAGTTCGGCATCGGCAAGGTGCTCGGCGTGGAAGGCGTGGGCGGCTCCAAGAAAGCCATCGTCTTCTTCGACGGCGTGGGGCAGAAACAGCTGATGCTCAGGTTCGCCAAACTCGCCATAATCCCCGACTGACATGCGCCTGGTCATCCAACGTGTACGCCACGCCTCCGTCGCCATCGACGGCCGCACCCACAGCAGCATCGGTCCCGGCCTGCTCGTCCTGGCGGGCATCTGCGACGAGGACCGCGACGAGGACCTGGACTACCTCTGCCGCAAGGTGGTGCAGATGCGCATCTTCGACGACGCCGAGGGGGTGATGAACCTGCCCGTCACCGCCGTGGAGGGCGCCTCGATACTGGTAGTCAGCCAGTTCACCCTCATGGCCTCCACCCGTAAAGGCAACCGTCCAAGCTACATACGCGCCTCGCGGCCCGAGGTAGCCGTGCCGCTGTACGAGCGCTTCGTGGCGCTGCTGCGCCGGCTGTCGGGGCTCGACGTGCAGACGGGCGTTTTCGGAGCCGACATGCAGGTGGAGCTGCTCAACGACGGACCCGTCACCATCATCATGGATTCGCAGCAGCGCGACCTATTCTAACCGCGCCGAGACCCAGCGCGGACGGCCGCGGAAGTCGCTGTGCACTGCGGCTTGATAGCCCGATGCATCCAGCAGCTGGCGGCATTCGTCGCCATACATCTCGTTGATTTCCACCACCATCAAGCCTCCCCTATGCAGCAGCCTGCGCCCCAGGGCCGCCAAGGCCTCGTAGAAGAGCAGCGGCCGGCTGTCGGGCACGAAGAGAGCTTCAGAGGGTTCATACTCAAGCACATTGGGGCTCATCGCCGCCCGCTCGCGCTCGAGGACGTAGGGGGGATTGCTCACCAGCAGGCTGAACGCCCCCTCCGCATAGCCGGGGGCGCCGGCGAGGAGGTCCACCTGGCGGAATTCTATCGCAACACAGTTGTTTTCAGCATTTTGCCGTGCCATGGCGAGGGCGGCCTCGGAGCGGTCCAGGGCCGAGACCTCGGCCTGGGGGAAGGCGCGCTTCAGCGCAATGGCGATGCAGCCGCTGCCTGTGCATGCGTCGAGGATGCGGCTACCGGCGGCGAGGGGCCCCGCCTCGGCGATGCACCATTGCACCATCTCCTCCGTCTCGGGCCTGGGGATGAGCACGTCGGGGTTCACCGCGATGGTGCAGCCGCAGAAGAGGGTCTGCCCCGTGATGTGCTGGACAGGGCGGTGGCGCCGCAGGCCGTCCAGGGCCCAATGCAGGCGCAGGAGGTCGCTTTGGTCGATGGTCTCCGCCTTGGAAAGCAGCAGTTTCACCCTGTCCCAGCCGAGGAAATGCGCGAAGAGCAGCTCGCAGAAGGCGTCCACCTCGCGCGGCCCGTAGAGGGGGTCGAGGTCCTGATGGAAGCATTGCAGGATGTCGCGTACGCGGTTGGAGGGGAAGCGGATGTCGCGGGTGTTCATTTGCGTCCGAAATCGGCCGGGATTTCGCCCCAGCGGTCGGTGTCCCACTTGCGAATCTCGGTGGTGTAGGTATTGGTTTTCAGCCAGTTCTCGGCGCGGTGGACAAAGTCCCAGAGCGGGGCCGTGGCGTCGCTGAGGGGCAGCTTGCTCTTGCACACCCCCTGCCGCACCCACGACATGGCGTTCGCGGAGTCGGTGTAGAGTATCTGCTTGAGGCCGTGCTTCTTGAGGTAGCTCAGGCCGTGGACGAGGGCGAGGAACTCGCCGATGTTGTTCGTGCCCACGGGGCTTTTATAGTGGAACACGCGTGTGCGCGTGGGGATGTAGACGCCTTGGTACTCCATCACGCCCGGGTTGCCGCTGCAGGCGGCGTCGACGGCCAGCGCGTCCAGCACGGGCGGCTTCTCCAGGCCCGGACGCACGGCGGTCATCCCACTGTCGTCGATGTAGAGTGCCGCGGGGGCGGCAGCGCGCTGTAGGCCGCCGAGGGCCTTGGACCCCTGGGCCACCACGCTGCTGTAGGGCACCCGCAGGGCCGCCTGCGCCTCGGACAGCGTGTCGAACGCCTTGAACTGCGCCCCAGCCACCCCCTTCACCTGGGCGCTACACTGCTCCCAGGAGGTGTAGATGCCGGGCCTATGTCCCTGCCACACAACGTAGTATCGCTCCTTCTTGGCCATAATTGCGTCTGCAAAGATAGCAACAAATCCCGACATGGCCAAATCCCACTCCCCCACCCTCTCCGCCCCACCCTCGGCCCAGTCCCGGAGCACTCTCGGAGTGAGGAAGAAGAGGGGAAGAAGAGGATGCCTGCAACATGCTGACAATCAACGGAGTCCAATCGGGCCATTTGGGGGCGGAAACGGGGGTTGCGAAGCATTTTCTGCACGGTTTTAGCGCTGCCATTGCGGCGAGGTGCTCGGGAGGGGTTAGAGAGTTGAGGGATAGTACATTAGGCATCGGAGAGGAAGATTTTTTGGCCATGTCGGCAAAAAGTGCTACCTTTGCAGCGTGAACCGAAGGCGAAGAACGCCTTTAAACGACTTGTAACAGTGAGTAATGACAATCTCGACGGCCGCAGCATCTCTGCCAAAGAGAAGGAGTTGGAGCGCGCCCTCCGCCCCTCGGGGTTCGACAGCTTTGCCGGACAGCGCCAGGTGGTGGAGAACCTCAAGATATTCGTCCGCGCCGCCAAGGAGCGGGGCGAGCCGCTGGACCATGTGCTCCTCTACGGCCCCCCGGGCCTCGGCAAGACCACCCTCTCCAATATCATAGCCAACGAGCTGGGAGTCAGCATCAAGACCACCAGCGGACCCGTGCTGGACAAGCCCGGCGACCTGGCCGGACTGCTCACCTCGCTGCAACCGAACGACGTTCTCTTCATCGACGAGATCCACCGCCTCTCGCCCGTAGTGGAGGAATACCTATACAGCGCTATGGAAGACTTCCGCATCGACATCATGATCGAGAGCGGTCCCGCCGCACGGTCCGTGCAACTCACCCTCAAGCCCTTCACCCTCATCGGCGCCACCACCCGGAGCGGCATGCTCACCGCCCCGCTGCGGGCACGATTCGGCATCAACAGCCGCCTGGAATACTATGACACCGAGACGCTTACACACATCGTGAACCGGTCGGCCGGCCTGCTGCAGGTCAAGATTACCAGCGAGAGCGCCATCGAGATAGCCCGCCGCAGCCGCGGTACCCCCCGCATCGCCAACCGGCTGCTGCGGCGCGTGCGCGACTTCGCACAGGTGAAGGGCGACGGCACCATCACGCTCGACATCGCGCGCTATGCCCTGCAGGCACTCAACGTGGACCGCAACGGATTGGACGAGATGGACTTGCGCATCCTGACGACCATCATCGACAAGTTCCGCGGAGGCCCCGTAGGCATCAACACCATCGCCACCGCCGTGGGCGAGGATGCCGGCACGGTAGAGGAGGTCTACGAGCCCTACCTCATTCAGGAAGGCTACCTCATGCGCACCCCCCGCGGCCGCGAAGCCACCATGCTCGCCTACCAACACCTGGGCAAAATCAAACAAGGCGGCAGCCAGCAGGAGCTGTTCTAAAGACTATAGCATCAACAGATACATTATGCAGACACTGATTAAGGATATCAAAGAGCTGGCGGGCGTGGAACGCACCCCGCAGCGGCGCAAGCAGGGCAAGGAGATGGCCGTGCTGGAAACCGTCGAGGACGCCTACCTGCTGCTGGAAGACGGCGCAGTCAAGGCGTTCGGACCCATGAGCGAATGCCCCGAAGGCGCCGACCGCGAGGTGAGCGCCAAGGGACGGATGGTGCTGCCGAGCTTCTGCGACTCGCACACGCACATCGTCTATGCCCGCTCGCGCGAGCTGGAATTTGTGGATAAAATACGGGGTCTCAGCTATGAAGAGATAGCCAAGCATGGCGGCGGCATCCTCAACTCGGCCAAGGCCACGGCTATGGCTTCCGAGGAGGAACTCTACGACATGGCCTGGCAACGGCTGGACGAGGTGATGCGGATGGGCACCGGTGCCATCGAAATCAAGAGCGGCTACGGCCTCTCGACCGAGAGCGAGCTGAAGATGCTGCGCGTCATCCGTCGCCTGAAGGAGCACTCGCCCATGACCATCAAGGCCAACTTCCTCGGCGCCCACGGCATCCCGATGGAGTATCGCGGCCACCAGAAAGATTATGTAGACCTGGTTATCAACGAGATGTTGCCACGCGTAGCGGACGAAGGGCTGGCGGATTTCATCGATGTGTTCTGCGACCAAGGCTTCTTCACCGTGGAAGATACCGAACGCATACTGACGGCGGGCCTGAAATACGGCCTGCGTCCCAAGATCCATGCCAATGAGATGGCCGTGTCGGGCGGCGTGCAGGTGGGGGTGAAGTACAATGCCATCTCGGTGGACCACCTGGAGCAGATGGGCGACGCCGAGATAGAATGCCTCAAGGGCAGCGAGACGATGCCTACGGTGCTGCCGGGCTGCGCTTTCTTCCTCAGCCTCCCCCTCTCGCCGGCACGTAGGATGATCGACGCGGGACTGCCGGTGGCTATGGCCTCGGACTACAATCCAGGCACCTCTCCTTCGGGCAACATGCAGCTCATCCTCTCGATGGCATGCATCCGCTACCGCCTCACACCGGAGGAGGCTCTCAACGCCACCACCCTCAACACCGCCTACGCCATGGACGTAAGCGGCGAGGTGGGCTCCATCGCAGTCGGCAAGAAAGCCAACTTCTACATTACCAAGCCCATACCGAGCCTCGCCTACATGCCCTACGCCTATGGCGAGAACAAGGTGGAGCGCGTGTTCCTCAACGGTGTGGAGGTATGATTGCGGCCCACAATATCAACAAAAGCTACGGAGCACTGCACGTGCTGCGCGACATCACGCTGGAAATCAACCAGGGGGAGGTGGTAACCATCGTCGGACCCTCGGGGGCCGGGAAGACTACCCTGCTGCAAATCCTCGGCACCTTGGACCGTCCCGACAGCGGCACCCTGCGCTATGGCGACACTGATGTAAGCCAACTGAAGGACAAGGAGATGGCCCGTTTCCGGAACCAGCATATAGGCTTTGTGTTCCAGGCTCACCACCTGTTGCCGGAACTCACGGCGTTGGAGAATATATGTGTACCCGCGCTCATCAAGGGCCTTCCGATGGAGGAGGCCAAGACCCGCGCAATGGAACTGATGCAGTTCATGAAGATAGACCATCGCGCCAGCCATAAACCCGCGGCCATGAGCGGTGGCGAGCAGCAACGGGTGGCGGTGGCCAGGGCATTGATTAACAACCCTATGGCGATTTTGGCCGATGAACCTTCGGGCAACCTGGACACCCAGCACGCACGCGAGCTGCACCAGCTGTTCTTCACCCTGCGGGAGCAGTACCGACAGACCTTTGTCATCGTCACCCACAACGAGGAACTGGCGGCCATGTCCGACCGTCGCATTGTCATCCGCGACGGGTCAAACCAGTAGACAAGGCTTATCTTCAGGCACTTCCGGAGCCTTCAATCCGGCACCCAGCAGCTGTGCACTGCGCAGAATGCGTACTTCGTCGTACATACCACTGGCGATGAAGGCATCAAGCACCTGCCGTCCCCCTTCCACGATAACGCTCTGTAAACCATCATTGTACAGACTATTCAGGGTTTCCTCCACCGTTTCTGTATGCAGATGCAGCCAGTGCGTCGGCACATCGTGCAGCCTGCCGCGGCGGTCGAGCACCACGGGCTGCGGCTGCGGGCCAAGGTAGTGGCGCGGCGTGAGCGAGGGATGGTCGGTGAGATAGGTGCCGCTTCCTACCAGGATGGCCGCCTCCTCAGTGCGCCAGCGGTGGTTCAGTCGGTTCTGCCGAGGGGAACTGAGCCAGTAACTGCCTGGGACCGAGGGAGCCATGTAGCCGTCCGCACTCTCGGCCCACTTGAGTATGACATAGGGCCGACGCTGTTCCATGAAGGTGAAGAAGCGACGGTTGAGGGCTCGCCCCTCCGCCTCCAGTACGTGTCTTGTCACCTCAATCCCAGCCTCTTCCAGTTTCCCGAAACCCTTTCCCGCCACAAGCGGATTGGGATCGTCGTTGCAGCACACCACACGTCCCAGTCCCCGATCCACTATCAGGTCGGCACACGGGGGCGTTTTCCCGTAATGCGAGCAGGGTTCGAGGTTCACATAAAGGGTGGCGCCGAGGCAGTCATCGAGACGCAGCAAAGCGTTGCGTTCGGCGTGGAAGCCCCCGTACTCCTGATGGAACCCCTCGCCGAGCACCTTCCCGTCCCTTACCACCACGCATCCCACCAGCGGATTGGGCCGCACCCGACCCAGCCCGCAGGCGGCCAGCTGCAGGCACCGCCGCATATACATCTCGTCGCTCTGTCTGTCCTTCATTCGGATTGCAAAGATACAACTATTTTTCCACCCGGCAAAATAAAGATTACGGAGGCGAGGTTCGTGCGAACCGGCAGGGACCCTATAGGTATCCGGTAGGTATCCGGTAGGTATTTACTTCGACTGAGAACCGATATGGACCCTTATGAACCAGTTGGTGGATTACTGCTTTGCGGCGGGGGTCTTTTTCTTCTTGGGCATGCGTATGTCGGAGAGGGAGCGGTTCCGGTGGAAACGATTGATATCCACGTATCCACGTATGCCGCTGACGTGTCCCGTCTCGGTGTACTGCCAGAGGGTGAACCGTGTGGAGGGGTAGCGCCGGTAGTTGGCGATGAAAATATGGTACTTGGCGTATTTCTTGCCGGAGAGGTGGGTCTTGTAGAGGCGCTCGGAGGTGTAGATCATGGGCTTCACGCCGTATTCGGCCTCCATGAGCTCGAGCAGCTTGTCGACACGCGCCATGTAGAGCCGTCCGACGTGGTGGCCCTCGATGTCGAGGACGGGGATAAGGTCCTGCTCGCTTTTCTTGACCATTTTCTTGAAGTTGGCAAACTGCTGATAGGCAGTGGTTTTACTGCTGTACAGGTGGTAGCTCCCCACCAGCAGGCCGGCCTTGCGCGCGGCGGCAATGTTGGCCTTGTAGCGGGGGTCCTGGATGGAGGTGCCTTCGGTGGCCTTGATGTAGACAAAACGGATGGTGCTGTCCTTGGCCACCTTGGTCCAGTTGATGGTGCCTTGGAACTTGGAGACGTCGATGCCGCGGGTGCGCACCTGGGCCTGAGCCGTGCTGAAGAGCAGCACCCGCAGGCAGGAGAGGCCGCCTACGGTGGCGGCAAGGAACAAGAGGTTGATTATGAGGCGGGAAGGCTTCAAATTCAGGAACCGGTTTACCGTGACTGGCTACATGGCGATTTCGTCGCCGTTGGGATGGAAGAACTTGAAGTCCATAAGGCCGTACTGTTCCGAAGCCTTCATGTCGAGGCGCACCTTGTGCTTGCGCTGCCACTGCCAGCGCCGGCTCTTGAACCATCCCTTGGTGAGGTAGGCATGGATGTAGGGGTGCATGACGATGGTGAGGCGCTTCTCGTTGCTGGCGGTGAGGAGGTAGGAGAGGCTGGACTCCATCTCGTCCACCACGACCAGGCTCTGCTTGATATGGCCTGTACCGTCGCAGAGGGGGCATTTCTCCTGCACATCGACCTCGGTGACCGGACGGACGCGTTGCCTGGTGATCTGCATCAGGCCGAACTTGCTGAGCGGCAGGATGGTATGCCGCGCCTTGTCGCGCTTCATCTCCTCCTGCATCACCTCGAAGAGGGTCCTGCGACTTTCCGACTTGTTCATGTCGATGAAGTCCACAATGACGATGCCGCCCATGTCGCGCAAGCGCAGCTGCCGTGCAATCTCCTTGGCCGACTCGATGTTCACCTGCAAGGCGGTTTCCTCCTGGCTGTTGCCAGCCTTGATGTGGTTGCCGCTGTTCACGTCGATGACATGCATGGCCTCGGTGTGCTCTATATAGAGGTAGACGCCGGAGCGGATGGTGACGATGCGGCCGAACATGCGGCGGATGTCACGCTGGACGCCGAACTGCTCGAAGATGGGGGTGGCCATCTTATAGTGCTTGACGATGTCCTCCTTGTCGGGCAACGTGGCCTTGACGAACCGCTTCACCTCATCGTAGAGCGCGGCATTGTCGATGTAGATGGCATTGAAGTCGTCGGTAATCAAGTCGCGCAACAAGGCGGTGGTGGTGTCCAACTCGGCGTGGATCTTGGTGGGTGCATTGACGCGCTTCAGCTTCTCTGTCATCTTGGCCCACTGGTCGACCAGGTAGCGCAAGTCGGCATCGAGCTCGGCCACCGTCCTGCCCTCGGCCACGGTGCGCACAATCAGCCCGAAATTCTGCGGACGGATGCTCTCTATCAGACGGCGCAGGCGGTTGCGCTCCTCTTTGGATCTAATTTTCTGCGAGATGGAAATCTTGTTGGAGAAGGGCTCCAGCACCAGGTAGCGGCCGGCGATCGAGATGGAACCGCCCAGCTTCGGCCCCTTGGTGGAGATGGGCTCCTTGGTGACCTGCATCACTACCGGCTGGCCCACCTTAAGGAAGTCCTCCAGATTGCCGACCTTCTCCAGTACAGGCTCTATCTTGAAGTCTGCCAGCGTCTTGGCATTGGCGTCGCCATTCATGGCAAGGCGCATGTATTTGTCCACCGACAGGTAGTCGGGTCCCAAGTCGAGGTAGTGCATGAACCCCTCCTTGTCGCCACCCACGTCTACGAAGGCGGCATTGAGGCCCTGCATGATTTTCTTTACTTTTCCGAAGAATATGTCCCCCACGGCATACTGGGTCGACGTGCTCTCCTTGTGGAGTTCGGCCAGACGCCCGTCCTCGGTCAGGGCTATCTGCACGCCATTAGGGGTGGATGATATGATAAGTTCTTTGGTCACAACAGGATATATATGGTGTTATGTATCTGGAAAAACATAAAACAAACTACACACCATCCGGAGGGACGGTCTGTAATTTGTTTTAGTTTTTAGAGCAGACAGCCTGATAGTCTCATGGCGGACCCTAACTGCCGCCATGGCACCGGCCATGCTTATTTCTTCTTATGTCTGTTCTTGCGCAGGCGTTTTTTACGCTTGTGGGTAGACATTTTGTGGCGTTTATGCTTCTTTCCGTTGGGCATTGTTGAAATACTTTAATTTGTTATTTGACTTTCTTTTTCACATCCTGCATGAAGGTCTTGGCGGGCTTGAAGGCGGGGATATTGTGGGCAGGGATGATTATGGTGGTGTTCTTGCTGATGTTGCGGCCCGTCTTCTCGGCGCGCTTCTTCACGATAAAGCTGCCGAAACCACGCAAATAGACGTTCTCACCTTCGGAGAGGCTCTCCTTGATGACAGTCATGAACTCCTCCACGGTGGCCTGGATGGCGACCTTCTCGATACCGGTCTTCTGAGCTATTTCAGCTACGATTTCTGCCTTTGTCATTCTGGTTTATTTTTTTGATTGTTAATTTTATAATTTTGCTAACTGTTTCTTAATCAAAAACGGAGTGCAAAAATAAGACTTTTTTTTCACATTGCGGACATTTTTTTTCCGTGTGGGACGATTTTTGTAGGGAATACAAATGTAATATATTGGAAGACAAAATATTATGTCTTGAAAAATATTTTCCGTTTTCGAGGGCGGCTGGAGGTGTATGCAGGGTAAAAAAGAGGTCTCTATCGGCTAATTTTTAGATTTTTACCACAGCAGAAGCAGAGTATTGCGACGGCCGCCACGGTGCAGCCCAGGGTGACGGGCCAGGGCAGGGCAAGCGGCGCCTCGAGATCCACATCGATAGCTCCCCGTGCCGAAAGCCAGTAGGCCACGACCACGGTGGCATTGTTGAGGAAGTGCGCCAGCATATTGGGAAGCAGCGAGTTGGAGCCGAAATAGAGGTAGCCGAGTATCGCCCCCATGAGGAAGCGGGGCACGAAGGCGAACACCTCGCCATGGAAGAGGCTGAAGACGGCGGCCGTGAGCCAGATGGCCACGTGGGGATTCTTGAGCCACCGGAGCATCAGGTTCTGCATGCCGGCGCGGAAGAATATCTCCTCGCAAAGAGCAGGTATCAGCGCGATAACCAACAAGTTGGACATGAGACGGCCCACCCCGGTACCACCCAGCAGACGCTCCAGGGCGGCCTGTGCCAGTTCTCCGATTTTGCGCAGCATATCCTCCAGCACCCGGAGGGACTCCGGGAGGTGCCAGCCGTCGTTCCACACGCCGCTCCAGTCCATCAGCGGCATCATCAGCACCCACGCCGCCAGGCCGCCCAGGGCGAACAGCCATTTCCCGCGCGAGAAATCGAGGCGGAGGAAGCCGCGCCACTCGGCACGATGGAAGAGCCACACGAGCAGCACCACGGGGAGCACGAAGGAGAGCAACTGGCTTATCGCCTGCATTACCAGCATGTTGCCGGGGCTACTGACGTCGATTCCGACGGCAGCGGCAACGGGAATCAGCACGCTGAATACGCCCACGAGGCCGAAGGAGATGGCCAGCATGGCGAGCAACTGGAGGAACGGATGGGCTGTACGGTTCATATTTTGAAGTTTTTACATTGCAGATGGCGGACTGTATCCAATCCGCCATCTGCTCAATCCAGTGACCCCGGAGGGATTCAAACCCCCGACTTTCGGAACCGGAATCCGACGTTCTATTCAACTGAACTACGGGGCCGGAAATAATGCATTAACTGATTTGCGAGGGAAATATTGTGTTTCGACACGAAAAAAAGTGTAAAAAAGTTGCATTCCTCTGGAAATCATTCTTCTGCATCGCGGAAATACTTCGGTGGAGCGCCTGCCGGCCGACAGGGACCCTATAGGTATCCCATAGGTATCCTATAGGTATTTACTTCGACTGAGAACCGATATGAACCCTTATGGACCGGTAAATTTCCAGGCGAAACACCAACTCACTGATTTTCACGCCAAATAAGCGGCAGAAGTTCGCGCTCGAAGATGTCGCGCCGCACGATGCGGTAGTGGGGCTTGTAGGCGGCCTTGAAGGCGGGGCTGTGCGAGAGGACGAACCCGGGGGCGGGCGAAGGCATGCCCTGCGCGCTGCGCATCACGGCGGAGGTCAGCTGTCCCACCTCGATTTCCCCCAGGCGGACAAGATACAGGTTCACGCGCACGAAGTGGCTGTCGCACAGCGTGTACTCATAGGCCGGGAGCGGCGATGCGTCGTCGGTGCACTCTTCACGCACCTCCCTCTCGATGTACATGGCACAGGCCGCGCTGTCGGTCAGCAGGTGGCCAGGGCCATAAAGGTCCTGGAAGACAAGTTTATACAAGTCTGTAGGCTCGGCGGCAGGATAGCGCTCGGCATACCGGATGAGGGCATCGGCACAGGGATGGGGTCCCTCCCCCACCCCACCGCCCTGCAGCCCGGCGGATTCGGGTTGCGGATGGCAGGCCGTCGGCAAGAGGGCGGCCAGGATACAGGCTGAAAGGTGTTTCATTTTTCTACACGTTTGACTATCAATATACTGAGCTCCCACAGGAGATATATCGGCACGGAGACCAGAAGGAGGGTGACGGGGTCGCCCGTAGGGGTGATGACGGCGCCGAGGATGAGGATGGCCACCACGGCGTGGCGGCGGTAGCGGGTCATGGTCTCGGACCTGAGCAGCCCCACCTTCCCCAACAGCCAGCAAAGCACCGGCAACTCGAACAGGATGCCCATCAGGAGGCTCATCAGGAGGAGCAGGTCGACATAGGAGGTGAGCGAGATGAGGTTCTGCACCTCGCTGGAAACCTGGTAGTCGCCCAGGAAGCGGACGGCGAAGGGGAAGATGACGAAATAGTTCAGCGCCACGCCGGCATAGAACAGCAGGCAGGCGGCGGAGAGGGCGCGGACGGTGACGCGGCGCTCGGCGGTGTAGAGCCCCGGCGCGACGAAGGCGAAAAGCTGGTAGATGAGGTAGGGGGCGGACACGAGGAGGCCACAGAGTAGAGATACGCGCATGTGCGTGAGGAACTGCTGCGCGATGTCGACATTGATAAGCTGCAGGTGGTCAGGCTTGGGATGCAGCACCAGGGCGAAGAGCGTCTCCTTCAGGCAGAAACACCCCACCGCCGCCACCAGCACCGCCAGCAGCATGCGCCACAGGTGCGAGCGCAGGGCGTCGAGGTGGTCCCAAAAGGTCATGGGGAAATGAAGCGTGAAAAAACAAGAATGAAGAACGTGGAGCCGGCCTCATCCCTCCTTCCGCTCACCGTCGTCCTCCGGCGACCGCTTCGTTCCCTCCACGTCGACGCCGTTCATCCCGTCCTTGAAACTCTTGACGCCCTTGCCGAGCCCCTGCATCATCTCAGGGATTTTCTTGCCACCGAAAAGCAGCAGCACAACGAGGACGATGAGGATGATTTCCCATGTGCCTAAAAAGAGGAGTTTCATACCAAAGAATCTTTAAGTTGGTTGGTGTAAATTTCAATCGCATGCATCTTCTCCGGGATTTTGATTCCCTGGGGGCAATGCTTGAGGCACTCGCCGCAGTCGATGCAGTGGTCGGCCTGGCGGAGGCGTTCGATGCTCTTGTTGTAGGAGGTGAGGAACGCCTTGCGGGCACGGCGGAACTCGCGCTGCTCCATAGTGCCCTCGAGGGCTATGTTGCCTTCGTTGAGGCACTTGTTGTAGTGCGAGAAGATGCCGGGGATGTCAAGCCCATAGGGGCAGGGCATGCAGTACTGGCAGGTGGTGCAGGGCACGGCGGGGTAGTGGGCGAACTCGTCGGCGATGCGCTCCAGAAGGGTCATCTCCTCCTCGCTGAGAGGCTTGAGGGGCGAGTGGGTGCGGAGGTTGTCCTGCAGGTGCTCCATAAGGGTCATGCCGCTGAGCGAAGTCATCACGCGGGGGAACGAACCGCAGAAGCGGAACGACCACGAGGCAAGGCTCTGACCCGGCTCGCGGGCCTTGAGTTGCTCGGCGGCGTGGTCGTTGAGGGTGGCCAGGCGGCCGCCCAGAAGGGGCTCCATGATAACGGCAGGGATGCCGCGCTTGTCCAACTCGGTGTAGAGGTGCTCGCCCTCGACGTTGCGGGGGTTGATTTCCTTGGCATAGTGCCAGTCCACGTAGTTCATCTGAATCTGGGCGAAGTCCCAATGGTACTTGTCGTGCAGGGCCACCACCTTGTCGAACTCGGACTGCTGCCCGTGGAACGACCAGCCGAGGTTGCGGATACGGCCCGCCTCGCGCTCCTTCATCAGGAATTCCAGCATGCCATTGTCCACAAAACGCTTCTCGAAGTCACTCCTGCCCTCCTCGTCCACGGTGCCGAAGGAGTGGAGCAGGTAGTAATCGATGTGGTCCACCTGCAATGCCTCGAACGAATCACGGTACATCTTCAAGCTGGCCTCCGGCGTCCAGTTGCGGAAGTTGGACATCTTGGTGGCGATGAGCCACTTGTCGCGCGGGTGACGCTTGAGGGCGATGCCGGTGCAGGTCTCCGAACGGCCCTGGCAATATACAGGGGAGGTGTCGAAGTAATTGACACCGTGCTCGATGGCGTAGTCCACCTGCTTATTGACCATCTCCTGGTCGATGGGGGCGTTGGGATTTTCGCGTCCGGAGCCACCGCCTTCCACCGGCAGGCGCATCATGCCGAAACCCAGCAGCGACACCTGCTGCCCGTGGGCATCGGGGCGGTAGGTCATCTGCCCCATGGGCACTTCGCCGGCGGTCACGCCCTCGGCGGGAACGCTGTTTGGGTGGTCGCATCCGGCGGCCACCACGGCTCCCGCCGCCACGGCGCCGGCCATTCCTTTCAGGAAATCTCTTCTGTCCATTGTGTATATCTATCTCTTTTTCTGTTCTTCCTGCAACTGTTTACGCTTCTTGCTACTGAACCAGGTTCCGTAGACCTCGCTGACGTTGCTGGCGGTGGTGAAGGCGTTCACCTCGTTCTCCTTGAGCCAGTGCATGAGGCTGCTGAATTCGTCCTTGCCGAGGAGGGCGACGAGCTCGATGCTCTTCTCGCCGCTGTAGCCGCCGGTCACCTCGTAGAGGGTGCAGCCGCGGCGCAGGTCGTTGATGATGTACTGGCGGATACGGTCGTAGTCCTTGCTGACGATGCAGATGCGCTTGCGGTTGTTGAGGGTGGCGGTGAAGTAGTCGACCACCAGGCCGTTGATCCAGGTGCCGATGAGGCCGATGACGACCATGCGGAAGTCGTTGATGAAGAAGGCTGTGCAGCAGATGACGGCGCCGGCGATGGATACCGAGGCGCCGATGTCGAAGTGGAGGAACTTGTTGACAATCTTGGCCAGGATGTCGAGGCCGCCGGTGGAGGCGTTGATGCTGAACATCAGCGCCTGGGAGGCGGAGAGGAGCAGGACGAAGCAGCAGAGGTCGAGCCAGGGGTCGCCCATGACGGAGGGGGTGCCGGTGACGAGGTTCTCGTTGGCGATGTTCTGCCAGGGGTAGACGGCGTCCCAGAACTGGGTCAGGGGGCCGAGGATGAGGGCGGTGTAGACGGTCTTGAAGCCGAACTCGCTGTCAATCAAGAGGAATGCAAGTATCAGCAGCACGATGTTGATGCAGGTGATCCAAGTGCCGAGGTTGCCGCCGAAGATGTTGGAGAGGACTATCGACAAGCCGCTGATGGTGCCGATGATGAGTTTGGAGGGGACGAGGAAATAGTAGACAGCCGCAGCGGTGACGGCCATGCCGAGGGTCATGATGACCAGCTCTTTCCAGAACTTGAAAGTGCCGACGTATTGTGCGGCTTCCTTTGCTTTTGCAGAAATATCCATAATTTGATATAAGATTTGATAGTGATTAGATTTCAGCATGTTGAAGCCTGCCTTCGACGTAGATGGCAGTCATGGGGCGGGCCGGGCAGTAGTATTCGCAGGCGCCGCAACCGGTGCACCTGCTTTCATTCACCACCGGCAGGGGTCTGCCGTCCGGGCCGGACACCATGCTGATGGCCGCGGCGGGGCAGTGGCGTGCGCAGGCACCGCAGTTCACCCCCTGGGCGGAGATGCAGTTCTCGTGGAGCGTTACGGCGAGGCCGATGCTGATGGCAGTCTTCTGCTCCTTGGCAATGGGCTGGATGGCACCGGCGGGGCAGACCTCGCTGCAGCGGGTGCAGGCCATGCGGCAGTAGCCTTGGTCGTAGGCCATGTAGGGCTGCATGAAGGAGGAGAGCTCGGTGGAGGGGCGGAGCACCTTCTCGGGGCACTGGCTGACGCAGAGCTGGCAGGCGGTGCAGCGGGTCTCGAAATTCTTGAGGCTCCTGGCGCCGAAAGGCTTGAGGGGCACCTGGCGCTTGGGGACGGCCTTGTCCAGCAGGGCGGCCAGGCCGCCGTCCATCTTCTGTTCCTGGGCATGGAGGGCGGTGGCGGCGCCGACGGCGAGGCCGGTGGCCACAAAGGCGCGGCGCGAAGGGTCTACCTGTTCTTTCTGATTATTGGGCGTATTCTGATTAATCGGAGTGTTCGGAGCAGTCTGATTGGTCCGAGGATTCCGGGTGCCGATTCCTATGGCATCGAACTTGCACTTGCTGAGGCAGTTCCAGCAGTCCACGCAGCGCGAGTCGTCCACCTTGCAGCCGCCGTCGATGTCGATGCAGCCGCACTTGCAGCCTTTTTCGCACTGGTGGCAGCCGACGCACTTGGAGGCGTCGATGCGGATGCCGAAGAGGCGGTACTGGCCTACGAGGCCCAGCAGGGTGCCCACGGGGCAGAAAGTGTTGCACCAGAGGCGTCCGAAGAAGGCGAATCCGAACATGAGGACGAAAGTGCCCACGGCCACCACGCGGAGCATACCGGGCGTGACGAAGCCCTGCACCATGCGGGCATAGGAGCTGTAGGGGGCCAGGAAGAGGGCCACGCTGTTCACCCCCGCCACCATCAGGATGACGAAGAGGGCCAGCACCGTGTAGCGCAGCCAGGGCAACGGCTTGCGGTAGCGGAACCTGCGGCGGCTGGGCCATATCTTGTGCACCCAGATGAGGAGGTCCTGGAAGATGCCCATGGGGCACACCAGGGAGCAGTAGAGGCGGCCTATGAGGGCCGTGACCAACAGCACGACCACCACCACCGCGACATTCAGCGCCAGCACTGCCGGCAGCAGCTGCATCTTGGGAATCCAGCCCACATAGTGGCGCAGCACCCCGGTGCAGTCGAGCAGCAGGGCCGTGAGGCCGAGAAGCATCAGCCCTGCGAGGGTCATTCGGACGTATTTGAAATACTTATACATTGGTTTTAGGATTAGCTCTTCTTCAGCATCGAGTACACCGCCAGGCCTGCCACCGATTTGATACCGGTCTTCCTGGTGATGCTCTTGCGATGGGTATTGACTGTATTGACGGCGATGTTGAGGCGTGCCGCCACCTCCTTGCTGCTCAGGCCCTGGGCCACCAGTTCCAGCACCTCCTGCTCGCGGTCAGAGAGGGAATAGTCCTCCGGCGGCAGGAGGAGCATCTCCTCGATTTCGGCGTGCTTCTCCAGGTCGCGGCTGAGCTGCATGATGTCGAACACGAGCTCCATCATCTCCTCGTTCAGCCGTTCGCCGGGCAGGTATTTGTATATGATCTGCGTCAGGTCCGAGAGCTTGTCCTTGATGCTGTCGTGGCTCTTCACGTAGTGTTCGCTCACCCCCTTGCCCAGCGGCTGGCCCTCGTGGAGCGCCTCCAGCATGCTGGCGAGGTTGCGTTCCTCGCGCCTCACGTGTTCGCGCACCTCGCGGCAGTAGTCGGCGAAGTATTTCTTCAGGATGGAGGCCGACTGCTCGCCGGCCGAGTCGGCGATGTGGTCGAGGTGGCGCTGCATGTGCGGCAGGCGCTCCTCAGTGTAGTAGCGGTGCGAGGCCTGCAGGTGGTCCACCACCAGGTGGCGGTCGATTTTGGCAATTTCCTCGTCGTCTGGGCGGAAGTCGTCGAAGGTGTAGATATTGCACACCGTCAGGAAGAAGAAATCGTCCACCCCGAACTCGCGGCAGACCTCCTTGATGGTCTTCTCGCCGAAGCCCAGGTGGATGCCGAACCGCGGCAGCATCAGTATCAAATCGTAGTTCGACGCTATCATGTCGGCCATCTTCATGCGGCCTGTGAATATAGTCTTTTTTCTCATTTCCAGTGTTTTACGTACAATTATAGCAACTCGTTTCAGAGGTTGCAAAATTACGAAATAAAATCGACATCTCGGCAATAAAAACACCACCCCTCCCCTATTTTTGTCCGCAGCACACTCCAAACACCATGGAATCAGACACCTACGCGCGTTTCTCCCACCTCCTGGTTTCCGAAGTGGGCCATAAGCGTTCATATCGGTTCTCAGTCGAAGTAAATACCTACCGGATACCTACCAAATACCTACCGGATACCTATAGGGTCCCCGCCGGACGGGGGGCTAAGAGAAGGACTGCATGTCGACCAACCGGCGGTAGAGGCCGCCCTGCTGCATCAGTTCCTCGTGGGTTCCCTGCTCCACGATGCGCCCGCGGTCGAGCACCACGATGGTGTCGGCATGGCGGATGGTGGCCAGGCGGTGGGCGATGACGATAGAGGTGCGACCCTGCATCAGCGCGTCGAGCCCCTGTTGCACAGCGATTTCCGACTCGGAATCGAGGGCCGAGGTAGCCTCGTCGAGGATAAGTATGGGCGTGTCGCGCAGCACGGCGCGGGCGATGCTCAAGCGCTGCCGCTGGCCTCCCGAGAGGTTCATGCCGCGGTCGCCGATGGGAGTGTTGTAGCCCTGCGGGAGGCTGTCGATGAACTCGTCGGCATGGGCCAGGCGGGCGGCCTGGCGTATGGCCTCGTCGCTGTAGCCGTCGGCTCCGAAAGCGATGTTGCCCGCCACCGTGTCGTTGAACAGGATGCAGTTCTGCGACACCAGTCCGAAGAGCGACCGCAGCGAGTCGATGTTCAAATCGCCGAGGCGACGGCCGTCGATGGTGATGTATCCCGCCGTGGGGTCGTAGAACCTCGGCAGGAGGTCCACGAGGGTGGTCTTGCCGGCCCCCGAGGGTCCCACCACGGCCACCATACGGCCCTTGGGGATGGCGAGGTCGATATGCGAAAGCACCTCGACGCCGTTGCCATAGGAGAACGAGACGTCGTGGAATACGATGCTCTCCCCGAAGCCGCCGATCACCTCGGCGCCGGGCTTCTCCTCTATCACCTCCTCGGCATCGAGCACCTCGAGCATGCGCTCGGCCGAGGCGGTGGTCTTCTGCAGGGTGTTGTAGGAACGGACGACAGACTGTATGGGGGGGATGATGCGAGCGAAGATGATGACAAAGAAAATGAAGACGGAGGGCTGGATGGATCCGTCGATCACCTGCCAGCCCCCGATGATGAGGATGACCACCAGGGCCAGGGTGCCGAGGATTTCGCTCAGGGGCCCCGAGAGTTCGCGGCTGCGGGCCACCCGGATCATGGTGCGTGTGAAGCCGCCGTTGGCTTCGGCATAGCGGCGCTGGCTGTCCGCTTCGCGGCCGAAGGACTTGATGGCCTTGAGCGATGCCAGCGATTCCTCCAGCACGGAGGTCACCTCGCCCAGTTCGCGCTGCCCCCGCTGCGAGCGCCGCTTGAGGCTGCGGCCGATACGCGCTATGAGCCACACCCCTGTGGGAAGCACCAGCAGGAACAGGAGGAACAGGCGCCACGACACAAACACCAGTATGAAGGCGAAGAGCAATATGTTGATGGGGTCCTTGACGAGCGACTGCAGCACCGCCACACACCAGTCGATGTCCCCCATGTCGTTGCTCATGCGGCTCATCAGGTCGCCCCGGCGCTTGCTTCCGAAATAGGAGATGGGGAGGATGGTGATCTTGTGGTATATGTCGTTGCGCAGGCGCTCCACCAGACCGTTGCGCACCAGGCCCAGGAAGATCTGCGCCAGGTAGCGGAAAAGGTTGCCCAGGAAGGAGCAGCCGAGGTAGCCCGCCGCCGCCATGCCGAGGCACCACCATATCCCGCGCGTGGCCTTGAATTGGTAGAGGTGCCAGAAAGCCCACTCTACCAGTTGCTTCTGGTTGAAGGCCAGTTCCGGCTCCAGATCGGGCACCTGTGTCAGGCCGAACATCAGTTCCACAAAGGGGATTATCAGCACATAGGAGCCCAGGTTGAAGAGGATACTCAACAGGCTGAAGAGCACATTGAGCGAGATGTAGAGCGGGAAGTGGCGCAGGTAGGCCAGTATGCGGAAGACGGGGGTCATTGCAGTTTCAGTCGGTTGGTGGCAATGGCGCTGCCTCCGCGGTAGGAAAGGCGGTCCGTGCGCAGCTTTTTCTTCTTGAAATAGTCATACACCGCCTTGGCGTCGGTCTCCTTGCGGCAGCCGATCTCCACGTGGATGCGTGGATTATCCACCAGCCATGCGACCCAGGCGTCGAGCACACGCTCCGACTGCGGCGAGAGGCGGCTTCCGGAGAGGAAGGTGATCTCCAGCGGCACCTCCGTGCCGTCCGTGGTTGGCAGCAGGGCGACACTCTTCCTCACCCCGCCGCGGCGCACCGTGGTGGCCGAAAGGGGCAGCACGGCGGGGAGCATGCCCTTGGTGGATATGGTGACGATGTTGTCATCGCGCGAGGAGAGCATCATCGCCACCTCGCCCCGTCCGTGGTAGTGGGCGCCGCCGTCCAGGCGGGCGTCTGCTTCGAGGGGCATGCCGGCGGTGTCGGTGACGGCGATGCGGCAGAAGGCCATCGGCTCCGGCCTTGCGGCGGGGTAGAGGTCGAACATCATGACATCGCTTCCGGAAGCGGTGCCGGCGCTGCCGGGGAAATAGGCCTGGGTGCCGTCGGCAGTCACCGAGAACGACATCTCGTCGCCCTCGCTGTTGATGGGCAGGCCCAGGTTGGTAGGCTGGCGACTGCCGGCATCGTCCATATCGGTGAAGTAGACATCGTAGCCACCGAATCCCTGCCAGCCGTCGGATACGAAGTAGAGCGTGTGGCCGTCGGCATGGATGAAGGGAAACTTCTCGTCACCGGCCGTATTGACGGCCGAGCCCAGGTTCTCGGCGCGGCTCCAGTCGCCGTTTTTCAGCCGTCGGCAGCGCCAGATGTCGCTTCCGCCATAGCCGCCCTTGCGGTTGGAGGCGAAGTAGAGCACCGAGCCGTCGGCCGAGATGGAGGGTTGCGATTCCCAGGTGCGGTCGCCGTTCACATTGGTGCCGGCCGACTGCACCTCGCCCCAGCGGCCGTCGCGGAAGATGCTGTAGTAGATGTCGCTGTTGGCGTATCCGCCCTCGGTGGTGATGCGGGAGTAGTAGAGGGTGCAGCCGTCGGCCGTCAGGCTCATGCCGCCTTCGGTCACGCCGGTGTTGAAGGGTTTCGGCAGTTCGGTGCCTTTGGAGAAGGAGCCGTCCTCCTGCCGGTCGCTCACATAGAGGCGCCAGGCGGCGGCCTCGTCGGTTTTCGTGTAGAAGGAGGTGCGGTCTTTCTTGACGGGCACCTGGCGCAGGTAGTAGCAGCGGCTGCCGTCGTGGGTGATGAAGGGGAGGGTCTCGTTGCGTTTGGAGCTCACACCTTCCACCCGGCGGGGGTCGAAGGGGACCATGTTCATGCGGGCCTCGCCGAGGAAGCGTGCCCAATGCAGGTAGGCCGACGCTTCGTCGTAGACGGCGGTCTGCGCCCTGTCGTCGCTTTCGTTCGCGATGCGGAAGTAGGTGTCCAGCTCCGCCACGGCCTCTTCGTAGCGCTCGTCGGTGTAGTGCACCATGCCCATGTAGAAGTGGGCCAGCGCGTTGGGGTACTGCGGGCAGAGGACGATGCACTGGGTGAAGTATTTCCTTACGCCGGCGGCGTTGAAGCCGTTTTTCACCGATGCCATGCCCAGCCAGAACTGCGGGTCCGCCGCCTTGGGGTTGCGCTGCGCCACGCGCCGCAACAGCTGCGACGCTTCGCGGTAGCGGTGTGCCTCATACTCTGCCAGGGCCTTCGCGTAGTCGGCCTTGTCCGACGCTTTCACCTTCACGCCGCACCCCCCTTGCGCATGTAGCAGCAAGGGGAAGAGGAAGAGGGTCAGCACGAGCGCACCACGCATCACAACCTCCCCGGATCGATGGCGAAGTGCGCGTCGGGGCCGTTGCAGGGGTTGGCGCAGGCTATGGCGCAGTCGGCGCACGACGTCAATTCGCCGTGGAGCCGTTTCTTCACCATGTCGCCCACGGTGTCGCGCAGGGTGGGCAGGGCTATGGAGCGCACCACCTCGTCGCAGAAGGCATAGCTGAGCATGGTCTGCGCCGTGCGTTGGGAGATGCCGCGGGTCATGAGGTAGAACATGGCCTGCTCGTCGAGCTGGCCTATGGTGGAGCCGTGGGAGCACTTCACATCGTCGTTGTAGATTTCGAGGAAGGGGCGCGTGTCCACATGCGCCTTGTCGGTGAGCAGGATGTTGCGGTTGGTCTGGTAGGCTTCGGTCCTGACGGCGCCGTCCTGCACCAGCACGTGGCCGTTGAAGCGGGCGCGCGCGGCGTCGTCGATGATGCCCTTGTAGAGAGTGCGGCTCGTGCAGCGGGGCACGGCGTGCTCCACAAAGATGTAGTTGTCCACCTGCTGCTCGTGGTCCATGAGGTAGAGTCCGTAGGCGTCGAGTTCGCAATGCTCGGCCTGCATGCGGACGACGACGTTGTTGCGTATGTGCCGGCCGCCGAGGGTGACGGTGTAGATCCGGAGGCTGCCGCCCCGGAGCATGTTCAGCGTGAGGCGGGTGTTGCGCTCGCTGGCGTTGAACTGCAGCCTGTAGATGGAGAGCGAGCCGCCGAGGAAATCGATTTCGAGGTTGTCGGTGTCGCCGGTTTCGGCCTGGCACTCGGGGCAGGAGCCGATGCGGAACAGGTTGTAGTCCGCCTCGTCGACCAGCACGATGGCGCGGTCCCCGCCTTCAGGGCCGGAGCACGTAAGTTTCTGCCGTGCGCCGGTGCACCGCCAGTCGTCGCCCCAGATGTCGGGCAGTTGGTCCTTGCGTATCATTCTCCAAGCTCCTTTTTAATCCAGTCGTAGCCCTTCTCCTCCAGCTCGAGCGCGAGCTCCTTGGGGCCGGTCTTGACGATGCGGCCTTCGTAGAGCACATGCACGAAGTCCGGCACGATGAAGTCGAGCAGACGCTGGTAGTGGGTGATGACGACGGTGGCGTTGTCCGCCGAGCGCAGCTTGTTCACGCCGCCGGCCACGATGCGGAGGGCGTCGATGTCGAGGCCGCTGTCCGTCTCGTCCAGAATGCTGAGCGTGGGGTTGAGCATGGCCATCTGGAAAATCTCGTTCTTCTTCTTCTCGCCGCCGCTGAACCCCTCGTTCACCGAGCGGTTGGCCAACGAAGCCGTCATCTCCACCACACCCTTGCGCTCCTCCATCAGCTTCAGGAACTCGGCACCCGAGAGGGGGGCCAGCCCGCGGTACTTGCGCTGCTCGTTCACCGCCGTGCGCATGAAGTTCGCGATGCTCACGCCCGGAATCTCCACCGGGTACTGGAAGCCCAGGAAGAGGCCCTCCGCCGCGCGCACGTCCACCGGCATTTCCAGCAGGTTCTTGCCCTTGAAGACAATCTCGCCGGCGGTGACCGTATACTTCGGGTTCCCAGCCACCACACCCGCCAACGTGCTCTTTCCGTTCCCGTTGGGACCCATGATGGCATGCACCTCGCCCGCGCCGATCTCCAGGTCCACCCCCTTCAAAATCTCACGCTCCCCGATCGAAGCATGCAAATTGCGTATCGAAAGCAACGACATATCTCTTTTCAACTTTTTGGTTCTTAATATGATAAATATTTTCTTCGGCCTCTCGCCAACAGGCAAAGATACACCTTTTTCCCGAAACCGCCAAAACTTTCTGTCCGCAGACAAAAATGCCAAGTGGCTCATAACCGTCCATATCGGTTCTCAGTCGAAGTAAATACCTACAGGATACCTACCAAATACCTACCGGGTTCGGAGGGCCTCACCCCCCAGCCCCCTCTCCTTTCAAGAGAGGGGGCGTGGAATGTGGAGTAGAGAAGGGGCGGGATT
>JAGAYN010000007.1 GCA_017940465.1 Bacteroidales bacterium | reverse complement strand
GCAATAAATCACTGGGACACCAAGCCCGTTTGCATATAAAACGCGAATCAGGCGGCTTTTCTTTTGCCTGATTCTGACTGCGTAGCAAAATATTTTTATGCGTCTGTGTGTAAATCAAAAATTTTTATGTAAATTTGCACTCGCAAACCGCCGAGATTTGGTTTGCCGAGAAAGTTGCATTTTTCGCCTTATTCCAAAGCGTGAAACTGGACACTTCACTAAATAAATACAAGGAATAAAGGAATATGAGTGCTCCCATTAGAATGTATATTGCATTCATCGTGGAGCTACCACTAAACCTTATTTTTTGTATTTAGGGAGTCCAGCCCCACGCTTGAAGATAGGGACAAATGGATGGCTCCACTTTCTTTGTCATAACAGTTTTTTTTCTCCGGGTCGGGAAAGAACCTTAACAGCGATGGGCCGATGCTTTAATAACTGGCAATATAACCACATGAAGAAACATTTAATGTTTAGCATGCTGTTCCTCGTATCCACGGTCATTTTTACAGCCTGTGGAGATAAGGACAACGAATCAGTAGAAAATCCCACAGGCAGAGGAGGTACTGGCGGTACATATCAAGCCCCCTCCTCCAAACTGACTAGATTAGTGGGGACTACACCGCCACCGCAGATTTCACATGGGAGGGCAATTTTCCAGCACAAGTTGCCCTTAACATAGCCTCCGGCCACGTCACCCCCGAACGCCTAACTTTCACGTACGGAAGCGACGGCATCACGTCCATCGACGAGTACTTGTCAAGTGGGAGATTTGCAAAAACTAAATTCTTCCATTCCGACGGAAAAATCTCCAAGGTTGTACGAATAGACGACTATGGCGATACTACATGTTTACTTTACTACAGATACACAAACGATAAAATCACCGAGATTATCGACAGCAGCAATAAGCACTACCCCAAATATCAATATCTCACATGGAGTGGCAACAAAATAACACATGTAAAAAGAATATTTCCGTGGAGAGATAGTGGAAGTGAATTTTACGAAGAGGAAATTGCATTAAATCAAACGGATGCAAAAAATCCACTATATATGCCCATGGGGGTTACGCAGGAAGTAATTACAGAATTGGCCTTTGGTGAAGGGAATGGTGATGCTTGGACGACATGGTGCGAGAACATTGTGTATCCTGAAGCCGAAGTGAACATAGACTTTACTCTAAATAGTGATGGATACCCTACAGAGGCGAAATTAGGGCAATACACCCACTTTACTTACACCTACGCCGATTAATCACATCAAAACTTCTTGGCAATATCCCACTTACAGCGATGCATTTATATATGCATCTAGTTTATATTCATTGATATTAAGGTGTTTATAAAATAAATTTGGTCATTTGGTGGAAATGTAGTATTTTTGCAATCCGTTTCTGAGAAGAGAAACAGAGGTTTGGGCAAGTCTTATACGACCAGCTCCCATTGAATCCCCCAGGGTAGGAATACAGCAAGGGTGTTTGGTTGTAGCGGTGCGATATAATCAGCTTGCCCTTTTTTATTTACGCATTATGACCAACCAAGAACAGATAAAAGACCTCATCCAGCGCAAGGAAGCGCTGAAGAAATTCCTCGACATCGACGCTGCCAGCGCGTGGGTGGCCGAGGAGGAGAAGAAGACCGAAGCCGCCGACTTCTGGAGCGACCCCAAGGAGGCGCAGAAGGTCGTCAAGGGTATCAACGCCCGGAAGAGCTGGGTCACGGCCTATAACGAGGTGGATGCCGCCTGCGGCGACCTCGAGGTGATGGGCGAGTTCTTCGATGCCGGCGACGCCACCGAGGAGGAACTCCTCGCGCAGATTGCCCTGGCGCAGAAGAAGGTCGAAGAGTTGGAGTTCAAGAACATGCTTCGAAGCGACAGCGACCGCCTGGACGCCGTGCTTTCCATCAACGCCGGCGCCGGCGGTGTGGAGGCGCAGGACTGGGCCGAGATGCTGATGCGCATGTACATACGCTACGCGGAGACGCATGGATACAAGGTGGTTATCTCCAATTCGCTCGACGGCGAGGGCGCCGGCATCAAGAGCTGCACGCTGCAGATCGAGGGCGAGTTCGCCTACGGCTACCTCAAGAGCGAGACCGGTGTGCACCGACTGGTACGCGTCAGTCCGTTCAATGCCCAAGGGAAGCGGATGACGAGTTTCACAAGTGTCAGTGTCACACCGCTTGTGGACGATTCGATTGAAGTGGTGGTCGACATGTCGAAACTCTCTTGGGACACTTTCCGCAGCGGCGGTGCCGGCGGACAGAACGTGAACAAGGTAGAGAGCGGCGTGCGCCTGCGCTACCAGTACAAGGACCCCTACACCGGCGTCGAGGAGGAAATCCTCATCGAGAACACCGAGACGCGCGACCAGCCCAAGAACAAGGAGAACGCCATGCGACTGCTGCGCTCGCAGCTCTACGACCGCGAGCTGAAGCACCGCATGGAGGAGAAGGACAAGATCAAGGCCTCGCAGAAGAAGATTGAATGGGGCTCGCAGATAAGGAGTTACGTCATGGACGACCGCCGCGTGAAAGACCACCGCACGGGGTGCCAGACCTCGGACGTGGGCGGCGTGCTCGACGGCAAGCTCGACGACTTCATCAAGGCCTACCTCATGGAGTTCGGCGGCCAGTAAGGCTGCCGGGGAAGCCGTTCCGGACCCGTGGAGGAGTTGCAGTCCATAGCGGGTCGAGTCCGTTCACAGTCGAAGTAAATACTTAGGGGATACCTGGAGGATCGCTATGGGTTGGGGAGGAAATCCTTCAACTCGAGGGAGCCGTCGGGGTGCAGGAGGGCATAGTTGCGGTTGTGGAACCAGTCGCCGGTGTTGAGGTAGGTGCAGTGGTGGCCGAGGTCGCGGGTGAGGGGGGTGTGGCGGTGGCCGAAGATACAGTAGTCTATGTGCTCTTTTTCAAGACGTTGTTTGCAGTAGATGACGATGCCTTCGCGGTCGTCGCCCAGGTAGCGACGCATGTTGTTGCGCTGGTGTTTGCGCTTGTTGGCGTCGCTCCAGCGGTGTGCGATGCCGAAGGTGAGGGCCGATGGGAGCAACTTGAACAGGCGCTGGCAGAGGCGGCTGCGGAAGAACAGGCGGACGAAGTCGAACCATCGGTCGGTGTGTCCCAGGCCGTCGCCGTGGCCGACGAGGACGCGTTTGCCGCAGAGGTCGAAGAGTCCGGGCTCCTCGTGGGTGATGATGCCAAGTTCGGCGGTGAGATAATCGAAGACCCACATGTCGTGGTTGCCGACGAAGAAGTGGATTTCCACGCCGCTGTCGGCCAGTTCGGCCAGTTTGCCCAGCAGGCGGGTGTGGCCCCGGGGCACGAGGTGGCGGTAGGAGAACCAGAAGTCGAATATATCCCCCAGCAGGAAGAGCTTGCTGCAATCGTCCTTGATGGTGTCGAGGAAGCGGCAGAGTTGCCGTTCGCGGTCGAGGGTGTCGGCTCCGGAACCGAGGTGGGCGTCGGAGAGGAAGACTACCTGAGCCATTGGCGGGGGTTTTGGGAGGTGGTGCCTTTCCAGATCTGGAAGGAGAATTCGGCGGTGCCGTCGTCGGCGGTGTATACGGTGCCGAGGTTCTGGTTGGTGGCCACGGCCTTGCCTTCGGCGACGGTGACGGTGGCGAGGTTGGCGTAGACGGTCATGTATTCGCCGTGGCGGATGATGATGCCGCGGGTGCCGTTGGGGCAGGTGAACACACGGGAGACGGTGCCGTTGAAGACCGCTTTCACGGGGGCGCCGGGCTTGCAGAGGAGGTCGATGCCGTTGTTCATGTTCTGTCCGCCGGAGGAGTGGGTGTACTTCCCGTACTCGCGCGCGACCTTATTGTAATAGCAGGGCCAGGGGAGGCGTCCTTTGTTGGAGGCGAAGTCGGAGGTGAGGGCCGTCTCGGCGCTGGAGGGGGTGGGGCTGTTGCCTGTGCGTCCGCCGGTGGAGGCGGGCTTTTTGCTGCGGGCGGCCTTGGCGATTTCCTCGTTGATGATTTTCTGTATCTGCTGCTGGAGTTGTTTTTTCTGCTGTTCCTTCTTGGCTATCTGCTGCTGGAGGGTCTTTTCCTGCTGTTTGGAGGCTTTGAGTGACTGCTGTTTTTCTTTCTGTTCCTTGGCGAGGGCGTCCTTCTGGCGGCGCTGCTGGGCGAGGAGGTCGTTCTGTTCGCGCTGCTGGCGCTGGAGTTCGAGCGAGGCGTCGCCCAGTTCCTGTTCCTTTTTCTGTATGACCGATGCCTGGCGGCGGCGGTAGCGGCTGTAGTCGCGGAAGTATTTGGTGCGGAGGTAGGCGTAGTTGTAGCTCTTGGTGTCGAGCATGAGGACGAGGGGGCTGATGTTGTCGCGCTCGCGGTAGAGGGTGCGTACCACCTTGCCGTATTCGAGCTTGAGCGAGTCGACCTGCGTGCGCATGAGCGAGATGCTGTCCTCCGTGGCGGCCATCCTGAGGGAGAGGAGGTTCATCTGGCCGTTGATGTTGTTGATGAGTTTGGTGCGCTCGGCTATCTTTTTCTCGAGGAGGGAGAGTTGCTGCTGGCTGGAGCGGCTGTTTTTCTTGGCCTTGGCCAGGTCGTTGTTCAGCTTTTTGATTTCCTGTTCCACGCGCGCCTTGTCCTTTTCGAGCTGTTTTTTCGACTGCCCGTGGGCGGCGGCGGGATGGAGAAGGAGGGTCAGGATGACGCACGAGAGCCATCCCAACCTCCTCATTCTGTGCGGTGCACTCCTCATGTCGGGCCTACCAGTTGAGGATGCGTTTGAAGTCATACTGCTCGGGGTTGGCCACGTATTTGCGCGCGGCCTCGTAGTCGGCGGGGGTGATGTAGTCCATGATGTCGTTCACGTAGGACATCACCTTGTTGCTTTCCACGTTCACGAGGCGGGGGGGTATCTTGCCGGTGGCGGGGTCCTGCAGGTCCTTGAGGTAGAGGGGTGCGGCGTTGCCCTGGTGGTCGACGTAGACCATGCAGCCGGTGGCACCCTCGTGGAAGAGTTTGTGGACGCCCATGCCCATGAGGGAGCAGTAGGTGAGGTCGAAGGCGATGGGGGTGTGGCAGCGGATCTCGTAGCCGATTTCCACGGGGCGGCTCTTCACCTTGAGGCCTGTTTCCTTCACCTTGCGCTCCAGGAGGTCGTTGAAGATGTGGGCCTTGGAGACTTTTCCGAGCTCGGGGTGGCCGTGTTCGTCGTAGGAGAAGTGGATGCCGCTGTTGCGGATTTCCTCTTCGGAGAGGCTGTGGAAGACGCCTTCGCTTATCATGGCGGCACCGTAGTCGATGCCCATCAGCTTGCGCTTGACGATGCAGGAGACCACCATGTTGATGATTTTGTCGACGGTAATCTCGGTCCTGTTGAAGAATTCGGGGATGATGACCATGGGGTAGTGGCAAGCGCCGGCGATGCCGAGGGCGAGGTGTCCGGCGGAGCGGCCCATGGCGCTGACGACGAACCAGTTCTCCGAGGTGCGGGCATCCTCCATGACGGCGGTGGCCAGGACGCAGCCCTGGGCCTTGGCGCTGTTGTAGCCGAAGGTGGGGCTGGAGTTGGGGAGCGGCAGGTCGTTGTCGATGGTCTTGGGGACGTGTATGTTGGCGATGGGGTAGTGCTTCTCGGCGAGGAACTTTGCGATGCGGTTGGCCGTGGAGGCGGTGTCGTCGCCGCCGACGGTGACGAGGAGTTTCACCTCGTTGTCGGTGAAGAACTGGAGGTTGAAGCGCTGCTCGAAGTCTTCGGCGGTGGGTTTGAAGCGGCTCATCTTGAGGATGCTGCCGCCCTTGTTGAATATCTCGTCGGCGGTGAGGAAGTCGAGGTCCTGCATACGGGGGCGGTCGGTGAAGAGGGCGCTGTAGCCGCCGTGGAGGCCGATGACGCGGAATCCGTCGCGGAGGAAGGTCTTGGCGACCGAGGCCACCACCGTGTTCATGCCCGGGGCGGGGCCTCCGCCCGTCAGAATTGCTATGCTTTTCATGTTTTCGTTGTTTTGAATGAGAGTGCAAAAGTACAAACATTTCCCCATACGGCAAAATAATTTTTTCCACCCCGCGTTGTTAATAGGAATCCGGGGGGATTCCGGGGGCCTGTCCGGGGGGGCGGAGCCGGGTCGGAGTTGACTCGGAGTTGATACGGAGTTGTCTCGGAGTTGACTCGGAGTTGGTCTGCAGGGTCGCGGCAGGGGGGTCGCGGCCGACACCGACCAACCACGGAGGAAGGGGCTTCCGCCCACGTACAACCCACTGAAAATCCGCCTCCAAGAGGGCATTTTCCCGCTTCAGGGGCACAAAAAGGCGTTTCGGAAAACAAAACCCTTGCACATGCAGGAAACATTGCGTACCTTTGCAGGCAGAACAGACGTTGCATCATGAAACACAAGATACTGACACTTACACTCTTGGCATCGCTCTCCCCCACCCTGTGGGGCCAGGGCGGGCTGACGCTGGAGGCCTGCCGCGAGCGGGCCCTGCGCGGCAACCACAGCCTGAAGCAGGCCGACGAGAAACGCCTCGAGACCGAGGCCCTGGAGAAGGTGGCCCTCTGGCAGATGCTGCCCAAGGTGAGCGCCAACGGCACCTACCTGTGGATGGACAAGAGCGTGAACCTCCTGAACGACGAGCAGAAGGAGCGCATCTCCAACATGGGGACCACCGTGCAGGGCGACATCAACGAGCATGTGCGCCAGGAGCTGCACAACCTGCCGCTGGGCGGCGACGCCATCGCGCAGTGGCTCACGGGCCTGCTGTCCGGCCTCCCGCTGGAAGGGGGACTGAACAACCTGGGGCAGGAGGTGGTGCAGGGGCTGGAGACGGACACGCGCAACATGTTCGCCGGCCTGGTGACGGTCACCCAGCCTGTCTACATGGGCGGCAAGCTGCGCGCCCTCCACCGCACCGCCGCGCTGCTCAACAGCCTGTCCAACGTGGAATACGACAAGAAGCGCGAGGCCACCCTCATCGCCGTCGACGAGGCCTTCTGGCAGGTGGTCAGCGTGCAGCACAAGAAGGAACTGGCCGAACAATACGCCGCCCTGCTCGACACGCTCAACCACAACGTGGAGCAGATGGTGGAGGCCGAAGTGGCCACCAAGGGCGACCTGGCCAAGGTGCGCGTGAAGCTGAACGAGGCGCAGATGAGCCTCACCAAGGCCACCAACGGCCTGACCCTGGCCAAGATGCTGCTGGCCCAGCGCTGCGGCATGCCACTGGACACGCTCTTCGAGGTCTCGGTGGGCGGCAGCGGCGGCCCCCTGGCCGACGGCGCCCACGGCAGCCTGGCCCTCGCTCCGCGGCCGCAGCCGGACATGGACTCGGTCTACGCCAACCGCGCCGAGATGAAGATGCTCCGCATCAGCGACAGCGTGGCGCAGCAAGGCATCCGCATGGCCACCTCGACCCTGCTGCCCAACGTGGCCGTCACGGGCGGCTACCTGGTCACCAACCCCAACGTCTTCAACGGATTCGACAACTCGTTCAACGGCACCCTCATGGCAGGCGTGGTGGTGAACATCCCCATCCTGCACCCGGGCGCCTTCTACTCGGTGAAAGCCGCCAGGCACAAGCGGCGCGAGGTGGCCTACCAGATAGCCGAGGCGGAGGAGATGATCGCGCTGCAGGTGAACAAACTGGCCTACGAGCTTGAGGTGGCCTACAAGAAACTGGCGCAGGCCGAGAGCAACCTGGGGCATGCAGAAGAGAACCTCAAGCTGGCCGACGAGAGCTTCAAGTCGGGCCTGGCCAGCAGCAGCGACCTGATGGCCGCGCAGACCGCCTGGCTGCAGGCCAAGGGGGAGGTGCTCGACGCCGGCATCGAGATCGAGATGGGTCGCCTCTACCTCAATCAGGCCATGGGTAAATAAGCAAAGAAACAACATCCAATATGAAAGAGAACAACAAGAGTTTGATAGCCGGACTGGCCGTGGTGATCTCGGCCGTGGTGATAGTGGCGCTGGTGGGCCTCTTCGCCATCCGTCCCCAGAAAGAGATGATCATGGGCGAAGCCGACGCCAGCGAGTACCGCGTGAGCAACAAGGTGCCGGGCCGCATCGACAGCCTGTATGTAAAAGAAGGCGCCCACGTACGCGCAGGCGACACGCTGGCCCACATCTTCAGCCCGCAGGTGGACGCCAAGATGCAGCAGGCCACCGCCGTGCGCAACGCCGCCAGTGCCCAAAGCCTCAAGGCCCAACACGGAGCCCGCGAGCAGCAGATACAGATGGCCTACCAGGTGTGGCAGAAAGCCAAAGCCGCCGTGGAGGTCTACAAGAAGAGCTACGACCGCGTGAAAGGGCTCTACGACAAGGGCGTGGTCAGCGCACAGAAGTTCGACGAGGTGGACGCGCAGTACAAAGTGGCCCAGGCCGACTGCGCCGCCGCCGAGCAGCAATACCTCATGGCCAAGGAAGGGGCCCAGAAAGAGGACATCGCCGCCGCCGCCGCGCTGGTGAACCAGGCCGGAGGCGCCGTGGCCGAGGTGCAGAGCTACCTGGACGACAGCTACCTCATCGCCCCCTGCGACGGCGAGGTGGTGGAGGTCTATGCCAAGCTGGGCGACCTCATCGGCACCGGCTCGCCCGTGATGTCCATCCTCGACCAGAGCGACTGCTGGTTCTTCTTCAGCGTCCGCGAGGACCTGCTGAACGACCTCAAAAGCGGCGAGAGCGTCCAGATCCGCGTGCCCGCCATCGGCGACACCCCCTTCCAGGGCACCGTCACCAAGGTGCAGGCCATGGCCAGCTACGCCACCTGGCGCGCCACCAAGACCAACGGACAGTACGACGTGAAGAGCTTCGACGTGAAGGTGGTGCCCAGCGGAGAGATCGAGGGCCTGCGTCCGGGCATGACCGCCATCCTCGACAAGCAACGCTAATCCCCCAAAGAAGCACAGCGTGAGACGGGTCATCCACAGAGAACTGCGCCGCATCTGGCGCCAGCCGCGCTACCTGGTCATCCTGACGCTCGGCATCATTCTGTCGTTCGTCTTCTTCGCCACCCTGATGAACGAGGGACAGCCGCAGAACCTGCCCGTTGCGGTGGTCGACATGGACCACAGCTACCTCTCGCGCCGCGTGTGCCACGAGATGAACGCCACCCAGGGGGTGCACGTCGTGGCCGTCTACGACAACCACACCGAAGCCCGCAAAGCCATGCAGCGGGGCGAGATATTCGCCTTCTACGAGATACCCAAGGGCACCTACAACGAGGTGCTGCAGTTCCACGCGCCCCACTTCGGCCTCTACACCAACACCGCCTACCTGCTGGCCGGATCGCTCTCCTACCGCCAGCTGGCCACCCTCGGCATGCTCGCCGCCGGCGCCGTGCAACGCGAAGTGCTGCGGAAGAAAGGCTTCGAGGAAGAGCAGATCATGGGACTCATCCAGCCCATAGAGCTCGACACCCACCCCATCGGCAACCCCTGGACCAGCTACCGCATCTACCTCATGACCACCCTCTTCCCCGCCATCGTCGCCTTCATCGTGCTGCTGCACACCGTCTACCTCATCGGCCGCGAGCGGCAGGAGCGCACATTGCGCAACTGGATGAACCGCGCGGGCGGGAACGGCCTGAAGGCGGTGACGGGCAAGTTCCTCCCCTACACGCTGTGGTACAGCCTGCTCACCCTGACCGGAAACCTCCTCATGTTCGGCCCCATGCACTTCCCCTTTGAAGGCAGCTGGCCGGCATTGGTGCTCACCACCCTGCTGCTCATCGCCGCCGCCCAGAGCGCCGGCATCTTCATCGCCTGCAGCATCGACGACCCGCCCCTCTCCATGGGCGTCACTGCCGTGTACGGAGCCCTCAGTTTCTCCCTCAGCGGCTTCTCCTTTCCCGTCGAATCTATGCCCCGCCTCTTCGAGAGCCTCAGCTGGCTCTACCCCATACGCCACTACTACCTCGCCTATCGCGACATCGCAGTCTTCGGCAACGGCTTCGGCCACTACTGGCCCCACCTATGTGCCCTCCTCCTCTTCGGCCTGCCGCTGCTGGCGGGAGCCTTCATGTTGAACAAACAATGCGAAAGGAGCACCCACGCATGAACCGCCTGATCAACAACCTACACGACATCTGGGACGTCTTCAGCGCAGAAGTGCGACGCGTCTTCACCGACCGCATGGTGATGCTCGTATTCTTTGTCGCCACCGTCCTCTACCCCATCGTCTTCTGCTTCGTCTACCGCAACGAGGCCGTCGTCAGCCTGCCTGTGGCCGTGGTAGACCAGGCACAGTGCGAACTCTCCAAGCGCTACATCCACAAACTGGACGCCACCCCCGAGCTGCACGTGGCCTACAAGTGCGCCACCCTCGAAGAGGCACGCCACCTCATGCGCAGCCACGACGTGCATGCCGTCTTCTACTTCCCAAAAGACTTCTCCTCGCGACTGGCCGAGATGCGCACCGCACGCGTGGCCCTTTTCTGCGACATGAGTTCCTTCCTCTACTACAAGAACGCACTACTCGGTGGCAACAACGTGCTCATCGACGAGATGCACACCATCGAACTGGAACGCTACGCCATGACCGGCCTCACCGGGCAGCAGGCCACCGAGATGATACAGCCCGTGGTCTACGACGACGTCAAGCTCTACAACCCCTCCATGGGCTTCGCCTCCTTCTTCCTGCCGGCCCTGCTGATGATTGTCATCCACCAGACCCTCTTCATCGGCATCACCATCATGTGCGGCGACGCCAGCGAAAACCGCCGTGCACTCCACCTCATCCCACCGCGTCTCCGCACCCGCAGCACCTACCGCGTCACCATCGGCCGCGCCCTCTGCTTCATCCTCATCTACATCCCCATCACCCTCCTCGACCTCTGGCTCATACCCCGTTGGTTCGCACTCCCACAACTGGGCAACCTCCGCACACTCATCGCCTTCCTCCTCCCATTCGTCCTTGCCGTCACCTTCTTCGGCATGACCTTCGGCAACCTCTTCGTCCGCCAGAAGATGAGCGGTGTACTCTGCTGCGTCTTCTTCAGCGTGCTGCTCTTCTTCCTCAGCGGCATCGTGTGGCCGCAGAGCAACATGCCCCGCTTCTGGCTCGCCTTCAGTTATCTATTCCCCTCCACTCCCGGCATCCAGGGCTATGTACGCATCTCCTCCATGGGCGCCGCCCTGGCCGAAGTGCGCCACGAATACCTGGCCCTGTGGATACAGGCGGCCTTCTACTTCGTCACCGCCACCCTCTCCCTCCAGTTCATCCGTAAGTTCAAACCCTACAACGCCCGATGAGCGGACACAAGCACTCCCCCGTGCCCCGCTGGGGCGGGCTGGGATTCCAGCCCTACGGCTACCGCTGGGCCATGCTCCTGGCCGCCTTCTCGGCAGTAGTGCTCACCGGCGTCATGGTGCTCGGAGGCGTATCCGGAGAAGGGCAGCGGCTCAACCCACGCCTCAACCTTGTCTACATATTCCTCTCCAGCCTCGTGCTGTTCCTCCTCGTCTACCTCTTCAACTTCTGGATCTACCGCCTGGGTAAAGCACCCCTGCAGCGCTTCCTCCTCTCCCTTCTCGGCTCCCTCGCGGTGTCGGCGGCCTTCACCGACATCAGTTTCCGTCTGGAAGGCATGATCTACGACACCACCTCCAACCCCTTCTACCTTACCCTCACCTCCAACCTCGCGGCAGGCTTCATCGCCTTCCTCGTCTCCCAACTCATAGCCAACCTCACCAAACAGCACAGCATCGTGCTCGAGAACGAGCGACTGCAGACCGAGAACGTGCTCGGACGCTACGTATCCCTCCAGCGGCAGGTATCGCCCCACTTCTTCTTCAACTCCCTCAACACCCTCGACGGCCTCATAGGAACCGACCAGGCCGGCGCACACCGCTACCTGCACGAACTCGCCGCCACCTACCGCTACATCATCCAGGAACAGACCGATGTGTCGCTCGACGAGGAACTCCGCTTCACCCATTCCTATATATATATCATGCAGATACGGCATGGCGACAACCTCCGCGTGGACGAGCGCGTGGACCCCTCCCTCCTCGGGCTCCGCCTCCCCGGCATCAGCCTGCAGCTCCTCGTCGAAAACGCCATCAAGCACAACGTCATCTCGCAACGCCACCCCCTCTGCATCACCATCCAGTCCACCCACCGGAAAACCATCCGCGTCTCCAACCCCATCCAGCCCAAGACCGACAGCGAGACCAGTGCCGGCGTCGGCCTCTCCAACCTCGCCCAGCGCTACCGCCTCCTCAACGGCGAAAACATCGAAATCAACAACGACGGCGTCACCTTCTCCGTCGAAATCCCCCTCTACAACCCCTAATCCAAATCCCAACAAACCCTATAACCTATAACCCATCATAACCCACAAATGAGCAACATCCTTATCATAGAAGACGAACCCGTCGCCGCGCGCCACCTGCAGCGCCTGCTGGCCGTGCAATGCCCCGAAGGGCACATCAGCGCCACCCTTGAAAGCATCGAGGAAAGCATCGAATACCTCCAGCAGGAACCCATGCCCGACCTCGTCTTTATGGACATACACCTCGCCGACGGACTCTCCTTCCGCATCTTCGACAGCGTCGGCATCCACTGCCCCATCATCTTCACCACCGCCTACGACCAATACGCCCTCGAAGCCTTCAAGGTCAACTCCATCGACTACCTCCTCAAACCCATCACCCCGGAAGACCTGCGCCGCGCCCTTGATAAGCTGAACACCCTCGCCCCCACCCAGCAGCATCCCCTCCCCCAGCCCTCCGCCTCCGTCGGCAGCCACACCTACAAATCGCACCTCCTCATCCCCCTGCGCGACAAACTGGTGCCCGTCGACATCAAGCAGATCGCCTGCCTCTACCTCGAGGACAAAATCACGCGCGCCATCCTCCACAACGGCCACGAGCACGTCATCGACAAGCCCCTCGACGCCATCATGGACATCCTCAACCCCGACCTCTTCTTCCGTGCCAACCGCCAGTACATCGTCGCCCACAGCGCCATCAGCGAGATCGCCCTCTGGCCCATCTCCAAACTCGCGCTCACCCTCCTCGTACCCACCCCGGACCGCATCATTATCCCCAAGGCACGCGTCGCCGAATTCAAGAACTGGTACACCAAATGAAAAAACCATTAAACACCAACACCCCATGGACAACCTCGTAATCTTCGGCCCTCCGGGGGCCGGAAAAGGCACACAGGCCGGCCTCCTGGCCGAGAAATACGACCTGCTGCACATCTCCACCGGCGACCTCCTCCGGCAGGAGGTGAAGTTGCAAACCCCTGTAGGCCAGCGGGCCAAAGCCATCATGGACCGCGGCGACCTGGTGGGCGACGACATCGTCGTCCCGCTCCTCGACCGCGCACTCCGCACCCGCAGCACCCACCCCGACCCCGACTCCCAGGACGACCCCTGGGACGTGCACCGCAAAGGCAAGCCCCGACGCCCCGAAGGCTGCATCATCGACGGCTTCCCTCGCACCGTGGCACAGGCACAGACCCTCGAGTTCATCTTCGGAAAGCTCCAACGCAAAATCGACCTCGTCATCGCCATCGACCTCCCGCGCGACGAACTCGTCCGCCGCATCCACGAACGCGCCGCCATCAGCGGCCGCTCCGACGACACCGAGGACATCATCCGCCACCGCATCGAGCTCTACGACCTCCAGACACAGCCCGTGCTCGACTACTACCGCGTCTCCGGACTCCTCGTCAGCATCGACGGCAGCGAGCAGATCGCCGACACCAACCACCGCATCTGCCAGGCCATCGACGCCCGTATCCGGTAGCGACCCCATAGGTATCCGGTAGGTATCCCCTAAGTATTTACTTCGACTGAGAACCGATATGGACGCTTGTGAGCCACTTTCCCGGAGAGTGGCTCACAAGCCTATCCACAGCACCCTGTTGATAACATTCCCTGGCACGGAAATTGCAGTAACCCTTTTTGTCGTAATTTTGCACCCCGAAAACAAAGACAACATGGAAGCCAACCTCAGCGAAAACACCCGCAAAGCCATCGCCTTCAGCCGCGACGAAGCCATACGCCTCAAGAACGGAGGCATCGGCGTGGAACACCTCTTCCTCGGCGTGGCCCGCATCCCCGAATGCTCCGCCCTCGCCATGCTCCGCGCCCTCGGCGTCGACACCGGCTCCGTCCGCGAACGCATCGAAAGCCAGGTCAGCCAGGCCCAGGCCGACATACGCTACGCCGAAGACAGCGAAATACCCATGCTCCGCCAGACCGAAAAAGTCCTCCGCCTCAGCTACCTCGAATCCATCCAGCTCAAATCGCCCGACATCCGCACCGAACACCTCGTCCTCGCCATGCTCAAGGACGGCGACAACCTCGTAGCCAACCTCCTCGGCAAAAACGGCGTCGACTATGAGCGCTTCTCGCGGCACGTCCGCGGCGACAACGCCATCCAGCCCGGCGACATGCCCGACTTCGGGAGCCAGACCTCCGAGGACGACAACGACGACGTCTTCGCCGACCCCTCCAGCCACCCACGCACCGCCTCCGCCGCCTCCAAAAGCGGCACCCCGGCCCTCGACAACTTCGGCCGCGACCTCACCAAACTGGCCGAGGAAGGCAAGCTCGACCCCATCGTCGGACGCACGCGCGAACTGGAGCGCATCGCACAAATCCTCTCCCGCCGCAAGAAAAACAACCCCATCCTCATCGGCGAAAGCGGCGTCGGCAAAAGCGCCATCGCCGAAGGCCTCGCCATCCGCATGGCCGAAGGCAAAGTGCCCCGCACCCTCTTCGGCAAGCGCCTGCTCAGCCTCGACCTCGCCTCCCTCGTCGCCGGCACCAAATACCGCGGCCAGTTCGAGGAACGCATGAAAGCCGTCATCGGCGAACTCGAGAAACACCCCGAAATCGTCATCTTCATCGACGAAATCCACACCATCGTCGGCGCCGGCAGCGCCAGCGGAAGCCTCGACGCCAGCAACATGTTCAAACCCGCCCTCGCCCGCGGCGTCATACAGTGCATCGGCACCACCACCCTCGACGAATACCGCCAGTACATCGAGAAGGACACCGCCCTCGAGCGCCGCTTCCAGAAAGTCCTCGTCGAACCCGCCACCGCCGAAGAGACCCTCGAGATACTCACCAACATCAAGGACAAATACGAGGAGCACCACATGGTGCAATACACCGACGAGGCCCTCAAAGCCTGCGTCGAACTCACCGAACGCTACGTCTCCGACCGCCTCCAGCCCGACAAGGCCATCGACGCCCTCGACGAAGCCGGCTCGCGCGTCCGCATCGCCAACATGCGCGTGCCCGACGACATCGTCACCCTCGAAAAAGAAGTCTCACGCGTCAGCGCACAGAAAAAAGAAGTCCTCGCCACCAAACGCTACAGCGAAGCCGCCGAACTGCGCGACCAGGAACGCGACCTCGAAAGCAAACTCTCCGACCTCAAACGCCAGTGGGAAAACGACGAACGCGAACGCCACGTGCGCGTCACCGGACAGGACGTGGCCGCCGTCGTCGCCATGATGACCGGCGTGCCCGTCGAACGCATCGCCGAAAGCGAGCAGGCACGCCTCCTCTCCATGGAAAGCGAACTCAAAGGCAGCGTCGTAGGCCAGGACGAAGCCATCAGCCAGATAGCCAAAGCCATCCGCCGCAACCGCGCCGGCCTCAAGGACCCCAACCGCCCCATCGGCTCCTTCCTCTTCCTCGGCCCCACAGGCGTCGGCAAAACCTACCTCACCAAAATCCTCGCCCGCTACCTCTTCGACTCCGAAAGCGCCATGATACGCATCGACATGAGCGAATACATGGAGAAATTCGCCGTCAGCCGCCTCATCGGCGCCCCCCCGGGCTACGTGGGCTACGAAGAAGGCGGACAACTCACCGAACGCGTAAGAAGGAAACCCTACTCCATCGTCCTCCTCGACGAAATCGAGAAAGCCCACCCCGACGTCTTCAACGTCCTCCTGCAGGTCCTCGACGACGGACAGCTCACCGACGGCATCGGCCGCAAGGTCGACTTCCGCAACACCATCGTCATCATGACCTCCAACATCGGCAGCCGCCAGCTGAAAGACTTCGGCATCGGCGTAGGCTTCTCCACCGCCAGCCGCGAAGCCGAACGCTCCAACATGCAGCGCGACGTCATCGAGAAAAGCCTCAAGAAAACCTTCGCACCCGAATTCATCAACCGCATCGACGACATCATCTACTTCAACTCCCTCAAACGCGAAGACATCCACCGCATCATCGACATCGAACTCCGCGGCCTCTTCTCACGCATCCGCAAAATGGGCTTCGAGGTCGCGATGGACGAACAGGCCAAGGACTTCATCGTCGCCAAAGGCTGGGACGAAAACTACGGCGCCCGACCCCTCCGCCGCGCCATCCAACGCTACATCGAGGACGACCTCGCCGACGAAATCATCCGCGCCGACATCCTCCCCGGCGACACCATCCGCATCACCGCCGACAACGACCACGTCTTCTTCAACATCGAAAAAGGCGAGACCTCCAAAGCCCTCGACCAAGCCGTCGCCGCCGAACCAGCCCCGGAGCCCGCCCCGGAAGAAAACTGACCCTCCCCTCCCCGAAACAAAAAAAAGCCAAGGAGCCAAGGCGACATCGCCTTGGCTCCTTGGCTTCCTTTGCCGTGCTTCACATCACCACCACCTTCCGTCCCGGCAGAGTGCCCACCTTCACCAGGTAGACGCCGGCAGGCACCGCCACACTGGCATCATTGCCCACGGCGACGGTTGTTGCCACGCGGCGGCCCATCATGTCGTAGACCCTGGCCTCCACTGGCAGGCTGGCCTGCACGCCTATGTGTATGCGCCCCCCGGAACTCCACACACGGACATCGTCCGCTTCCGCCACCTCGCCAATGCCCGCCTCATCCGTGCACTGAATGTTGGTAAACTCCGACCACGCACTGTCGGCGCGGTAGGCCACCTCCGCGCCGCAGGGCACGGTGAGCGGAATCCGGCGGTCGGTCAGGTAGAATGCATCCCGCCCCACCACAGGGGGAACGGTGGCACGGGAGACGATGGCCGTCAACGCAAACGAGGTACCTTCTATGCGCGTATTGTTGTCGTAGTCCCATCTTCTGACGGTGTCGTCGTAGAACATCATATCGGGAATTCTTGTAACATCCTCCCCTATCGTCAAGACAAACTCACCGCAGCCGCCAAACATTGGGAACTTCCAACTCCCCCCTTCTCCATCATCCTCTAAGAACACATGCATCTGGCAATCAACAGCATTGAAATGAAGGGTATCCAGACCGCTGCAGCCATTAAAGGCACGTCTGCCAACATAGGTAACCGAACTTGGTATGGTGATGGATGTGAGGCTGCTGCAACCATCGAAAGCACCGTCCTCTATGCTGTCTATGGCGTTGCCCATGGCGACAGAGGCCAATCCTGTACACTCATTAAATGCACCTTCCCCTATCACCCTAACAGATTCGGGGAAGGCGATAGCAGTCAAGTCGGAGCAGAACACGAATGCCACTACACCAATCCTACTGATTGTATTGGGAATCACCGTATTGGCGCATCCGTGCACCAGTGTGTTGGTGGCAGTCTCGATGATGGCATTGCAGTTGTCGCGGCTGTCGTAGACCGGATTCTCGCTGTCGACCGACATGGAGGAAAAGCGGCAGTACCAAAAGGCCTCCGCTTCAATCTCGGTCACAGACCTCGGGATATGAATAGATGGAATCCCGATGCAATCCTCGAACGCAAATGCTCCGATGCGGGAAACCGAGTTCGGGATAACCAGCGAAGAAAGCGCCCTGCAGCCTTCGAACATGGCATAGTCGATTAGGGTAACGCCCTCGCCGATGTTCAGCGTGGTGAGGAGCGGACAGTCGCGGAACGGCCCCCTTTCAATAGCCGCATTGCGGCAGTTGACGGCGTTGAAGTTCACCGTGGTGAGCGCTGCGCAGGCGCGGAAAGCCTGGGGGGCATCCCATTCGGGCTCTGGGGCTATCCCGATTTGCTCCACCTGGCTGGGGATGGTGATTTCGGTTACGGTGCTGTTGCGGTAGAAGACCTCGTCGAGAATCACTCTGACCGTTGAGGGGATGGTCACGCTTCCGCCACTGCCGATGTAGCGCACCAGGGTATCCTTGGTGGTGTTGGAGTGGATGAAATCGCCGTCACGGGTGTTCATATACTTGGCACCCCAAGGAGCACCCCCGGCATTACCATGATACTCGATGTGGTAGACATTGTAAAAAGCCCCATCGCCAATGCTGTTGCATTGAGGGACAGACACCGTTATCAAGCCCGAGCAGCCGGCGAAAGCGTCCTCGCCTATGTAATCCATAGTATCGGGGAGGGTCAGCGAAGTCAATCGTGTGCAGCCACAGAAGGCGAAATCCCTAATACGGGCAACCGAATGGGGAATGGTGACAGACGTCAAACTGTCGCAGTCATAGAAACTATAGTAAGCGATATCGGTAACCGCATAGGTGGCACCATTGTAGGTAACGCTGGCGGGGATGACAAGTTCTCCCGAGGGCTTGGTGCCTTCGTCCCAATATGGTTCCCCAACGTTTGGCTGTGTTACCCACACCCCGCCAAAGACGATGTCGTAATACAGCGTATGCCCGCTCGGAGAGACGGCGGAGAAATCGTAGGCCATACTGCTCAAGGGCATGACGGCCAAGAGTAGGGAGAAGAAAATCAGTCTTCGTATCATGTTGTTTTTTTTTTTAATTTGGTTAATACTATATCTCATTTCAGACAACATATAAAAAAGAGCGCGGGAATTGTAATGACCCCCGAAAGTTGGACAAAAAACTTTCGGGGTTTTGTTATGAGCAAAAGACACAGTGTAAAAGAGCGAGAGCAGGCGGTGAGAAGATGCCTTTCGGGCAAGAGTGCGAAACAGGTATCCAAGGAGTTAGGCAT